>DASUDX010000082.1:0-15715 GCA_036275365.1 Nevskiaceae bacterium | reverse complement strand
GCGGTGGGCGGGGTGGCATCCACCACCACCACCTCCAGCGCCGCCGGTACGCCGGCCACGGCGTTCTCCAGGCCGGTCAGGCTCAGGGTCAGGCTCTCATCGGCCTCGTCGAGGCTGTCGGCAAGCGCCTCCAGGGTGAAGGCCGCTTCCAGCGCCCCGGGCGGGATGCTCAGCTGCAGGGTGTCCAGTCGGTAGTCGCTGGCGCTGGCACTGCCCTCGGCGGCGAGGGTGGCGCGCACCTCGCGGGTGCTGGCCTCGGACAGCCGCACCTGCACCGTCTCGGCGGCAGCGCCTTCCACCAGGCTCAGGCTGCTGCGCTGCAGCCGCAGGCTGGGGCTGGGGTCGTCGTCCTGCAGGGTCAGGGTGAGGCTAGCCGGGCTGCCAAGCTGGGCGCCGCGCGGGTTGCTCAGGCTCAGCACCACGGTTTCGTCCGCCTCATCGAGGGCATCGTCGATCAGGGTCAGCGGCACGCTGAGGCTGCGGCTGCCGGCGGGCAGCACCAGGCGCCGACTGGGCGCCTGGAAGTCCACCCCGGCGGTGGCGGTGCCGGACACCGTCAGCGCCACGCGCACCTCCTGGCTGCTGGGTTCCGAGAGCTGCAGCAGGAGATTGACGCTGCCGGCCGACTCGCTGCGGGCGAGGCTGCTGGCGGAGAAGCGCAGCAGCGGAGCCTCGTCGTTGTCCTCGACACTGATCTGGGCCTGGTCCGGGCTGCCCAGCACGGCACCGTCCGGGCTCAGCAGCTGCACGGTCAGGGTCTCCAGCGGCTCGTCGAGGCTATCGTCCCGCACGCTGACGGCCAGCCGTGCCGTGCTCGCCCCGGCCGGGACCTGCAGCGGGCTCGCCGAGAGGGTGACATCCTCGCTGCCGGCGCTGCCGCTGCGGGTGAAGGGAATGCTGACCGTCGTCCCGGCCGGGGGCGCGATGCCCAGCACCAGCACCCCGCTGCCGCCGCCCTCGCGCAGGGTCAGCGTGGGTGTGAGCACGCTCACCGTCGGGGGCTGCACGCGCACGGTCAGCGCGGCGCGATCGTTGTCGACCGCCGGATCCAGGCGCGGCAGGGTTTCGATCAGCGCCTCGATCGTCGCCAGCCCGCTGGTGGGCGGGGCATCGAGATTCAGCTGCAGGGTGGTCTCGCCACCGGCCGCCAGAGGCGCGGCCTGCAGGCAATGCAGGAAGCTGCCTACCGGGCTCTCGCAGCGCCAGCCGCTGTCGCTGCCGAGCACGCTGCGGAAGCGCGCACCCTCGGGCAGGGTGACATCCAGATGCAGCTCGCGGACCTCGCCGATGGCGCGATCGATGGCGGCCACCCCGCTGGGCGCGCGCGGCGTCACCGGGTTGCGCACGGTGAAGCGCGCCCGCAGGGCTGATCCCGGCGTCACCGGATCGGTATCGGTCTCCGCGCCCAGGCCGAGATCGATCGGCTCGGCGCCAAGCAGCCGCTGCAACCGCGCACCGCCGGCGTCGATCCAGCCGTACACGCCATCGCCATCGGCATCCACCGCCAGGGCGGCGCGGGCCAGACTCGCCGCCAGCGGCTGCTCCTCAGTGAGCGGACGGCCATCGGCCGCGAAGCGGCGGGCGAGGGCGCCACCGCTGGCCTCATCCTGCCAGACCGCCGCCAGCCGGCCGTCGGCATCGACCGCGATCTGTGGTGCGGTCTGGTTACCGGCGCCGCTGGCGTTGAGCGCCAGCACCGGGCCGTCGAAGCCGCCAGCGGGGGCGCGGGTCCGCGCGGCGATGCCGGTGCCGCTGTTGTCGACGCTGAAGCTCTGCCAGGCCACCCAGGCCTGGCCGTTGGCGCCGATTGCCACCACCCCGCCGGTCTGACCGCCGACGGTGGCTGGATCGATGCTGAACTCGTCGCCCAGCGGGGTGCCGCTGGCATCCAGCTCGCGCAGCTGGATCGCGCCGCCGGGCACGGCGAAGCTGGTCCAGGCGACCAGCGCACGGCCATCCGGGCGCATCGCCACGCTGGCCTGCTGCTGGGAGTCGGCGGTGAGCTGGGCCAGGGCGATCTCGCCGCTCAGCGGCTGGCCATCGGCGGCGAAGCGGCGCGCATAGACGCCGTTGTTGTCGCCATCCTGCAGAAAGCTCTGCCAGGCGATCAGCGCGCCGCCCTGGGCATCGGCGGCGACATCCGGAAAGGTCTGGTCCTGATCAGTGGTGAGATTGACCAGCAGCGGCTCGCCGAGCGGCCGGCCATCCTCGGCCAGACGGCGGGCGACGATGCCGCGGCTGGAGCCATCGACATTGAGCGATTGCCAGACCACCCAGCCGCGCCCATCCGGGGCGAGCGCCAGCCGCGGCCGCTCCTGGGCGCCGGCGGTGACCGTGTTCAGCGCCAGCGGGGCGCCATCGAGGGGCTCACCGGCGGCGTCGTAGCGGCGCAGCCAGATGCCGCTGCCATCGGCGTCCGGCGCCTCGTAGACCACCCGGATCCGGCCATCGGGCAGCCGCGCCAGATGCTGGCGGCTGGCATCGGCGGCCACCGTCACCAGCGCCCCCACCGGCTCGCCGGCGCCCTGGGCGCCGAGCGCCCCGGGTGCCAGGGCCAGCGCCAGCGCTGCGCCTCTCACCCCACCGCGACACCACCCGCCCGGACGACCCATGCCACCGTTCTCCACGAGTTCAGGATGCCGGCGTCCCTGCCGCGTTGGTCTGCCGCTGCCGGCGAGGGACTCAGTCCTCGCCGCGCTTGGCCTTGTAGTTGATCAGATACTGGGTGATCAGCGGCACCGGGCGGCCGGTGGCGCGCTTGCCCAGCCAGGCGGTGCCGGCGATGTCCAGATGCGCCCACTTCATCTTGCGGGTGAACTTGTGCAGGAAGCTGGCGCCGATGATGGCGCCCGCGCCCTCGCCCTTGGTGGCGATGTTGGCGATGTCGGCGAACTCGCTCTTGATGTTCTCCTCGTACTCCGGCCACAGCGGCAGCTCCCAGGCGCGATCGCCGATCTGCTCGCCGGCCGCCAGCAGATCCCGGGCCAGACCCGGGGCATTGCTGAACAGACCGGAGGGGAACTGGCCCAGGGCCATCACGCAGGCACCGGTGAGGGTGGCCATGTCGATGCACACCGCCGGGTCGTAGAACTTCTCGGCATAGGTCAGCGCATCGCAGAGGATCAGCCGCCCTTCCGCATCGGTGTTGAGGATCTCGATGGTGATCCCGGCCATGCTGGTGACGATGTCGCCGGGCTTGTTGGCCTGGCCGTCAGGCAGGTTCTCGGTGGCCGGGATCAGCGCCACCACATTGAGCGGCAGGCCGAGCAGGGCCAGCGCCTTCATCGCGCCGAGCACGGCACCGCCGCCGCCCATGTCGAACTTCATTTCGTCCATCTTCAGCCCGGGCTTGAGGCTGATGCCGCCGGCATCGAAGGTCAGCCCCTTGCCGACCAGCACCACCGGCTTCTCGCCCTTGGGCCCCTTCAGGTACTCCATGACGATGAACTTGGGTGGCTGGCGCGAGCCGCGGGCCACCGACAGGAAGGAGGCCATGCCGAGCTTCTCGCAGTCGCCGGCTTCCAGGATCTTGGTCTTGAAGCCGTGCTCCTGGCCCAGCTTGACGGCGGTCTCGGCGAGGTAGGTCGGCGTGCAGCGGTTGCCCGGCAGGTTGCCGAGGTCCTTGGCCAGGCGCTGGCCGGCGGCCACCGCCAGGGCCTCGCTCATGCCGGCCTCGCCCGCCGGCAGGTCGGAGCGGCGCGGCACATCGAAGGTCAGCCGCTCCAGCTTGGGCAGGTGGATCTCCTCGCGCGCCTTGGCGCCCTTGCACTCGTCGAAGCGGTAGAAGCTCTCCTCGGTGGCCAGCAGGGCCTGCTGCACATTCCAGTGGAAATCGTGGCCGCGCACCGGCAGCTGGGTGAGATAGCTCACCGCGTCGATCGCCCCCAGGCCCTGCAGGGCGCGTGCCGCGGCGGCGTTGGCCTTGCGGAAGGCCGCTTCATCGAAGGAGCGCTCGCGGCCGAGGCCGACCAGCATCACGCGATCGGCAAAGGTGCCCGGCACGCTGTGCAGCACCAGGGTCTGGCCGGGCTTGCCGTCGATATCGCCACGGCGCATCACGCTGGCGAGCGCCCCGTCGGAGACCTTGTCGAGGATCTCGGCGGCCTCCGAGAGCGTGCGGCGGTCGTAGACGCCGACGATCACACAGGCCACCCGCTGCTTTTCCGGATTGCCACTCTTGACGAAGTATTCCATGTGAACCTTTGCCCGCTCGGGCCTGAAAAGAGGACCGGCGCACCCTTCGGGCGGCCGCAGGCCGGTATTGTGGCAAGGAAAAGACGCCTTGGCAGGCGCGCCGCCATAATCCGGCCATCCAGTCCCCCAGTCCCCGTCACCCTCCGGAGCCTCCATGCATTTCGAGCCCAGCGCCCGCGCCCAGGACTATCTGCAGCGCGTGCGGGCGTTCATGAAGCAGCACATCGAGCCGGTCGAACAGGCCCATTGGCGCGAGATTCTCGACCGCCACAACGGCGGTGACTGGCGGCGCTGGACCATTCCCGAGCGGGTCGAGCAGCTCAAGGCCAGGGCCCGTGCCGAGGGGCTGTGGAATCTGTTCCTGCCGGATCCGGAGCTGGGGGCCGGCCTTTCGGTGCTGGAGTACGCGCCGATCGCCGAGGCCACCGGGCGCAGCCTGCTGGCCCCGGAAATCTTCAACTGCAACGCCCCGGACACCGGCAACATGGAGGTGCTCTGGAAGTACGGCAGCCCCGAGCAGAAGGCGCGCTGGCTCACCCCACTGCTCGCCGGCGAGGTGCGCAGCGTGTTCTGCATGACCGAGCCGGAGGTGGCCTCCTCGGATGCCACCAACATGCAGGCCACCGCTGAGATCCATGGCGATCAGGTGGTGCTCAATGGCCGCAAGTGGTGGTCCAGTGGCATCGGCGATCCGCGCGCCAAGGTCGCCATCTTCATGGGCCGCACCTATCCGGACGGCAACCGCCATAGCCAGCACTCGATGGTGCTGGTGCCGCTGGACACGCCCGGGGTCACCATCAAGCGCATGCTGCCGGTGTTCGGCGAGTACGACGAGCCGCATGGCCACGGCGAGGTGGAGTTCCGCGATGTGCGCCTGCCGCTGTCGGCCTTCATCGCCGGGCCCGGCCGCGGCTTCGAGATCGCCCAGGGCCGGCTCGGCCCGGGTCGCATCCACCACTGCATGCGCTGTCTGGGCGCTGCCGAGCGCGCGCTGGAACTGATGATCGACCGCGGCATGAGCCGCACCGCCTTCGGCAAGCCGCTGATGAACCTCGGCGGCAACCGCGAGCGGGTGGCCGAGGCGCGCATCGCCATCGACCAGGCCCGGCTGCTGACCCTGTACGCGGCCTGGAAGATGGACAAGGTCGGCGCGCTCGGTGCGCTCACCGAGATCAGCGCGATCAAGGTGGTGGCGCCCAATGTGCTGCAGCAGGTGGTGGACATGGCGATCCAGATCCACGGCGGCATGGGCGTGAGCCAGGATGTGCCGCTGACCGCCTTCTTCGCCCAGGCCCGCTCGCTGCGGCTGGCCGACGGTCCGGACGAGGTTCACAAGGGGGTGATCGCCCGGGTGGAGCTCGCCAAGCGGGGCCATGGTCGATGAGCGGGGCGGTGGACCGGGGCGGCAGCGTCCGCCCGGGCGAGGAGCTGGATGCCGCCGCCGTCACCGGCTGGCTGCGTGGCCAGGGCGTGACGCTGGAGGGTGAGCCGCGCATCACCCAGTTCTCCGGCGGCGCCTCGAACTGGACCTACCGCCTGGAGTACGCCAACCGCGATCTGATCCTGCGCCGCCCGCCGGCCGGGACCAAGGCCAAGTCCGCGCATGACATGGGCCGCGAGTTCCGCGTGCAGTCGGCGCTCAAGCCGGTCTACCCGGCGGTGCCGACCATGGTCGGGCTGTGCACCGACCCTGGCGTGCTCGGCGCCGAGTTCTATGTGATGGACCGCATCGCCGGCATCATCCCGCGCAAGAACCTGCCAGACGGGGTGCAGCTCAGCCGCGAGCAGACCCGCCAGCTGTGCCGGAGCTTTCTCGACAAGCTGATCGAGCTGCACCAGGTGGACATACGCGCCGCCGGGCTGGAGAGCCTCGGCAAGGGGGCTGGCTACACCCGCCGCCAGGTCGAAGGCTGGTGCGACCGCTTCGAGAAGGCCCGCACCTGGAATGTGCTGCCGGCCAAGCGCCTGCGCCGCTGGCTGAAGAGCCGGGCGCCCGAGGATGCCGGCCTGTGTCTGGTGCACAACGACTGGCGGCTGGACAATGTGGTGCTCGACGCCGCCGATCCCACCCGGGTGATCGGCGTGCTCGACTGGGAGATGGCGACCATCGGCGATCCGCTGATGGATCTGGCCAATGTCATCACCTACTGGACCGAGGCCGGCGATGGCTTCATCGCCCAGGCCATCCGCCGCCAGCCGACCCATCTGCCCGGCATGTTCACCCGCCACGAGGTGCTCGACTACTACCTGACGCGGATGAATCTGCGCGCCTCGCACTGGCCGTTCTACGAGGCCTTCGGCCTGTTCCGGCTGGCGGTGATCGTCCAGCAGATCTACTACCGCTACCACCACGGCCAGACCCGCAACCCGGCGTTCCGCCGCTACGGGCTGATGGCCAACTACCTGCTCTGGCGCGCCCAGCGGGTGATGCAGCGGGCGCGCGGCTGATGGGCAGCCTGCTGCTGATCCGTCACGGCCAGGCCTCGTTCGGCAAGGCCGACTACGACGCCCTCTCGGAGATCGGCTTTCGTCAGTCGCAGGTGCTGGGCGCCTCGCTGGCGCAGCGTCAGATCAGACCCGCGCTCGCCTTCTCCGGCGGCATGCGCCGCCACCAGGAGACCGCCGAGACCTGTCTCGCCGCGCTGGGACGGACCGATCTGAGCCTGGAGATCGATCCCGGGTTTCGCGAGTACGACCACGAGGAAGTGCTGGCCCGCTACCAGCCGCGCTATGCCGATCGCGCCGCGCTGGCCGCCGACATGCGCCGCGAGCCCGAGCCGCGACGGGCTTTCCAGGCCCTGTTCCGGCAGGCGGTGGCGCGCTGGATGAGCGGCGAGCACGACGCCGACTACCGCGAGACCTGGCCGCAGTTCGCCCAGCGCTGCACGGCGGCCGCCGAGCGGGCGGCGGCCCGGCTCGGCAGCGGCCAGACCGGCCTCGTGTTCACCTCCGGCGGCTGCATCAGCGCGGTGGTGCAGGCCCTGCTGGGCCTGCCCGATCCCGGCGTGGCCCAGCTCAACTGGACGCTGGCCAATGCCGGCATCACCAAGGTGCTGGTCGGCCAGCAGGGCCTGCGCCTGTCCTCGCTCAACGAGCACAGCGCTTTTGAGGGCGAGCACGCGGCCCTGCTCAGCTACCGATGATCCGCCGCCTCGCCGTGCTCACCGCGGGCCTGATCCTGGCCCTGCTGTTCTGGCAGCTGCGGCCGGCGCCCGGGCCGGCGGCGACCGCACCGGCCGCCGCGGTGGCCGCGCCAGCCCCGGCAGGGTCTACCCTGCCGGCGCCGGTGACGACCCAGCCACTCGATCAAGAACCGTCAGCCGGGCTGCTGCGCTACCGCCTCGAGCAGGGCGAGACACGCGAAGGCCCGGCGCTGATCAGCCGGCGCGAGGGCGAGACGCTCGAGATCGAGGTGCTCAGCGATGCCGCCAACGAGCTGCATCTGCACGGCTACGACCAGCGCCTGACCCTGCAGCCCGGGGTGCCGGCGCGGCTGTCGCGGGTACTCGATCGCGCCGGCCGCTTTGAACTGGAGCTGCACCAGCCGCGCCACCGAGCGCTGGCGGTGGTCGAGGTGCAACCGCGCTGAGCGCCGCTGCGTAAAGGCGGCGGTGCCTGTGGAGAAGCCGATGTCACTGCGTCTGCTGCTGGGATGGGGTCTGCTGATCAGCCTGCTCGGGGGGTGTGCGCTGCCCTCGCCGAGAGTCGCCTCGCCGGTGCCGCTGGCCGGCCCGGTCGAGCTGGAGCGCTTCATGGGCGACTGGTATGTGATCGGGGTGATTCCCACCTTCATCGAACACGGTGCCCACAACGCGGTGGAGAGCTATGCGCTCAATCCGGATGGGCGCATCGCCACCACCTTCCGCCGCCGCGACGGCGGCTTCGACGGACCGGTGAAGATCGCCCGGCCGATCGCCACGGTGGTGCCGGGGACCGGCAATGCGCTGTGGGGCATGCAGTTCGTCTGGCCGTTCCAGGGCGAGTTCCGCATCGCCCATCTGGAGCCGGACTACTCGGTGACCATCATCGCCCGCAGCCAGCTCGATTATGTCTGGCTGATGAGCCGCCGCCCGGAGATGGACGAGGCCCGCTTCCAGCGGTACCGCGAGCTGATCGCCAGCTGGGGCTATGAGGTCTCGCGCTTCGTGCGGGTGCCGCAGCGCTGGCCGGAAATGGCACCGTGAGGCCCGCGCGGCGCGGCCGGCGCCTCGGGCTGGTTCTCACCCTGGTGCTCGCGCTGGGCGGCTGTGCCGGCGTGGCGCTGCGGCCGGGGTCCACGGTGCCGCTGGTGCCCGAGGTGGATCTGCAGCGCTACGCCGGCGACTGGTTCGTGGTCGCCCACATCCCCACCGAGCGCGACGCCGACTCGCACAACGCGGTGGAGAACTACAGCCTGCTGCCGGATGGCCGCATCGCCACCACCTACCGCAACCGCCTGGGCGGTTTCGGCGGCCGGCACAAGCTGATGACCCCGACCGCCCGGGTGGTCCCGGGCACCGGCAATGCGCTGTGGGCGATGCGCTTCCAGATTCCGGGCACACCGCTGGTCTGGCCGGTGGACTACGAATACCGCATCGCCCATCTGGCGCCGGACTACTCGCTGGCCATCATCGCCCGCAGCCAGCGCGACTATCTGTGGATCTTCCAGCGCAGCGCCGAGTTCAGCGAGGCCGATCTGGAGCGCTACCGCCGGCTGATCGCCGGCTGGGGCTATGACGCCAGCCGGCTGCAGCGCGTCCCGCAGCAGTGGCCCAATCCGGCGGACGGCAGCCTGCCGCCGCGCGGACCGCATCCGAGCTTCGGGCTGAGTCCCTGACCGGGTCCGCCGTCGCGGTCGGATCAGCCCTCCGGCGGCGGCGGCTGGCGCAGCAGCCCGTCCGGCACCTGCAGGCCCTGGCGACGGATCGCCGCGGCGGCCGCCTCGGTGCGTTCCCACATCTGCAGATAGACCTCGGCGGAGAGGTAGGTGTCGCGGATCAGCTCGGCGCCGCCTTCGATGCGCAGCTCCTCGATGGCGTCGGCGATCATCCCGTAGTGGGCGGCACCGTCCTCGTCCAGATGCCAGCGCCGGCCCTCGCCGGTCTCGGCGTCCGCCATGCTGGAGGCCTCGAAGACCACCGGCTGCACCGCGGCGAACTCCGGGATCTGATCCCACACCGGCCCCTTGAAGAAGGTGAAGGGATAGCGCAGCTCCTTGCCGGGCTCGATGTCGCCGCGCGGCAGGGTCTGGGTGGCGAGCCCGTTGGTGTCCGCGCCATAGCCGTAGGCGAAGGGATGGCGGCGATCGGTCTGCGCATACAGGGTGCGGGTGCGCTGCCAGGTGTCGAGATGGATGCGGCTGTTGCGCTTGATCGGATAGACGATGCCGCCGCCCGCCAGCACCCGCCGCGCCTGCACATTGGAGATGCCGCCCTGGCCGCTGTGGGTGGAGACCAGGGGATAGACCGGGTTCTGCGCCTCGGCCAGATCCAGCGTCTGGCTCTTGATCTCCAGCTCCATGTGGTCGAGCTCGATCATCACCCCGCTCTCCATCAGCCGGGACAGGGTGTAGAGCCCGATGTCGGTGAGCCAGCGCGCATTGCACTGCGGGCGCTCCGGATCATTGGGATAGCAGCCGGTGGGGCCGCCCGGACGACCATCGAAGTTGAGATCCGCACACAGCCCGCCGGGTGGGATGGCGGTGAGATTGGCGCCCGGCGCATACAGATAGCCCCCGACCGTGGGCGCCTCCGGACGCGGACAGTCGTAGGTGGTCCAGAACTCGCCGGTGGGCGTCTCCGCCCCCACCAGACCGGCCAGGGCGGCTGCCTGGGCGGGGTCCTCGGCGGCGGCGGTGACCAGCGCCAGCTCGTCGCCGGGGATGCCGCCGGTATCCGAGCGGTTGCCGACATTCAGCACCAGGGTGTCGAAGATGCCGTTGCCGCCGAGGGCGTTGTCGAACTCGTGGATCGGGAAGATCTGCCGCACGCCCAGCGCCAGCACCTCGGCGAGCTGGGTCGCCACCTCGTTGGGCGCGCCGGTCTCGCTGATCGCACAGTCCACCGTGTTGGCGGCCTCGCCGAGCTCGGTGCGCAGGGGGCTGTAGGTGAGCTTGCAGTTGAACAGATGGGAGTTCTCGATGCCCAGCACCACCGCCAGCTTGCCGGCGGCGATCACCGCGCGCGCCTCGGCCGGGGACTCGACGATGCGCCACCAGCCGGCGCCACGGCCGCCGGACTGGGCATCGATGTAGTCCTGCATGGCATACATCGTGCCGATCTGATCCAGCACATTGGCCATCTCGTTGCAGGAGCGGGTGGGATTGCCGCTGACATTGCGCCGCAGCTCGCAGAGCGTTTCGTTCTCCACCAGATCGTTGACCAGCACCCGCAGGCCGGCGATCCAGGCGCGCTCGATCCACTTCCAGTAGGTGCCCTCGTGGGTCAGCGCGCGCGGCGCCGGCCAGTCCGGGAAGGTCGGCCAGCCGGCGGTGTCGTGGCCGTCGAAATCCCCGGCCAGCAGCGCGCCCACCGCATCGCGCACGCCGTTGGGGCCGTGCTCGTCCTCGCAGTCGCCGACCGCATGACGCACCCCGAAGCGGTGGAAGGGCGCGCCGAAGTGGGCGCCGCCGAGAAAGGTGGTGGCGGAGATGTGGTTGTGCACATCGGCAAAGCCAAGCACCCGGCCATCCGGCAGGGTGCCGGCAAAGGTCTGGCCCTGGGTGTCGGTATCGGCTTCCGGAAACGCCGCGCAGTCGCTCGCCAGCTGCAGCTCGAATTGCTGGGCACTGCTCTCGCTGGCCGCCTCCAGACGGGCGCCGCCGCTGTCCAGAGCCAGCCGGCGACCATCGGCGCTGGCCAGCCAGAAGCGGCTGCCGCGCGGCAGCGGATCGACGAAGCCGCGATAGGCACGCAGCGCCTCGATGGCGGGCTTGCGGTCGAACTGCGGTGCGGCGGGATAGGCGGTGGCATCGCCCACCACTCGCAGCTCCCACACCGCGGCCTCGTCCACGCTGTCGAGGGTCTGGCTGGCCGGGGCCGCGTCGGCGGCGAGCAGCTGGCGGTCGCGGCCGTAGAGCAGGTACTCGCCCAGGGCCGCCGGCTTGAAGAAGAAGCGCTCGGCCAGGGTGGCGTCGCCACCGGCATAGCCGGAGCCGGCATCGCCGAGGAAGCGGCCGCTCGCCACCGAGCGCAGGGCATAGCAGCCCTGGGCGGCGGCGTAGCGGTCCAGGATCACCGCGCCCTGCGGCGGCGGGCTGCTGGCCGGCGTTCCCGAATTGCCACAGCCCGCCAGCCCGAGCAGGGTGCCGGCGAGGACCAGGGACCAGCGGACGCGAAAGCCAGGGGCAGGGCGCATGGCGGGGCAGGGCAGCGGAGGAGGGCTTAGCCTACCGGTCCCCACCCGCCACCCGGCCAGCAAATATCGCCCATGCGACGCGACGCCCTGCTCAGTCTGGCCCTGCTGACCGTACCGGCGGCACCGGCGTCCGCGCATTCCTTCGGCACCATCTACACCCTGCCGGTGCCGTTCTGGCTCTATGCCTGGGCGGCCAGCGCCAGTCTGGTGCTGTCCTTCGGGGCCATTGCCTGGCTGGCCGGCGCCCAGGCCCCGGCAGCCCCGGCCCTGGGCCGGCCGCGTCCCTTCCCGGCGCGGCCGTGGCGGTGGCTGCAGGGATTCAGCCTGCTGGGGTTCGCGCTGTGCGTGGCCACCGGGCTGTTCGGCAATGTCGACCCCTACGCCAACTTCAACATGACCTTCTTCTGGATCCTGTTCCTGCTCGGCTTTGCCTATGCGGTGGCGCTGCTGGGCAACGCCTATCCGCGGCTGGCCCCGTGGCGCCTGCTGGCCGAGGGGCTGGCGCGGTTGTGGCCCGGGCTGCACCAGGGCCGGGGCGGGGCGCGTCTCGCCCGGCTCAGCGCGCGGCTGGGGATTGTCCCGGCCCTGCTGCTGTTCATGCTGCTGATCAGCGTGGAGCTGTTTGGCGACCTCGGCCCGCGCGGCCTGGCCCTGGCCCTGCTGATCCACCTGCTGCTGATGCTGCTCGGCGCGGCGCTGATCGGCATCGAGGCCACGGCGCGGACGCTCGATCCCTTCGGACCGTTCTTCGCCCTGCTGGGGCGGCTCTCGCCGCTCGCCTGGAGCGGGGCCTCACCGCCGCTGCTGGGCTGGCGCGGCTGGGCCGGAGGCCTGCGCGAGCCGCTGCCCGACGAGCGCGGCTGGGGCCTGTTCCTGCTCGCCATGCTCGCCACCACCGCCTATGACGGTCTGCACGAGGCCCAGCCCTGGGTGGAGCTGTTCTGGCTGCAGCTCTACCCCTGCTGCCTGCAGGACTGGGCAGGCGCCAACCCGCTGCTGGCCTACCCGCGGCTGCGCGAGCTCTACGCGGTCTGGCAGCTGGCCGGGCTGTGGCTGGCGCCGCTGCTCTATGCGGCGGTCTATGCCCTGGGCATCGCGCTGGTCGCCTGGGCGGGCGGCGCGGCGCGGGCCGCGCCCCTGCGCCGGGCCTTCCTGCCCTCGCTGCTGCCGATCGTGCTGGTCTACCACATCACCCACTACTACACGCTGATCGAATCGCAGGGGGTGAAGATCATCGCCCTGGTCTCCGATCCCTTCGGCTGGGGCTGGAATCTGTTCGGCACCGCCGACTGGCTGCAGCGCAGCATCGTGCCGGACACCGCCGTGGTCTGGCATGTGCAGGTGGGGCTGATTCTGGCCGGCCATGTCTGGAGCGTGGTGGCCGCCCACCACGAGGCGCTGCGCCAGTTCGACGGCGCGGCGCGCGCCACCCGCTCGCAGCTGCCGATGCTGGCCCTGATGGTGGCCTTCACCGTGGCCGGGCTGTGGATCCTGGCCCAGCCGATCAAGGCGGTCTGAGCGGCGCGCTCAGACCCAGACGCGGATCTGCGAGATCAGCCGGTCCAGATCCACCGGCTTGGTGCAGTAGTCGTTGGCGCCCGCCTCCAGGCACTTCTCGCGGTCCCCCTTCATCGCCTTGGCGGTCACCGCGATGATCGGCAGGCTGGCGAAGCGGGGCTGGGCGCGGATGCGGCGCATGGTCTCGTAGCCATCCATGTCCGGCATCATGATGTCCATCAGCACGAGGTCGATGGCCTCGCCGGATTCGAGCAGGCTCAGTGCCTTCAGGCCGTCCTGGGCCATCACCACCTTGAGGCCGCGGCTGCGCAGGGCCTTGGACAGGGCGAAGATGTTGCGCATGTCATCGTCCACCACCAGCACCGTGCGGCCGCCCAGGTCCTCCTGCGGCGGGTGACGGCCCACCGCGGCCGGCCCGGCCGCCGGCGCCGCGGGGGCCGTGGGGGCCGCCGCCCGGCCCGGGGCCGCCGGCTTGCGCTCGAGGCTGTGCAGGAACAGCGAGGCCTCGTCGAGCAGGCGCTCGGGCGAGCGCGAGCCCTTGATGACGATGCTCTCGGTGTACTCGCGCAGCCGCAGGGTCTCCTCGTCGGTGAGCTGACGCGCCGAGTAGATCACCACCGGCGGCAGCGGCAGCCGCCGCGCCGCCTGTTCGAGGAAGTCGAAGCCGCTCAGATCCGGCAGGTAGAGATCGAGGATCAGCCCATCGAAGGGGCCGCGCTCGGTCAGCGCCTGCAGACCGGCGCTGCCGCTGTCCACCTCGACCAGATCGATCGGCTGGCTGGCCAGCAGCTTGCGCACCGCGGCCCGCGAGATCGAATCGTCGTCGACCAGCAGCACCCGTGAGCGCAGGCCGGCCGCATGGGTACCCGGGGCCTGCAGACGATCCAGCGCGGCCTGGATGCCCTCGCGGGTGGCCGGCTTCATCAGCACGCCCACCGCGCCGCGATCCAGACCCTGGGCGGCCTCGTCATCGGCCGAGACGATGTGGACCGGTACCCGGGCCAGCCGCGGGTCCTGCTGGAACTGGCTGAGCACCTGCCAGCCACTGATATCGGGCAGGCCCAGATCCAGCAGCACCCCGCTCAGGCGCAGGCTGCGGGCCAGCCGCAGCGCGTCCTGGCCGGTGCCGGCGATGCGGGTCGCGTGGCCCTTGCGGCGCGCCGCCTCGGCGAGCAGGCGGGCGAACACCGGGTCGTCCTCGACGATCAGCAGCACCGCGTCGTCGTCCTCGTCGGCATCCGGCGGGTTGGCCACCGCGGTCGGTAGGGCCGCCGGCGCCGGGCGGGGTGCGGGGGCGGGCGGGGTGCTGAGCACCGGCTCGGCCACGGCATCGGCGAGCGTCTGCGGCACCAGCAGGGTGAAGGTGGAGCCGACCTCGAGCTGGGAGCGCACCCGCACCTCGCCACCGAGCAGGCGCGCCATGCCGATCACGATCGACAGACCCAGGCCGGTGCCACCGAAGCGGCGGCTGGTGCTGGCATCGGCCTGCTCGAAGGCCTGGAACACCTGTTCGAGCTTGCTCTCGGCGATGCCGATGCCGGTGTCGCTGACCTCGAAGGCGAGGCTCTGCTCGGCCACCCAGCCGGCGGGCAGGCGCTCGCTGGCGTCGGGCCGGCCGACCCGCAGGCTGACCCGGCCCTGGCGGGTGAACTTGAAGGCATTGCCGAGCAGATTGGTGAGGATCTGGCCGAGCCGGGCGCCGTCGCTGCGCAGGGTCTCGGGCAGATCCGCCGCGCGCTCCACCACGAACTCCAGCGCCCGCTCGCGCGCCACTGGCCGGAACTGGCGCTCCATCTGCTGCAGCAGGGCGGCGAGGCTGACCTCCTCGAGGGTGATCTGCATCTTGCCGGCCTCGACCTTGGACAGATCGAGGATGTCGTTGATCAGATTGAGCAGGTTGCGGCCGCTGTCGCGGATGATGCGGGCCGATTCGATCTGCTCCTCGTTGAGGTTGCCGTCCTCGTTCTCGGCGAGGCTCTGCGACAGGATCAGTAGCGAGTTGAGCGGGGTGCGCAGCTCGTGCGACATGTTGGCGAGGAACTCGCTCTTGTAGCGGCTGGCCTGGGCCAGCGCCTCGGCCTTCTGCTCCAGCTCGCCGCGGGCGTCCTGCAGCTCGCTGTTGGAGATGCGCAGCTCCTGGGCCTGCAGCCGCAGCTCCTCCTCGGAGCTGCGCAGGCGGCGGCCCTGTTCCTCCAGCGCCTGGCTGCGCTCGCGCAGGGCCTCGTTGGTGACCCGCAGCTCCTCCTGCTGGGTGCGCAGGGCCTCCTCGCTGGCGCGTAGCTCCTCGGCCTGGGCCTGGGTTTCCTCGAGCAGCTCGCGGGTGAGCAGGCTGCGCGCCAGGGTCTGCCAGCTGAGCGCGGTGGCCGGCAGCAGGTCTTCCAGCAGGCGCTGCTGGCGCTCTTCGAGACGGGCGAAGCTGGCCAGCTCCAGCACTGCCACCGGCTCGCCGCGGGCGATCAGCGGCACCAGCAGGATCGAGCGGGGCAGGGCCTTGCCGAGGCCGGAGATGATCTGGAAGTGCTGGGCCGGCACCGGATCCAGGCTCAGCAGCCGGCGCTCGAGCAGGCACTGTCCGGGCAGGCCCTCGCCGCGGCCGAAGCGCTGCTGGCGGGCCCGGGCATCCGGCAGTCCGTAGGCGGCGCAGTAGACCAGGCTGCCGTCCTGCTCC
>DASUDX010000081.1:0-7702 GCA_036275365.1 Nevskiaceae bacterium | reverse complement strand
CAGCCGCGCGCTGGGTCGCGACACCGAGAGCTGCGTGCGTCAGGGGCCGTTGCTGCAGGCGGCGGGCGCGCTGGAGCTGATCGCCGCCGATCAGCCGGCCCGGGCCCACTGCTGGCTGGATGGGGGTGACGCCGCCCAGCTGATGCCGCTGCTGGAGGCGCGCTGGCAGCGCGCCCCGCACTGTGTGCTGGAGGGCCTGCGGCTGCTCCTGCAGGACAGCTAGCGCCGCGCCTGGCCCACCGGCGGGTGGGCCGCCCCGGGCGGGACCCGCTCGGGGCTGGAACAGGCGGCTGGAACAGGGGGGCCGGAACAGGGGCCTAGAACAGAACCACCCCGCCGTAGGCCGGCTCGGCCGCGGTGCCGGTCTCGCGCAGCAGATCGCCGTAGGTGACCACCCGGTTCCGGCCGCTGCGCTTGGCGTGGTAGAGCGCCTGGTCGGCATGGCCGAGCAGGCTGGTGGCCACATCGCCCTCGCGGAACTCGACCATGCCGGCGCTGATGGTGACCTGGTCGAGCTGGGGGAAGCGGTGCGCCGCCACCTTCTGGCGGAAGCGCTCGGCGGCGGCGCGGGCACCCGCCTCGTCCTCGGCCAGGATCGCCACCACGAACTCCTCGCCGCCGTAGCGGAACAGCGCGTCCTCGTTGCGGAACACCTCGCGCATCAGCCGGGTCACCAGGATGATCACCTCGTCGCCGAACAGATGGCCGAGGGTGTCGTTGATGCGCTTGAAATGATCGATGTCGATGATGATCAGGAAGCTGCGCAGCCGCCGTGCCGGCTGGCGCTGCTCGGTCTTGCTCGCCGGCTGCTGGCCGCCGAGCTCGCCGGCCTCGCGCAGGATTGCCGCCAGCCGCACCTCCAGAGTCTTGCGGTTGAACAGGCCGGTCAGCGGGTCCTTCTCGCTCTCGATGATCAGGGCCATGAAGTTGCGGTAGAGGCGGGTGAAGGCGCGCATCACCGTCAGTGCCTCGTTGGGGATGGCCTCGGCGCGCACGAGCAGGACTTCCTGCAGGGTGTCGCGATGGATCACCGGCAGCAGGGCGATGGCGGTCTTGCCCTCGATCTGCAGGTGATAGCCGTGGGTCATCATCGCCAGCACATTCTGCGGCCCCAGCAGGGAGGGATCGCCGGCGTTGACCCGGGGCAGCAGACGGGCCTCGGCCAGCGCCCGGCTGGTCTCGCTGTGGGCGACCCGGAAGTGCACCTGGTCGCCATCGTGCAGCGGGCGGGCGAACAGCAGCTCCTGCAGCGGCAGCATCTCGCGCAGGGTATCGGCGAGGCTGATGCGGAAGCGCTTGCAGTCCTTCTGCTCGGTGACCTCGACGATGGACTGCAGCAGGCGCTGCGGCGTCACCTCGGACGAGCGGGAACGGCGCGAGAGGGTGGCGACCATGGCAGCTGTCCAGGGCACGGGGCGGGTCTGCAACCCGTGCAATCCGCGTTCCCGCGCCACTGGTGCCGACGGCGGGATTCGAACTCGCGACCGCTCGCTTACAAGGCGAGTGCTCTACCAGCTGAGCTACGTCGGCAACCGCGCCAGTTTACTCCGCGCGCGGCGGCCGAACCGCTACAGTGCGCGCCCGTTCGCCCCGTGTTCCGGCCTGTCCGATGCTGATTGCCCTGCGTGCCGCCAGCCTGCGGCTGGGTTCCACCGTCCTGCTCGACCAGGCCGATCTGAGCATCGAGCCCGGCGAGCGGGTCTGTCTGGTCGGCCGCAACGGCGCCGGGAAATCGACCCTGCTGCGGCTGCTCGACGGCAGTCTGGCGCCGGAAGAGGGCCGGGTGGTGCATGACCCGGGTCTCAAGGTGGCGCGCATGGTCCAGGATGTGCCGGACGACCTGGCCGGGCCGGTGTTCGAGATCGTCGCCCGCGGGCTGGGCAGCCTCGGCGCGGTGCTGGCGCGCTATCACGCCCTGATCGAGACCGCCCCCGAGCGCCTCGACGAGCTGGGCCGGCTGCAGACCCGGCTGGACGCCGAGGATGGCTGGAGCCTCGATGCCCGGGTGGCGGAAACGCTCTCCCGCCTGGAGCTCGACGGCAGCGCCCGCTTCGAGCAGCTCTCCGGCGGTCTCAAGCGTCGCGTGCTGCTGGCCCAGGCCCTGGTCGGCGCCCCCGATCTGCTGCTGCTTGACGAGCCCACCAACCACCTCGACATCAGCTCGATCCAGTGGCTGGAAGGCTTTCTGCGCAGCCTGAACATCGCCGTGGTGTTCGTCACCCACGACCGCGCCTTTCTGCGCGCGGTGGCCACCCGCATCCTCGAGCTGGATCGCGGCTGGCTCACCAGCTGGCCCGGGGATTACGACAACTACCTGCGCCGCAAGGCCGAGCGCGCCCATGCCGAGGCGCAGGAGAACGCGCTGTTCGACAAGCGCCTGGCCCAGGAGGAGGTGTGGATCCGCAAGGGCATCGAGGCCCGGCGCACCCGCAACCAGGGACGGGTGGAGCGTCTCAAGCAGATGCGCCGCGAGTTCGCCGAGCGCCGCAACGCCCTGGGCAAGGCCAGCATGCAGATCGCCGAGGGTGAGCGCAGCGGCAAGCGGGTGGTGGAGGTGCGCGATCTGCACTACGCCGTCGGCGGTCGCACCCTGGTGCGGCGCTTCACCGCCACCGTGCAGCGCGGCGACAAGATCGGTCTGATCGGCCCCAACGGCGTCGGCAAGACCACTCTGATCCGCCTGCTGCTGGGGCAGCTGGCACCGACCAGCGGCGAGGTGATCGAGGGCAGCAATCTGCAGATCGCCTTCTTCGACCAGCTGCGCGGCGGCCTCGACGAGAACCGCTCGGTGGTCGACAACCTCGGCGAGGGCAAGGACACCGTCGAGGTTGGCGGGCAGCGCAAGCATGTGATGGGTTATCTGCAGGACTTCCTGTTCACCCCGGACCGGGCCCGCTCACCGGTGCGCAGCCTCTCCGGTGGCGAGCGCAACCGCCTGCTGCTGGCGCGCCTGTTCGCCCGGCCGTCCAATCTGCTGGTGCTGGACGAACCCACCAACGATCTGGATGTGGAGACTCTCGAGCTGCTCGAGGAGCTGCTGATCGACTACAGCGGCACCGTGCTGCTGGTGAGCCATGACCGGGCCTTTCTCGACAATGTGGTCAGCCGCAGCTTCGTCTTCGAGGGCGAGGGGCGGGTGGGGGACTATGTGGGCGGTTACAGCGACTGGCTGCGCCAGGCCCCGGTGGCGCGCGACCGCCCCGCGGTGCCGGCCACCGCCGCCGGGCGCCCGGAGACCCCGGCAGGGGCCAGTGCCCCGCGGCCGGCAGCCGGCCCCGGGCTGAGCGGCAAGGAACGCAAGGAGCTCGATGAGCTGCCCGCGCGCATCGATGCCCTGGAAGCCCAGCTGGCGGGGCTGGCCCAGCGCCTGTCCGATCCGGCGGTCTATGCCGATAAGACTTATGCAGGGCGCCTGCGCGCCGAGGCCGAGGCCGCCCAGCAGGCGCTTGATCTGGCCCTGTCCCGCTGGGAATTGCTGGAGGCGCGGCGCTGAGGCTGTCCCGCTGCAGTCGAACCGGCGCCGGCGCGCCACCGCGAATCGCCGCGCCGCGGCGGGGAACCGCTGCGGCAGACTGGCGTCTACGACTCGCCTCGTTTGAACGGGGCGCCTACCGGAGTCACCGATGACACGCCGCAACTTCCTCCAGGGTCTGATTGGCAGCAGCGGTGCCGCTGCGCTGGGTGCCGAGGCCGCCGCCCCGCCGGCGCTGGCCAAGACCCCGGCCGAGTGGAAGACCCTGCTCAGCCCCGAGCAGTACCGCATCCTGCGCGACCACGGCACCGAGCGCGCCGGCACCAGCGCCCTCAACAAGGAAAAGCGCGACGGCACCTACTGCTGTGCCGGATGCTTCCTGCCGCTGTTCGACAGTTCGACCAAGTACGAGTCCGGCACCGGCTGGCCGAGCTTCTGGCAGCCGCTGCCGGAGGCGCTCGGCACCCAGACCGACCGCAGCTTCTTCATGGTCCGCACCGAGTACCACTGCAAGCGCTGCCAGGGCCATCAGGGCCATGTGTTCGAGGACGGCCCGCCGCCCACCGGCCTGCGCTACTGCAACAACGGCCTGGCCCTGCGCTTCGTGCCGCGTGGCGAGCCGCTGCCGGTGCTGCGCTCGTGATCCGCTGGCTGCTGGCCCTGCTGCTGGTCAGCCCCTCGCTCGGCGCGGCCGAGCCGGCGCGGGCGATCTTCGCCGCCGGCTGCTTCTGGTGCGTGGAGGCGGATTTCGAGAAGCTGCCCGGGGTGATCGAGGCGGTCTCCGGCTACACCGGCGGCCATACCGAGAACCCGACCTACGAGCAGTCCAATACCGGACTGACCGGCCACACCGAGGCGGTGGAGGTGCGCTACGACCCGGCGCGGGTGAGCTACGAGCAGCTGCTCGAGCACTTCTGGCGCAATGTCGATCCCTTCGATGCCGCCGGCCAGTTCTGCGACAAGGGCAGCCAGTACCGGGCCGGGATCTTTCCCCTCGACGAGGCGCAGATGAAGGCCGCGCAGGCCAGCAAGGCGCAGCTGGCCGAGCGCTTCCGGCCACGCCAGATCGTCACCGAGATCACCCCGGCCGGCCGCTTCTGGCTGGCCGAGGCCTATCACCAGAACTACTACCAGGAAAACCCGCTGCGCTATCAGTACTACCGGCGCGGCTGCGGTCGCGATGCGGCGCTCAAGCGGATCTGGGCGACGGCGAAGAACTGAATCAGCGGGCGAAGGCGAAGCCGATGCCGATGCGGGTGATCGCGCGGTCGTAGTCGAGCAGGCTCTCGCCATAGCCGTGCCAGACATAGCCCATGAAGTAGACCGCGCTCTTCGGCAGCGGCTGGGTGAACTGCAGCTGGACCGCGCCGTGGCCGGTGGCCGGGTTGCCGCGCAGCAGGGCTTCCAGCTGACCGAGGCTGCCGGTCAGCCGCCACCAGCGCAGCTCGCCGTAGCCGAGGAAGTCCTCGATGTCCGGGTTGTCGTCGCCAGTGGGGTCGGTGGGGGAGTCGCGTCGCTCCTCGGGGAAGCGGTACCAGAGCTTCACTGACACCGCCTGCTTGCGGCCGAAGCCACGGAAGCCTTGCAGATACAGGCGGTTCCAGGAGCGGGACAGCGGCAGGTCCTCGCCGTTGGACTCGTGCTCGGCGCCGAGGTCGAGCCCCCAGCCGGCCAGCGGCAGACGGCCCGGTGCCCAGCGGTAATAGGCTTCCGGGTTGTAGTCGCTGGTGCGGAAGGGCCGCGAGCGCGGCTCGTTATGCACCTGGAAGAAGGAGCGCTGGGTGTAGGCGAGGTAAATCGGGTAGTCGAGCACCCGCTGCTTGAGGCTGACCCCGAACAGCACCTCGGACTCGCGGCCATCGTAGTCCGGGCTGTAGCTGTGCAGCAGCAGATACATCGGCTTGTGCGAGGACAGCCCGCAGGCTTCGTTGAAGATGCGGATCTCGGAAGGGTCGCGCTCGAAGTTGTCGAACACCCCGCGCCGGGCCCGCGGCAGCGCCTCCTCGGCGCCGCCGGTGGCCGGCGGATCGACGCAGTCGCGACGGTCCCACCAGTCGGCCAGGGCGTCGCGCCAGCCCTCGGCCCGGGCCGTCGGACTCGCCAGCAGGGCCAGGGCCACCAGCCACCCGGCCGCCCTCACGCCAGGGCGTCCACGTAGGGCTTCATCACCCGCTCCACCCGGCACAGGCGGGCGTAGTGCCAGAGCTTGTCCTTTTTCACCTTGCGGGCGGAGAAGGCCGCGCGCAGGGCATCGACCGCGATGTGCGGGCCGATCTTGTTGCGGAACTTGAAGAGGTCGGCGAGGGTTTTCTCCAGGCCGTAGATGCGCACCTTCACCCCCTCCAGGGTGTGGCGCTCGACCCCCTCGGTAAACGCCGGGCCGCCCAGGCGGGCCACCTTCACCTCGGGGAAGTCCAGCCGCGGGCGCGCCGCGCGCCGCTCGATGGCGACGAACACCTCGTCCTCGCGGGATTCGCCCAGCCCGTGGAAGGCGAGGGCCGACTGCAGGCAGATCACCCCGTTGGGGACCGCGCGGCCGACCACCGCCAGCGAGAGATGGGGGTTGACCTCCTTGTCGGCCAGCACATAGCTGCCGCGCCCCACCTTCTTGATCAGACCCTTGTCGCAGACCCGGCGCAGATACTCGGCCTGGATGCCTTCCTTGGCCAGATCCTTGGGGCGCAGCACACCCAGCTTGCCGGCCAGCTCGACGATGCGATCGGCCTTGCTCGGTTCGTCGGTGGCGGGGTGGCCCAGCATCCGTCTGTGTGCAAGCGTTTTAGATGAAAAGAAGTGTCGATAGTTAAGAACAAGTTTGAAACCATTGCAAGTTGTTGCTCCAAGTGCTTATTTAAAAACAGATTTTTGATAAATCCAACAGCTCCCCCTGATTGTCGGCAAGATCGTCACAGCGCCTTTCGGGATTCGCCATGCTGGCCCAGCTCGCCCTGTTCCTCGCCGCCGCGGTGCTGTTCGTTCCGCTGTTCCGCTGGCTGAAGCTGGGCGCGGTGCTCGGCTATCTCGCCGCGGGCATCGCCATCGGCCCTTGGGGACTCGGGCTGATCGATGACGTCGAAGCCATCCTCCACATTTCAGAGCTGGGGGTAGTGCTGCTGCTGTTCGTCATCGGCCTTGAGCTGCAGCCTTCGCGGCTGTGGCGGCTGCGCCACTCGGTGTTCGGGCTCGGCGGGGCGCAGGTGCTGATCAGTGCTCTGCTGCTGGGCGCCGCGGCCATGGCCCTGGGCCTTTCCTTCACTGCGGCGGTGGTGGCGGGTTTTGGTCTGGCCATGTCCTCGACCGCGCTGGTGCTGCAGATGCTGGGCGAGCGCAAGGAGCTCACCACCCGTCATGGCCGCGGCGCCTTTGCCATTCTGCTGTTCCAGGATCTCTCGGTGATTCCACTGCTGGCGGTAGTGCCCCTGCTGGGCCTGCAGGCGGCGCAGACCAGTGGTGATCCCGGCTGGTGGGCGGCGCTGCGCACCGTGGCGGTCCTGGTGGGCGTGGTAGTGATCGGCCGCTATGCCCTGCGCCCGCTGCTGCGGATGCTGGCCGCTACCCAGGTGGCCGAGGTGTTTACCGCCGCTGCGCTGCTGCTGGTGCTGGGGACGGCACTTGCCATGCAGTGGGTCGGGCTGTCGATGTCGCTGGGCGCCTTCCTCGCCGGCGTGCTGCTGGCCGACTCGGAGTATCGCCACGAGCTGCAGGCGGACATCGAGCCGTTCAAGGGCCTGCTGCTGGGTCTGTTCTTCATTGCTGTGGGCATGTCTGCCAATCTGGGCCTGCTGGCCGAGCAGCCGCTGGTGGTGGGTGGGCTGGTGCTGGGCCTGCTTCTGGTCAAGGGCGCGGTGCTCTATGCCATCGGCCGGGTTGCCGGCCAGCCGGTGGACTCGGCGCGGGCGCTGGCCTTTGCCCTGCCCCAAGGCGGGGAGTTCGCCTTCGTGCTGTTTGCCCTCGCGGCCGGGGTCGGGGTACTGGCCAGCGGCGTGTCGGAGCTGCTGGTGATGGCGGTGACGCTGTCGATGATTCTGTCGCCGCCGCTCTACAGTCTGCAGGCGCGCTTTGCCCGCGAGGAGGAAGCGCCGGCCTTCGATGTGATCGACGTTCCGGAAACCCCGGTGGTGATCGCCGGCTTCGGCCCCTTCGGTCAGGTGATCGGCCGCCTGCTGCGGGTCAAGCGGATCGGTTTCACCGTGCTCGAGAAGAACTGGCAGCAGGTGGATTTCGTGCGCC
>DASUDX010000080.1:0-36878 GCA_036275365.1 Nevskiaceae bacterium | reverse complement strand
GTGAAGGCCGCGCCGAAGCCATCCGGGCGGGCGACCAGGTCCTGGTAGACGCCGATGGCGAGGAAGTCATAGGTCGCCCGCGGGTCGTAGCTGGCGCGCAGATCGTAGGGGCCGGCAAGGTGCCGGATCGCCCAGCGCTGGCCCCCATCGGTCGAGCTGGCAAACCAGGCATCGGTGGACAGGGGCTCGTCGCCGGGTTGATCGCCGGTCCAGTCGTACCAGAACAGCCCCAGCCGGCCCTCGGCGTCGATCGCCACCGCGGGCTGGAACAACGGCGCGCTGCGGGTCAGCGCATCGAAGGGCGGGGTCCAGCTCTCGCCGCCATCGGCCGAGGTGATCATCCGCAGCACCCCCTCGTCGCCCTCGCGCAGATCGGCCCAGACCACCGCGGCCTCGCCGCGCGGCCCCACCGCCAGATCGAACTTGTAGGACCCCGCCACCTCGCAGTTGCCGAGCGCGTCGCAGGTCACACCCGGCGTCTGGCGGCCCTCCGGATCGAACAGGGGCAGGAAGCGCGAGGCACCGAGCGCCACCGGCGCGGTCCAGTTCAGACCATCCGGCGAGCGGATGGCCTGCAGCTGGAACTCCAGGGCCTGACTCGCCACCAGAATCAGGGGCAGATCGATCAGGCGGGCGGTGTCGTAAACGGCCAGCAACTGGTCCGGCGCCACCCGGGCCAGCCGGCCGTTGACGATCAGCCGCCCGGGCACGGTGGTGGCCGCGACCACCGGCGGCGAGTAGCTCAGCCCGTTGTCGGTGGAGACCGCAGCCCGCAGCTCGGTGGCGCGCGGCAGGCCACCGGGCAGGGTTTCGAAATGGGTCCACAGCGCCACCACCCGGTCTGGATCGGTGGAAGAGCCCAGGAGGTTCAGGTTCTCCGAGCGCGGGGACGGCACCGCCACCGCCGGACGCCAGGGACCCTGGGCCTGGTCGGCGACATGTGCCGCGGTGCCGCCAAACGACTGGCCGAAGTACACCCGCTGCGCCGCGCCGCTGCCCAGCAGCGGGTTGACCGCGACCTCGCGCTCCGCCGGCCCGCCGGCGCAGGCCGTGGCATCGACGATCGGCGACCGCGCCCAGCTCTGCCCGTCATCGCGGGAGGCCGCACCGACCACGGCAATGATGCCGTCCTGCAGGTAGACCGCACTGATCTGCTGGGGATCGTCCTCGTGCACGACCAGCTGCGGATTGGACTCGGCGGCGAGCGCACGGCAGGCCTCCGGCAGGGCGTTGGGACCTGAAAGGCGGTGCAGCACCGGGGAGGTTCCAGCGGTCGCCGGCAGCACGCTATCGCTGCCGCTGCCGCAGCCAGCCAGGCTCAGGGCGGCCGCGGTCAGCACCGCGCTCCGCAGATGGATTGCCTTCATCACGCCTCTCCTCGGAGGCCTGCAACCGGCGCTGCCTCCCGCTGCAGACGCTAGTCCGGTGGCTGTCGAGGGACTGTGAGAAATCCCGCGCTGGGCGCGCCCGGGAAGTCCGTCCGGCTGCGCGATCGAGGCGCTGGCGCGGGGCTAGAAGAAGCGCTCCAGGCGCAGCTGGAGCCCATCCTCGTTGCGCAGAAAGCCGGTCAGCTCATCGCCGGGCACGCGGTCGAAGCTTCGCAGGGTCATCGACAGCCGGAAGCCGGGCGCGGGTCGGGTCTGTGCCTCCAGCTGCAGCACGCGGTCGCGGCCACGGGCATCGGCAAGCAGGCCCAGCAGCAGGCTGCTCGAGCGCCGGTCGTTGAAGCCCACCCGCAGGCCGGCGAACCATTCGTCATCGAAGCGGGTGCTGAGCAGATCGTCCCGGTCATCGCGCAGGCGCTCGCCGACCAGACCCAGATTCCAGCCACTGCCGAGCGCATTGCCGATGAAGTACTCCACGCCCGCCACCCAGGCGGTGGAGCGCTCGCCCTCGCGCCGCCGCTGCAGGGCCTCGAGCTTGAGCGCCCAGCGGTCGAGCGCCCACAGCGCATCCAGCGAGAGCTGCTCGAGCTGGGGATAGACCGGAATCACCAGCAGGTTGCGGATCACCTCGGCGCGCGCCTGCTCGTCGCTGGGTGCCAGGCCCAGCTGCTGCAGCAGGGGCGTCAGTGCGGTGCCCTGCTGATCCAGACCAACCAGATCGCAACGCGGACCATCCTCGGTGCCTTCGAAGCCCGAGCCCTGGCGCAGGCAGATCGGCAGCGTCGGTTCACGGGCCGTACCGGAGAACCAGGACAGCCCCCAGTCCAGCCCGCCCCAGCGGTGCTGGTAGCGCAGGGCGGTATCGAGATGGCGGCGCCCGCGCGGGGACTCGTAGCGGGTCAGGCTCTCGTCGATGGGAATCGGCACCCGCGGCTGACCGCGCGGACCGGGGAAGGTGCGCTCGCGGAAATAGGGCAGCAGGAAGGCGTCGAGGCGGCCGCGGTCCTCGCTCTCCAGCGCCAGCTGCAGCAGGGGCTGGCCGAGCTTGTGCTCGGACTCGAGATCCTCGACGAAATCGGTCTGGTTGAGGATGTCGACCAGATGGCGGGACTCGACCACCCCCCAGACCTGCTGGCGCAGGCCGATGCTCGCCTCGCGGCCCTCGCCCAGCCACTGCAGATAGGCCTCGCGGATGTCGGCATGGGTGCGCGCGGCGTCATTGCCGTCCCAGCGGCCGAACAGCTCGCCCACCGCCTGCCAGTCCCCGCTGTCGTCCTGCCAGGTGCTGGCAAGCCCCAGCGCCAGCGAGCCGCCCTCGCGCGGCTCGGGCAGCTGCGGGTAGTGGCGGAACTCGGCCTCCACCCGCAGCGCGGGCTCGGCTGCCGCAGCCCAGGACAGCAGGCTGGCGGCGATCAGCCAGCCGGTCGCGACTACCCGCACGCCACGCCTCCCCCTCGTGCCTGGGCGGAGTGTGCCTGCAAGACCGGCGCGGCGGATCGGGGTATCGCCTCCGCCGCGTCGATCGGCCGACGCCAATGCAATAAAGCTCTCAGTGAGCGCGTCATCGCCTGCCTAGGCTCGGTGCCCATCATCACCCCCGTGTTTCTGCGGGGGCTTTGCGGAACGGGCATCGACGGGGGATCGCAACATGAGCAGAAGCACGATATGGAGGCGCGGCGCGCTGGGTCTGGCGCTGCTGGGAGCGGGCGCGGTGCAGGCGCAGGAGGCCGTGTCGACCTGCCTGCTGGACGACGAGAAAAAGGTCTGCGTGGCCTTGCAGGCCGCACCGGCTGATCGCCTGCAGCCCTCCGGCGTTCCCGGGGGCAGCGCGGACACCTATGTGGTCTATGACGCCGTGGTAACCAACATCGACGAGCAGTCCTCGCGCAATCTGTTCGTGCGCTTCGACCTCACCGCCGGCTCGAGCGTCACCGGCATCGAGTCGGGCCCCTTCGGCAGCTGCACCGTGAGCGGCACCCGCGTGCACTGCCTGTACGACAAGCTGCGGGCCAACGGCGCCGCCGAGATCTCGCTGGAGGTGCGCCTGCCGGACTACAACCCGGACCCGGTCACCGGCACCCAGGTGCCGGCCGAGATGGTGAATGTGGTGACCTTCGGCTACCAGGGACGCACCGCCATGCTGCGGCGGTCGATCGCGCTGGACCCCAGTGGCTTCAGCTACATCCCGCCGTTCGCCGAAGTCACCCTGGTGACCGCGCCGGAAACGGCGAACCCGGCCGACCAGACCTCGGCGGCGACGCCGCTGTTCGCCAAGATGAAGGTGCCGGTAGCCGATTTTCCGCGGCTGGCCCGGCTGGAGATCATCGACGACGGGCCGGATCAGTCCGCGGTCTGCCTGGGCGGGATCTATCTGGATCTGCTCGGCGATGGCGGTCCCTATGTCTGCCGCGACACGGCGAATCCGCGGCGCTGGGTCCAGGCCGGACTGGAAGGCAGCTACCCCTCCGATCCGATCCAGCTGACGGTGATCACCGATGCCAGCCGGGTGCCGGCCACCCAGCTGCCGCCGAGCCTGCTCGCGCCCACCGGCACCCCGGCCTTCGCCCTGTTCTACCAGGCGGGCGAGGCACCGATCCGCGCCTATGCCCGCCGCTGCCAGGATGCCGCCGAGCCCTGCCTCTCGCAGGTGACCCGCTATGGCAACGGCGACTGGAGCGCGACCCTGTTCAAGCGCACCCTGGCCGACACCCCGGGTGACGGGACCTGGGTGCTGCCGCTGTCGCCCGCGTTCGAGATGCCCGATGGGCAGGTTGGCAGCTTCGGTCTGCTGCCGATCGAGCCGCCGGTCGGCAACATCCGCTGAGGGTCACGGGGCCGCCGCCGTCACGGTGGCGGCCCCGGCTCCGCGCACCGGCCGTGAGCAAGAACCCGCCTGCTGGTCCCGGTACCGAGTCCGGCCGCTACTGGGCCTTCATCAGCTACAGCCATGCGGACGAGGCGGTCTGCCGCTGGCTGCACCGGCGGCTGGAGCACTACCGCATCCCCACCCGGCTGGTGGGCCGCGCGTCTGCGCAGGGCTTCGTCATTCCGCGCCGTCTGTTCCCGGTGTTCCGCGATCGCGACGAGCTGGCCGGCGCCGCCGAGCTCGGACGCAATCTGGAGACCGCACTGGAGCAGTCGCTCACCCAGATCGTGATCTGCTCGCCGCAGGCGGCGCGGTCGGACTGGGTCAACGAGGAGATCCGTTTCTTCAAGCGGCAGGGCCGGGCCCACCGGGTGCTGGCGCTGATCGTCGACGGCGAGCCCAATGCCACCCGCCAGGGCCAGCCGGAGCGCGAGTGCTTTCCCGAGGCGCTGCGCTTCCAGGTGGACGCCCAGGGGCGGATCACCGATCAGCCGGCGGAGCCGATCGCCGCCGATCTGCGGCCCGGCCGCGACGGTCCGCTCAACGCCCAGCTCAAGCTGATCTCGGGGATTCTCGATGTCGGCTTCGACGAGCTGCGCCAGCGCGATCTGCAGGCGCGCAACCGCCGTCTGGCGATTCTCTCCGGCCTGACCACGGTGGTCGCCGGCATCACCCTGGTGCTGGCGGTGCTGGCCCTGCAGGCGCGGGACGAGGCGCGCGCCCAGCAGCATCGCGCGGAAGCGGCCCAGGCCGATGCCCAGCGCCGCCAGCGCCAGGCCGAGGCGCTGATCGGCTTCATGCTTGGCGATCTGCGCGGCAAGCTCGAGCCGATCGGCAAGCTCGACATCCTCGATGCCGTCGGCAACCAGGCGATGGAGTACTTCGCCACGCTCGACGACACCGACCGCACCGAGGCCACCCTGGGCGCGCGCGCCAAGGCCCTGCGCCAGATCGGCGAGGTGCGGCTCAAGCAGGGGGATGTCAGCGGCGCGAGCCTCGCCTTCGAGCAGGCGCTCACCCAGCTGCAGGCCCTGGCCGAGCAGAACCCTGACGATATCGAGCTGCTGCTGGAGATCGCCGAGTCGATCTTCGCCGTCGGTCACGGGCTCTACGCCAAGGGCCAGCATCCGGAGGCCCTGCTGTGGATGGATCGCTACGCGGACACCGCGCAGCGCATCCTGCGGCGCGCGCCCACCCATCCCAGGGCCCAGCTCGCGCAGATCCAGGCGGCGATCAACCGCGGTGCCATCCTGCTGCGGCTGGATCGCACCGAGGCGGCGCGCACCGCCTTCCAGAGCGCCGAGGCCTCGCAGCGGCTGCTGCTGGAGGCCAATCCGGGCGATCGCGAGGCGCTCGACACCCTCTCCAGCATCCACGCCTGGCTGGCGTTTCTGCATGGCCAGGCCGGGGAATGGACGGCGGCACGCGAGCAGGCCGCGCGGATGATCGCCCTGGCCCGGCAGCGGCTGGCGCTGGCGCCGGACGATGCCGCCCATCGCCAGGCCCTGGCCTCGGCGCTGCAGCTCTGGCTCTACAACCAGGACCGCATCCGTCCGTATGCGCCCACCGCCCCCGAGCTGGCCGAGGCGCTCGCGCTCACCGCCGATCTGGTGGCGCTGGACCCGGCCAATGTCGAGTATCTGCGCGCGCACTGGGTGAGCCTGTCGCGGCAGGAGCTGGCGCTGAGCGCCGCCGGCGCGCTCGACGCCGCCCAGGCGGTGAGCCTGGAGGCGCTGGCGCTGACCCGCCGCGCCCTGCAGCGCGCCCCGGGCAAGGCCCAGCTGCGGCTGGACCATGCGGTGAGCACGGTCACCAGTGCCCGACTCGCCTGGCTGCGCGGCGACACCGACCAGGCCCGGGCACTGGTGGCGGCGGCCTGGGCCGAGCCGGCGCTGATCGAGATGGGGGATGACCCGCGCCTGCTCGATCTGCGCCTGACCACCTGGCTGATCGACCCCGCGCGGCTGGACAGCGCGGCGGCCGGTGCGCTCGGACAGTGGCTGGTGGATCCGCAGAGCGTCGCCGAGAGCCGGGCCGAGAGCCGGCTGCTGGCAGCCCTGCTGCTCGATCAGGCGGCTCTGGCGCGGCGCCTGTGGGAGAGCCTGACCCCGCGCGAGCGTGAGCATCCCTTCCTGCGTCGCCTCTGCGGCAGCCGCGGCGACTGCCGACCGCCCGGGGCCGGCGCCTGAACCCGCCTCCCGCCCCGGGCAGCCCGCTGCTCTGGCCAGCCGGCCCGCTGCCGGGCAGACTGGCTGCGTCGTCGGCCGCCACACCGGGCGCGGCGGCGCACAGTCCGTCGGAGGCGCAGCAACTCGCGATGAAGATCGGCGTCACCGGTCCGCTGCTGCTCGATGCCAGCCAACGCCAGGCGGTGATCGAGGCGGTCAGCCGGCTGGTCGGCGATCCGCGCTGGCCGGTCCATATCACCGAGTGGACGCTGTGCTCCGGCATGGCCCCGGGCGCCGATCTGCTGCTGGTGGACGCCCTGCGCGCCAGCCTGCGGCAGGATCACACGGTGGTGAAGCTCGAGGGCTGGCTGGCCAAGTCGCCGGACGATCTGCGCCGCGACTGGAAGCATCGCGCCCGCAGCCTGGGACGGCGCATCCTGCCGAGCGCGCAGAACCGCCTCGATGCGCGGCGTACCGGCCGGCTCGCCGACGCCCGCATCGAGCGCCTCGATCTGCAGGCCAGCGATGACCCCTACCGCGTCCTCGGCGCCCGTCTGGCGCTGGAAACCGATCTGCTGATCGCGGTGATCAACCGCGGGGCGGCGCCCGGCCCCGGTGGCAGTGCCGAGGTGCTGCGCTGGCGTCGCCACCCGGACGAGATTCCGGAGGCCTTGCGCGCCCGCTTCGCGCTGGCGGCCGGTCGCGCCCTGGTGGTGATCGATCCGGACAGCGGTCGCTACCGGGTGGAGGGGCTGTCGGCCCTGGCCACCGACGATGATCTCGCCTCGCGCATCCGTCGCCGCATCGCCGCCGGCAACGCCCTGGCCGCCAATGATCTCGCCGCCGAGGCCCTGCAGCAGCAACCGGAGGCCAGCGAGCTGCGCTATCTGTTCCTGCAGTCGCTGGCGGCCTGCGGCAACCCGCGCGGGGCGCTCGAGCGCTACGAAAGCCTGGCGCCTCCGGCCGAGCAGCGGGGCGAGGACTGGTGGGCCCTGCGCGCCCGCCTGCACAAGGATCTGGCCTTTGCCGGCGAGGCGGTGATCGACAACCTGCGGCTGGCCGCCGAGCTTTACGAGGCAGCCTTCCGCCGCACCGGGGGCTCGTTCAGCGCCATCAATGCCGCCAGCCTCGCCCTGCTGGAGGGCGATGGCGGACGCGCGGCGGTACTGGCCCGGGCCGCCCTGCAGGCGCTGGAGGGGGAGAGCGCGGAGGATCCGCGGCAACGCTACTTCCGCGCGGTGACCCGCGCCGAGGCCCTGGCCGTGCTCGGCGAGGAAAGCGCCTGCGCCGCGGCGCTGGCCGAGGCCGACCCGCTGCTGCGCGATGATCTGGTGGTGCGCAGCCGTACCCGCGGCCAGATCGCCCGGGTGCTGCAGGCGCGCGGGCGGCCGGTGCGGCTGCTGGACCGGCTGGCCATGCCCGATGTCTATCTGCTGACCACCAGCGGGCTGCGCGAGACGCCCCGACCGCCGCCGGGCAAGCTGGCCCAGCGGCTGTCCGGCTCGCCGGTCTACACCATCGGCCCGACCACCCCGGCCGCCCTCGCCGCGGCGCTGCAGCTGCTGGCGGACGGCGTGCGCCTGCACCTGGTGCTCGGCGAGGTGCCGGAGCGCCTGCTCGAGCACTGGCAGACCCTGCACGGGGCCACCGCCGCCGGGCAGCTCAGCCGGCTGATCGACGGCGCCGAGCAGTGGTCGGTGCCCGGTGGCTTTCTGGGCATCGAGGCGGCCTGGCGCGAGCAGCAGTGCGCGCGTCAGGCGCAGGGCGTGGCGGCGGTGCAGGCGGCGCGCCTGGGGGTGCCGCTGCGCCGCCTGAGCGTGACCAGCCGTGACGGTGGCTGGCAGATCCTCGCCCGCAGCCGCCTGGCCCGGGCCCCGGCGGCCGGCACCCGCCGCATGGTGGGCCTGGTGTTCTCCGACATGGTGGGCTTCAGCCGCTTCAGCGACGCCGAGATCCGCGTGTTCTGGACCGAGGTGATGCCGCGCCTGGCCGAGGGCGTGCGCGGCTACGGCCGCTCGGTGCTGCTCAAGCAGACCTGGGGCGATGCCATGCATCTGGTCACCGCCGATGCCCGCACCGCCGCCCAGGTCTCGCTGGACCTGGTGCGCACCGTGCGCCGCGCCCGCGAGGCCTACTCGGGCCGGCTGGGGCAGCTGGAGATCCGCGTCGGCGTGCATTACGCCCCCGCCTATGCCGGCCACGATCCGCTGCAGGATGTGCGCACCTTCTACGGCTCCCAGCTCTCCTTCACCGCCCGGGTCGAGCCGGTGACCCCACCGGGCCAGGTGTTCGCCACCGAGAGCCTGTCGGCCGAGCTGGAGCTGGAATGCCCGGGCCAGTTCCGCCTGGAGTACGCCGGCGATCTGGCCCTGGCCAAGCAGTACGGCCGCTTCCGCCTGTACAGCCTGCGTCGGGCCCAGCCGGACTGAGCCCGGCCCGCGCGCAGCGCGCGGCGCAGCCGGCTAGCATCCCGGGAGACCCTGCCGCCGACGGCGCTGACGCTTCCATGATCCAGGCCATCCTCACCGACATCGAGGGCACCACCTCCTCGATCGACTTCGTCCACCAGACCCTGTTCCCCTATGCGCGGGCCCATCTGCGCGGGTTCCTGCGCGAGCAGGCCGGTGACCCCCAGGTGCAGGCGCTGATCGACGATGTCGAGGCGCTGGTGGGCTGGGACCTTTCGCTGGACGAGGCGGCCGACCATCTCGAGCAGTGGATGGCCGAGGACCGCAAGCTCACCCCGCTCAAGGCCCTGCAGGGTCTGATCTGGGCGCGCGGCTATGCCAGCGGTGCGCTCAGCGGCCATGTCTATGCGGATGCGGTGGACGGGCTGCGGCGCTGGCACGCGCGCGGCCTGCGCCTGTATGTCTACTCCTCCGGCTCGGTCGAGGCCCAGCGGCTGATCTTCGGCCACAGCACGGCCGGGGATCTCACCCCGCTGTTCTCCGGCTACTTCGATACGCGGGTGGGCGGCAAGCGCGAGGTGGCGTCCTACCAGGCCATCGCCCGCCAGATCGCGCTGCCTCCCGCGGCGATCCTGTTTCTCTCCGACATCGGCGCGGAGCTGGATGCCGCCCGCTCGGCGGGGCTGGCCACCTGCCAGCTGCTGCGTCCGCAGGACCGCACGGTGCCGGCCCCGGGTCATCCGCAGGCGGCGGATTTCGCCGCCGTGCCGGTGTGAGCGCTCAGGCCGGGACGGTGGCCAGCAGCGGCTGCCAGGGATGGGCGGGATCGCCGATCACCGCGAACAGCGGATTGAGCAGCGAGGGCTTGCGGTTGTAGCGCAGCGGCTGCAGATCCGGCAGGGCCAGCACCTGGCCTCCGGCCTGCTCGACCACGCACTGGCCGGCGGCGGTGTCCCACTCCGAGGTGGGGCCGGTGCGCGGGTAGAGATCGGCGCTGCCCTCGGCCACCTGGCAGAACTTCAGCGAGGACCCGCGGCTGATCGCCTCGTGCTCGGGCGCCCGCGCCAGCAGCGCCTCGAGGGCGGCATCGCGATGGCTCTTGCTGGCCACCAGGGTCGGCCGCGCCGGTACCGGACGGCGGGTCTGGATCGCTCGCCGGCCACGGGCGTCGACGGTCTCGGCGCCGCGCCCGACCGCCGCCAGCCAGCTCTGGCCGAGCACCGGGGCATGCACCACGCCGAGCACCGGGGCGCCGCGCTCATCGATCAGCGCGATGTTCACGGTGAACTCGCCATTGCGCTTGAGGAACTCCTTGGTGCCATCGAGGGGATCGACCAGCCAGTAGCGGGTCCACTGACGGCGCAGCGCATAGTCGATATCCGCCGCCTCCTCGGAGAGCACCGGCAGCGCCGGGGTCAGCGCGGCGAGGGCGGCGACGATGTGGCGGTGGGCGGCGAGATCGGCCGCGGTGAGCGGCGAGGCGTCGTCCTTGGTCTGCAGACCCTGATCGGCCGGGGCGCGCTCGTAGACCTCGAGGATGCGGCGCCCGGCCGCCACGGCGATGTCGAGGACCGGATCGAGCAGGGCGGCAGGGGTCATCACAGGGGCACCGTTCAAGGGCCCGTATTATGCCGGGCATGAACGCGCCTCCCCCGAGCGTCGACTGGTCCCGCGTCGACACCGTCCTGCTGGACATGGACGGCACCATCCTCGACCTCGCCTACGACAACTTCTTCTGGCGCACCCTGGTGCCCGAGCGCTATGCCGTGCTCAAGGGCCTGAGCGTGGCCGAGGCGCGGGCGGCCCTGGAGCCCCACTTCACCGGGCTCGCCCACACCCTGCCCTGGTATTGCACCGATCACTGGAGCGCGCTGACCGGCCTGAACATGGCCGCGCTCAAGCAGGAGACCCGCGAGCGGGTGCGGCCGCTGGCCGGGGCGGTCGACTTCCTCCACGCGGTGCGCGCCTCCGGCCGCGCGCTGTGGCTGGCCACCAACGCCCACCGCGACAGCTGGACCATCAAGCTGGCCCACACCGGGCTGACCGCGCTGTTCGATCTGATCGTCTGCTCGCACGACTTCGGCGCACCCAAGGAAAGCGCCGATTTCTGGTCGCGGCTGCAGGCGCGCCATCCCTTCGAGCCCGCGCGCGCGCTGTTCGCCGATGACAGCCTGCCGGTGCTGCGCGCCGCCCAGGCCTACGGCATCGGGCAGGTGCTGGGCATCCGCTGCCCGGACACCAGCCAGCCCTGCCGCGAGCTTCCGCAGGTGACCAGCGTGGGCGCCCTGCGCGAGCTGCTGCCGCTGGTGGGCTGAGCGCTCAGCCGCGCGCCAGCGCGGCGAGCAGGGCCTGCATGTCGGCCGGCAGCGGCGCCGAGAACTGCACGGTCTTGCCGCTGCGCGGGTGGGTGAAGGCCAGCTCGCGGGCATGCAGGGCCTGGCGCTTGAAGCCCAGCAGCACCTCGCGCAGCGCCGGGCTCATGCCCTGCCCGCGGGCGATGCGCCCGCCGTACAGGCCATCGCCGACGATCGGCGTGCGCAGATGCGCCATGTGCACGCGGATCTGATGGGTGCGGCCGGTTTCCAGGCGCACCCGGATGTGGCAGTGGTGCGGGTAGCGGGCCTGGATCTGCCAGTGGGTGATCGCCTCGTCGCCCTCGCGGGTGACCGCCATCTTCAGCCGGCTGCGCGGGTCCCGGCCCATGCGGGTGTGCACGGTGCCGCCCACCACCGGGGTGCCGGTGATCACCGCGTCGTACTCGCGCTTGACGCTGCGCCGCGCCAGCTGGGCCACCAGATGGGTGTGCGCCGGCAGGGTCAGGGCCACCACCAGCAGGCCGGAGGTGTCCTTGTCGAGACGATGGACGATGCCCGAGCGCGGCAGGCCCGCGGTCTGCGGGTAGTGATGCAGCAGCGCGTTCTGCAGCGTGCCGTCGGGCTTGCCCGCGCCCGGGTGCACGGTCAGCCCGGCGGGCTTGTCGAGCACCAGCACCTGGGCATCGGCGTACACCACCGTCAGCGGCAGGTCCTGGGGCAGCACCCGGCCATCGTCCTCCAGCGGCTCGGGCTCGAGTTCCAGCTGATCGCCCAGGCGCACCGGATCGCGACCGCGGGTGGCAGGCTCGCCATTCACGCGCAGCCGGCCGAGCTCGATCCAGTGCTGCAGGCGGGCCCGCGAATAGTCCGGGAACAGACGCGCCGCGGCGGCGTCCAAGCGCTTGCCGGCGAGCGCCTCATCGACCTCGCCGAGCAGCAGTTCCTCGGCGCTGTCCTCGGTCTCGCCCGGGTCTCCGGCGACCGGAGGGTCAGCGGTCATGATCTATACTCGCGCATTCTTTCGATCCAACGTGGCAAGCCCTTTCCGCATGAACATCTGGCTGCGCGCCCCCGGCGCGGTGATTCTCGGCGCGCTGATGTTGCTGGGCGCGGCTTGCTCCTCGGATCCGGACCGGCTGCCGCCGGACAATCCCTTCCGTCTGAACGACTCGCGCAGCCGCACCGAGCGCGAGCTGCGTCTGGAAGCGAGCGCATTGTACCGGCTGGGCCGCGAGGCGCTGGACGCCTCCGACTTCCTCGGCGCGGTGCAGCGCTACGACCAGCTGGCCAGCCGCTACCCCTTCACCGACTACGCCACCCAGGGCCAGCTGGAGAAGGTCTACGCGCTCTACCGCAGCTTCGAGCCGGACCGCGCGCTCTCGGCGGCCGACAAGTTCCTGCGCGAGCACCCGCGCCATCCGGCGGTGGACTACCTCCACTACCTCAAGGGGCTGATCAACTTCGACCGCGACCGCAGCTTCGGCGATGCCATCGGCATGGACGGCAGCAAGCGCGATGTCGGCTACTCGCGCCGCGCCTTCGATGACTTCGCCCTGCTGCTGCAGCGCTTCCCGGACAGCCGCTATGCCGGCGATGCCCGCCAGCGCATGGTCTATCTGCGCAACCGTATCGCCGAGCACGAGCTGCATGTGGTGCGCTTCTATGTGCAGCGCGGCGCCTATGTGGCGGCGGCCAAGCGCGCCGAGGCGATCATCAGCCAGTACCCGGGCGCGCCGGCGGTGGCCGAGGCGCTGGACTATCTCGAGAGCAGCTACCGCGAATCCGGGCTGACCGCGCAGGCCGAGGATGTGCGCCGCCTGCGTGCGGCCCAGCCGGTGCGCGAGGGGTATACCGCGGCCGATCAGGATCCGCGCAGCGGCCGCAGCTGGCTGCAGCGGCTCACCGACTGGTGGCCGTTCGGCGAGGACGAGGTGGCAGCCGAGGTGGTGCCCGAGGTACCGGCGCCGCCGCCGGCCGAACCGGCTCAGAGCGCGCCGTAGAAGGCGGTCAGCGGGTAGCGGCGCTCGCGGCCGAAGGCGCAGGGCGTGATCTTGGGGCCAGGCGGGGCCTGGCGACGCTTGTACTCGGCGCGCTGCACCAGCCGCGCCACCCGCTCCACCACCGCGCGTTCGTAGCCGAGGGCGACGATCTCGGCCACCGAGCGGCTGTGCTCGACATAGGCCTCGAGAATCGGATCGAGCACCTCGTAGGGCGGTAGCGAGTCCGAGTCCTTCTGGTCCGGACGCAGCTCCGCCGAGGGCGGCCGCTCGATCACCCGCGGCGGAATCACCGGCGAGCGGGTGTTGCGCCAGCGCGCGAGGTCATAGACCAGGGTCTTGTAGCAGTCCTTGATCGGCGCGAAGCCCCCGCACATGTCGCCGTAGAGGGTGGCGTAGCCCACCGCCATCTCGCTCTTGTTGCCGGTGGTCAGCACCAGGCTGCCGAACTTGTTGGAGAGCGCCATCAGCAGCACCCCGCGGCAGCGCGATTGCAGGTTCTCCTCGGTGAGATCCGGGCTGCGGCCGGCGAACAGCGGCGCGAGGGTCTGGCTGAACGCCTCGAAGGCGGGTTCGATCGACAGCCGCTCGTAGCGCAGCCCGAGGGCGCGCGCCTGCTCGGCGGCATCGTCATTGCTGATGCCGAGGGTGTAGCGCGAGGGCAGCGAGACCACCCGCACCCGCTCGGGGCCGAGGGCATCGGCGGCGATGGCGGCCACCAGCGCCGAGTCGATGCCGCCGGACAGGCCGACCAGCGCCCCGGGGAAGCCGTTGCGATCGACATAGTCGCGGGTGGCCACCACCAGCGCCTGATAGACCAGGGCCAGCTCGTCGTCGGCGCTCCCCCGCTGGCCGGGCTGGGGCTGGGCCCCGTCCAGGGACAGCGCGAACAGCCCCTCCCCGAAGGCCGGGGCCTCCAGCAGCGGCTCGCCGCGGCCATCGCGGACCTGCGAGCGGCCATCGAAGACCAGATCGTCCTGGCCGCCCACGGTGTTGAGATAGATCAGCGGCAGGCCGGTCTCCGCCGCGCGCGCGCGCAGCACGCGGTCCCGGCCGGCGGCCTTGCCGCGGTCGTAGGGCGAGGCGTTGAGGGCGATCAGCAGCTCGGCGCCGCGCGCCTGCGCGTCCGCCGCCGGCCCCGGGCCCCAGATGTCCTCGCAGATGCACAGGCCGAAGCGCCGGCCCTGCCAGTCGAACACCGTGCTGCCGGTACGCCCGGGCAGAAAATGGCGGCGCTCGTCGAACACCCCGTAGTTGGGCAGCAGCTGCTTGCGGGCGAGCGCGATGCGCTGACCGTCGCGGAACACCGAGGCGGCGTTGTAAATCCCCTCCGCCGTGAACTCCGGATGGCCCACCACCACATCGATGCCACGAACGGTCCCGCGGATCTGATCCAGCGCCGCCGCCACCGCCGCCGGCAGCGCGCTGCGCAGCAGCAGGTCATCCGGCGGATAGCCGATCAGCGAGAGCTCGGGGGTGAGCAGCAGGCCGGCGCCCAGCCGGTCGCGCGCCTCGGCGGCGGCGGCGATGATGCGCCGGGCGTTGCCCTCCACATCGCCGACGCGGAAGGAGAGCTGGGCAAGGGCCAGAGTGGCGACGGACATGATCGGCAGACCGCCCAGGCCGGTCCGAGCCCGCACCGTGCGCGGGCCGGACCGCGGAGGCTCAGCCCAGCAGGGCCTTCATCGCCGCGCCGAGATCGGCGGGCGAGCGCACGGTCTTGACTCCCGCGGCCTCCAGCGCCTTGAACTTCTCGTCGGCCGTGCCCTTGCCGCCAGCGATGATGGCACCGGCATGGCCCATGCGCTTGCCCGCCGGTGCGGTCACGCCGGCGATGTAGGCGACCACCGGCTTCTTCACATGGCCCTTGATGTACTCGGCGGCTTCCTCCTCGGAGGAGCCGCCGATCTCGCCGACCATGATGATGCCGTGGGTGGCCGGGTCCTTCTCGAACAGGGCGATCACATCGATGAAGCCGAGGCCGCGCACCGGGTCGCCACCGATGCCCACGCAGGTGCTCTGGCCGAGGCCGTTCTGGGTGGTCTGGTGCACGGTCTCGTAGGTCAGCGTGCCGCTGCGCGAGACGATGCCGATGCGGCCCGGCTTGTGGATGTGGCCCGGCATGATGCCGATCTTGCACTCGCCCGGGGTGATCACGCCGGGGCAGTTGGGGCCGACCAGCACCGAGCCCGGATAGCGGCTGCGCAGGGTGGCCTTGACCTTGATCATGTCGTTCACCGGGATGCCCTCGGTGATGCAGATGATCACCTTGATGCCGGCATCGGCGGCCTCGAGGATGGCATCGGCCGCGCCGGGGGCCGGCACATAGATCATGGTGGCGTCGGCGCCGGTGGCGGCGACCGCGTCATGCGCGGTGTTGAACACCGGCAGGTTGAGATGGGTGCCGCCACCCTTGCCCGGGGAGACGCCGCCGACCATCTTGGTGCCGTAGGCGATGGCCTGTTCGGAGTGGAAGGTGCCCTGCTTGCCGGTGAAGCCCTGGCAGATGACCTTGGTGTGCTTGTTGATGAGAATGGACATGTTCGTCTCGATCCAACTTCAGTTGATGGTGCCATCCCTGGCGCCGGGTTCCTGCCGCGTCTGGCTCTGGCGGGGACTGGCGTAGGTTCAATCCCCGCTGGGCCAAGCGCCCTCGATGGCAGGTCTTTCGCCGGGCGGGACGGACATCGGGTCCGTCCCGCACGGCACCGTCTCACCCCTTGGCCAGGCGCACCACGGTCTGGGCGGCCTCGGTCAGATCGGATACCGGGGTGATGGCGAAGCCGGACTCCCGCAGCATGGCCTGACCCTTTTCCATGTTGGTGCCCTGCAGGCGCGCCACCACCGGCAGCTTCAGCCCGGTCTGCTTGACCGCGGTGATGATGCCCTCGGCAATCAGATCGCAGCGCACGATGCCGCCGAAGATGTTGATGAAGATGGCCTTCACCTCGGGGCTGGAGGTGATCAGCTTGAACGCCTCGGTGACCTTCTCGGCGGTGGTGCCGCCGCCGACATCGAGGAAGTTGGCGGGCTGGCCGCCGTGCAGCTTGACGATGTCCATGGTGGCCATCGCCAGACCCGCGCCATTGACCATGCAGCCGATGTCGCCTTCCAGGGTCACATAGTTGAGGTCGTACTTGGAGGCGAGGCGCTCGCGCTCATCCTCCTGCGAAGGATCGCGCTGGTTGGCGATGTCCTTCTGGCGGAACAGCGCGTTGTCGTCGAAGTTGAGCTTGGCGTCGAGCGCCACCACATGGCCCTCGCTGGTGACGATCAGCGGGTTGATCTCCACCATGCTGGCATCGCACTCGGTGAGGATGCGGTAGAGGCCGAGCAGGATCTTGGTGAACTGGTCGGTCTGTTCCTTGCTCAGCCCCATGAAGAAGCCCAGCTCGCGGGCCTGGTAGGGCTGCAGGCCGGCGGCGGGCGCCACGAAGATGTGCTTGAGCTTCTCCGGGGTGTGCTCGGCCACTTCCTCGATGTCCATGCCCCCGGCCGCCGAGGCCATGAACACGATGCACTCGCGGGTGCGGTCGACGAGGCCGGAAACATACAACTCGCGCGCAATGTTCGATGGTTTCTCAACCCACACCGAGTTGATCGGCAGGCCGCCGGCGCCGGTCTGCTTGGTCACCAGCTTCTTGCCGAGCATGCCCTTGGCGGCCTCCTCGGCCGCATCCGGTCCGCTCACCAGCTTGACGCCACCGGCCTTGCCGCGACCGCCGGCATGCACCTGGGCCTTGACCACGACCTTCTCGGTTCCCAGCTGCTTGGCCGCCGCCCGGGCCGCCTCCGGCGATTCGGCGAGCACGCCCTCGGGCACCGGGATGCCGTAGCGCGCGAACAGCGCCTTGGCCTGATATTCATGCAGATTCATGCGTTCCCCACTGACGGTGGACCAGTTCGATGGTGATGGGCGCCGCCACCCGGGCCGGCACCGACCGCCGCGACGACCGCGGCGAGGGCGCCGATTGTCCGCCAATGTCCGGTTGGCCGCAAAAACGGCCGGGGTGGGCCCAGCGGCTACACTGGCACAGGCCTCCTCGCACCCCCTCCGATGCTCATCAAGCTGCTGATCCTGCTGGGCGTGGCCGTGCTGGCCTGGCGGGCCTGGAATGTCTGGCGGCGCCAGCAGGCGCTGCGCCAGGACCCGCCACCGGCGCCGCCCGCCTTCGAGCCCATGCAGCGCTGTGCCCGCTGCGGGGTCTATCTGCCGGCCCAGACGCTCTCCGCTGACGGCCGCTGCGGGAAATGCGCGCAGGGCTGAGCGCCCGCTTCGCCGCCGCGATGGTGCCGGACGACTGGCGCCTGCTGCTGGCGCTGTCGGTCTACCGCCTGCTGCTGGTGACCCTGCTGCTGACCCTGCAGCAGACCGGCAGCGCGCCGCTGGTGTTCGACCAGCTCGACAGCCGCGCCTTCGAGCGCATCAACCAGGGCTATGCCCTGGCCGGGCTGGTGCTGCTGGCGCTGACCTTCACCCGCCGCCTGCCGCTGACCCTGCTCACCCACGCCCATTACGGGGTGGATGTGAGCGCCATCCTGTTTCTGGTCTATGCCTGCGGCGGCGTGCAGAGCGGACTGGGCGCCCTGCTGCTGACCCCGGCGGTCGGCTGCGCGGTGATTCTGAGTCCGCGGGTGGCGGTGGCCTACGCCGCCACCGGCACCCTGGCGGTGTTCGGCGAGGAGCTCTACCGGCTGTGGCGCTCGCCTTTCGAGACCTCCGATTTCACCGCCACCGGCACCCTCGGGCTGATGCTGTTCGGCACCGTGATCGCCGCCAACGCGGTGGCCCAGCGCGCCCGCAAGAGCGAGGCGCGGGCGGTGGCCGCGGGCAGCGAGGTGGAGTCGCTGGTGCGCCTGAACGCCAGCATCATCAGCCACCTGCAGGCCGGCGTGCTGGTGGTCAGCGCCGACAACCAGATCCGCCTGCTCAATGAGGCGGCGCGGCGGCTGCTGCGCGCCAGCGACACCGCGCTGGGCCGCCCGCTGGGCACCGAGAGCTGGCCGCTGGCCGACCGTCTGCACCACTGGCTGGCCGGGCGGCTGGACAACGATCTGCCGCTGGCCCTGGGGCGCGACGAGGCCGAGGTGATTCCGCATTTCACCCGGCTCGGCAGCGGTGCCGATGCCCCGGTGCTGATCCTGCTGGAGGAGACCGCGCGGCTGCGCGAACGCGCCCAGCAGATGAAGCTCGCCGCCCTGGGCCGGCTCTCGGCCAGCATCGCCCACGAGATCCGCAACCCGCTGGCGGCCATCGCCAACGCCAGCCAGCTGCTGGCCGAGTCCGAGGAGCTGCGTGGCCAGAACCAGCGCCTGCTGGAGATGATCCGTCGCCACAGCGGGCGCATCGACAAGATCGTTGGCGATGTGCTGGCGCTGTCGCGCCGCGATGCCGCCATGCCCGAACCGCTGATGCTCAAGGCCTTTCTGGTGCGCATCGCCGGCCAGTACCAGGAAGCGCATCCGCAGCAGCCGCGGCCGATCGAGCTGGTCGACCTCGATGCCCGGCTGCGGGTGCGCTTCGATCCCAGCCATCTGCAGCAGGTGCTGTTCAATCTCTGGGACAACGCCTTCGAGCACGGCGCCCGCGGCGGCGCCAGCGTGGTGGTGATGGTCAGCGGCGGGCGTGACGACAGCCAGCTCTGGCTCGATGTCGCCGACAACGGCCCGGGCATCGCCAGCGAGCTGCACGAGCGTATCTTCGAGCCCTTCTTCAGCACCGCCCACCAGGGCAATGGCCTGGGCCTGTACCTGGTGCGCGAGCTGTGCGAGATCAATCAGGCGCGGGTGCGTTACCGCGAGGGCGAGAGCGGGGCCTGCTTCCGCATCGTGTTCACCGCACCCGCCGAGGGCGGCCCGGCTGCTGTGCCGGTTACCGCCGCCGCGCTACCGTAGCGGCATGAACACATCCAGCCGCAGCCCGCGCGCCCTGGTGGTCGATGACGAGGCGGACATCCGCGAGCTGCTCGAGATCACCCTGTCGCGGATGGGGGTGCGCAGCGAGGCGGCGGCGAGCCTCGGCGAGGCGCGCGCCCGGCTCGCCGAGAGCGTCTTCGATTTCTGCATCACCGACATGCGGCTGCCCGATGGCACCGGCATCGAGCTGGTGCAGCAGATCCAGCGCCACCACCCGCAGACCCCGGTGGCGGTGATCACCGCCTATGGCAATGCCCAGGCGGCGGTGGAAAGCCTCAAGGCCGGGGCCTTTGATTTCGTCTCCAAGCCGGTGGATCTGGCGGTGCTGCGCAAGCTGGTGGAAACCGGCCTGCGCCTGCGCGAAGGCGGCAGCACCCCGCCGCGCGATGACGGTGGGCTGCTCGGCGAACACGCCAGCATCGTCGAGCTGCGCGGGCTGATCGACCGCCTGGCGCGCAGCCAGGCGCCGGTGCACATCCACGGCGAATCCGGCACCGGCAAGGAGCGGGTGGCGCGCCTGGTCCATGCGCGCAGTCCGCGGGCGGCCGGGCCCTTCGTGCCGGTCAACTGCGGGGCGATTCCCTCCGAACTGATGGAGAGCGAGTTCTTCGGCCATCTCAAGGGCGCCTTCACCGGGGCGATCAAGGACAAGGCCGGGCTGTTCCAGAGCGCCGAGGGCGGCACCCTGTTTCTCGACGAGGTGGCCGAGCTGCCCCTGCACATGCAGGTCAAGCTGCTGCGCGCGGTGCAGGAGCGCGCGGTGCGGGCGGTGGGGGCCGAGGCCGAGGTGGCGGTCAATGTGCGGCTGATCTCCGCCACCCACCAGAACCTCGCCGAGCGGGTGGCCCAGGGCAGCTTCCGCCAGGATCTCTACTACCGCCTGAATGTGATCGAGGTGCGCACCCCGGCGCTGCGCGAACGCCCCGGCGACATTCCCCAGCTCGCCACCCATATCCTCGGCCGGCTGGCGGCCGAGGCCGGGCGCCGCCAGCCGCCGCAGCTCGAGGCGGCCGCGCTGCGGGCGCTGGCCGAGTATCCGTTTCCCGGCAATGTGCGCGAGCTGGAGAATGTGCTGGAGCGCGCCATCACCCTTTGCGAAGACGACACCATCCGCCTGGCCGATCTGCAGCTGCGCCCGGCGGCGCGGCTGGAGACGCCCGCTGCGCCCGAGCCGCCGCGCCCCGCCACCAGCGGCACGGCGCTGGGCGAGCAGGTGGAGGAGATGGAGAAGCGCGCCATCCAGCGCGCCCTGGAACAGGCGCGCTACAACAAGACCAAGGCCGCGGCGCTGCTGGGCCTGACCTTCCGCCAGCTGCGCTACAAGCTCAAGAAGCTCAACCTGGAGTGATCCCATGCCGCGTCTGATCCCCGCCTCGCTTCTGGCCCTGCTGCTGGCGGCGGGGCTTACCGGCTGCGCCACCGCCCCCGGCGCGCCCACCCCCGGCCCCGCTCCGGCGGCAGGCGCTGCGCGCGAGGCCGCCCTGGAGGCGCTCTACGCCCAGCACTGGGAGCGGCTGCTGGCGCGCAGCCCGGAGTTCGCCAGCTATCTCGGCGATCCGCGCTACAACGACCGCTGGAGCGATGCCCGCCTGGAGGCGATCGAGGCCGGCATCCGCGAGGACCGCGCCACCCTCGCCGCGCTGCAGGCGATGGATCTGGGCGGGCTGTCGCCGGCGGCGGCGCTCAATGCCCGGCTGTTCCGGCTGATGCTCGAGCAGGGACTGGAGGCCCACCGCTACCGCGGCTTCCTGCTGCCGATCAGCCATGACCGCGGCCTGCAGACCGCCCACGAGATCCTCGAGTGGATGCGTCTGAGCACGCTCAAGGACCACCAGGACTGGATCGCCCGCCTGCGCGCCTTCGACACCCGCGTGGCCCAGACCCAGGCGCTGATGGAGCAGGGTCTGGCCGAGGGCCAGCTGCCGCCGCGGGTGCTGATGGAGAAGGTGCTGGCGCCGCTGGCGCGCCAGCAGGTGGCCAGCCCCGAGGAGAGCCCGTTCTACGCGCCCTTCCGCGACCTGCCGGCGAGCTTCTCGGCAGCCGAGCAGGCGCAGCTGCGCGCGGACGCCCGGGCGGCGATCGCGGAGGTGGTGCTGCCGGCCTATGCGCGCTTCAGCCAGTTCTTCCGCGAGCGCTATCTGCCGGCCTGCCCGCAGGCGGTGGGGCTCTCGGCACGGCCACAGGGCGCGGCGCACTACGATTTCCTGATCCGCCTGCACACCACCACCGATCTGGACGCCGAGGCCATCCACCAGATCGGCCTCGCCGAGGTGGCGCGCATCCGCGCGCAGATGGAGGCGCTCAAGACCGCCACCGGCTTCGACGGTGATCTGGCCGCCTTCTTCCAGTTCCTGCGCAGCGATCCGCGCTTCTTCCACCCGACCGGCGAGGCGCTGTTCAACCACTATCTGCAGATCGCCAAGCGCATCGATCCGGAACTGACCCGGCTGTTCGGCACCCTGCCGCGCACGCCCTACGGGCTGCGCCCGATCCCCGACAGCAGCGCGCCCTACACCACCACCGCCTACTACTTCCCGCCCTCGGCGGACGGCACCCGCGCCGGCTACTTTTATACCAACCTCTACCGCCCGGATTCGCGGCCGATCTGGGAGATGGAGGCGCTGACCGTGCACGAGGCGATGCCCGGCCACCATCTGCAGATCGCCCTGGCCCAGGAGCTGGGCGCGCAGCCGGCGTTCCGCAAGTACGGGCTGGAGATGACGGTGTTCGTCGAAGGCTGGGGGCTGTACTCGGAATCGCTGGGCGAGGACCTCGGCCTGTATCGCGATCCCTATTCCAAGTTCGGCCAGCTCACCTACGAGATGTGGCGGGCGGTGCGGCTGGTGGTCGACACCGGGCTGCACGCCAAGGGCTGGAGCCGCCAGCAGGCCATCGACTACTTCCGCACCCACGCGCCCAAGGCCGAGCTCGACATCGTCAACGAGATCGATCGCTACATCGGCACGCCGGGCCAGGCGCTGGCCTACAAGATCGGCGAGCTGCGCATCCAGGCGCTGCGCCGCGAGGCCCGCGAGCAGCTCGGCGAGCGCTTCGACATCCGCGGCTTCCATGACGCGGTGCTGGCCCAGGGCGCGATTCCGCTGGACGAGCTGGAGCGCGCGGTACGGGCCTGGATCGACCGCCAGCGGTCGCGGTGAGCGATCGCACCCCGACCCTGGGCCTGGAGGCCCGCCGCACCCGTCTGCTCTCGCAGCTGGCGCTGGCCTGGCTCGCCCTGCTGCTGGGCGCGCTGGCCCTGCTCTACCGCGACCAGCCGGCCGCGCTGGCCGCGCTGGCCCTGGGCCTGGCGCCGGGCTGGGCGCTGGCGGCGGCGCTGAGCCGTCCGCGCAACGAGCTGGCCCTGGTGCCGTTCGCCGCGCTGGCGCTGCTGCCGGCCCTGCATCTGCTCAGCGGTCTGGCGCGCGAGGAGGCGGCGCTGCACGAGGGGCTGGCCACCCTGGCCGCGGTCGGGGTGCTGGTGGGGGCCGCCGCCCGGCCACTGGCCCTGCTGGTGCGCGAACGGGCCGGGCGGGTGTCGCTCGCCTGGCTGGGCGTGTTCCTGCTGGCGGGCCTGGGCTGGAGCCTGACCCTGGAGCGGGCCGGGCTCGACCGCAGCCAGTGCCTGCTGGTGATGAACCTCAGCCACGCCGCGGTGAGCACCCTGACGCTGGCCCTGATGCCCGAGTTCCTGATGCGCTTCCTGGTGTTCCTGCTGGTGCACCTGTTCTACCGGGTGCGCGCGCAGGGCCTGGAACACATCCCGGCCGAGGGAGCGGCCATCGTCACCTGCAATCACGTCAGCTATGTCGACGCGCTGCTGCTGGGCAGCCTCAGCCAGCGGCCGATCCGCTTCGTGATGGATCACCGCATCTTCCAGATCCCGCTGCTGAGCTTCGTCTTCCGCACCGCGCGCGCCATTCCGATCGCCCCGGCGCGGGAGGACGCCGCGCTGCTGGCGCGCGCCTATGCCGAGATCGATCTGGCCCTGGCCAATGGCGAGCTGCTCGGGCTGTTCCCGGAAGGCGCGCTGACGCCGGATGGCGCCATCCAGCCGTTCAAGCCGGGCATCGACAAGATCCTGGCGCGCCGTCCGGTGCCGGTGGTGCCGATGGCGCTGAAAGGGCTCTGGCAGAGCATGTGGAGCCGGCGCGACTCGCGCCTGGGCCGGCTGCGCCTGCCGCGGCGCTTCCGCGCCCGGGTGGCGCTGGTGGTGGCAGCGCCGCTGGCCCCCGGCACCGTCGATGCCGCCCAGCTCGAGGCGCGCATCCGCGCGCTGCGCGGCGACGCCGCCTGAGCGCTCAGAACTCCAGGTCCAGCGCTCCGCACAGCCAGTCCAGCAGCGGCGCCAGCGCCTGGTAGTGGGCCAGCGCCTGCTCGAGCAGATCGGGCGCGCAGATCTGCGCATCGCTGAGCGGGGCGCTGGCGACGATGTCCTTGCGCTTGAGGTCCTCGATCAGCTCATGGGCCGGGTCATAGCCCTGCGGCGGGCGCTGCAGGGACTCGCCACCGAGGGTGAAGCGGGCGCGGAAGGCCGGGCTGCGGGTGGCCTGCTTCCAGCTCGCCGGGTTGTTGACCAGATAGCTGCGGATCGCCCGCAGGGTGGGGGCTTGCGGATGCCAGATGCCGCCGCCGATGAAGCTCGCACCCGGTTCGATGTGCAGATAGCACAGCGGCGCATCGAGCCGGCCCATCGCCGCGTTGCCGGCGTCGGCCCGCGGCGTGGCGCGGGTGGCGGCGTGATAGAAGCTCAGGCCGAGGTGGGTCTTGTACGGCGTCTTGTCGTGGGCGAAGCGGGTATCGCGGTGGATGCGGAACAGCGAGCCGCCGACCGGCCGCGGACTGGCGACCAGCTGCGGGCTGATCGCCGCCAGCGGCGCGGCCAGCGCCTCGATGAAGCGCAGCGCCGGTGCCCGCGCCTGCGCCTCGTACTCGGCCTTGTGGGCGAGGAACCAGTCGCGCCGGTTGTTCTCGCGCAGGGCGCGCAGGAAGGCGAGCGTGGCGGGGGTGAAGAAGGGCGAGGTCTGGGCCTTGGCCATGAGCGGTTCCCGGGGCTTTGCGGCAGCATAGCGGCGCCACCACCACGGGAGTACGGCGATGACGAGCAGCGTGCGCGAGCAGGTCAGCGCCGAGGAATGGCAGCTGCGGGTGGATCTGGCCGCCGCCTACCGGCTGGTGGCGCTGCAGGGCTGGGACGATCTGGTGTTCACCCACATCAGCGCGCGGGTGCCCGGCGAGGAGGGCGCCTTTCTGATCAACCCCTACGGCTTTCTGTTCGAGGAGATCACCGCCTCCTCGCTGGTCAAGGTCGACGCCCGGGGACACAAGGTGCTGGCCTCGCCTCACGAGATCAATCCGGCGGGCTTTGTCATCCACAGCGCGGTGCACGCGGCGCGGCATGACGCCGCCTGCGTGCTGCATCTGCACTCGCCCAACGGGGTGGCGGTGAGCGCCCAGAAGCAGGGCCTGCTGCCGCTGTCCCAGCAGTCGATCTTCGTGCTGGCCTCGCTGGGCTACCACGACTATGAGGGCGTGGCCCTGCTCGACGACGAGAAGCCCCGGCTGGTGCGCGATCTCGGCATGAACAGCTTTCTGATGCTGCGCAACCACGGCCTGCTGACGGTCGGGCCAAGCATCGCCGATGCCTTCCTCTCGATGTATCTGTTCGAGACCGCCTGCGCCATCCAGGTGCGCGCGCTGGCCGGCTCGCGCGAGCTGCTGGCGATCGATCCGGCCATCCTTGCCACCGCCCAGGCCCAGGCCCGCCAGGCCACCCGCGGGCTGGGGGGACAGCTGGCCTGGCCGGGCCTGCGGCGCCGGCTGGACCGCTGCAATCCGGGCTACGCCGACTGAGGCCGCGGCCGCAGCAGGCCGAGCAGCAGCACCGCCTGGAGCGGGGCCAGCAGCAGCCACCAGTGGCCGATGCGCTGGTCCTGCAGCCCGGCCAGCGGCAGCGCCAGCACCCCGCCGAGGGCGATCAGCACCGCCAGCGCCCGGCTGGCGCGCCCGCGGCGCCCGCTCAGCAGCGCCGGCAGCAGGGCCCACCAGAGCGGGTTGAGCAGCAGCAGGGTGGCATTGCGCCATACCGCCCAGTGCGCACTGAACGCCCAGCCGGCGGCGAGGATCAGCCCGCCCAGACCCAGCAGCAGGGCGAGGCCCGCGGCGGAGGCGCGATAGAGCCCGGGCCGGCGGGCAGCGGCCGCCGCCAGCAGCAGGGCCAGCAGCGGCCCGATCAGCAGGAAGGCCCAGAACGGATCGGGCGCGGCCGGGGCGGGTCGCTCGTCCACCGGCCCCAGCAGGCTCGCCTCGGCGGCCACCAGCGCTCGCCCCGGGGCGAGCTGCACCTCGCGCACCGCCTGCATCAGCGCCAGCGGCAGGAAGCCGTGCGCCCAGCGATCGATCGGCGCATCGGCCAGCGGCCCCAGCCCGAGATCCATGCCCAGCGCCAGGGCCAGGCCCGCCGGGGCGATCAGGGCGGTGACCTCGCGGCGGTAGTCGGTGCCGCTGGGCTGGCCCTGCAGGGCCCGCCGCAGTGCCCCCTGGGTGGCCTGGTCCAGGGCATCGCGGACCCGGGTCGAGCAGTTGGAGAGGAAGTAGTCGTAGCGGTACTCGGCGTTCTCGGGTCGCGCGTTGTGCTCGAGAAACGCCGCCAGTGCCCGTGCCTGCGCCGGGTCCAGGGCGAGCACCTGCTGCTGCACCCAGCGGCCCTCCTGCTGGTAGAGCCAGAGCGTATCGGCCAGCGGCTCGGCGGCCAGCCGGTAGCGCATCTCGCCGCGGGCGAAGTTGAGGGCGAAGTTCTTCTGGCGGAAGTCGAAGATGCCGTAGTTGTAGACCCGCGCCTCGCCATTGCGCTGCACCAGCAGGGCGTTGTGACCGAAGCGCTGCCAGTAGATCTCGCCCGGGGCGAAGGTCAGCAGGCTGATCTGCGGCGGGGCCTCGGCCCGGGCCCCGGCGAGGCTGAGCAGCAGGACCAGCAGCAGGGCCAGCTGCCGGAGCGGCCGCGGCACGGACTCAGCTCTCTGGCGCGACGGCGACGTGCAGCACGTGCAGGCGGCGGCTGTCGGCACGCTGGACATTGAAGCTGAACTTGTCGAGCTTGACGCTCTCGCCGCGCTTGGGCATGCGGCCGAAGCGGTTGAGCACCAGGCCGCCGATGGTGTCGAACTCGTCCTCGGGCAGGGCCACCCCGAAGTAGCGGTTGAAATCGGCCACCGGGGTCAGGCCCATCACCTGGTAGCGGCGCTCGTCGAGCTTGAGGATGCTCGCCGCCTCGGCGTCGTCGTACTCGTCGTCGATCTGGCCGACGATCTGCTCCAGCACATCCTCGATGGTGACCAGCCCGGAGACGCCGCCATACTCATCGACCACGATCGCCATGTGGTTGCGGCCGCGCTTGAAGTCCTTGAGCAGCACATTGACCCGCTTCGACTCCGGCACCAGATTGGCCGGGCGCAGCCAGCGCGAGAGATCGAAGGTGGCGGCATCGAAGCCCTCCACCGTCGAGGTGAACTTGAGCAGGTCCTTGGCCAGCAGGATGCCCACCACCTCGTCACGGGAGTCGCCGATCACCGGGAAGCGCGAGTGGCCGGATTCGACCACCACCTTGAGCAGCTCGTCGATGCGGGCGCTGCGCTCCACCACCACCATCTGTCCGCGCGGCACCATGATGTCGCGCACCTGCAGCTGCTCGGTCTCGAGCACGCCCTGGATCATCGCCAGGGCATCGGCGTCCATCAGCTCGGCGCTGCGGGCCTCCTGCAGGATGTGCAGCACATCCTCGCGGGTTTCCGGGCCACCGGCCAGACGCTGGGTGACGCGCTTCCACCAGGTGCGGGCGGCGGATTCCGGCACGGGGCTGGGATCTTCTTGGCTCATCGTTCTGTGATGTAAGGGTCCGCGAAACCCAGATCGGCGAGGATCTCACGCTCACGGCCTTCCATGACCTCGGCATCGCGGTCCTGGATGTGATCGTACCCCAGCAGGTGCAGGCAGCCGTGCACCACCATGTGCGCCCAGTGCGCACGCGGGTCCTTGCCCTGCTCGGCGGCCTCGCGCGCCACCACCGGCGCACAGATCACCACATCGCCCAGCACCGGCACCTCGAGCTGCTCGCCATCGAAGGGAAAGCTCAGAACATTGGTGGGCTTGTCCTTCTGGCGGAAGCGATGGTTGAGGTCGCGGCTCTCCGCCTCGTCGACGATGCGGATGGTGAGATCACCCGCCGCCGAGCCGAGCGCGCGGCCGGCCCACTGGCGCAGGGTGGCGGCGCTGGGCAGCCCCTCGGCCGGCACCCGCCGCTGGATCAGGATTTCGTTCATGAGCCGCCGGCGCTCTCGTGCCGCTCGTAGGCGGAGACGATGGCCTGCACCAGCGGGTGGCGCACCACATCCTCCTTGCGGAAGCGGGTGAAGCTGACGCCGCGCACATCTTCCAGCACCTGCATGGCGTGCTTGAGTCCGGAGGTGGCGTGCTTGGGCAGATCGATCTGGGTGACATCGCCGGTGACCACGGCCACGCTGCCGAAGCCGATGCGGGTGAGGAACATCTTCATCTGCTCGACCGTGGTGTTCTGAGCTTCGTCGAGAATGATGAAGCTTTCATTGAGCGTGCGACCGCGCATGAAGGCGAGCGGGGCGACCTCGATCACCGCCCGCTCCAGATACTTGGCAACGCGCTCGAAGCCGAGCATCTCGTAGAGCGCGTCGTACAGCGGGCGCAGATAGGGGTCCACTTTCTGGGTCATGTCGCCGGGCAGGAAGCCCAGCTTCTCACCGGCCTCCACCGCCGGCCGCGTCAACACGATGCGGCGCACCCGGTCCTTTTCAAGCGCCTGCACGGCGCTGGCCACCGCCAGATAGGTCTTGCCGGTGCCGGCCGGGCCGATGCCGAAGGACAGATCGTGGCTGGCGATGTGCTGCAGATACTGCTTCTGCAGCGGGCCGCGGCCGCGCACCACGCCGCGCTTGGTGCGGATCACCACCTCGTCGCCCGCCACCGGACCGGACGCCGGCTCCCCGGGAGGGCCGGCTTCCTCGAGCAGGGCCAGGTGCACATCCTCGGGCGTCACCGCCGCGCGTCCGGCCAGCTCGAACAGGCTCTGCAGCACCGCCTCGCCACGGCGGGTGTCCGGGTCCGGGCCCACCAGTCGGAAGCGGTTGCCGCGGTTGCGAACCTCGATGCCCAGGCGCAGCTCGATCTGCCGCAGATGCTCCTCGAACGGCCCGGCGACATTGGCGATGCGCGGGGCGTCATCCGGCTCGAGCAGGATGTCCCGGCTGGCGGCCTCGCTCATGCGTCCCCGCCGGGCGTGACCCGCACGCCGCGCAGGGAGTTGGGCAGGGCCTCGGTGATGCGCACCTCGATGAACTGGCCGATCAGGCTCTCCGGCCCCTCGACATTGACCCAGCGGTTGGAGGAGGTCCGGCCGGCCACCCGGCCCTCGCCCTTCTTCGACGGCCGCTCCACCAGCACCGACTGCGTGGTGCCGACCATGGCCTGCTTGTAGGCCTCGTCGTGCTGGCGCACCCGCGCCTGCAGCAGGGCCAGGCGGCGCTCCTTCACCTCGGTGCTGACGGTGTCGCGCAGATTGGCGGCCGGCGTGCCGGGCCGTGGCGAGTAGAGGAAGCTGAAGGCGCCATCGAAGCCCACCTCGGCGATCAGCGCCAGGGTCTGGGCGAAGTCCTCCTCGCTTTCCGAGGGGAAGCCGACGATGAAGTCCGAGGACAGCGACAGTCCCGGGCGGGCGGCGCGGATGCGCGCGATCTTGGCCAGATAGTCGGCCCGGCTGTAGCCGCGCTTCATCATGCCGAGGATGCGGTCGGAGCCGCTCTGCACCGGCAGATGCAGATAGCTGGCGAGCTTGGGCTGCTCGGCGAAGGCCTCGATCAGCGACTCGCTGAACTCGGCCGGGTGACTGGTGGTGTAGCGGATCCGCTCGATGCCCGGCAGGCGCGCGATGAAGCCGATCAGCAGGGCGAGGTCGCAGGTCTCGCGGGTGTTGCCCATCGCCCCGCGGTAGGCGTTGACGTTCTGCCCGAGCAGGGTCACCTCGCGCACGCCCTGCTCGGCCAGGCGCGCCACTTCCAGCAGCACATCGTCGAGCGGGCGGCTGACCTCGGTGCCGCGGGTGTAGGGCACCACGCAGAAGCTGCAGTACTTCGAGCAGCCTTCCATGATCGAGACGAAGGCGGTCGGCCCCTCGGCGCGCGGCGCCGGCAGGTGGTCGAACTTCTCGATCTCCGGGAAGCGGATGTCGACGGCGGTCTGCCGGGTGCGGCGGTGTTCGTCGAGCAGCGCCGGCAGGCGGTGCAGGGTCTGCGGACCGAACACCAGATCCACCTGCGGGGCGCGCTGGGCGATGAGTTCACCCTCCTGGGAGGCGACGCAGCCCCCCACCCCGATCACCCGGCCCGGACGGGCCTGCTTCCACTCCTTCCAGCGGCCCAGCTCGGAGAACACCTTCTCCTGCGCCTTCTCGCGCACCGAGCAGGTGTTGAGCAGCAGCACATCGGCCTCCTCGGCCACCTCGGTGCGCTCGAAGCCATGGGACTGCCCCAGCACATCGGCCATCTTGGACGAGTCGTACTCGTTCATCTGGCAGCCGTAGGTCAGCAGGAACAGCTTGGGCTTCATGGAGCGGGCGGGGGGAGGCGGGTCGCGATTATACGGAAGCGGCTCCCGCTGGCGATTTTTTGCCCAGAACGGCCGCCGGCCGCCTCAGCGCAGGCGCTTGAGCCAGTCCTCGACGCCGCGCTCGATGTGCTCGAACACCGACTCGAACACCGCGCGCTCGCGCTGGTAGGGGTCCTCCACATCCTCGCCCTGCTGCCAGCGGGTCAGCAGATGGACGCGGCCGCGCAGCATCGGGTACTGGCGGGTGACCCAGTCGCGGTGCCCGGCGTCGAGCGCGAGGATCAGATCCTGCGCCGCCAGCAGCGGCTGGGTGGCCTGCTGGGCGCGGTGCGGACTGAGGTCCACCCCGTATTCGGCGGCCACCGCCAGGCTGGTCGGCTCGGCCCCCCAGCCGACCATGGCGTGGGTGCCGGCCGAGCTGACGGTGAGCTGCGGCGCCCGCGCCTTGAGCAGGTACTCGGCGGTGGGGCTGCGGCAGATGTTGCCGGTGCAGAGAAACAGGATGCGCTGGAACATGAATCGGTCGGGGATCGGTCAGGCGGCGTCGGTCGGCTCAGGTCACCAGCACGACCTTGCCGGTGACGCGCCGCTCGAGCATGTCGCGCAGGGCCAGCGGCGCCTGCTCCAGCGGGTACTCGCGGGAGATGTGGGGCTTGAGCTGGCCGGCTTCGAACCAGTCGAACAGCCGGCGCATGTTGGCGGCCTGCACCGCCGGCTCGCGGACGATGAAGGCGCCCCAGAACACCCCCACCGCCGCCGCGCCCTTGAGCAGCAGGCGGTTGAGGGCGAGGCTGGGGATCTGGCCATCGGCGAAGCCGATCACCAGATAGCGGCCGTTCCAGTTGATGCAGGAGAAGCACTCGCCAGCCAGATCACCGCCGACCGGATCGAAGATCACATCGGCCCCCTGGCCGCGGGTGAGCTTCTTCACCGCCTCCTTGAGCGACTCGCTGCGGTAGTTGATGGTCTCGTCCGCGCCCTGGGCGCGGCACAGGGCCAGCTTCTCCTCGCTGGAAGCGGCGGCGATCACCCGCGCGCCCATGAGCTTGCCCAGCTGCACCGCCGCCAGCCCCACCCCGCCGGCAGCGCCCAGCACCAGCAGGGTCTCGCCGGGCCTGAGCTGGCCGCGCTGTTCCAGGGCATGGATCACCGTGCCATAGACCAGGGGAAAGCCGGCCGCCACCGGCGCGCTCATCGAGGCCGGCACCTTCAGGCACAGCTCGGCCGGTGCCACCGCCTCGCTGGCGTACCCGCCGACCGAGACCAGGGCCATCACCCGGTCACCGGCGCGCAGGCTGCTGACCCGGGCGCCCACCTCCATCACCGTGCCGGCCACCTCGGCCCCCGGGATGAAGGGCGGCTTGGCCTTGAGCTGGTATTTGTCCTGGATGATCAGGGTGTCCGGGAAATTGACCCCGGCGGCCTCCACCGCGATCCGCACCTCGCCCGGCCCCGGGCTGCGCCCGGGCAGGTCCTGCAGCTGCAGGGATTCGGGCGGACCGAAGGCGGCGCAGACGATGGCTTTCATGGCGGGCAGGCGGACGGGCAGGCCCGGATTGTTGCCCATGGCGGGGGATCCTGCCCGGCCAGGGCCGAATCCCTACACTGGCAGGATGCGATCTCCCGCCGACGCCCCGCCGCCGGACGAGCGCCTGGCCGAGTGGCTCGTCCCCGGCGTGGCGCCGGCCGATGTCCCGCCCCTGCACCCGCTGCTGGGCGCGCGCGGCGCCATCCAGGCCCTGATCACCCTGTTCAACGGCACCGAGGACGCGGTGCTGATCCGCCTGCTGGTGCTCTCCGAGATGGCCGGGCGCGGCGGCGAGCCGCATTTCACCGCCGCCGAGCTGCGCCAGCAGTTCCCCTATCTGGACGAAGGCAAGCTCGAGCACCTGATCCAGCGTCTGCGCAGCCACGACATCCTCAGCTGGGATGCCGAGCGCTCGCGCTACGGCATCAGCCCGCTGGGCCGCATGGTGATGGCCGCGGTCAGCCAGCTGCTGCGCTACGAGGACGAGGGGGCGGAGCTGGGCTTCCTGGCCGGGCAGATCGCCGGCAGCCAGGCGGTCGGCGGGGTGGCGGTGCACGAGCTGCAGCATCTGCTGGCCCGCCTGCTGGAGCTCAAGGAGTCGTTTGAAAGCGCCATCCTCTCCGGCTCCGAGGCGCGCATCCGCCGCGCCGCCCAGCAGCTGCAGCGGGTCTGGCAGTGGGTCAACAAGGGCAGCGATGTGCTCGGCCGCCTGCTGGAGCAGGAACAGCTCGAACCGGCGGCGCACCGGGTGGCCCAGCGCATCGGCCAGGTGCAGAGCGAGCTGCTGCGCATGAGCGGCGCCTTCCAGCGCACCCTCTCGCAGCTGGAGACGCAGAAGGTGCACCTGGGCGCCACCGGCCTGTCCTCCACCGATGTGGCGCGCTGGCTGGCCGGACGCAGCCAGGCCGAGCTGGCCGCGCTGGTGGAAGGCGCCGGCCTCGGCGGCACCCAGACCGGCTTCGTGCTCGGCGACATCGCCCTGGACATCGCCGAGTTCGAGCTGATCGACAAGCTGCGCCCGGAGCGGCTGGATGTGCCCCTGCCGCAGGCCCTGGAGGCCAGCGCGGGCAGCGCGATGAGCGAAGCGCCCGAGGATTTCGGCGAGCTCGAGCGCTGGCGCGATCTGCTGCGGGTGGCGCCGGACGGTCTGGCGCTGGCCGAGGCGCTGCCGCTGCGCAGCTACGAGCTGTCCAGCTACCGGCTGTCCCTGCTCTCGCTGCTGGGGGATCGCGAGTCCGCCGCGCTGGACGGGCCGGTGGCCGATCTCGCCCGCCTCGACCGCCGCCTGAGCTGGAGCGGGGCGGTGCGTGCGGTGGGCCGCGAGGGGGTGGAGGAGATGAGCGAGGGACATCTGAGGAACCCGCATGGAAACTGAGCTGCAGACCCTGGTGGCGCGGCTGTGCGCGCAGCGCTGGCTGCCGCGCAAGGACGCGCTGGTGCGGCGCGCGCTCACCGACGAGCTGTTCTACCAGGCGCTCAACGAGCGGCTGGCGGCCTGTGGCCTGGCCCTGGTCGAGCATCCCTACGCCGACCATGTGACCCTGCGCATCCGCCGCGAGCTGGAGCAGCCGGTATTCGGCGGCGAGGACCAGTGGCTGTCCAACAACCTCGATCTCAAGCGCGACCAGATCGCCCTGCTGGTGGTGCTGTGGGCGCTGCTGGTGCTGCCCAAGCGCAGCCGCCAGCTGGAACGCAAGGAAGACGCCCAGACCCAGCGCCAGGGCGAGATGTTCACCGTCGACAAGCCCCTGCCCAGCGCCGCCGAGCTCGGCATCTCGGTATCCGAGGCCGCCCTGCTCGCCGACTTCGGCGATCGCCTCGGCGGCCGCACCCGGGTGCGCAACTTCGGCCTGCCGGTGCTGGCGCGCCACGGCTTCATCGAGCGCCGCGAGGGCCGCATCACCGAAGGGCCGCTGCTGGATCTGGCCCTGGACTACAACCGCATGGCCTCACGGGTGCTCGACGGCGCGCTCGCCGATCTGTTCGGCCAGGCCGGGCGCGAGCCGGAGCTGGCGCTGGAGCGCCCGGCCGAGGACGCCGACGAGGACGATCTGATGGAGGACGGCGCCGATGTTCAGCATTGAGCGCTTCGAGCTGGTGCACTGGGACTGGTGGGAGCGCTTCAGCGTCCCGCTCGATGCGGCGATCGTCACCATCGTCGGCCCCAACGGCTCGGGCAAGACCACCCTGCTCGACGCCCTGCGCACGGCGCTGGGCATCGACTGCTCGGCCGGGCGCGACTACAAGCGCTATGTGCGCCGCGCCGACCGGCCCTACGCCTGGCTGCGCATGGTGGTCTCCAACAACAAGCGGCCCAACGGCCAGTTCGCCTTCTGGCCGCTGACCAGCGAGAAGGTCACGCTGTTCTGCCGCATCCGCAAGAAGGGGGGCGACTGGCAGCGTGACTACGGCATCGGCGCCGGCGAGGTCGGCATCGAAGGGGCGGAGACCCCGGAGGCGGTGACCTGGGTGGGCGTGCGCCAGTACGCCGCCCAGCTGGAAAGCGCCGGGCTGACGCGGGCGATCAAGCGCGTGCTGGCGCTGGATCAGGGCCACACCGACAAGCTCTGCGAGTACTCCGGACGCGAGCTGCTGAGCCTGGTCTTCGATGTGTTCGGCGACCAGGAAGTGCTCGACAACTACGACCAGGCGCGCAAGGAGCAGGCCGCGGTCGGCCGCGAGCTGGAGGAGCTGCGCACCACGCTGGCCTCCCTGCACACCCGCCTGCTGGCCGCCGAGGCCGATGTCAATTCCTACAACGACCACCAGCGCCTGCTCGGCGAGCTCGCCGAGCTGGAGGGCCAGTGGCTGCCGCGCACCCGCCTGGCCGAGCAGATGGACACCCTGCGCGGCGGGCGCAGCCTGCTCACCGGGCGGCGCCGCGAGTCGCGCGAGCTGATCGAGCGCGAACGCCAGACCCGCGAGGCGGTGCAGAGCCTTTCCGCCGAGCTCGCCGAGGTGGAGACGCGCGAGAGCCGGGCCAAGGAGGACTACGAGCAGGTCAGCCTGCTGCTCAACAAGCTCAGCAAGCCGCTGGGCCGCGCCGAGCTGGTGCTCGAGCAGCAGAAGCGCCTGCAGGAGCGCCTGCAGACCGGCAAGCAGGGCTTTGATCCGCAGCAGGCGGTGGACGAGGCCGAGCGGCTGCGACGCAAGGTCTACGAGCTGGAGCGCCGCGCCGGCGAGCTGAAGCTGCGGCGCAGCGAGCTGGACGAGCAGCGCCAGGCCCTGGAGGCCGGTCGCCGGCCGCAGCCACCGGAGGTCGCCGCCTTCCGCGCCGCGCTGAACAACGCCGGGATCGCCCACCGCGGGCTGGCCGAGATCCTCGAGATCACCGAGGCCGAGTGGCAGCCGGCGGTGGAGGCGGTGCTGGCCGGCCTGCGCCATCTGGTGCTGCTGGACCAGCCGGCCGACAAGGCTCGCGCCTGGGCGCTGGGCGAGCAGCTGCGCTATCGCCATTTCGTGGTGCCGGAACGCGCCGCGGTGCCGCCGGCCAGCCGCGGCTCGCTGCTCGAATGCGTGCGCTTCACCGCCCCGGCCCCGCCCTGGCTGGCGCGCCTGCTCGATGGCATCCAGCGGGTGGAGAGCGTCGAGGCCGGCGCCCGCCTGCCGGAATCGCAGGCCTGGATCACCGCCAGCGGCTACCACCGCGAGCGCCGCGGCGCCCGCGACATCCGGGTGGCCGATCGTCACTTCGGCAGCGGCCTGCTGGCCGATGTGCAGCGCGAGCGCGCGGCGGTGGAGCGCGAGCTGGCCGAGGTGCAGGAGGAGGCGCGCGGCCACGCCGAACGGCTGAGCCGGGTGCAGGGCCGGCTGGCCGGCCTCGACGCCGCCCAGGAGCTCTCCGCCCGCGCCAGCGAGTTCGCCCAGGCTGCCGAGACCTTCCAGCAGCTGGACACCGACCGCCAGGCCCTCGAGTCCCGCCGCGCCAGCCTCGCCCCGGCCTGGCACGAGGCCTCCACCCGCAAGGAGGCCCTGATCAAGTCGCTGACCCTGGCCGAGAGCGCCGCCGAGCAGGCGCAGCGGCGGCTGGCCAGCCTGGGCGCCGAGCTGCTGGCGGCGCGGCGCGGCTATGTGGAGGCGGTGCTGGCGTTCCGCTCGCTGCGCGCCGGCAAGCCGCGCGGCTGGTGGCGGGATAGCGGCCTGGCCGAGACGCGGGCGCGCTTCAAGTCCTCCGAGGTGGTGGAGCTGGAGATCGAGCGCCTCGAGCGGCGGCGCAAGGAGAGCCAGTTCCACACCGATGCCAACTGCCTGCTGATCCGCGACAAGCTGCGCGCCGACCATCGCCAGCTGGAGGAGCGCATCGAGCTGCAGGGGGCGCATCTGGAGCGGGCGCAGACCGCCACCGACCGCGCCCGCGCCCAGTACATCGGCGTGCTGCGCGGCACCCTGCGCCGCTACGCGCACAACCTCAAGCTGCTCGGCGGGCTCGCCGGCATCGGCGTGGATGTGGGCTTCCCCAGCCTGTCCAACGACGATCTGGCGCTGACCCAGGCCACCCTCGATGTGCGCTTCGACTTCGACCAGAAGGGCCTGATCGGCCTCAACGATGGCGAGGCCAGCGGCGGCCAGCAGGTGATGAAGTCGATGATCCTGCTGGTGGGTCTGCTGATGGAGGACGATGTCAGCGGCGGCTTCGTGTTCATCGACGAGCCCTTCGCCCACCTCGACATCTTCAACATCGACAAGGTCGGCACCTTCCTGCAGGCGACCCGGGCGCAGTACATCGTCACCACCCCCAACACCCACAATGTCAATGTCTTCAAGCCCAGCGAGCTGACCCTGCTGACCCAGAAGAAGCGCAGCGGCGAGGGCTATGCCCCGCCGGTGGCCTTCCTGCGCCGCAGCCGCTCGCTGGCCCAGGCGCCGCGGGCGGAGGCCCGCGGCGCCTGAGACGGTTCACACCACCACGGTCCTGACCGTCACCTCGACATTGCCCTTGACCGCGTTCGAGTAGGGGCACAGCGCGTGGCCGGCGGCGACGATCTTCTCCGCATCGGCGGGGGACAGCCCGCCGACGCGGGCGGTCAGCGCCACCGCCAGGGCAAAGCCGCCGCCCGGTGGCGGGCCGATGCTCACCGCGCACTCGATCTTCAGCGAGCTGGGCTTGAGCTTGAGCTGGGTGGCCATGTAGTCGACCGCGCCGCCGAAGCAGGCGGCATAGCCGGCGGCGAACAGGTCTTCCGGGGTGGTGGTGCCGGGCAGGCCCGGTCCGCCCATCGCCTTGGGCACCGAGAGATTGACATCGATCAGCCCGTCGCCGGACAGGGTGCTGCCATTGCGTCCACCCTCGGCGGTGGCGGTGGCGGTGTAGAGAACCTTGATGGACATGCAGACCTCCTTGGGGGGTGAATGACACCGCGGCCGGACCGATCCGCGGCGGAACCGCCAGCGCTCAGCGATCGCCCGCCGGGTGCTGATTGAAATCCACGGCCAGCTGGCTGAGCACCCGCACGCCGAGCGGGAGCGCCGCCTCGTCGAGGCGGAAGCGCGGGGAGTGGTTGGCCGGCCAGGCCTCCAGCGGCTCGCCCGGGGTGCGGATGCCCAGCGAGAGATACAGGCCCGGAATGCGCTCGGCGAAGAAGGAGAAATCCTCCGCGCCCAGCACCGGCCGGGCCTCGACCAGCCCGGCACCGACCACCCGCTGCAGGGTTGGCAGCAGCTGGGTG
>DASUDX010000079.1:0-20049 GCA_036275365.1 Nevskiaceae bacterium | reverse complement strand
GTCCAACCTCAAGGCCGGCGGGCGTAACCCGCTGCGCGACATCGAGCTGTATCTGGCGGTGCGCCGGGATGCGCCGGAACTGGCTGCGGCGCTGGCCACGGCGGTGGCCAGCATCACCCCGGGCGAGCTGGAGGCGCTCAGCGCGCGCTGGTTCGGGGTGCTGCCGGAGCCCCCGCCACGGCCGCTGCCGCTGGCGCGGCTGGCGCTGGGCGCGGCCGCCGGGCTCGGTCTGCTGCTGCTGCTGGGCCTGTTGCGCTGGCTGCCGAGCCGGCTGATGCGCGCGCCGGTCGCCGGACTGGTCGGCAGCGTGCTGAGCCTGCAGCTGCTGCTGCTGGGGCTGCTGGCCCACACGGCCTGGCAGCTGGCGCAGATCCAGCTGGAGCGCCAGCGCCTGGCCGCCGCCCAGATCCGCACCGATCAGCTGGCCGATGCCATCGAGCACGCCGCCCGTGACCGGGTGCGGCTGGCGCAGACCTATGCGCTGAGCCAGGACCCTCGCTATCTCGCCCACTACCGGCGCCTGCTGGCGATCGACCAGGGCCGCGCGCCGCGGCCGATCGACTACGACGGCAGCTACTGGGATCGCCGTCTGATCGGCGATGTGGCCGCGGCCGAGGGCCCGGTGGTCTCGATCCAGCAGCGCATCAACGAGCTGGGCCTGCCGGAGGGCGAGTTCGCCGAGCTCGAGCACAGCCTGCGCCAGTCGGCCCTGCTGGTGGAGCAGGAGGCCGCCTGGCTGCAGCGTCTGGAGGCGGCCGGTGGCGACACCGCAGCGGTGGCGGCGGCCCGCGAGGCCCTGTTCCGGCCCGACTATCTGCAACGGGTGGCCGAGGTGCATCAGGGACCGCGCCGCTTCCGCGAGCTGTATGTCCAGCGCCACGCCCGCCAGGGCCAGCTGCTGCGCGAGCAGGAGCACCGCCAGCGCCAGCTCCAGGCGGTGGCGGCGCTGGGCCTGGCGCTGAGCTTTGCCCTGGCCCTGCTGGTGGCCAGCCGTGCCCTCGGTGCGCCCCTGCAGCGGCTGCAGGCGGTGATGCGCCGCTTCGCCGCCGGCCATTTCGACGAGCGCCTGACCCCGGCCGGCAGCGCCGAGCTGCGCGAGCTGGCACGCACCGCCAACCGCATGGCCGATGAAATCCAGGCCGATCGCGAGCGGCGCGAGCGTCTGCAGCAGGAGATGGAACGCCTGCGCCTGACCGCCGAGACCAGTGCCGGCCAGCTGCTGGACATCGCCAACACCGTGCCCGGCGTGGTGTTCCAGCTGGCCCGCGACCGCGACGGTCGCCTGAGCTTCCCCTTCCTCTCCGGTGGGCTGGAGTTCCTCACCGGCATCGCCCGCGAGCAGGCCGAGACCGACCCCCTGCTGCTGCTCCAGCAGGTGCCGGAGGCGGAGCGGCGCAACCTGCTGCAGACCGTCAATGCGGCGTACTGGCGTCGTGACGGCTGGCGGGTGGTGTTCCGGTTCCAGCATCCGGTCAGCGGGCGGATGCGGTGGCTGGATGCCCAGGCCCAGCCGCTGCCGCCGGATGGCGCGCGCCTGCTCTGGAATGGCTACTTCCGCGATGTCACCGACGAGCGCGAGACCGCCGAGCGCCTGCAGGTGGCCGAGGCCGAACTGTCGGCCACCCTCAAGCGGCGCGCCAGCCAGTTCGGCTCGGTGATCGAGAACGCGCCCTCGCCGATCTGGGCCAAGGACCGCGAGGGCCGCTATCTGTTCGTCAATACGGCCTTCATGCAGGTGCTGCAGCTGGAGGGTGAGACCGAGGTGGTGGGCCGGCGCGACGAGGAGGTGCTGCCCCCCGGCGCGGCCAGCCAGCTGCGCGAGCACGACGCGCGGGTGCTGGCCAGCGGCCAGACCGAGCAGTTCATCGAGGCGATTCCCCGCCGCGGCTATGTGCAGACCCTGCTCTCGGTGAAATGGCCGCTGCGCAACGAGCAGGAGGAGATCTACGCGGTCGGCGGCATGGCGCTGGACATCACCGAGCAGGTGCGCCTGCAGGAGGAACTGCAGCGGATCAACCAGAGCCTGCGCCAGCGCGAGCAGGAGCTGCTGCACCTGTCCAGCGAGCAGGTGGTGGATGAGGGCGATCTGCCGGCCAGTCAGCGGCTGGTGCTGCGCGCCATCCAGAGTGGCCTCGGCATCCAGCGCGCCAGCGTCTGGACCTATGACGAGGCCGGACAGCAGCTGCACTGCCAGCTGCTGCTGGAGGGCGAGCAGGAGCTGCCCACCCCGCCGGCGCTGAGCGAGGCGGCCTACCCGGCGTACTTCGAGGCGATCGCCAGCCGCCGTGCGGTGGTGGCCGAGGACGCGCTGGCCGATCCCGCCACCCGCGAGCTGGCCTCGGCCTATCTGCGACCGCAGGACATCGGCGCGATGCTCGATGTGCCGATCCGTCTGGGCGGGCGCATGGTCGGCGTGCTCTGCTGCGAGCAGCGCGCGCGCAGCCGGGTCTGGCGCGAGGAGGAGGTCAGCTATGTCGGGGCGCTGGCCGATCTGCTGGCGCGCGCCCACACCGCACGGCAGAAGCGGCTGGCCGACGAGTCGCTGCGCGAACTCAACACCCAGCTCGAGGCGCGGGTGGCCGAGCGCACCCGCGAGGCGGAGGCCGCCAATGCGGCGAAGTCCAGCTTCCTCGCCAACATGAGCCACGAGATCCGCACGCCGATGAATGCCATTCTCGGCTTCGCCCATCTGGCCCTGCGCACCTCGCTGGATCCGCGCCAGCGGGACTATCTGAGCAAGATCGAGGCCGCCGCCAGCGGCCTGCTCGGCATCCTCAACGACATTCTGGATGTCTCCAAGATCGAGGCCGGCAAGCTGGCCCTGGAAAAGGTCGAGTTCGATCTCACCGAGGTGCTCGATCGCCTGATCCAGCTCTGCGGCAGCCGTGCCGAGAGCAAGGGGCTGGAGTTCCATCTCAAGCTGCCGCGCGATCTGCCGCGGGCGCTGGTCGGCGATCCGCTGCGGCTGGGCCAGGTGCTGATCAACTTCGCCAACAACGCGGTGAAGTTCACCGAGCAGGGCCGGGTGCTGGTGGAGGTCGAGCGGCGCGCCGCCGCCGAAGGGCTGGTCGGCCTGCGCTTCACCGTCAGCGATACCGGCATCGGCCTGAGCGAGGCCGAGCAGGCCCGGCTGTTCCAGAGTTTTTCCCAGGCCGATGCCGGCATCAGCCGCCGCTACGGCGGGACCGGGCTGGGGCTGGCGATCAGCCGCCAGCTGGCCGAGCTGATGGGCGGGCGGGTCGGCGTCCACAGCCGGCCCGGCGAGGGCTCGCGGTTCTGGCTGGATCTGAGCCTGCCACCGGCGCCCTCGCTGCGTCCGCGCATCCAGGCGCTGGCGGTGCTGGAGAACCTGCCGGTGCTGGTGGTGGAGCCCTCGGCGCAGACCCGCGAGATCTACCGCGGCTATCTGGAGAGCTTCGGCTGCACGGTGAGCGAGGCCGACAGCCTGCCCAGCGCGCGGCTGCGGCTGGACGGCCCCGGCCGCCCGGAGCTGGTGCTGTGCGCCTACCGGCTCGGGCGCGACAGCGCGCTCGACCTGCAGGAGGCGCTGCGCAGCGACGCCACCGGCCCGCGGCCGGCGCTGTTCGTGGTGGCCGGTGCTGGCGATACCGAGGCCCCGCAGCGTTGCCATGACGCCGGTCTGCCGGTCTGTCTGGCGCGGCCGCTGGCGCCCTCCGCGCTGTTCGACGCCCTGGTGGCCCTGCGCGGTCTCGACAGCCTGCGCCCGGCCAGCGGGGGGCGTCTGGCGGCGGCGCGCCGCCACCTCGCCGGGGCGCGGGTGCTGCTGGCCGAGGACAACGAGATCAACCAGCAGGTGGCGCGCGGGGTGCTGGAGGATGTCGGGGTGGACCTCGAGGTGGTGGCCGATGGTCGCCAGGCGCTCGCCGCCATCGATGCCGCCGCCGCCCGCGGCGATCCCTACGAGCTGGTGCTGATGGATCTGCAGATGCCGGAGATGGACGGCCTGGAGGCGACCCGGCGGCTGCGCGCCGACCCGCGCTGGCGCCAGCTGCCGGTGCTGGCGATGACCGCCAATGCGATGGAGAGCGATCGCCAGGCCTGCCTCGCCGCTGGCATGAACGACCATCTGGCCAAGCCGATCGATCTGGACCGGCTCTACGACAGCCTGATGCGCTGGCTGCCGGCGCGCGAGGAGAGCCGACCGCTGCGGGCCGAGGCGCGCAGCGAGACCGCCGCCCTGCCCAGCCTGCCCGGCGTGGATGCCGCCCTCGGGCTGGCGCGGGTCGGCGGCCAGCCGGCGCGCTACCGCAGCCTGCTGCAGCGCTTCGTGCAGACCCAGGGCGATCTGCCCGAGCAGATTGCCGCGGCGCTGGAGCGCGGGGATCCCGCCACTGCCCAGGGCCGGCTGCACAGCCTGCGTGGCACCGCCGCGAGTCTCGGCGCCGAGCGGCTGGCGGCGCTGGCGGCCCGCATCGAAACCACCCTGCGCGAGTCACGCAGCGCCCCAGCGAGCGCACCAGCGGAGGCGGTGGCGGCGCTGATCGAGGCGATGCGCGAGCTGCGCGTGGCCGTGGCGGCACTGCCGGTGGCCGAGACCCGGCGCGGCCTGCTGAGCGGCGACAGCGGCCTGCTGGCGCGGCTGGCCGAGCAGATCGAGGCCAGCGATTCGCAGGCGCTGGACACCTTCGAACAGTTCCGCGCCAGCGCCACCGAAGTGCCGCTCGCCCTGCTGGCGGTGGAGGAGGCGCTGCTGGCCTTCGACTTCGATCGCGCCGGCCTGCTGCTGGCCGAGTGGCGCAGCGGCGCCGAGGAGCGTCCGGCATGAACGCGTCGCGGCGACCGGTGGTGCTGGTGGTGGACGACACCCCGCTCAACCTGCAGGTGGCCACCACCGTGCTGCGCGAGCACTATGTGGCCTTGGCCGCCACCGACGGCTTCAAGGCCCTCGAACTGGTGGAGCGCCGCGAGGACATCGACCTCGTGCTGCTCGATGTGATGATGCCGGAGCTGGATGGCTACGAGGTGTGCCGGCGCCTGCGCGCGCTGCCCGGCCGGCGCTCGCTGCCGGTGATCTTTCTCACCGCGCTGGACGCGGCCGAGGACGAGAAGCGCGCCTTCGAGACCGGCGGGGTGGATTTCGTCTCCAAGCCGTTCCGGCCGGAGACCCTGCTGGCCCGGGTGGCGACCCATCTGCGCCTGTACGAGCACGAGCGCCGGCTCGATCGCCTGGTGCGCGAACGCACCGCAGCGCTGGAGCGCAAGACCGAGGAGCTGGAGCAGACCCGCCTGCAGGTGATCCACCAGCTCGGCCGGGCCGCCGAGTTCAAGGACGACGACACCGGCACCCATGTCATCCGCATGAGCCACTACGCGCGGCTGATCGCCGAGGGCGCGGGCTTCTCTGCCGATCAGGTGGATCTGCTGTTCAAGGCGAGCCCGATGCACGACATCGGCAAGCTCGGCATCCCCGACGCCATCCTGCAGAAGCCGGGTCCGCTGACGCCGGCGGAGTGGACGATCATGCAGCGCCATCCGGCCATCGGCGCCGGCATCATCGGCCGCAACCAGGGCGAGCTGCTCGAATGCGCGCGTCTGGTGGCCCTGACCCACCACGAGAAATGGGATGGCAGCGGCTACCCGCGAGGACGAGCGGGCACCGACATTCCGATCCAGGGCCGGGTGGTGGCCATCGCCGATGTGTTCGACGCCCTCACCTCGGCACGCCCCTACAAGCAGGCCTGGTCCATCGAGGCGGCCCTGGACTGGATGCGCGCCCACAGCGGGCGCACCTTTGATCCCGGGCTGCTGCCGGTGTTCTTCGAGCGCCTGCCGGAGATCCTCGCCGTACGCGAGCGCTACCGCGAGGGCATCACCCCGCTCTGAGGGTCAGGCGCTGCGCGCCAGCCGCACCCGGCGCTGCTCGACCGCGCTGTAGAGCCCGCGCAGCAGCTCGGTGGTGTCGTCCCAGTGGATGCAGGCGTCGGTGACGCTCTGGCCGTAGGCCATGGATTCGCGCGGACCGATGTCCTGCCGGCCTTCCTTGAGATGGGATTCCACCATCACCCCGATCACCCGGGTATCGCCGCCGGCGATCTGCCCGCCGACATCCTGGGCCACCACCAGCTGGCGCTTGTGCTGCTTGCTGGAGTTGGCATGCGAGAAGTCGATCATCAGCTGCGGGCTGAGCCCGGCCTTGGTCAGCGCCGCGCAGGCGGCATCCACCGAGGCGGCGTCGTAGTTGGTACCGAGGCTGCCGCCGCGCAGGATGATGTGGCAGTCGTCGTTGCCGGTGGTCTCGAAGATCGACACCTGGCCGTCCTGGGTCGAGGAGAGGAAGCGGTGCGGGGCACGCGCTGCCTGGCAGGCGTCCACCGCCACCTTGACCGATCCATCGGTGCCGTTCTTGAAGCCGACCGGGCAGGACAGCCCGGAGGCCATCTCGCGGTGCAGCTGGCTCTCGGTGGTGCGGGCACCGATCGCGCCCCAGCTCACCAGGTCGGAGAGATACTGCGGGGTGAGGATATCGAGGTACTCGACCCCGGCCGGCAGGCCCTGGTCGTTGAGATCCAGCAGCAGCTTGCGGGCGATGCGCAGGCCGCGATCGATGTGGTAGCTGTCGTTGAGATCCGGGTCGTTGATCAGTCCCTTCCAGCCCACCGTGGTCCGCGGCTTCTCGAAGTACACCCGCATCACGATCAGCAGGTTCTTCTTGAGCTGCTCGCGCAGCGCCTTCAGCCGGCCGGCGTACTCGAGGGCGGCGCCGGTGTCGTGGATCGAGCAGGGGCCGACCACCACCAGCAGGCGGTCGTCGCGGCCGTGCAGGATGTCCTGGATCTCGCGGCGGGCCTCGAAGGTGGTGCGGGCCGCCGCCTCGGTGAGCGGCAGCTCGCGCTGGATCTGGGCGGGCGTGGCCACCGCGCGGATGGAACGGATGCGGGTGTTGTCGGTGACGAACTTCATGACGAGGCGCCGGACTGAGGGAAAACCCGGTAGGAACACCGGGCCCCCGATGCTAGCAGAGCGTCCAGGGCGGTGAGTCGGGCAGACCGGGCCCGACAGGTGGAGGCCTGAGGCGCCGGGCGCCAGGGCCGGATCGCCCGGGCCGGCTCCCGCCACCGGCACACCTGGCCGCCCGGCTGAATGTTGATAGATGTTGTATAGAAGATCAGAACTTAACAAAAAGTCACAACTTGTCCGGTTGTGTGTGACTAAAAAATAACGAGAGAGTAGATATACGATGAAAAATCACATTCAACGGGCGGTTGGCGCCGGGCTGCTGCTCGCCGCCAGCGCGGGCGCCGGTGCCAGCAGCGGGCTGGGCAATCCGGCCACGCTGGCGCGCTCGGCGCTGATCCCGGGCCTCGGCGAGACCGGGCTGCAGGCGCCCGGCCAGACCACCTGGCGGCTGGCGCTGGATCTCAGCAACGAGTATGTCGCCGAGGCCACTGCCGACGAGGGCCTGCTGATCGATGGCGAGACCAGCCGCCTGCGGATCGGCTTTGCGCACGGCCTGGGCACCGGGCTGGAGCTGACCGCCGAGCTGCCGCTGCTGATCCAGGGCGGCGGCTGGATGGACGGCCCGATCGAGGACTGGCACCGCTTCTTCGGCCTGCCCAACGGCGGGCGCGAGTTCGCCCCGCGCGATCGGCTGCGCCGTCTGCGCACGGTCGACGGGCGCACCGTGTTCGAGGCCTCGCGCTCGGCCCAGGGTCTGGGCGACCTGCGCCTGGGCCTGGGGTACTCGCGCCAGCCGGGCCGGGTCTGGCGCGCCCAGCTGCTGCTGCCGACCGCTGAGGACCGCGATCTCGCCGGTGGCAGCCGCGGTCTCGCCCTCTGGCTGGATCAGGCGCTGCCCTTCAGCGCAGGGTCCGGCTTCAGCGGCGCCCTGTCCCTGGGCGGCTCGTGGAGCCGGGCCGAGGGGCCGCTGGCGGAAGACGCGCGCGAGTCGCTGGCGCTGCTGGGGGTGGAGCTGGGCTGGCAGCCGAGCCCGCGCTGGCGCCTGTCCGGCGAGCTGCTGGCCCACAGTGCCCTCTACCGCGGCAGCGCCCTGGCTGGGCTGGACCGTCCGGGCGTGCCCGGTGGGCTGTTCCTGGCGCGGCGCCTGGGCGAGGGCGGGCGCTGGCTGCGGCTGGGCTTTCAGGAGGATCTGGCGACCCGCTCCTCACCGGACTTCACCCTGCATCTGGGACTCGATCTGGGGCCCTGAGCGTGGCCTGAGCCGGTCCTGAGGGGGCCCTGGGCTGGCTCCGGCGCCGCCCCCCGGCCCCTCCCGGGCGGCTGTCATGGAGGCGATGACAGCGGCCCGGCGTTCCCTCAAAAGCCTGTACCCACGGGCGTTCACCGCCTGTCATGGCATCGTCATCTGGCGCCGCGCGGGGCCCCGGCGGGGGCGTTTCGTCATCAAACCATCACAAACGCTGGATACGGTGCGCGCCGGTTTCGCAGGCGGCCGGCTCCAGGCTGGGTCTGCTCCCACAGAGACGGGTCCCGGTGTTCGCCATCCAGCGCGGTTTACTCCTGCTGCTCTTGCTGTGCGTGCTGCTGCCGGCCCAGGCGGCCGGTCCGGCGCCCGGGGAGGTGCTGGTGCTGGTGCGCCAGGAGGGCGCCAGCATCAACGGGCTGGCCGTGCTGCTCGACGGCGCCGATATCGCCAGCACCGACGGCGCCGGCACCGCGGTGATCAGCACCGGGCCGGGTGAACACACCCTGGTGCTCAACCGCGGCGTGACCCAGCTGGCCCGCGAGACCTTCCGTCTGGAAGCCGGGCAGGCGGCCGAATGGCTGGTGCGCATCGTCAGCCCGGGTGCGCCGGCCGAGACCCGCTTCGAAGCCTTTCCGGTCGAGCGTCCGGGCACCGGCACCCTGCTCGGCTATGTCACCGATGAACTGGGCAACACCGTGGCCGGTGCCAGCGTCCAGGTCGATGGCAGCGGCATCAGCACCACCAGCAATGCCGAGGGCTATTTCGAGATCGCGGTGCCGCGCGGGGTCTATGAGGTGACCGCCAGCGCGCCGGGCAAGCCCACCCGCACCCAGCCGCGGGTGCGGGTCACCCCGCTGCTCTCCGAGGGCCTGCAGCTGGTGCTGTCCGAGCGGCGTCCGGCGCCCACCGGCGGCGGCATCGAGGAGGTGGTGGCCACCGCGCGCTATGTGCCGGATACCGCCACCGCCCTGGAACGCACCTCGGACACCGTGCTCGACGCCATCTCGGCGGCCGACATCGCCATCGCCGGCGACTCCGATGCCGCCTCCGCCCTGCAGCGGGTGACCGGGGTGACCATCGTCAACGATCTGGTGTTCGTGCGCGGCCTCGGCGACCGCTACTCGGCTGCCTATGTCAACGGCGCCGAAGTCCCCAGCCCGGATCCCTCGCGGCGGGCCATCTCGCTGGAGCTGTTTCCCACCGATCTGATCGGCGGCATCCAGGTGCAGAAGACCTACTCGGCCGAGCTGCCGGGCGACTTCTCCGGCGGCGCGGTGCTGATCGATACCGTCGGGCTGCCCGACGAGTTCAACTGGAGCGTGGGCCTGTCCAGCGGCGGCAACTCCCGCTCCACCGGCCTGCGTGGCCTCAGCTATGACGGCGGCAGCCAGGACTGGCTGGGCCGTGACGACGGCACCCGCGCCATTCCCGCGCTCGCCGCCGGCCTCACCAACGGCGGCCGCATTCCGCTGTCGGCGCTCAGCAGCGCTCAGGTCGAGCAGGTGGGGGAGTCGCTGCCCAACATCTGGGATGTCGAACCCACCACCATGGAGCCGGACAGCGGCTTCTCCTTCGGCCTGGGCGGACGCAGCGATGCGCTCAGCCGCTGGAGCCTGGGCTACCAGGCGGCCCTGCTCTACGACCGCAAGACCCGCTTCCGCAGCGAGGAGCGCAACGAGCCGCGCGCCAATGGCGACCAGATCGATGTGCTCTATGCCGAGCAGCTGGAGCGCACCGAGCAGAATGTCGACACCGGCGGCATCGTCAGCTTCGCCGCCGAGTACGACGACGCCCACCGCTTCGAATACAGCAATCTGCTGACCCGCCAGACCACCAAGGGCGTCTACACCTCGACCGAGCAGAACTTCTTCGAGGCCCGCGAGAACCGCGAATTCACCCTGGACTGGATCGAGAACGCGCTCAACTACCAGCAGCTCGCCGGCAGCCACGAGTTCGCCGCCGCCGGGGATCTGGGCCTGAGCTGGCAGGTGAGCCTGTCCGATGCGGTCAGCGATGTGCTCGATCGCCGCCAGTACTCCTACACCCGGGTCTCCGGCAGCGGCGATGCGCCCTTCGAGGTCCGCGCCTCCGGCGACGCGCCCCTGCGCAGCTGGGAGTTCCTCGATGAGGAGACCCTCGACTACGGCCTCGCCCTGACCCTGCCCTGGCAGCTCAGCAGCTGGCTGGAGGGCGAGATCCAGATCGGCGCCCGCGATACCCGCCGCGAGCGCGAGTTCCAGCAGGTGCTGTGGCGCTTCCTCGCCGCCAACATCGGCGCGGATGTGGCGGCCTCCCTGCTCGAAACCTCGCTGGAGTCGGTGCTGCTGCCGCAGTACATCCGCCCGGGCGATGGCTGGGTGCTGCGCAACTCCAACACCCTGACCCCGCTGGGCAATGCCGATTCCTACAGCGCCGAGCAGGACGGCCAGGCCGCCTATGTCTCGCTGGACGCCTACGCCACCGAGCAGTGGCGGCTGCAGCTGGGCGTGCGCGAGGAAAGCGCGCGGATCCAGGTGGGCTCGCGCAATGCCGCCGGCGATGTGTTCGGCGAGGCGGATCTCGACGAGCGCAATCTGCTGCCGGCGGTGACGCTCAGCTGGATTCCCAACGACGAGCACCAGCTGCGTGTGGCCTACAGCGAGACGGTCAACCGGCCGCAGTTCCGCGAGCTGGCGCCGGTCGCCTACCGCGATCCGGAGACCCGCCAGCTCTCCGCCGGCAACCCGGCCCTGCAGCAGGCCGAGATCGTCAACTACGACCTCCGCTACGAGTACTACTGGGCCGGCAACGAGGGCCTGACCGCGGCGCTGTTCTTCAAGGAGTTCACCAACCCGATCGAGGTGGTGCTCTCGCGTGACGGCAATGGCGCGCCGCTGCGCACCTTCGCCAATGCGCGCTCGGCCGAGATCTACGGTCTGGAACTGGACCTGCGCTGGGAGTTCGACGAGCTGGCCCCTCTCGCCGACTGGCTGCAGTACCTCTACTTCGCCGGCAACCTCTCGCTGATCGAGTCCGAGGTGGATGCCAGCAACGCCCTCAGCGCCGCCACCAATCCGACCCGCCCGCTGCAGGGCCAGTCGCCGTGGATCGTCAACACCACCTTCGGCTGGAGCAATCCCAACAGCGAGACCGACATCGCGCTGCTGCTGAACATGTTTGGCGAGCGCATCACCGAGGCCGGCCTGTCGCCGATCCCGGATGCGCTCGAGCAGCCCTATCCGCTGGTGGATCTCAACCTCCGCCAGCAGCTGGGTGATCGCTGGAAGCTCGGCTTCAAGGTCCGCAACCTGTTCGATCCGCAGATCGAGGTCAGCCAGGGGCCGGTCACCCAGCGGCGCTACCGCCTCGGCACCTCGGGATCGTTTTCGGTGGAGTACAAGTTCTGATGGCCACCGTTCTTCTGGATTGGGTCGGGGCCGGTTCACGCGGCCTGCTGCTGGCCACGCTGCTCCTGCTCGGCGCCTGTGGCGGCGGCAGCGGGGTTGGCGCCGGTGATCTCGGTACCGAGGATGGCGAGCCGGAGGATTTCAGCGAGCAGAGGCGCGAGCCGCTGCGCGGGTCCCTGGGCACCGGCACCGGCACGGCCCGTGACGAGGGCCGGGTGGTCGATCCCTACGCCCTCTCGGCGCTGCTGGTGGCCAGCGCGGCCGAGCCGCCGGTGCAGAACAGCACCGCCCTGGCCGGGGCCCTGGGCAGCGATGGCCGGCCGCAGGGTGCGGCCGCCAGCCTGCGCGATCTGAGCTTCACCCGTCCGGCCAGCTGGCCGCCGGCCTCGGCCACCGATGCCAGCCGCCTGCCGCTGCCGCGCAGCATCCAGTCCACCAGCTATGCCGGCGCCTATGAGCCGGATCGCCTGCTCAGCGACGGCAGCCTGCAGCCGGTGCCGGCCTGGACCGAGGGCTGGACCCTGGCCCTGGACGGCCGCAAGGCCAGCTGGGCGCGCTATGTGAACAACCCGCGCGCCAGCGGCACCTGCCCGGCCGGGACCACCCTGATCGGCCGCTTTGCCGAGCGCTACGGAGCGCTGTCGGCGGACGAGACCAACCGCTTCCTCGGCGCCGGCGTCGAGGACGATTACGACCTCTGCGAGCTGCCCGCCCGCTACGAGGCCGGCGCCACCCTGACGCTGAGTGCCGACAATGTCTACCGCCTGCCCGAGAGCGGCAGCACCATTGCCCCGCGCATCGCCGCCAACGGCCAGCGCACCCGCAGCACCCTCACGATTGCCGCCGGCACCCTGCTGGTGGCGCCGGCCGGCAGCCGGCTGACGGTGGAGCCCAGCGCCGAGCTGGTGGTCAGCGGCAGCCCGCTGGCGCCGGTCACCTTCACCGCCGAGGCGCAGATCGAGGCCCGTTTCGATGACGAGGCCGCCACCGACGCCGAGGGTCTGCCCGGCGGCTGGGGCGGGCTGGTCCTGCTCGACGAGACCCGCACCAGCGCCTGCGCCGGCACCGGCTGCCCGGTGGCCAGCGAGGAAGGTCTCGGCGCCTTCGGTGGCACCGGTGATGCCGGCAGCACGCGGGCACCGCAGGCCCTGCATCGTGTGCAGTACCTGGTGCTGCGCAATGCCGGCGCACCGCTGGCCGATGGCAGCCCGCAGCCGGCGCTGAGCCTGTTCGGCATCGGCCGTGGCACCCGCGGCACTGGCAGCACCGCGATCAGCACCGACTTCAACTTCATCCAGCTGCACCGCAACGCCGGCGACGCGGTGCGCGTGCGCGGGGGCAATGCCTTCCTCGCCCATCTGCTGGCCACCGGCAACGGCGGCAGCGCCCTGCGCTATGCCGATGGCTGGACCGGTGGCCTGCAGTTCCTGCTCGCCATTCCCGAGGCGGGGTCCGGCGCTGACGCGGTGGTGGGCAGCGGGCGCGACAGCGCCGAGCCGATCAGCTTCCCGCTGCTGGCCAATCTCACCGTGCTGGGGCCGGCCAGCGCCGGGCCGGCGGTGCAGGCCCTGCGCATCGAGCGCGGCAGCCGGCTGCAGCTGTGGAACTCGGTTCTCGCCGGGGATTTCAGCGAGGGCTGCCTCGATCTCGACGACGCCCTGACCTTCAACCGCGCCGCCGAGGCTGGCGGCCAGCCGCCGGATGCCCCCGGTCCCCATCTGTTCATCCGCAACAGCCGGCTCGACTGCCTGGCTGTGTCGGTCAATGAGAACGGCTGACCGCCGTTCGTGCTCTGGAGTGTTCTGATGATCCGCTCGCGTGTACTTCCCGTTCTTGCCGGCCTGCTGCTGAGCCCGCTGGCGCTGGCCCAGGGCGGGCTAGACCCGGTGCTGCAGAAGGGCGAGCTGCGCACCCAGCAGGCCGCCCAGGCCCAGACCCGGGTGGACGCCGCCTATGACGCCACCCGCAGCGCGCTCGACGAGTTCAAGGGCGTGCAGAAGCAGATCGAAGGCCTCAAGGTCTATCTCGAGCAGCTCGGCGCCCAGGTCGAGAACCAGGATCGCGAGCTGGCCCAGATCGGCACCTCGATCGACAACGTGGCGCTGGTGGAGCGGCAGATCGTGCCGCTGATGCTGCGCATGATCGACGCCCTCGACCAGCTGGTGGCGCTGGACGCGCCGTTCCTGATCGATGAGCGCAAGGCACGCGTGCAGCGCCTGCGCGAGCTGATGCCGCGGGCCGATGTCACCGTCGCCGAGAAGTTCCGCAATGTGATGGCGGCCTATTCCACCGAGGTCAACTACGGCAGCACCCTGGAGGCCTACCGCGGCAAGCTGCCGGATGGTCGCGAAGTCGACCAGCTGCGCATCGGTCGCGTGGCGCTGCTCTACCGCAGCCTCGATGGCAGCCAGCGCGGCTACTGGGACAAGGCCGCCAAGAGCTGGAAGGACCTGCCCAACAGCGACGACCCGGATGTGCTCTACGCCCTGCGCGTGGCCCGTGAGCAGACCGCGCCCGATCTCATCCACCTGCCGCTGGCCACCGCCGAGGCCGCGAAATGATTGCCGACCCGATCGTCCGTTCCCCCGCCATGAAGACCCTGTTCGCCAGCCTGCTGCTTGCCGTCAGCGGCGCCACCCTCGCCCAGAGCCCCGCCTCGGTGGACGAGCTGCTGCAGCGGGTCGAGCAGGGCATCGTCGCCGACCAGCAGGCCCAGCGCGCCCGTCTGGCCGAGTTCGAGCGCGAGAAGGACCGCCAGGCCGATCTGCTGGCCGCCTCGCGCGAGGAGCTCAAGGCGCTGGAGGCGCGCAGCGCCAGCCTGGAGACCCGCTACGCCAGCAATGAGGCGAAGCTCGGCGAGGAGGAGGCCCGGCTCAACGAGCGGCTGGGTTCGCTGCGCGAGCTGTTCGGCGTGCTGCAGCAGACCACCGGCGAGTTCAAGGGCGTGGTGCTGACCTCGGCGATCAGCTCCCAGTACCCGGGCCGCGAGGCGGTGCTGGATGCGCTGATCGCCAAGGCCGGCGCCCAGACCACCTTCCCGAGCATCGAGGAGATCGAGCAGCTCTGGTTCGAGATGCAGCGCGAGATCACCGCGGCCGGCAAGACCCAGCGCTATTCCGCCGAGGTGGTCGATGCCGCCGGCAAGCCGATCCAGACCGAGGTGGTGCGGGTGGGCAGCTTCACCCTGCTCGCCAACGGCCGCTTCCTGGTGGTGGATCCGGACAGCCGCAAGCTGGTGGAGCTGGCCAAGCAGCCGCACGGCGAGGTGATCGACTCGGCCGGCCGCTTCTTCGCTGCCCCGGCCGGCGGGCTGGAGTGGCTGTGGGTGGACCCCTCGCGCGGCGTGCTGCTGACCCTGCAGGGGGAGCGCCCGGACTTCTGGGGCCGCATCGAGCAGGGCGGTCTGGTCGGCGCCATCATCATCGCGGTCGGTCTGTTCGGCGCTGGCGCGGCGATCTACCAGTTCATCTTCCTCACCGTCACCCAGGCGCGGGTCCGGCGCCAGCTCGCCGCCATCGGCGAGCCGAGCCAGGACAATCCGCTGGGACGGGTGCTGGCCACCTTCAAGCAGTCGGCGCACCGCGACGACGAGAACGCCGAGGTGATCGAGCTGCGGCTGTCCGAGGCGGTGATGCGCGAGGTGCCGGCGCTGGAGCGTTTCCAGGCCCTGCTCAAGCTGGTGGTGGCGGCTGGCCCGCTGCTCGGTCTGGTGGGCACCGTGATCGGCATGATCATCACCTTCCAGGCGATCACCGAGGCCGGCTCCTCCGATCCCAAGCTGATGGCGGACGGCATCTCCCACGCCATGGTCGCCACGGCCCTCGGTCTGGGCATCGCCATCCCGCTGCTGTTCGCCAATGCCGTGCTGGTGTCGCGGTCCAAGCGCATCGTGCAGGTGCTCGATGAGCAGACCGCCGGCATGCTCGCCGAGTGGATCGAGGCCAACGAGCAGGCGGCCAAGAGCGCCAAGGCCTGAGCCCGGTCATGACCGATCTCCTGTTCCAGTCCCAGCAGGCGGTGCGCTCGCTGATCGACGCGGGCGGGCATGTGGTGTGGTGGATTCTGATCGCCAGCCTGGTGATGTGGACGCTGATCATCGAGCGCTACATCTACTTCAAGCGCGGCCTGCCGGTGGAGGCCGAGGCGCTGATCGCCCAGTGGCTGGCGCGCCGGGACCGCCGCAGCTGGCGCGCGCATGCCATCCGCAACGCGATGATCTCGCGGCTGAACTCGGAGATGAACAACAACATGCCGATGCTGCGGGTGCTGGTGCCGATGTCCCCGCTGCTCGGGCTGGTGGGCACCGTGGTGGGCATGCTCGAGGTGTTCGAGGCGATGGCCGCGCGCGGTGCGGCCGATGCCAAGACCCTGGCCAGCGGCGTGTCCCAGGCGATGGTCTGCACCATGGCCGGTCTCGCGGTGAGCCTCACCGGTCTGTATCCCGTCTACTGGTTCCAGCGCCGCACGCGGGTGGAAACCGAGCTGCTGTCCGATCGCTTCACCTTCTGAAGCGCTCGCCCTCATTCAAGGAATCGCGCCATGCGCCTGCGTCGTCACACCGAGCTCAGCGAGGAATCCGGCATCGATCTCGCGCCGATGCTCGACTTCATCATGAATCTGCTGATCTTCTTCATCATCACCGCGGCGGTGGTGAAGGAGTCCGGCGTCGAGGTCAACCGTCCGGACTCGGCCACGGCCACCAAGCAGGACAAGGCCAACATCATGATCGGCATCGATTCCAGCGGCGATATCTGGATCAACCGCCGGCGGGTGGATGTGGATTCGGTGCGCGCCAACATCGAGGCACTGCGCGCCGAGAATCCCAAGGGCACCATCGTGATCCAGGCCGATGAAGTGGCCCAGGCCAAGCAGATCATGGCGGTGATGGATGCCGCCCGGCAGGCCGGCGTCTACGAGATCGCCCTGGCGGGGAAGCCCACGCAATGAAGCTGGGCCTCAACGAACTGAGGCTGCCCCTGGCGGCGGTGCTGGCCACCGCCCTGACCTTTGGCCTGTTTTTCACGCTGCAGGGGCTGATCGCCACCGGTACCAACCCGATTGCCGACAGCCTGAGCCGGCCGCAGGCGCGCTTCATCCGGGTCAAGCGCGCCGAGGATGTGCAGCGGGTCGAGCGCAAGGCCGAGCGGCCGCCGGCGCCGGACCGTCCGCCGGCGCCGCCGTCGGCGCCGACCAGTGCGGCCACCCAGCAGGTCACCCAGGCGCTGTCCTTCGGTGATGTCGCCGCCGATGTGGAAGTCGACAGCGGCGATGCCATGGGGCTGGGTGCCGGCTCGGACGGGGACTATCTGCCGATCGTCAAGGTGTCGCCGGTGTACCCGCCGCGCGCCCTGCAGCGGCAGATCGAAGGCTGGGTGCTGGTGGAGTTCACCGTCAGCGCCACTGGCACGGTGAAGGATGTGCGCGCCATCGACGCCGATCCCACCGGGGTGTTCGAGCAGGCGGCCATCGATGCCGCCCAGAAGTTCCGCTACAAGCCGCGGGTGGTCGCCGGCAAGCCGGTGGATGTCACCGGCGTGCAGAACGTGATCCGCTTCGAGCTGGAGAAATGAGCATGGGTGCGCGCCTGCGCCGCCGGCCCGCGGCGCTGCTGATGAGTCTGGCCCTCGCGGCCAGCCTGCCGCTGTCGCCGCCGGCGCTGGCGGCCGAGGGCGAGGCCCAGGCCGCGCCCAAGGCCGAGCCGGTGCCCAGCCTGCGTGACCGCGCCTACAAGCGCATCAACCGGGCCCGCGAGCTCGCCGAGCAGAAGAAGTGCGAGGAGGCGCTGGAGAGTCTGGAGTCGCTGCGCACCGACAGCCGCGCCAACGATTACGAGAAGGCCCTGGCCTGGTCGACCACCGCCTACTGCCAGCAGGAGCTCAAGCAGATCGAGCGGGCCATCCTGGCCCAGCAGGAGGTGCTGGCGCTGGAGCAGATCCCGGCCAGCCTGCGCAGCAATACCCAGTATGGTCTCGCCCAGCTCTATCTGAGCCAGGAGCGCTGGGCCGAGGCCGCCGAGCAGCTCGAGCTGTGGTTCACCAGCCAGCCTGATCCGGGTTCCAGCGCCTATACCCTGCTGGGGCAGGTCTACTACCAGCTCAAGGATTACAAGCGCGCCCGCCAGCCGATGGAGAAGGCCATCGAGGTGGCGCGCATCAAGGGCGAGCGGGTCAAGGAGAACCTCTACCTGCTGCTGCGCGCGATCTACTACGCCGACAACGACTACCCGCGCCTGGCCGAGGTGCTCAAGAACCTGGTCCAGGACTATCCCAAGCGCGATTACTGGATGCAGCTGGCGGCGGTCTACTCGCTGATGGAGCAGCCGCTCAAGCAGACCGCGGCCCTGGAGGCGGCGCGCTTGCAGGGTTTCTTCACCCAGGGCAATGACTACATCACCCTGGCCCAGGTCTATCTCGCCAGCGGGGCGCCGCTGAAGGCGGCCGAGGTGCTGCGCGAGGGATTCGATCAGGAGAAGGTGGAGACCAGCACCCGCAATCTGCGCCTGCTGGCCGATGCCTATGTGCTGGCCAAGGAGTACGACCGGGCCATCGAGACGCTCAAGCTGGCGGCCGGACCGGATGCCGAGATCGATCTGCGCCTGGCCCAGCTCTACATGGAGACCGGCCAGTGGCTGGCCGCCGCCGAGACCGCCCGTACCGCGCTCAAGAAGGGCGGCCTGGCGCGGGAGGATGTCGCCCATATCGTGGCGGGTCTGTCCCTGTTCGAGCTCAAGCGCCTCGACGAGGCCAAGGCCGCGTTCGTGCGCGCCGCCGCTGACGAGCGCTCGCGCAAGATGGCGGAGCAGTGGCAGGGCTTCATCCAGCGCGAGCAGGACCGCCTCGCCGCCCTGGAAGCCCAGGCCCAGCTCCAGGCCGCCGCCGACGAGGCCGGCTGAGCGAGGCCAGCGGGGCTCGCGCCGGTTCCGGGCGGCCGCTGGGGTGGGTCCAGGCGCGCCCGTCCCGCAATAAGGGGGCACCCGTCCGCCGTCGTTGAATCCCGGCGGTCCAATTTCCGACCCGCCCGCCTGCCCGCCCGTCCCGCCCCGCCGTGGCAGGCGGGTGCGTCCGGCGGCGGTGCCTGGCCCATCGCGGTCTTCTCCTGTCCCAGCGCTGACCCCGGCGGCGCGCCTGCCGGCGGCCTACCCGGGCGAGTCTCCCGCGGCGGCCCCCTCGCCCGGCCGGCCGGTGAAACGCTCCAGATCCCCTCGCTGCGAAGCAGCCGGCAGCCCGTTGATCGGGTCCGGACGCGACCTTTCGGGTGCTCGATCCCCCACCGGCGGTCCGTCTGTGGATGGGCAGGGGCGGGCGCCGGGCGGCCCTGCGCGGGCGCACGCAGTCTGTCGGGCGATCCGCCGTTGCTGCGGCGGCGGGAGCGGCTGCGCGTCGGCGGAGGCGAGGCCAGGCCACCCGACCGGCCGCGCAGGCATGAGCGCCGCAAACGGAAAACCCTGCGCCCACGAAAAAGGGCGCCGGGTTGCCCCGGCGCCCTGATCCTTGCGGACCGACGAGCGGTGCGGCTTAGCCGTTCAGCTCGAAGGTGGAGACGCAGTCAAAGATGTTGTTGCGGAACAGCAGACCGCCGTTGTCAGCGAGGTCATCGTTGCGGGCGAAGGTGCTGGCCGCGTCCACATCCAGGCAGACACCCGAGGAGCTGTTGCTGTCCTTGAAGTTGCCGGTCACCAGGCTGTTGTGCAGCTGGTTGCGGATGCCGCCGCGCAGCACGATGCCCTGACGGTCGTTGATCGAGCCGCCATCGGTGCGGTTGGCCGGACCAAGGATGGTGATGTTGGCCAGCAGCGGGAAGGTCACCGGGAAGGTGGTGTAGGTGGTGTCGTCACCGCCTTCGATGCCACGACCCAGACCCGGGCTCGCGCTGTCCTGCTGAATCACCAGCGCGTGCTGCACGCCACCGGTCCAGCCCTGGGCGTAGTCGATGCTGTCGTCGCCCACCGCGGTCACCACCAGGTTGCTGACGAAGGCGTTGCCACCGAAGAACTCGATGCCGTCGTCAAAGCCCTTGTGGATCTGCACGAACTGGATGCGGGTGTTGCGACCCACCGAGCCCATGGTCAGCCCGTTCAGCTCGTTGCCGTTGCCGTCGATGTCGTTGCCGGAGTGGCGGATCACCACATACTTGAGCGAGCCGGAGCTGTCGCGGTCGTTGTTGCCACCAAAGAAGCCGACATTGCCCTCGAGCGGACGGTCGCAGTTGTCGAAGTTGTTGTTGGCGCACTCCTGCGACCGGGCCAGACCGAGCAGAGCCAGACCGGCCCACTCACCCAGACCGGTATCCGCCGGGGTGACCAGGGAGCCGTCGAAGCGGGCGGTCAGCTGGGCGGCCGAGGTGAAGACGATCGGCGCATCCACGGTGCCTTCGGCAAAGATCTGCGACCCGCGGGCGATGGTCAGCGCCTCGGTCGGCTCACCGTAGATCACGGTGCCCGGCTCGATGGTCAGCACCACGCGGCTGGTGTTGAACGCCGCGTCATTGCGCGAGCGGTAG
>DASUDX010000078.1:0-3640 GCA_036275365.1 Nevskiaceae bacterium | reverse complement strand
CCCATGACCCAGCCCATCGACCACTCGCTGCAGGACCCGCCAGCGCTGCCCGCCCGCTTCAAGGGCGGACCGCTGATCCAGACCAACGCGGCCATCACCGAAAGCCCCTGGGTGCGGCGGCTGCTCACCGCCACGGCGTTGATCTTCCTCGCCGGCTTCCTGCTGTTGCCGCTGGTGGCGGTGTTCGTGGAGGCGCTGCGGCAGGGCTTCGGCACCTACTTCGAGGCGCTGAGCGAGCCGGATGCCCTCTCCGCCCTGCGGCTGACCCTGCTGATCGCCGCCATCTCGGTGCCGCTGAACTTGGTGTTCGGCGTCTGCGCGGCCTGGGCGGTGACCAAGTACCAGTTCCGCGGCAAGCAGTTCCTGATCACCCTGATCGACCTGCCCTTCTCGGTCTCCCCGGTGGTCTCGGGTCTGATCTATGTGCTGATCTTCGGCGCCCAGGGCTGGCTCGGACCCTGGCTGATGGAGCACGACATCCGGGTCATCTTCGCGGTGCCGGGCATCGTGCTGGCCACCATCTTCGTCACCTTTCCCTTCGTGGCGCGGGAGCTGATCCCGCTGATGCAGGAACAGGGCACCGACGACGAGCAGGCAGCGCTTTCGCTGGGTGCCAGCGGCTGGCAGACCTTCTGGCGGGTGACCCTGCCCAACATCAAGTGGGGACTGCTCTACGGCGTGCTGCTCTGCAATGCCCGGGCCTTCGGCGAGTTCGGTGCGGTCAGCGTGGTCTCCGGCCATATCCGCGGCCTGACCAACACCCTGCCCCTGCATGTCGAGATTCTCTACAACGAGTACCAGTTCGCCGCCGCGTTTGCGGTGGCCTCCCTGCTCGCCCTGCTTGCCCTGGTGACACTCTCGATCAAGAGCTACCTGGAATGGCGCCATGGCGACGAGCTCTCCGCCACCCGCCGTCATTGAACGGACCACCATCGCCTCGCTGGCCCGCTCTCCCGCCTCACGACTCACGCCCCACACGACCATGCACATCACCCTCCGCGGCATCGAGAAATCCTTCGGCGACTTCCAGGCGCTGGCCGGCATCGATCTGGACATCCGCTCCGGCGAGCTGCTCGCCCTGCTCGGCCCCTCCGGCTCGGGCAAGACCACCCTGCTGCGCACCATTGCCGGTCTGGAGTTCGCCGATCGCGGCGAGATCCGCTTCGGCGAGGTGGACATGGCGGCGGTGCCGGTACGCGAGCGGCGGGTCGGCTTCGTGTTCCAGCACTACGCCCTGTTCAAGCACATGACGGTGCTGGACAACATCGCCTTCGGCCTGCGGGTGCGCGAGCGCGCCCAGCGGCCATCCGAGACCGAGATCCAGCGGCGGGTGCGCGAGCTGCTGGACCTGGTGCAGCTCGGCGGCCTCGAGAAGCGCTATCCCTCCCAGCTCTCCGGGGGACAGAAGCAGCGGGTGGCGCTGGCCCGCGCGCTGGCCATCGAACCCCAGGTGCTGCTGCTGGATGAACCGTTCGGCGCACTCGACGCCAAGGTCCGCAAGGATTTGCGGCGCTGGCTGCGCGCGCTGCACGACCGCACCGGCTACACCACGCTGTTCGTCACCCATGACCAGGAGGAAGCGCTGGAGCTGGCCGACCGGGTGGTGGTGATGAACCGCGGCCGCATCGAGCAGGTGGGCGCCACCGATGCCGTCTACGAGCAGCCCAACTCGCCCTTCGTGTTCGATTTCCTCGGCAGCACCAACATCCTTCCGGGCGAGGTGCGCGGCGGCAGCGTGCAGCTGGGCGATCTGCGGCTGCCGCTGAGCAGCCCGCTGGCGGAGGGCGCCATCGACCTCTATGTCCGCCCCGGCGATCTGCGTCTGGCCGAGGGCGACCAGCCCGGCCTGCCGGTGACCATCGTCGAGGCCCAGCGCACCGGGCCGCTGCTGCGGGCCCGCGCCCTCTGGCCCGGCCCGGGCGGCCAGCCGCTGGAACTGGAGCTGCCGCATCTGCACCACGACATCCGCCAGATCGTGCCGGGCCAGTCGGTGCGGCTGCGCCTGAGCCGCTACCAGGCCTATCCGCGGGTGGCGGCGCCGGTGACGGCGGGCATTGCCGACCCGATCCCCCAGGCCACGGCGGAAAACCGCAGCCGCGGACGCCTGGGCTAAGGTGCATTTCCCTGAGACCTGAGACGCCAACCAGGGGTATTCCCTGATTCCCCCCTCATGAGTTTCTGACACGGTGCGCTGCCGCTTTCTGTCAGCGGCTGGCCATGTTTCTGAGGAGGGTGTATGCGTTGGGGTCTTGGAATGAAGGGGATGGCTGCGGCCATCCTGCTGGCGGTGAGTGGGCTGGCTCAGGCGGCGGCGGTGATCGGGCCGAGCCTGCGCGCCAAGCTGGGGCAGCTGGATCGTCTGGAGCCGGTGCAGGTCATCGTCAGCTTCAAGGGGGATCGGGTCACGCCGGCCCAGGTGGCGGCGCTGAACGGCATGGGCCTGAACGGGCTGCATTACCGGCACCTGCCGATCGCCGGGGTGATCGCCACCCGCGATCAGATCCGCACCCTCGCCGCGCGGGAGGATGTTCGCTCGGTCTGGCTCAACGACACCGTGCAGTTCGAGCTGGAAGGCGGCACCCGCATCAGCGGCGCCCGCCGCGTCACCACCGATACCGCCATGCTCAATGCCGAGGGCCTGCCCTACACCGGCAAGGGCATCTCGGTGCTGGTCAATGACTCCGGTATCGACGCCACCCACCCGGACCTGACATTCGGCGAGAAGGTGGTGCAGAACGTGCTCGGCCAGACCGACCTCACCCTGCTGCTGGGCGTCGGCCCGGCGATGGATCCGGTGGAGGATGTGCCCAATACGGACACCCTTACCGCCAGCTCCCACGGTACCCATGTCGCCGGCATCGTCGGCGGCACCGGTGCCGCCTCGGAGGGTCGCTTCGCTGGTGTGGCCACTGGTGCCACCCTGGTCGGGCATGCTGCCAGCAATGGCGCCACCCTGATCAATCTGATCGGCGGCTTCGAATACGCCATCGCCAACAAGGAGCGCTACAACATCCGCGTGGTGACCAATTCCTGGGGCACCACCAGCGATGCCGGCACCCCCTTCGATCCCACCGATCCGCTCAACATCGCCACCAAGGCCACTGTGGACGCCGGCATGATGGTGGTGTTCTCGGCCGGCAACTCCGGCCCGAGCCAGGACATCATCTCGGGCAACTACAAGAAGGCGCCCTGGGTGATCACGGTTGCCTCCGGCACCAAGGATGGCCGCCTGTCCAACTTCTCGTCGCGCGGCAAGCCGGGCTTCGGCACCCAGAGCATCGAGATCGACGGTGAGACCTTCACGCTGACCGACCGTCCGACGGTGATCGCGCCGGGCTCGGACATCGTCTCCACCCTCGCCAAGTCGCCGGATGCGGTCAGCCAGGGTCTTGGCGGCGGTGCGCTGAGCGTGCTGGAGCTGGAGCCCGAGCACATTCCGTTCTACACCATCTACAGCGGCACCTCGATGGCCGCGCCGCATGTGGCGGGCATCATCGCCCTGATGCTCGAAGCGAACCCGGCGCTGACCTGGCGCGAGGTCAAGGCGATCCTCGAACAGACCGCCACCAGCCTGCCGGGTCTCGCCGACTGGGAAGGCGGAGCGGGCTATGTCAACGCCTACGCGGCGGTCTCCACCGCG
>DASUDX010000077.1:0-8288 GCA_036275365.1 Nevskiaceae bacterium | reverse complement strand
ATGGGCGAGCTGTCGGGTGCGCTCAACAAGGAGAACCTCGACGTCACCGGGAGCCGTGTCGGCGCCGACGCGCTGGCGGGGCTGCTCATCCGCATCGTCGACAACACCATCTCCGGCAAGATCGCCAAGGACGTCTTCGAGGCGATGTGGACCGAAGGCCGCGACGCCGACGCGATCATCGAGGCGAAGGGCCTCAGGCAGATCACCGACACTTCGGCGATCGAGCGGGCCATCGACGAGGTGATGGCAAAGAACCCGGGGCAGCTCGCCGACTACCGCTCGGGCAAGGACAAGTTGTTCGGGTTCTTCGTCGGCCAGGTGATGAAGGCCACCCAGGGCAAGGCCAATCCCGAGGCGGTCAACCGCCTGCTCAAGGAAAAGCTCGGCTAGCCCCTCCGCAGCGTCTCGCCCCGATGTCCACAGCGTCCAGACCCGTGAACCGGCTCGTCCCGTTCAAGATCGACAACCGCGGCGTGCGCGGCTTCGCCCTGGTGGTCGAGCAGGGGCTGGAGACCCTGCTCGGCTGGCGCGAGTACCCGGCGCCGGTCCGTCAGCTGCTGGGTCATGCGCTGGCGGCGACCCCGCTGCTGGCGGCCGATCTCGGCGAGGGCTGGCGGTTCAATCTGCAGTATCAGGGCGCAACGGGCCAGCCGCTGCGCCTGCTGGTGACCCAGGCCAGCGACCAGCTCAGCCTGCGCGGCATGGCGCAGTGGAAGGGCGAGCGCGAGCCGCAGGCGGAGTGGGATTTCCACCGCCTGCTGCGCGGCGGCACCCTGGCGGTGATGCGCGAGCCGCGCGGCGGCAGCACGCGCGAGCAGCCGGGCTATCAGGGCGTGGTGGAGATCGCCGGAGCCAGCCTCGCCGAGGCGCTGGAGATCTACTTCGCCCGCTCCGAGCAGATCCAGACCCGCGTCCGCCTGGGGGCCTCGCTCGCCGCCGGCGCCGGGCAGGGCAGCCGCCTGGCCGGTCTGCTGGTGCAGCGCCTGCCCGAGGGCTGCAGCGATGACGACTGGGTGCATGTGCACCATCTGATGCAGACGGTCGCCGAGGCCGAGTTGCTCGCCACCGAGCCGGAAACCCTGCTGGCGCGGGTGTTCGCCGAGGACACCGTGCGGGTGTTCGAGGCCCGGCCGGTCACCCCGCAGTGCCGCTGCAGCCACGCGCAGATCTCGGCCATGCTGCTGGGCCTGGGTGCCGAGGAAGTGGCGGCGATCCTGCGCGAGCAGGGCCGGGTGGCGGTGGGCTGCGACTTCTGTGGCCGCGACTGGGTGTTCGACGCCGCCGATGTGCAGGCCCTGTTCGCCGCCGAGGCGGCCGAGGCCGGCAGCGCGGGGACCCGGCATTGATCCTGCCGCGGTACCGGGTGGCGCCATCGCGGATTCCCGGCGCGGGCCAGGGCCTGTTCGTCGAGGAGCCGGTCGCCGCCGGCCGGGTGCTGATCGCGCCGGACAACATCCATACGGTCTGGCCGGAGGCGCGCCTGCGCCAGTACCCGGCCGACTCCATCGAGGTGGCCTCCAGCGTGCGCTGGTTCGAGGACCACTACTCGCTGACCCCGGAGTGGAGCGACGAGTGCTTCGTCAACCACTCCTTCGCACCCACCGCGCTCTGGCATCTCGGCTTCATCTTCGCCCTGCGCGATCTCGCCGTCGGCGAGGAGGTCACCATGGACTACCAGCTGGTGATCGGCAGCGGGGAGCGGCTGCCCTTCGTGGATGCGGTCAGCGGCCGCGAGATCGTGGGCTTGCCCTGGCCCGAGGCCCTGGTACAGAGTGCTTCCACCCTGCTCCAGCTCCACCGGCGCGCCTGAGCCCCGCCGGTCCTACCGGCATGATCCTGTTCCCGCATTATGTTGCCGCCAGCGCCATCGAAGGCGTCGGCCTGTTCACCCGGGTGGCGCTGGCCGCCGGCACCCCGCTCTACCGCTGCGATGCGCGCTTCCTGACGGTGATCGGCGATGGCGAGATCGCCGCCCTGCCGCCGGCCATGCGCGAGGCGATGAGCAAGTACACCTATCGCGGCCGCGGGCCGCACCGCCTGCAGGGGGCGCGCTATTACGGGCTGGACGACTCGCGCTTCATGAACCACAGCGATGCGCCCAACAGCCGCTGGGTCGCCGAGCAGGAGCTTTATGTGGCGGCCTGTGACATTCCGGCGGGCAGCGAGATCACCTGTGACTACCGCGAGTTCACCGAACCCGGGGACTGGGAGCAGGACCGCTTTCTCGCCAGCGCCTGAGTCTCAGGCGCCGGTCCGCCGCAGCTGGTACTTGCCCAGGCTGCGGGCGAGCAGGGTTCCCTCCGCATCGAGCAGGCGGGCCTCGAGCTCGAAATCAGCCTTGCCGGCGGCATCGGCCTCGGCCTGGATGGCGGTGATGCGGGCCTCGTCGAGGCTCACCTCGACGAACACATCCGCCTTGGCCGGCTTGAGGAACTCGATGTTCATCGAGCGCACGATCGGGAAGTAGCGGCTGACATCGAAGCTGGACAGGAACAGCGCCCCGCCGGGCAGCTCGGCGCCGGTGAACAGGGCCCCGGCATAGACGGTGCCGATGTGGTTCACATTGGGAGCGTAGGGCAGGCGCAGGCGCACGAAGCCACGGCGCAGCTCGAGGATCTCGATGCCGCTGCGCTGGACGAAGGGAATGCCCTGCTCGAGCAGCTTCTTGGCCTGGCTGAAATCCATTTGCGCCTCTCGTGCGTAAAGGCGGCCAGTGTACGCTGCCGTCCCCATGAGCCCTCTCCACGCCTTCGCCCTCGCCACCGTCACGGTGGTCCTGTCCAAGACCCTCGCCTGGCTGATCCAGCTGCGCACCCGCAACGGTGGAATGGTCGACCCGATCTGGGCCTTCACCCTGGGCGCCCTGGCGCCGCTCTACGCCTGGCTCGGCACCGCGCCCAGCGCCACCGCCTGGGCGCTGGGTCTGATGGGCGGCCTGTGGGGTTTCCGCCTCGGGCTGCACCTGTTCCTGCGCAACTGGGGCAAGCCGGAGGACTGGCGCTACGCCCAGTTCCGCGCGCAGTGGGGCGAGAAGGCCAATGCCAACATGTTCTGGTTCTTCCAGTTCCAGAACCTGTTCACCCTGATGCTGTCCTCCAGCGCCTATCTGGTGGTGGCCTATCGCACGGACGACCCGCCGCTGTGGGCGTTCGGCCTGGCGCTGACGCTGTGGCTGGTATCGGTGGTGGGCGAGGGCGTGGCCGATCGCCAGATGGAGGCCTTCCGCGCCGATCCGGCCAACCGCGGTCAGGTCTGCCGACGCGGTCTGTGGCGCTACTCGCGCCATCCCAACTACTTCTTCGAATGCGTGCACTGGCTCGCCTACATCCCGCTGGCGGTGGGTGCCCCGCTGGCCTGGACCACGCTGTTCGCGCCGCTGGTGATGGCCTTCCTGCTGGTGCGACTGTCCGGCATGCCGCTGCTGGAGCGCGAGATGATCCAGCGCAAGCCCGGCTACGCCGAGTATGTGCGCACCACCTCGGCCCTGGTGCCGTGGTTCGTCAAGCGCTGACCCTGTTCCCTCCCTGTCTGTCCCCATGACTGTCATCGAACTCTGCGAACGCGGGCTGGTGCCCGATGCCCTGGCCCGCTTCGGCATGCGCCAGCTGATCCGGACCCGCCTGGAGGACCCCGCCAACCGCAATGGCGAGGTGCGCGCCGAGCGCTTCAACCGCTTCCTCGACGAGCTGCGCGCCGCCCCCATCGCCATCGAAACCCAGGCCGCCAATCAGCAGCACTACGAGGTGCCGGCGGAGTTCTTCCATCGCCATCTGGGTCCGCAGCTCAAGTACTCCTGCTGCTACTACCCGCAGGGCAACGAGACCCTGGCCGAGGCCGAGATCAAGATGCTCGAGCTCTACGCCGAGCGCGCCGAGCTGCGCGATGGCCTGCGCATCCTCGATCTCGGCTGTGGCTGGGGCTCGCTCTCCACCTGGCTCGCCGCGCGCTACCCGGGCAGCCAGATCGTGGGGCTGTCCAACAGCCACGGCCAGCGCGAATTCATCGAGAACCGCGCCCGCGAGCGTGGCCTTGGCAATCTCACCATCCACACCGGCAATGTCGCCGAGTTCGAGTTCACCGCCGAGCAGCTGGGCGGGGGTTTCGACCGGGTGCTGTCGATCGAGATGTTCGAGCACATGAAGAACTACGGCCGGCTGATGGAGAAGATCAGCCGCTGGCTCAGGCCCGATGGCAGCCTGTTCGTGCACATCTTCGTGCACAAGCTGCTGGCCTATCACTTCGAGGTGAAGGACGACAAGGACTGGATGACCCAGTACTTCTTCCTCGGCGGCACCATGCCCAGCGAGAACCTGCTGCTGCACTTCCAGGACCATCTGAAGATCGAGCGCCAGTGGTGGGTCGACGGCCGCCACTACGAGAAGACCAGCAACCACTGGCTGGCCGGCATGGACGCCAACCGCGAGGCGATCCTGCCGCTGTTCCGCCAGGCCTACGGCGAGCGCGATGCGGCGGTCTGGTTCCAGCGCTGGCGCATGTTCTACATGGCGGTGGCCGAGTTCTTCGGGCTCGCCGAGGGCAATGAGTGGGGAGTTGCGCATTACCGTTTCCGCCGCCGCTGAGCGGCGGGAATCCCTGCCCGGCGCCGTGGTCACAGCTGTCCTGTTTCGAGGAGTTCCGCCATGTTCCGTTGCCTGCTCGGCCTGGGGCTGCTGCTGATGACGCTCAGCGCGGCCGCGGCCAGCGAGACCCGCCGCTTCTACGGCTATGCCTTCGATCTCGCCAGCGATCGCTACCTCTACACCGAGGTGCACGAGCAGGTGATCGAGAACGGCCGCTGGGTGCGCGGCAGCATCCGCTACTACGATCCGGACAATCGCCTGATCGGCGAGAAAAGCCTGGACTTCTCGCGCAATCCCACCATCCCGGTCTACACCCTGCGCCTGCCCGGGCAGGGCTATGAGGAAGGCATCCGCTCGGTCAGCAGCGATCTGATCAATGTCTACAAGATCAGCGAGGGGCGCACCCGCGAGAAGGCCCTGGTCAACAGCCCGCCGATGGCCGCGGATTCCGGCTTCCACAATCTGGTGGTGGCCGAGTTCGAGCGGCTGCTGCGCGGGGAGACGGTGCGCTTCACCTTCGGCGTGGCCGGCAATCTCGACAGCTTCCGCTTCCGCGCCCGCAAGGAGGCCGATGTGAGCTTCGAAGGCCGGCCGGCGGTGCGCTTCAAGGTGGAGGCGGATTCGCTGCTGCGCCTGGTCGCCCCCGACCTCACCATCGTCTACGACCCGGCCAGCCGCCAGCTGCTCGACTACCGCGGCGTCTCCAACATCCACGATCCCGCCACCGGCAAGGCCTACAACGCCCGCATCGTCTACCCCGACCGGCCCCCGGCAGGGGCACCGGCCACGCTGCCGCCGCTGCAGCCCTGACGCGATCGATCACCGAGCCTGCCCATGTTCCGTCTGCTGCTGGTGCTGACCCTTCTGCTCACTGCCCGGCCGTCCGCCGCCACCGAGGCGGCCCAGGCCGTGCTCGACCAGGCCCTGGCCCAGGCCCGCGAGCGACGCCAGCCGCTGCTGGTCGATTTCCACGCGCCCTGGTGCTACTCCTGCTACTACATGAAGCGCAATGTGCTCACCGGCGCGGAGTGGCAGGCGCTGCAGCAGCAGGTGGTGCTGCTGAGCCTGGATGCCGATTCCCCCGAGGGGGCGCACTGGAAGAACCAGTGGCAGGTCAAGGCCATTCCCGCCTATCTGCTGCTGGACGGTGACGGCCAGGAGATCGGTCGCATCCTCGCCGAGCAGACCCGGCCCGCCTTCTACGCGCAGATGGCTGCGCTGACCGCGCGCAGCACGCCACTGACCGGGCTGCGCCAGCGCGCACGCGAGGCAACGCCGGCCGGACGGGCGGCGGCGGCCGAGGTGCTCGCGGCGTTTGCCGCCCGCCGCGCCGCCGAGGAGGGACTGGCCTGGTGGCTGCAGCTGCCGATGGCGGTGCGCAGCCATCACCAGGCCGAGCCGGCGGTGCGACTGGGACGGGATCGGCTGGAACTGATCCGCGCCGAGGCCGCCAAGGACCTGCCGACCTGCAGCGCGAGCGCCGCGGCGGTGCTCGACAATCCGGCGCTCGGCTGCGACTACGCCTACGAGCTGCAGCGCTGGCTCAGCTGCAGCAGCGGGCTCGCGGCGGAACCGCGCAAGGCCCTGTTCGCGCCGCGGCGCACCGCGGTGGAGGCGCGTCTGGCCCGCGATGCGGCGGCCTGCGCCGACCAGCGCAGCGTGGTGTTCACCGCTGCCGACTTCCAGCAGGCGCTCGGCAATGAGCCGGCGCGCCGGGCCGTGCTCGACCGGGCGATCGACCAGGCCCGCAGCCAGCTCGGTGCCGATCTCGCCAGTGACCGCAACCAGGCCGACAACCTGCGGGTGTTCCTCGAGCGCGCCGGACGCATGGAGGAGCTGGATGCGCTGATGCCCCGGCTGATCGCCGCCTGGCCGCAGGACTATGTCTACCCGTTCCGCCACGGCCGCAGCCTGCTGGCGCGCGGCCGCGCCGCCGAGGCGCTGCCGTTTCTCGATCAGGCCGCGCCGCTCGCCTACGGGCTCAACCGCCTGAAGGTGGCCGAGCAGCGGGTGCAGGCCCTGCAGGCACTGGATCGTGCCGAGGAGGCGCGGCGGGTGGTGGCGGAGGCGCTCAAGGCCAACGGCCCCTGGTTCCCGGAGGACGCGGCGGCTTTGCGCCGGCTGATCGAGCGCTGAGCGCCCCCGGGATTTCACTCAGCCAGGGGCTCGGGCACACTGCGCGGCCCCTTGCCCGCGCTGCCGCCGTGACGCCCGAGACTTCCGCCCGCCTGCTCATCACCTGCCCGGACCGGCCGGGCATCGTCGCCGCCGTCACCACTTTCCTCTACCACCACGGCGTCAACATCACCGAGCTGGACCAGCACTCCAGCGATCCCAGCGGCGGCAAGTTCTTTCTGCGCCTGGAGTTCCAGACACCGAATCTGGATCTGACCCGCGAGGGCCTGATGCGCGCCTTCGCCGAGGTGGTGGCGCGCCCGTTCCAGATGGATTGGCGGATCCGCTTCGCCGCCGACCGGCCGCGCATGGCGGTGTTCGTCTCCCGCCACGATCACGCCCTGCTCGAGCTGCTGTGGCGCTGGTCCACCGGCGAGCTGAGGGTGGCCCTGCCGCTGGTGGTATCCAACCATCCGGATCTGCGCGAGGCGGTGGAGCGCTTCGGCGTCGCCTTCGAGCATGTTCCCTTCGATGCCAGCGTGCAGGCCGAGGCCGAGGCGCGGCTGCAGACCCTGCTCGAGGGGCGGGCCGACTTCATCGTGCTGGCGCGCTACATGCGGATTCTCTCGCCGGCCTTCGTGGCGCGCTGGGAGCACCGCATCCTCAACATCCACCACTCCTTCCTGCCCGCCTTCGTCGGTGCCGACCCCTATCGCCAGGCCGACGAGCGCGGGGTCAAGCTGATCGGCGCCACCGCCCACTATGTCACCGCCGAGCTCGATCAGGGCCCGATCATCGACCAGGATGTGGCGCGGGTGAATCACCGCAGCTCGCTGGAGGATCTCAAGCGTCTGGGCCGCGATCTCGAGCGCCAGGTGCTGGCGCGCGCGGTGCGCTGGCATGTGGAGGACCGGGTGATCGTCCACGGCAACAAGACGGTGGTGTTCAGCTAGGCCGGGAGGCAGCGCGCAGCTGGGCCAGCGCGCCGATGCCCTCGGTGAACACGAACAGCCAGAGCACCGGCGGCGCCGCATAGCCCAGCAGCAGCCAGACCAGCACCAGCGCCACCGCGGTGCGGCCCCAGCCGTCGATCAGCGCCATCAGGCCGATCGGGTGCAGCAGCCGCGCCACCACCCACACGCTCACCAGGCAGCCGGTGAGGCAGACGAAGAGCAGGTGCATCGCCTCGAACACCGGCGGCTCGCTGGCGCCGCCGAGCAGGCCGTTGAGCCAGTAGAGCATCGCGATGAAGTGCGGGGCCATCACCGGCAGCGCCAGCGGCCAGCTCACCGAGGAATCGATCAGCGCCCAGAAGCGCACCGTGCGGGCGGGAACATGGGCGTAGCGCTCGGCGAGAGAAGACATGGTCCGGTCCGGAAGGCCGCAGGGTCGCGGCCCCGCCATTCCAGCGCAACTCGATGACAGTCGGATAGCGGGGGCGCGCGCGGTTCAGGCCGGCAGCAGCCACCAGGCCAGCGCCAGCATGAGGGCGCCACCAATCGCCGCGTCGATGATGCCGGCGATCAGCACCCGCCGCTGATGACGCTGGATGGCCTGGGCCAGGCCCGGATCCTCGCGGTGTTCGGGCGGGCA
>DASUDX010000076.1:0-27054 GCA_036275365.1 Nevskiaceae bacterium | reverse complement strand
AGACACCTTGGTCAGCGCCGCCGTGGTCGTGGTCTTGCCATGGTCCACGTGTCCAATCGTCCCCACGTTCACGTGCGGCTTGACTCGGTCAAATTTTTCCTTGGCCATCGGTAAATCCTCGATCTCGGGTGCGGTTAGGTGTTGCTTGTGGGTGGGTAAGAGAGAACGCTCAGCTGTTCTTGGCGTTCTTGGACAGCTGCTCCATCACATTGCGCGGCGCTTCCTGGTACTTCTTGAATTCCATGGAATAGGTCGCGCGGCCCTGGCTCATCGAGCGCAGGGTGGTGGAGTAACCAAACATCTCGGACAGCGGCACCTCGGCGCGGATCATCTTGGCGCCGTAGTTGTCCTCCATGCCGAGGATGATGCCGCGACGGCGGTTGAGATCGCCCATCACGTCACCGGTGTAGTCCTCCGGGGTCTCGACGTCCACGGCCATGATCGGCTCGAGGATGACCGGGCTCGCCTTCTGGCAGCCCTCCTTGAAAGCCATGCTGGCGGCCACGCGGAAGGCGATTTCCGAGGAGTCGACCTCGTGGTAGGAGCCATCGGTGAGGGCGATCTTGATGTCCACCACCGGGTAGCCGGCGAGCACGCCGGTCTTGATGGCGTCGCGCAGACCCTTGTCGACCGCCGGAATGAATTCCTTCGGGATCACACCACCGACGATCTCGTTGAGGAACTCGTAGCCCTTGCCGGTCTCATTCGGCTCGATGCGCAGCCAGACATGGCCGAACTGGCCCTTGCCGCCCGACTGCTTGGCGTACTTGCCTTCCTGCTCGACGCTCTTGCGGATGGTCTCGCGGTAGGCCACCTGGGGAGCACCCACATTGGCCTCGACCTTGTGCTCGCGCTTCATGCGATCGACCAGGATCTCCAGATGCAGCTCGCCCATGCCGGAGATGATGGTCTGGCCGGTTTCCTCGTCGGTGCGCACGCGGAAAGACGGGTCTTCCTGGGCCAGCTTGGACAGGGCCAGGCCCATCTTTTCCTGGTCGGCCTTGGTCTTGGGCTCCACCGCCTGGCTGATCACCGGCTCCGGGAACTCCATGCGCTCGAGCACCACCGGCTTGTTCTGGTCGGCCAGGGTGGTGCCGGTGTAGACATCCTTGAGGCCGACGCAGGCGGCGATGTCACCGGCGCGCACCTCGTCGATGTTGTCGCGGTTGTTGGCGTGCATCTGCACCAGACGGCCGATGCGCTCGGACTTGCCGGTGCGGCTGTTGTAGACCGAGTCGCCCTGCTTGAGCACGCCCGAATAGACGCGGATGAACGACAGCGCGCCGACGAAGGGGTCGGTCATGATCTTGAAGGCGAGCGCGGAGAACGGCTCGGCGTCGTCGGCCTTGCGCAGGATGATCTTCTCGTAGGCATCCACATCGTGGGCCTCGGTCGGCGGCACATCGGTGGGCGCCGGCAGGTACTCGATGACGGCATCGAGCATGGCCTGCACACCCTTGTTCTTGAAGGCCGAGCCGCACAGCATCGGGAAGATCTCGAGGGCGAGGGTGCGCTGGCGCAGGGCCTTCTTGATCTCCTCCTCGGACAGGTCGCCCTGCTCGAGATACTTGTTCATCAGCTCTTCGCTGGATTCGGCGGCCGCCTCCAGCATCTTCTCGCGCCACTCCTTGGCGGTGGCCATGAGCTCGGCCGGGATCTCGCCGTAGGTGAAGGTGGTGCCCTTGTCGGCCTCGTTCCAGATGATCGCCTTCATCTTCACGAGGTCGACCACGCCCTGGAACTTCTCCTCGGCGCCGATCGGAATCTGGATCGGCACCGGGTTGGTCCGGAGCTTCTCCTTCATCTGCTTGACGACCTTGAAGAAGTCCGCGCCGGTGCGGTCCATCTTGTTGACGAACGCGAGGCGCGGCACCTTGTACTTGGTGGCCTGGCGCCACACCGTCTCCGACTGCGGCTGCACGCCACCGACGGCGCAGTAGAGCATGCAGGCGCCATCGAGCACGCGCATCGAGCGCTCGACTTCGATGGTGAAGTCGACGTGGCCCGGGGTGTCGATGATGTTGATGCGGTGCTGCTCGAACTGGTTGGCCATCCCCTTCCAGAAGGTGGTGGTGGCCGCCGAGGTGATGGTGATGCCGCGCTCCTGCTCCTGCTCCATCCAGTCCATGGTGGCGGCGCCGTCGTGCACCTCACCGATCTTGTGGTTCACGCCCGTGTAGAACAGGACGCGCTCGGTGGTGGTGGTCTTGCCCGCGTCAATGTGCGCGGAGATACCGATGTTGCGATACCGCTCGATGGGGGTCGTGCGTGCCATGACGTGCTTGGGAGACCGGCTCGGTGTGAAAAACGGGGCCGCGACGATCGCGGCCCGGGGTTACAGCCTGATGACCCCCGCGCCTCGGAGAGGGCGGGAGCAACCGCTTACCAGCGGAAGTGGGCGAAGGCCTTGTTGGCCTCGGCCATCTTGTGGGTGTCCTCGCGCTTCTTCACCGCGGCGCCGCGATGCTCGGCGGCATCCAGCAGCTCGCCGGCGAGGCGGTCCACCATGCCCTTCTCGCCGCGCTTGCGGGCGGCATCGAGAATCCAGCGCATGGCGAGGGTGGTGCGGCGCACCGCACGAACCTCCACCGGCACCTGATAGGTGGCACCACCGACGCGGCGGGACTTCACCTCGACCGCCGGGGCGACATTATCGAAGGCCGCCTGCAGCAGCACCGTGGGATCGTCGGTCTTCTTCTTGGTGGCCATCTGGTCGAGGGCACCATAGACGATCTTCTCGGCCACGGACTTCTTGCCGCTCTCCATCACCATGTTCATGAACTTGGTCACGACCACGTTCTTGAACTTGGGGTCCGGCAGGACAGTGCGGGTTTCCGGCTTGCGACGACGCGACATAAATCAGATTCCAGTTCGAGGTTTCCAGTTTCCAGTTCCAGCTCCAGTTCCGGCACCCGTTTCGTCAGCAGACCCGAAACCGGAGACCTTCAACTGGAAACTGCCTTTTACTTCTTGCCCTTGGCCGGCGCGGCGGCGGCGCCCGCCTTGGGACGCTTGGCGCCGTACTTGGAACGGCCCTGACGGCGCTTGTCGACGCCGGAGGCGTCCAGCGCGCCGCGCACGGTGTGGTAGCGAACGCCGGGAAGGTCCTTGACACGGCCGCCGCGGATCATCACGACGCTGTGTTCCTGCAGGTTGTGGCCTTCACCACCGATGTAGCTGGTCACCTCGAAGCCGTTGGTGAGGCGCACGCGGCAAACCTTGCGCAGCGCCGAGTTCGGCTTCTTCGGGGTGGTGGTGTAAACACGCGTGCACACGCCGCGCTTCTGCGGGCAGGCCGCCAGTGCGGGCGCCTTGCTCTTGTAGGCGGCCGAGGTACGGCCATTGCGCACGAGTTGGTTGATGGTTGGCACTGACGACTTCCCGGCTTGACAAAGATGGGGAGAATCGCGCGGACGGCAAAACCCCCCGGCGATCTGGAAAGGGCGCGCATCATAAGCATGAGGTCAGGGGGTGTCAACGCGCCCGCGGGGCGTTTTGCGCCCCTCCGGCGGGGCGCGGCTGGTGGGCCCGCAGGGACTCGAACCCTGAACCAAAGGATTATGAGTCCTCTGCTCTAACCGATTGAGCTACAGGCCCGCTCAACGGCCATTCTAGCCCCGCGCCCGGGTGCCCGGCGGCAGGTTGCCCCCCGCCAGCGGGCCGTGGGCCGGGAACTTCCGCCGGGACCGGCTGCCTCTGCGTCCCCGTGGTCTGCGACGCCGCCTGCCGCCGCTGGCGGCGCCGCCCGCGAGGCCCCACGATAGCCATCCGCGACCGGGCCGCGCATCCACCGCCCGGGCCAGTGGCGTACCGCCGCTAGCCGTTCCTACCCGGGGCACTGCCCCACCCTGAAGGAGATGTCCGATGAGCAACACCCCCAAGAAGCCGCTGGTTCTCGCCCTGGGCGCCGCCTTTGCCCTGACCGGCCTCGGCGCGCAGGCCGCCAGCTTCCAGGCCGCCGACCTCGGCGCCGGTTACATGGTGGCCGCCGCCGGCCACCACGAGAAGGCCGGCGAGCACAAGTGCGGCGAAGGCAAGTGCGGTGAGGGCAAGTGCGGCGAGGGCAAGGACGCCAAGGCCGGCGACGAGAAGAAGTCCGGCGAGCACAAGTGCGGCGAAGGCAAGTGCGGTGAGGGCAAGTGCGGCGAGGCCAAGCCGCAGACCTGACCGGCGGCGCATGAGCGGCATCACCTCGCAGGTCCGCGGCGCGGGCCTGGGCTTGCGGCGGGCCCTGCTCGGCCCGCTCGCCGATCATGCCCCGGATCCAGACCGGGGTATCGGGTTTCTCGAGGTGGCGCCGGAGAACTGGATGGAGATCGGCGGCCGTCTGGGCCGCCGGTTTCGCGAATACACCGAGCGTTTCGCCTTCGTCACCCATGGGCTGTCGCTGTCGATCGGCGGCAGCGCCCCGCTGGACGGCGATTTCGTGCGCCGCCTGCGGCGCTTTCTCGATCTCCACGGCATCGCCGACTACACCGAGCACCTGACCTGGTGCGCGGATGACGGGCATCTCTACGACCTTGCGCCGATTCCCTTCACCGCCGAGGCGGTGCACCACGTGGCCGCGCGGGTGCGCCAGGTGCAGGACGGGCTGGGCCGCCGCATCGCCCTGGAGAACGCCAGCTACTACACCCCGCTCGCCACCGAACTCGATGAAGCGAGCTTCATCCGCGCCGTGCTTGAAGAGGCGGATTGCGATCTGCTGCTGGATGTCAACAACCTGGTGGTCAACGGCATCAACCACGGCTACGACCCGCTGGTCTTTCTCGACCGCCTGCCGCTGTCGCGGGTGCGCTATCTGCACATCGCCGGGCACTTCGTCGAAGCCCCGGACCTGCGGGTGGACACCCATGGCAGCGCGGTGGACGAGAGCGTCTGGCAGCTGCTCGAGGCGGTCTACGCGCGGCTGGGGCCGGTGCCGACCCTGCTCGAGCGCGATTTCAACCTGCCGCCGCTGGCCGAGCTGATGGGCGAGCTGGGCCGCATCCGCAGCAGTCAGGCGCGCGCGGCCCGGCCGGTCGAGGTGGGCGCGGATGGGCGCTGACTTCCGCGCCCTGCAGGCCCGCTTCGCCGCCCATATCCGCGATCCGCAGCGCGCGCCCCCGCCGCCCGGGCTGGAGGAGCGGCGCCTGCAGATCTACCGCGAGCTGTTCTTCAACACCGTCGAGGACTTCCTGCGCGGCGCCTTTCCGGTGCTGTCCGGGCGTCTCGCCGGCCCGGCCTGGCAGGCCCAGGTGCGCGGCTTCTACGCCGAGGTGCACAGCGCCCACCCGCAGCTGCATCGCCTGGCCGAGGACTATGTGACCTTCGTCGCCAGCCGCGGCGCGGACGATCCCCTGGCCCTGCCCGAGGCGCTGCGCGAGCTGGCCCACTACGAGTGGGTCGAGCTGGCGCTGGGTGTGGCGGACCAGATGATTGAGGGCGAGCCGCCGTCGCCCGCCGAGGTGCTGAGTGCGCCGCTGCAGGCCTCGCCGCTGGCCTGGCTGCTGGGCTACCGCCACCCGGTGCAGACCCTGGGCAACCGTCCGGACGATCCGCTGCCCGCGCCGGCCGCCACCTATCTGATCGTCAACCGCAGCCGTGCGGACGAGGTGCGCTTCCTGCAAGTGGAGGCCCTGGCGGCGCGTCTGTTCCAGCGCATCGAGGCGCTGCCCGGGCACAGCGGTGAGCAGCAGCTGGCGGCGCTCGCCGCCGAACTCGGCCAGCCGGCGGATGCGGCCTTCGTGGAGGCCGGCCGCGGCCTGCTGGAGCGGCTGGCCGCCCGCGACATCCTGCTGCGCGCCGCGCCTCAGCCGTAGCGCTGCGGCGCGCCGCCCGGGCGGCCTGCCGGTGGATCGGGAAAGGCCGGGCCGGGCTGGGCGCCGAGGGCCTCGCCGAGCACCTGCTTGGCCTGACGGGCGGCCTCCTGCGCCAGCTGGCGGCAGCGCGGGGCCCCCAGCGCGGCCTGCAGGGCGCCGTCGAGGTCCTCGCGCAGCTGCTGGTCGGCCGGTTCGCGGGTGTAGCCCACTGCCAGGTACAGGGCATCCGCCGCATAGAGCAGGCGGGCGCTGGCCTCGGCGCGGCCGGCGGCCTGTTCCACCGCCGCCAGCCGCTCCAGCGCCTCCGGCGCCAGGTGGCTGGCCCCGATTTCCAGGGCGATGCGGCCGGACTCGATGAACTGGCGGCGCGCGCGTTCCAGATCGCCCTCGCGCAGCAGGGCCATGCCCCCGGTGGAGAGCAGATGGCTGACCCCTTCCAGGCTGCCCAGCTCGCGGAAGCGCTCGGCACCCTCGGCCGCCAGCGTGCGGGCGGCGGCGTAGTCCCCCAGCTCGATCAGGGCGATCGCCAGATTGTTGGACAGACGGGCGCGGTCGTAATGCCAGTGCGCCTGTTCGGCCTGCTGCAGCTGGCGCTGCAGGCGCGCCGCGGCCTCCGCCACCCGGCCCTGCTGCAGCGCGAGGGTGGCGAGCTCGGTTTCCACCACGAAGCTGCGGTAGGCATCGCGTGCCGCCTCCAGCAGGCGCAGCTGCTCGTTGAGATAGCCCTCGGCGGCGTCGTAGTCGCCGCGATCGCGCACCGCCGTGGTGAGCTGCTTGAGCGCTTCCAGCTGCAGCGCCGGATCGCGCAGCGAGCGGGCCAGCTCCAGCGCCTGCCAGAGCAGCCGCTCGGCCTTGCGCGGGTCGGCGCCGCGCAGCAGACGGCCGTGGCCCATCAGCAGCTGGCAGCGCACCCGGTTGTCTCCGGCCGGCAGGGCCAGGGCGCGCTCGCACCACTGCAGCCCCTCGCGCAGGCGGCCGCGCTTGATCCAGAAGTGGGTCAGGGCGGCGGTCAGGCGCAGCACCTCGCGCTGGGCGCCGAGCTGGTGGCCCAGTTCCAGAGCGGTGCGCAGATTGGCCTGCTCGCCGAGCAGACGGGCCATCCAGGCCGCGCCATCCGCCCCGGCGTAGTGGCCGACCGCCGACTCGGCCAGCGTCAGCGCCCAGCCCAGCAAGCGCCGCTGCACCGCGCTGCCATCACCGGTGCGCAGCTTCTCGTGGGCGAAGTCGCGCAGGGTCTCGAGCATGCCGTAGCGGGTCTCGCCGAACTGGGCGGCGTAGGTGACCAGGGATTTGTCGACCAGGGCGGTGAGCAGGTCGAGCATCTCCGCGGCCGGCAGCTGCTCGTCGGCGCAGACGGTTTCGGCGGCCTCCAGATCCCAGCCATCGCTGAACACCGACAGCCGCTCGAACAGGCTGCGCTCGGCCGGGGTGAGCAGCTCATAGCTCCATTCCACGGTGGCGCGCAGGGTCTGGTGACGGCTGGCGCCATCGCGGGCCCCGCCGGCGAGCAGGCGGAAGCGGTCGCTGAGCCGGCTGGCCAGCTCCTGCAGCGGCAGCGCGCGCACCCGGCTGGCCGCCAGCTCCAGGGCCAGGGGCACGCCGTCCAGCCGCCGCACGATGTCATTGATGGCCGCCAGGGCGCGCGGATCCAGGCGGAAATCCGGACGCTGCTGCTGCACCCGCTCGACGAACAGCCGGGCCGCCTCGGACAGACCCTCGCCGCTGTCGGCCACCGGCAGCGGCGCCACCCGCAGGCAGTATTCCTGGGCCAGCCGCAGCGGCTCGCGCGAGGTCAGCAGCAGGCGCAGCCCGGGGGGCTGGCCCAGCTGCTGGATCAGCGCGCTGCAGTCGGCCAGCAGATGCTCGCCGTTATCCAGAATCAGCAGCAGGCTGCGCGTCTCGAGATGGCTGACCACGCTCTCCAGCAGGCTGCGCCCGGGCTCCTCGGCAACCCCGAGGGCGAAGGCGCAGGCGCGTACCAGACCGTCCAGCCCGCGCACCGTGGCGAGCTCCACCAGCCAGACGCCATCGCCGAAGTGCGGCAGCAGCTGACCGGCCACCTCCAGCGCCAGCCGGGTCTTGCCGACCCCGCCGGGACCGCTGAGCGTGACCAGCCGGTGCTGGCGCAGGGCCTGGGCCAGCTGCTGGCGTTCGCTGCTGCGGCCGATGAAGGAACTCGCCGCCCGCGGCAGGTTGTGCGAGCGCTGGGTCAGGCTGCGCGGCGGCGGGAAGGCCTGCGGCAGATCGGCATGCAGCAGCTGGAACAGCCGCTGCGGCTCGGGGAAGTCGCGCAGGCGGAAGCTGCCGAGATCGCGCAGGCTCACCCCTTCCGGCAGCGCCGGGCTGGCCAAGGCAGCGGTCTGCGCCGAAACCAGGATCTGCCCGCCGTGGCCGGCGGCGGCCACCCGCGCCGCCTGATGCACCGCCAGGGCCACATAGTTGTCGGCATAGGGCTGGGCCTCGCCGCTGTGCAGGCCCATCCGCACCTGGGGGCGGACCTGCTGCGGCCAGGGCTCGGCGGCGAGCAGGCGCTGCGCCTCGACGCAGGCCCAGAGTGCATCGGCCGCCTCCGGAAAGGCGCAGAAGCAGGCATCGCCCTCGGTGCCGAAGATGACCCCGCCCTGGGCGCGGACCGCCTCGCTCAGATGTTCGCGATGACGGAACACCAGCTGGGCATAGACCTGCTCACCGAGCTGCCGCAGCAGGTCGGTGGAGGACTCGATATCGGTCATCAGAAAGGTGACCTGCCCGCTGGGCAGGGCCATGGTCGGCTTCATCGGCACTCCCCCTCGGCCACACTCTAGCGGATGGCACCAGTAGACTGGACGACCCCTCTGTGCCCGTGTCCGAATGTCCTCCGTTGCCGAGGCGGCGAGCCTGCGCCGCACCTTTGCCATCATCAGCCACCCGGATGCCGGCAAGACCACGCTGACCGAAAAGCTGTTGCTGTTCGGCGGCGCCATCCAGCTGGCCGGCACCGTCAAGGGCCGCAAGGCCAGCCGCCACGCGACCTCGGACTGGATGGCGCTGGAACAGCAGCGCGGCATCTCCATCACCACCTCGGTGATGCAGTTCCCCTACAACGGCCGCATCGTCAACCTGCTCGACACCCCGGGCCACGAGGACTTCTCGGAAGACACCTACCGCACGCTCACCGCGGTGGACTCGGCGCTGATGGTGATCGATGCCGCCAAGGGCGTGGAGGTGCGCACCATCAAGCTGATGGAGGTGTGCCGGCTGCGTGACACGCCGATCGTCACCTTCGTCAACAAGCTCGACCGCGAGGGGCGGCCGCCGCTGGAGCTGCTCGACGAGATCGAGAAGGTGCTGCAGCTCGCCTGCACGCCGATCACCTGGCCGCTGGGCATGGGCCGCGAGTTCAAGGGGGTCTACCACCTGCTGGAGGACCGCTTCTATCTCTACAGCGGCGACAAGCACCGGGTCTCCGAGATCGAAACCGTCGACGGCCTGCATGCCCCCGGGCTGGAGGCGCGCTTCGGCGCGGTCTACCGCACCCTGCTCGACGAGATCGAGCTGCTGCAGATGGCCGGCACCGGCTTCGATCTCGACGCCTACCGGGCGGCCCGCCTGACCCCGGTGTTCTTTGGTGCGGCGATCAACAACTTCGGCGTGCGCGAGCTGCTCAACGGCTTCACCGAATGGGCGCCGCCGCCGCAGCCGCGCGCGGCCCAGGAGCGGGCGGTGCAACCAGCGGAAGCCGGCTTCAGCGGCTTCGTGTTCAAGATCCAGGCCAATATGGACCCGCGCCACCGCGACCGCGTGGCCTTTCTGCGCGTCTGCAGCGGCGTCTATCGCAAGGGCATGACCCTGCACAGCGTGCGCATGAACGGCCCGGTGCGGGTCAGCCATGCCCTGGTGTTCATGGCGGCCGACCGCGAGGCGGTCGAGGAAGCCTACCCGGGCGACATCATCGGCCTGCACAACCACGGCACCATCGCCATCGGCGATTCCTTCACCGAGGGCGAGAGCCTGCGCTTCACCGGCATTCCCAACTTCGCGCCGGATCTGTTCCGCCGGGTGGTGCTCAAGGATCCGCTCAAGGCCAAGCAGCTCAACAAGGGCCTGGATCAGCTCAGCGAGGAAGGCGCCACCCAGGTCTATCGTCCGCTGACCAACAACGACATCGTGCTCGGCGCGGTCGGGACCCTGCAGTTCGATGTGGTGCAGTACCGGCTCAAGGACGAGTACGGCGTCGACTGCGTGTTCGAGCCGGTCACGGTGTACTGCGCGCGCTGGGTGGCGGCCGCCGACGAGCGCAGCCTCAAGGCCTTCGTCGACAAGAACGAAACCCGGGTGGCCCGCGACCACTACGGGGACTTCGTCTACCTCGCCAGCTCCTCGGTCAATCTCTCGATGACCCGCGAGCGCCATCCCGAGGTGCGCTTCCTCGATACCAAGGAGCACGGCTGAGCCCGGGGGCGCGAGGCCCCCGGACCGCAGCACCGTCAGCGCGAGAGCGCCTGCGCCAGCGCCGCCTCGCCGAAGCCGGTGAGTCGCCCGTCCTCGAAGATCAGCGGGGTGGTTTCATCGCGGGTGGTATCGCCATCCTGGTGGGTGCGATGGGTGCGGTAGCGCAGCACCCGCAACTCCTTGCCCGCCACCGTCAGCGCCTCGCTGAAGGCCGGCTCGCCGAGGCGGCCGCGGACCTCGTCCACCGGCGTGCCCAGGGCGAGGCCGGCGATCGCCTCGCGGTTGCGCTGTTCCTCGCGGGCGTGATCGTGGGCATGGGGGCCATCCTCGTCATAGGGGCCGCCCACCGCGATCACGCAGCCGCCGAGCAGGCTGAGACTGAGCAGGGCCAGCGGAGCCAGCAGGGGTTTCATCAGCACATCCTCCAGAGGGCCGGCGAGCGGCGACAGCACACCGTAGCAGGCCCTGTGCCAGTGTCTCCAGCCATAGGAATCAGCCACTTGCGCTAGGGACTGGAGCAGCGGCTGGTGAAACCGGCCAACCCTTGGCGGGCCCGGCCAGGGGCCGGCGCCGGCGACCCCGGGCCGGCCTCGCTACCCTAGCGCGGCATGTCCGCCGAAACCCCGCCCGCCGCCGGGCATGATCCCTATGCCGCGCTGCGCTTCCCGGACTTCCGGCGACTGCTCGGCGGCGGCTTCCTGATCACCAGCGCCCTGCTGATCCAGTACGTGGTGCTCGGCTACGAGCTGTACCGGATCACCCGCAACCCGCTGATGCTCGGCCTGGTGGGGCTGGCCGAGGCGATCCCGTTCATGGGCCTGGCCCTGTTCGGTGGCTATGTGGCCGATCGCTACTCCAAGGTGCGCGTGATGCAGCGGGCAGCGGCGGCGCTGGTGCTGTCCTCGCTGGTGCTGGTCTGGGCCACGCTGCCGGAGAGCCGGGCGCGGATCGGCCAGACCGGCATGCTGGTGGCGATCTACAGCAGCATCTTCGTGATCGGGCTGGCGCGCGGCTTCTATGCCCCGGCGGCCAGTGCCCTGCGCGCCTTCCTGGTGCCGCGCGCGGTGTTTCCCAACGCCGCCTCCTGGGCCAGCAGCTTCTGGCAGGCCGGGGCGGTGCTCGGCCCGCTGGCCGGGGGGCTGCTCTACGCCGCACTGGGGCTGACCGCGACGCTGCTGCTGGTGGTGGGCCTGATGCTCGCCAATCTGCTGCTGATCGGCCGCATCCAGCCGCCGCCGGTGGTGGCCGAGGCGGCCCAGGGCGGGGTCTGGCACAGCCTGCGCGAAGGGCTGCGCTATGTCTGGCGGACCAAGGTGATCCTCTACGCCCTGTCGCTGGACATGTTCAGCGTGCTGTTCGGCGGGGTGGTGGCCCTGCTGCCGATCTTCGCCGAGGACCTGCTCAAGGTCGGCCCCGAGGGACTGGGCCTGCTGCGCGCAGCGCCGGCCCTCGGCGCCCTGCTCACGGTGCTCGCCTGTGCCTGGATTCCGCCAACCCGCCGGCCCTGGCGCAATCTGCTGGCGGCGGTCACCGGCTTCGGCGCCGCCACCCTGGTGTTCGGCCTGTCCGACCACTTCCTGCTCTCGCTGCTGGCGCTGTTCCTGACCGGGGCGTTCGACAGCATCAGCGTGGTGATCCGCAACACCCTGCTGCAGGTGATGACCGAGGACGCCATGCGCGGCCGGGTGTTCGCCGTCAACAGCGTGTTCGTCTCCGCCTCCAACGAGCTGGGGGCCTTCCAGTCCGGGGTCTCGGCCAGCCTGCTCGGCCCGGTGCGGGCGGTGCTGGCCGGCGCCGGCATCACCTTCGTGGTGGTGTTCCTGGTGGCGCGGCGCTCGCGGGACCTGCTGCAGGTGCGCCTGCACTGAAACAACCGCCGCGGGTTCGAGGTCGCTGCCTCGAACCCGCGGCCCCCGCCCTCCCCGGCGTGCCCCGTCTCCCTACACGGCCGGGCGGCGACGATCCGGACAGACGGTGGACGCCGCCCTGCACCGGCGCGGCTCAGGCTAGCCTCGCTGCCTGTTCCTGCGAGCCTTGCCGATGCCCCCCGCCGACCCCGCCGCCGCACTCACCCTGCTCGCCACCCTGCCGGCCGGCGCCGAAGCCCTGGTGGTGGGCGCCAGCCGCGGCATCGGCCTGGCCCTGGCCCAGCGGCTGGCGGGGGCGCCCGGGCTGTCGCGGCTGTGGCTGGCGAGTCGCCATCCGGCCGAGGTCGCGGCGCTGCAGGCGCTCGCCGCCGACCATCCGCAGCAGGTGCGCCTGCTGGGGCTGGATCTGGAGGACGACGCCAGCCTCGAGGCCGTGGGCGCCACGCTGGCGGCGGCCGGTGCGCGCCTGCATCTGGTGCTCAGCACGGTGGGCGTGCTGCAGCAGCTGCCGGGGCTGCGGCCGGAGCGGCGGCTGGCCGATCTGCAGCGCGCCGCGCTCAGCCACAGCCTGGCGGTGAATGCCATCGGCCCGGCGCTGCTGTTGCGCGCGCTGGCCGACCGGCTCTGCCACGGCGAGCGCGCGCTGTTCGCCAGCCTCTCGGCGCGGGTCGGGTCGATCGGCGACAACCGGCTGGGCGGCTGGTACAGCTACCGCGCCGCCAAGGCCGCGCAGAACCAGCTGATCCACACCGCCGCCATCGAGCTCGCCCGCCGCTCCAAGGCCCTGGTCTGCGTGACCCTGCACCCGGGCACGGTGGACACCGAGCTGTCGCGCCCCTTCCAGTCCGGGGTGGCGGCCGAGCGCCTGTTCAGCCCCCTGCAGTCCGCGGATTACCTGCTGGCGGTGCTGGCGGGCCTGACCCCGGCCGAGAGCGGCGGCTTCTACGCCTGGGATGGTCAGCCCATCCCCTGGTAGCTCAGGCCAGAAAGCCGCCGATCAGCGCGCCCAGCAGGCGTCCACCGGAGTCGATCAGCGCCAGCATCAGCCCGCCGAGCCCGGCCAGGGCGCCGATCACGATCATTCCGGTCAGCAGGGTGCCGAGGGTGGCGAACAGGGCGCCGATCAGAATCGAGGAGAGCAGCCAGGCCATCAGGGCGCTGCCGATGCCGCCGGCCTTCATCCCGCCGACCAGGCCGGCGATGAAGCCACCGACGCCCGGCAGCCAGCACAGCAGCACCGAGATCACGATCATCCAGATCGAACCGCCCAGCACGCTGCCCTTGTTGTCGTCTGCCATGTTCAGCTCTCCGAAGGCGGGGTGGGGGACAGGCGCACCGGGTCGCCCACCTCGCGGCCCAGCGCCCGGTGGAAGATCCGCCGGCCCCATTCGGCGAGGTCTTCCAGATTCAGATACAGGGTCGGCAGGAAGAACAGGCTGACCACGGTGGCGAAGGCCAGCCCGCCGATCACCGCGCGGGCCATCGGGTAGTAGGGCGGCCCATCCCCGCCGATGGCGGTATCGCCCACCGCAATCGGCACCATGCCCAGCACGGTGGTGGTGGCGGTCATCAGGATCGGCCGCAGGCGGTCCCGCGAACCTTCGATCAGCGCGGTCACCCGGTCGCGACCCTGCTCGCGCAGCTGGTGGACATAGTCGATCAGCACGATGCCGTTGTTCACCACCACGCCCATCAGCACCAGCAGGCCGATCATCGCCATGAAGCTGAAGGTGGTGCCGGTGAGGAAGAAGAACCAGAACACGCCGACGAAGGAGAACAGGATGCAGCTGATGATGCTGGTCGGCGCCAGCACCGATTCGAACAGCGCCGCCATCACCAGATAGATGCAGGCGATCGCCAGCAGCATGTTGACCAGCATGGCCTCGACATTCTCGGCCTCGTCGTCGAAGGCCTGGCCGAAGCCCCAGCTGTAGCCCGGCGGGAACTGCAGCGCCTTCATCACCGCCTCGACCTCCTTGCGAGCGTCCTCGGCGGTGACCTTCTCATCGGTGGCGAACTCGATGGACAGCGCGGTGCGCCGGTTGTTGCGCTCGATGGTGCTGGGCACCTCGCCGATGGTGAGATCGGCGACGGTGTCCAGCGTGACCCGCTCGCCGCTGGCGGTGATGATCGGCAGGGCGCGCAGGGCATCGAGGTTGGTGCGATCGCGGGTGCGGAACTGCAGCACCATCTCGATCTCGCGGTCGGCGGCGCGGAACGGGCGCAGCTCGGTGCCGCGCATCGCCCCGGCCACCACCTCGGCCACCTCCTGGCTGGACAGCCCCACCTTGCGGGCGCGTTCGCGGTCCACCTGCACCCGCACCTCCCAGCTGGTCGGTCCGGCCTGCAGGCGCACATCGCTGAGGCCCTTGATGCCGCGCAGGATCGGCACCACGCCGGCGGCCACCTCGCGCAGCCGCTCGCTGCTGTCGCCGAAGATCTCCACCGAGAGTCGTCCACCGGCGCCGCGGTCGCGCTGGAAGGAGAGCTCGCCGATGGCGAGCTTGGGCAGCAGCGGACGCATCTTCTCCATGATGGCGTCGCCGCTGAGGGTGCGACCCTGCTCCTCTTCCTTGAGATAGGCGATGGTCAGGGCCTGGTCGAGGGCGTAGTAGCTGTAGATCGACTCGATCTCCAGCGCCTCCTTGTTCTCGCGCAGCACCGCCTCGACCTGGTTGACCGCCTGCTCGACCTTGTCCAGCGCATAGACCCCGTTGATGCCGTAGTCCATGAAGATGCGCTGGCTGGTGTTCTGCGGGAAGAAGTCGGTCTTCACCAGGCCCGCGGCGAACAAGGGCACCACGCTGGCCAGGGTCAGCACGATGGCGAGACTGGTCCAGCCGCGGTGGTGGATCGACCAGCTCAGCCAGCGCGCATAGCGCTCGGCAAACCGCTGCATGGCCCCGGCACGCGGCGCGGCCTGCAGCTCCAGCTGGCGGGCGGTGAGCTGGGGGATCAGGGTGATGGAGATCAGCAGCGAGGCCGCCAGCGCACAGCAGATGGTCATCGCCACATGGGCGAGGAAGACGCTGATCTCGTTCTTGGCGCCGAACAGATTGGGCAGGAAGACGATGGCGGTGGTCAGGGTGCCCAGGGTCACCGCCAGGCCCACCTGGCGCACGCCCTCGAGCGTCGCCTCGCGCGGCGGCAGCCCCAGCGCCCGGTTGCGGAAGATCGATTCGGTGACCACCACCGCGTTGTCGATCAGCATGCCCACCGCCAGCAGCAGGCCGGTCAGGGTCAGCACATTGATCGAGTAGTCGAAGAAGAACATCGCCGCCAGCGTCATCACCAGGGCCAGCGGCACGGCGAGGGTGACGATCAGGGTGGTGCGCACATCGCGTAGGAACAGGTACAGCACGATCAGCGAAAGCACGGCGCCGACCACGCCGGCCTCGATCAGCTCGGCCAGCGAGGACTTCACCGCATCGGCCTGGTCGGTGAACAGCACCAGACTCACGCCCTGCATCTCCGGCAGCTGCTTGATCCGCTCCACCTCGTCGAGCGCCCGCCGCGACACCTCGACCAGATTGCTGCCGGTCTCGCGGAAGATGTTGAGCCCCACCGCATAGCGATCGTTGAGATGGCGGCCTTCCAGCCGTACCGGATCGGCGTGGACCACCTCGGCGATGTCGCGCAGACGCAGGCCGTTGTCGGCGATCACCATCTCGCCGATCGAATCCAGCCGTTCGAAGCGGCCTTCCGGCTTGAGCAGCCAGCGCTGTCCCCCCTCGACCAGATCACCGGCGGAGAAGGAGAAGTTGGCGGCCTTGAGGGTCTGGGCGAGCTGGCGCACATCCACGCCGTGAGCCGCTACCCGCTCCGCCGAGAGCTCGACCCGCACCTCCTTGGGCTGCACGCCGTAGAGCTCGACCCGCGCCACCCCCTCCAGCCGTTCCAGCCGGCGCTTGAGGTTGCGTTCGAGCATGTCGTAGGCGTTCTCCAGATCGCGCTCGGCGGAGATGCGCAGCACCAGCATCGGCTCGTCGGACCCGGAGAAGCGGAACACCTGGATGCGTTCGATATCGTCCGGCAGCTCGTCGCGCACGGCATCGATCTTGTCGCGCGCCTCGATGCTCTTGACATCGAGCTGGGCGCCCCAGTCGAAGAACAGGCGGATCTCGGCGCCGTCATCGCGCGATTCCGACTCCATCCGCTCGATGCCGGAGAGAGTCGCCAGCGCCTCCTCCACCGGCCGGGTGATGCGCCGCTCGACATCCTCGGGCGTCGAGTTGCGGTAGGGCACGAAGATGAAGATGCCCGGGAACTCGATGTCCGGCAGCGATTCCAGCGGCAGGCGCTGGCTGGAGACCAGGCCCACCACCGCCATGCAGACGAAGAACATCGCGACCGTCACCGGTCGCGCCAGCGACAGCGCGGTGAGTTTCATGAGCGGCGGGTGCGGTGTGAGGGGTCAGGCCTGCGGCGGGCCCACAGGCCCCGGCCGTGCTCAGCGCTCATGCCGTCCTCCTTCCGTCTCACGATCGATCAGGGTGTAGACCACGGGAATCACGAACAGGGTCAGCAGGGTGGCCACCGACAGGCCCCCGGCGATCACCACCGCCATCGGCGCGCTGACCTCGGAGCCCTCGCCCCCGGCGAGGGCGATCGGCAGCACGCCGAGCACCGAGGTGAGCATGGTCATCATGATCGCGCGCAGCCGGCTGCGGCCGGCCTCGATCACCGCCTGCTGGCGGGCATAGCCCTCCTCCTGGCGCAGGCGGTTGATCATGTCGATCAGCACGATGCCGTTGTTGACCACGATGCCGGCGAGCACGATCAGGCCGATCAGCGCCACCACATTGAGCGCCATGTCCGCCGCCAGCAGGCCGAACACCGCGCCGATCACCGCCAGCGGAATGGTGAAGAGGATGACGAAGGGCTGGCGCAGGGACTCGAACTGCGAGGCCATCACCACATAGACCAGGAACACCGCCAGCAGCAGGGCGAACTGCAGCGAGCGGAACGACACCTTCATCTCCTCGCTCTGTCCGCTCACCCGTGCGCCCAGCCCGGGCGGCAGCTGCAGCTCGGCGATCATCGCCTCCAGCTCGCGGGTGGCCTCGCCGAGATCGCCGCTGGCAAGCCCGGCGCTGATCACCACCACGCGGCTCTGGTCGACGCGCTGGATCTCGCTGGGTCCGGAGGCGAGCTGGACGCTGGCCACCGCATCCAGGGTCAGCGGGCGCTCGGCCTCCGGGTTGATCACCAGGGCGCGGATCGCCTCCACATCCTGGCGATCGGCCTCGCGCACCCGCACCCGCACATCGATGTCGCGGTCGGCCAGGCGGTAGCGGGTGGCGATATCGCCCTGCACCGCGCGCACCACCCGCTGGGCCAGCTCGGCGGTGTCCAGCCCCAGGGCGGCGGCGCGCTCCTGATCGAACACGATCTGGATTTCCGGATGACCGGGCTCCTGGGTGGTCTCGATCTCGCGGAAGCGTCCGCTCTCCACCATCTTCAGCCTCAGGCTTTCGGCATAGCGGGAGAGCGCCGCGAGGTCATAGCCGGCCAGTTCCACTTCCAGCGGGGTCTTCAGGGTGAACAGGGTCGGACGGGTGTAGCGGTAGCCCACCCCGGGCTCGGTATCGAGCCGGGCGCTCAGCTCGCGCATCAGCTCGGCCTCGCTGGCGCCGCCGGCCAGCACCAGATTGAGCGTGCCGTAGTTCTCGCCGCCGGCCTCGGCATTGGCATCGAGACGGTTGCCGGTGCCGGCCACGGTGTAATTGGCCTTCAGCCGCGGGTCGCCGGTGAAGGGCACCGACAGGCGGGTGAGCAGGGCGTCGGTGCGTTCCAGCGGGGTGCCCGGGGCGGCGGTGATCTCGGCCATGAACTCGCCCTGATTGAACGGCGGGATCAGCTCCAGCCGCAGCTGCTGCAGCCCGAGCAGCGCCAGCCCGAACAGACTCAGCGCAATGCCCAGCACCAGGCCGCGGTGCCCCAGCGCCCAGCCCAGCGCCTGCTCGTAACGGACTTCAAGCCGGGCGAAGGCGGCACTCCAGCCGGCAGCCAGCGGACCCATCAGGCGTCCCAGCAGCCAGGCCAGCCCGCCCAGCAGCCACAGCAGGGGGCGCAGAATCCAGGTGGCCAGCGACTCCAGCAGCACCCAGCGGGTGCGCGACAGCCCGCGCCGCCAGGCCGGTCCGGTCTCGTGCAGGGGGCTCGCCGGCCACACCGCGCGCTGGCGCGCCTGGCGGGCGGCCAGCATCGGGATCAGGGTCAGGCCCACCCCCAGCGAGATGATCTGGGCCGCCGACACCACCAGCGCCTGGTCGGAGAACAGCTGGCCGGCGATGCCCTGGACGAACACCATGGGGAAGAACACCGCCACGCTGGTCAGGGTCGAGGCGACCACCGCGCCGACCATCTCGCCGGCGCCGGCCTCGGCGGCGGCCAGGCCTTCGAGGCCCTGCTCGCGCTTGCGGGCGATGTTCTCGAGGATGACGATGGCGTTGTCCACCAGCATGCCGACGGCCAGCGCGATGCCGCCCAGCGACATGATGTTGAGCGAGATGCCGGCGCCGTACATGAAGTTGAAGCCGGCGATCACCGTCACCGGAATGGTCACCGAGACCACCGCCGTGGCCCAGGCGCTGCGCAGGAACAGATAGAGCACCAGCACCGCCAGCACGCCGCCATAGAGCGCCGATTCCGCCACGCTGTCGATCGCCTGCTGGATGAAGATCGACTGGTCGTAGAGGGTGCGCAGAGTCACTTCCGGCGGCAGGAAGGGCTGCAGCCGCTCGATGCCACGGAAGGCCTCGCGGGCGATGGTGACGGTGTTGCCATCGCCCTCCTTGTAGAGGGCGATCTCCACCGCCTCCTGCCCGTCGATGCGGATGATCGCCTCGCGCTCGCGGTAGCCATCGCGCACCTCGGCGATGTCGCGCAGGTAGATCGCCGTCGGCGGCTGGCTGGGGTCGGCGGGATTGGGACGGGTGTCGAGGATGGTCTCGCCGATCTCGGCCAGCGAGGTGAACTGGTTGAGCGTGCGCACCAGATAGCTGGCGCTGCCCTGATCCACCCGCCCCCCCGAGATGTTGGCGTTCTCCGCCTGCAGGCGGCTGGCGACTTCCTGCAGGCTGAGGTTGAGCGCGGCGAGCTTGCGCAGGTCCACGCTGACCTGCACCTCCTCCTCCAGACCGCCGCTGATCTTCACCGCGGCCACGCCGTCCACCGCCTCCAGCGGCTTCTGGATCAGGTCCTCGGCGACCCGCCGCAGCTGCTTGAGCGCCGCCTCGGTTTCGCGCGGGGCCCCCTCGGCCTTGAAGGTGAGGCCCAGCCGGATGATCGGATCCTCGCTGGGATCAAACCGCAGCACCACCGGCCGCACCGCTTCCTCGGGCAGGCTCAGGGTGTCGAGCTTCTCGCGCACATCGAGCACGGCGTAATCCATCGCCGTGCCCCAGTTGAACTCCAGGGTCACATCGCTCTGCCCGGGGCGCGAGACCGAGCGCACCCGGCGCACGCCCTTGATCACCCCCAGCGCCTCCTCCACCGGCTTGGAGAGCAGGGTCTCGATCTCGGTGGGCGCCGCGCCCGGCAGCTCGGTGCGGATGGTGAGCGTGGGGTAGTTCAGATCCGGCAGCAGGGTGACCGACAGCCGCGACAGCGAGACGAAGCCGAACAGCAGCAACGCCGCGATCAGCATGCTGACGGCCACCGGCCGCCGGGTGGCGAAACGGATCATGGCGCTCAGCCGCCGCCGGCTGCGGCGGCGGCCGCCGGCGCGCTGCCGCTGGCCGGTGCGGCATTGACCACCACCACCTTGGCCTGATCCTTGAGATTGGCCTGGCCGGTGACCACCACCTGGGCCCCGGCTTCCAGACCCTCGAGCACCTCGTAGTGATCGGCGTCGGAATAGCCGGTGCGCAGGCTCACCCGCCGCGCCCGCTCGCCTTCCACCACGAACACGCTCTGCTGGCTGTCCTCGCTGAGCACGGCGTCCTTGGGCAGCAGCAGGGCGGCATCGCGGGTGTCGTAGACGATCTCGGCGCGGGCGAACATGCCCGGCCGCAGCTTGGCCTGGCCGGGATCCATCGCCACCGTCACCTTGACCGTGCCGCTGGCGGCGTCCACCACCGGGTTGATGCGGTCGATGCGGCCCTGGAACAGCTCGCCCGGCCAGGCGTCCACCGCCAGCCGCACCGGGTGCGCCGGGGCCAGCTTGTGGATGTCGCGCTCCGGCACATGGATCGCCGCCTCCAGCTGATCCAGCTGGGTGATGCGGAAGGTCGGCGCATTCGCCTGCACCAGATTGCCCAGCTTGACGAAGCGGGCGGTGACCACGCCGTCGAAGGGCGCCTTGATCTCGGATTCCGACAGCGCCAGCCGGGCCGCGTCGTGCGCCGCCTGCTGGGCATCGAGCTCGGCCTTGCTGCTCTCATAGGCCTCGCGCGAGACCAGGTTGCGCTGGTACACCGAGGCATTGCGCTCGAAGTTCTGGCGCAGCTTGGCCAGCAGCGCGCCGGTGCGCGCCACCTCGTAGCGCAGCTTCTCGGTCTCCAGGCGGGCCAGCACCTGGCCGGCGCTGACACGATCGCCCTCCTCGACCAGCAGGCGCTCGATCACCCCGGCCTGCTTGGCGAGCACCGTCGCCTCCTCGCGCGCTTCCAGCGTGGCGGTGCCGCGGTAGGCGGCCTGGATCGGGCCGCGGCTGACCGCGCCCACCTCCACTGGAATCACCGCCTCTTCCTTCTTGTCCTCCTCGCCCTGGCCCGGACGCGGTCCGCAGGCGACCAGCAAAAGCGATAGGGCCAGAGCCCCCCCCAAGTGACGCTGTTTCATAGCGGCTGTCCCGTGATCCCTTGGCGGTTTGCAGTACAAGGCCCGTGCCAGCCGGCGCTCTTCTGCAAAACCTTGAAATGGTTGCGATTGTCCCCTGACCCCGAAACCGGGCGAGCGGCCGGCGTGGCGCTTTTGGCCAAGCCCTCGCCGTTCTCGCCAGCTCCCCGGTCCGGCGGATGCTGCTTGGATGCGGGCCGCCGCAAAACGGTTGCAGGCCCCGGGGCTACCATACGGCTCCTTTCTCTTTGCCGCGGACCCTGCACATGCTGATCGCCGACAACTGCGTGGTTGCCATGCATTACACCCTGACCAATGACCGCGGCGAGGTGCTCGATTCCTCCGAGGGCCGCGAGCCGCTGGCCTATCTGCAGGGGGCCGGCAACATCATCCCGGGTCTGGAGAAGGCGCTGCTCGGCAAGCAGGTGGGCGATCGCCTGGATGTGCGGGTCAGCCCGGCCGAGGGCTATGGCGAGCGCGACGAGCGGATGGTGCAGACGGTGCCGCGCCGGGCCTTCCAGGGCGTCAGCCAGGTCGAGGTGGGGATGAGCTTCACCGCCCAGGGCGACCAGGGCCCGATGCGCATCGTGGTCACCCGCGTGGCCGGCGACATGATCACGGTGGATGGCAATCACCCGCTGGCCGGTGAGCATCTGAACTTCGCGGTGGAGATCACCGAGGTGCGCGCGGCCAGCGAGGAAGAGCTGGCTCACGGCCATGTGCACGGCCCCGGCGGCCACCACCACTGACGCTTTCCTTTCCCCCTGCAAGGACGCCCCCATGCTTCGTACCGCTCTGCTCAGCCTGCTGGTCCTGCTCGGCGCCTGCGCCGGGCGCCCGGAACTCCCGCCGACGCTGGAGGCCGCCATCGCCGATGCCCGGCGCACGCCGGCCTTCGTCGCCCGCGACCGCTACCGGCACCCGCGCGAGACGCTCGAGTTCTTCGAGGTGCGTCCGGAGCACACGGTGGTCGAAGTCTGGCCGGGGGCTGGCTGGTACACCGAGATTCTGGCGCCCTATCTGCGCGCCCAGGGCCGCTATGTGGCGGCGGGCTTCGTCCGCGATCCGGCCGGCTCGGCCTACCGGCAGAGGCTGCTGGCCGAGTTCGACGCCAAGCTCGCCGCCGACCCGGCGCGCTACGACCGCGTGGTGGTGGCCGAGCTCGGCGCCCCGCAGAGCTGGCAGCCGGTGCCGGCGGGCACCGCCGACCGGGTGCTGACCTTCCGCAATGTCCACAACTGGCTGGCCTCGGGACACGAGCGCGAGATGTTCGCCAGCTTCTACCGCAGCCTGAAGAAGGGGGGCCTGCTCGGCGTGGTGGAACACCGCGCCCGCCCGGGCACCGATCTGGAGCAGATGAAGAAGAGCGGCTATGTCACCCAGGACCTGGTGATCAAGCTCGCCACCGAAGCCGGCTTCGTCTATGCCGGCTGGTCGGAGATCAATGCCAATCCGGCGGACAGCACCGATCACCCGCAGGGTGTGTGGACGCTGCCGCCGGTGCTGCGGCTGGGCGAGACCGATCGCGAGAAGTATCTGGCGATCGGCGAGTCCGACCGCATGACGCTGAAGTTCATCAAGCCCTGAGCCGGGCCGGGCGACCGGCGGCGCTCAGCTTTCCAGCCAGAAGGTGACCGGGCCGTCGTTGGTCAGGCTCACCTGCATGTCGGCGCCGAAGCGCCCGCTGGCAACCGGGGCATGGCTGGCCTGGGCGCGCTGCACCAGATGCTCGAACAGCCGCTGCGCCAGCGCCGGCGCCGCGGCACCGGAAAAACCGGGGCGGCTGCCCCGGCGGGTGTCGGCGGCGAGGGTGAACTGCGGCACCAGCAGCAGGCCGCCGCCGATGTCGCGCAGGCTGCGGTTCATCCGGCCCTGGGCATCGGCGAACACCCGGTAACCGAGCAGGCGCTCGAGCAGGCGCTCGGCACTCGCCGTCTGGTCCTCGGGGCGCACGCCGATCAGCACCAGCAGGCCCGGCCCGATGGCGCCGAGGGTCTCGCCGGCGACGGCGACCCGGGCCTCCGCCACCCGTTGCAGCAGCGCGATCATGTTCAGCGTTTTCCTACAGGGTGGCGGGGGGCTCGCGGACGGTTGACCGACCGTTCGATTTGAATACTAGCGACGCTGAGGATTGCCACCCCGGCAAGACGAAGCAACATGGTTTTTCCTCCTCCTCCGCCTGGTCCTCCGACCGGGCGATTTTTTTGCCTGCGATCCGGCGCCAGCAGCGCCGCCGCGGCATCTCCGCCCGGGCTCCCGGCGCCTGCAGCGGTGACGCACCAGTTTGGTGCGCCACCGCCCGCCTCCCGGCCACCACCCGGCGCGCGGTCGCGGCCCGGCCACGCGGGGGCACCCACCCTTATCCCGCCACAGCGCCGCTGACCGATGGCACGGTTGCTGCTTTGCTCCCCCTGCCGTGGGCTTTTGGGGCTGTGGCCTGCCGGCGCGCGAGCAAGACATCGCAGCCAGATCAAGGAGTTATTCATGAAATTGATTGCAGCCATCATCAAGCCGTTCAAGCTGGACGAGGTGCGCGAAGCGCTCTCGGAAATCGGCGTGGCCGGCATCACGGTGACGGAAGTGAAGGGATTCGGGCGCCAGAAGGGCCATACCGAGCTGTATCGCGGCGCGGAGTACGTGGTGGATTTCCTGCCCAAGGTGAAGATCGAGGTGGCCATCGGCGACGACAAGCTGGATGCCGCCATCGACGCCATCAGCAAGGCCGCTCACACCGGGAAGATCGGCGACGGAAAGATCTTCGTCTACACGCTCGAGCAGGCCATCCGCATCCGCACCGGCGAGACCGGCAAAGAAGCACTCTGAGAACAGGACGACCAGGAGCTTATTGATGATTCGCAAACTCTCCCTTGCGCTGCTGCTGGCTGCCAGCAGCGTGCTCACCGCCCCGGTCTGGGCGCAGACCGGGGCCGATGCCGCGGCGGCGACCGCCGAAGCGGCCCAGGTCGATGTCACCCCGCAGGCCGAAGCGGCGGCCGAGGCCGTCACCGAGGCGGTCAGCGAGGCGGCCGCGGCCGTCGAAGCGGCCGTGACCGAAGCCCCCGCCGAGGCGGCGGCCGAGCCGGCAGCGCCGGTGGCGCCGACCTTCAACGAAGGCAATGTCACCTGGATGATGGTCGCCACGGTGCTGGTGATCTTCATGTCGCTGCCGGGCCTGGCGCTGTTCTACGGCGGCATGACCCGCTCCAAGAACATGCTCTCGACGCTCTCCCAGACCTTCGTGATCTTCTGCGTGATCGCGGTGCTGTGGGTGGTCTATGGCTACTCGGTGGCGTTCAGCAACGGCTCGCCGTTCTTTGGCGGCCTCTCCAAGATGTTCCTGGAAGGGGTGGTCTACGACGCCAACGGGTTCTTCGTGGCCACCGCCACCTTCAGCAAGGGCGTGCTGATTCCCGAGCTGATGTTCGCCATGTTCCAGCTGACCTTCGCCGCCATCACCTGTGCGCTGATCGCCGGTGGCTATGCCGAGCGCATGAAGTTCGTCTCGGTGCTGCTGTTCACCGTCATCTGGTTCACCTTCAGCTACCTGCCGATGGCGCACATGGTCTGGTGGTGGCCGGGCCCGGATGCCTACACCTCGCCGGAGGTGGTGGCCGACCTCAATGCCACCGCGGGCTACCTGTGGCAGCTGGGTGCGCTGGACTTCGCCGGCGGCACCGTTGTGCACATCAATGCCGGTATCGCCGGTCTGGTGGCGGCGATCATCGTCGGCAAGCGCGCGGGCTACGGCAAGACCTCGATGGCCCCGCACAGCCTGACCATGACCCTGATCGGCGCCTGCATGCTGTGGGTGGGCTGGTTCGGCTTCAACGCCGGCTCCAATCTCGAGGCCAACGGCTACGCGGTGCTGGCCCTGGCCAACACCATCATCGCCACCGCGATGGCGGCGCTGGCCTGGCTGTTCGCCGAGTGGATCCTCAAGGGCAAGCCCTCGCTGCTGGGCGCGGTGTCCGGCTGCATCGCCGGTCTGGTGGCGATTACCCCGGCCTGCGGCTTCGTCGGCATCAAGGGCGCGCTGATCATCGGCCTGGCCGGCGGTCTGGTCTGCTTCGTCGCCGTCACCTACATCAAGAAGGCGCTGGGCTATGACGACGCGCTGGATGCCTTCGGCGTCCACGCCGTCGGCGGCATCGTCGGCGCCATCCTGACCGGGGTGTTCGTCGATCCGGCCAAGGGCGGCGCGGGCTATGTCACCGATGGCTGGGTCGGCCCGACCTTCGGCTACGACAGCGCCCAGATCATGATCCAGGTCAAGGCCGTGCTGATCGCCATCGTGTGGTCGGCGGTGGTCTCGACGGTGGCCCTGCTGGCGATCAAGTTCACCATCGGCCTGCGTGTCAGCGAGGAAGCCGAGAGCGAAGGCCTGGATCTCGCCGAGCACGGCGAGAAGGCCTACAACAGTTGATGTACCCCGGGCGCGGGGTCTCCCGCGCCCGGCTGGGGTCTCCTCCCAGGGGTGTTGTTGATGGGCCGGCGCAAGCCGGCCCTCTTTTTTTGCACGGCCGCCGGACCCGGCTCGGCTAGCCTTCGCCGCTCAGCGGCACCACCGCCAGGGTGCACCGCGAGATGCAGACCAGCCGCTGCTGCTCGTCGCGGATCTCCACCGACCACACATGGGTGCGCCGGCCGCTATGCAGGGGCACGCCGGTGGCGGTGACCACGCCGTCGCGCTTGCCGCGCAGGTGGTTGGCGTTGATCTCCAGACCCACCGTGGTCTCCTTGGCCGGGTCCACATGCAGCCAGGCCCCCATGCTGGCCACGGTCTCGGCCAGGGCCACCGAGGCGCCGCCGTGGAGCAGGCCGATCGGCTGATGGGTGCGGCCATCCACCGGCATGGTGGCGACCACCCGGGTCTTGGAGAACTCGACGATCTCGATGCCGAGGGCATCCAGCAGGGTGGGACGGTTGACAGGGGCTTTCATCGACGGCCGCTCGCTCCGGGAGGGGAGCCGGCACGATAGCCCAGCCGCCATCCGCTAGACTGCCGCCTCCCGAGACCGACCGGATCCGCGCCGTGAAAATGCTCATCGCCATCATCAAGCCGTTCAAGCTGGACGCCGTGCGCGAGGCGCTGGCGGACATCGGCGTGCAGGGGATGACGGTGACCGAGGTGCGGGGTTTCGGCCGCCAGAAGGGCCATACCGAGCTCTACCGCGGCGCCGAGTACACGGTGGACCTGCTGCCCAAGATCAAGATCGAGGTGGCGCTGACCCCGGACATGGTCGACCGCGCCATCGAGGCGATCCAGAAGAGCGCCAAGACCGGCCAGATCGGCGACGGCAAGATCTTCACCTACGACCTCGGCCAGACCGTGCGCATCCGCACCGGCGAGTCCGGCGAATCCGCGGTCTGACCCCTCAGCCGGCGTAAAGCCCGCCCAGCACCGCCGCGGCCCGCGCCCCGGTCACCCCGGTCAGCGCACCGCTGCGGCCGTCGAGGCGCGCCAGGGCCAGCCAGGCGAACGCCGTGGCCTCGACCCAGGCCGGATCCAGACCGTGGGCGCCGGTGGTCTCCACCGGACCGGCGAAGGCCTCGGCCAGCCGCGCCATCAGCCGCACATTGCGGGCGCCCCCCCCGCAGACCAGCAGCCGCCGGGTATCCGGCTGTTCGCGCCGCAGCGCGTCCAGCACGCTCTGCACGGTCAGCTCGAGCAGGCTGCGCTGTACATCGGCGGCGGGAAAGCGCTCGAGATCGCCGGCGCGGGCACCGGCCCAGGCGAGGTTGAACTGGCCGCGGCCGGTGCTCTTCGGCGCCGGGGCGGTGAAATAGGGCTCGGCGAGCCAGGCCGCGAGCAGCTCCGGCAGGACCCGCCCCTGCGCCGCCCAGGCGCCGTCCCGGTCGAAGGGCTGACCGCGGGTGCGCTGACACCACTCGTCCATCAAGCCATTGGCCGGTCCAGTATCAAAGCCGCGCACCCGCGCCGGATCGGCATCCGGCAGCAGGGTGAGGTTGGCGATGCCGCCCAGATTGAGCACCGCCCGCGGCTCGCCCGCCTTGGCAAACAGGGCCTGGTGCAGCGCGCAGACCAGGGGCGCGCCCTGACCGCCGCGGGCGATGTCGGCGCGGCGGAAGTCCGCCACCACCGGGCAGCCGAGGCGGGCGGCGAGCCGGTTGGGGTCGCCCAGCTGCAGGCTGCTGGCAATCCGCCGCGGCTC
>DASUDX010000075.1:0-15829 GCA_036275365.1 Nevskiaceae bacterium | reverse complement strand
TGGCGGGCCCGCAGACGGGCCAGGGCCTGCGCCGCCTGGGCGCGCGGATTCTTGATCGCCTGCGCCTCGTCGAGGATCAGATGGCTGTAGGTCTGGGCGGACAGGGCCTCGGCATCGCGCGGCAGCAGGGCATAGGTGCTGAGCAGCAGGTCGTACTGGTGCAGACGGTCGAAGTAGAGCCGTCGTCCCGGGCCCTGCAGCACCTGCACCCGCAGCGAGGGGGCGAAGCGCCGCGCCTCGGCGCGCCAGTTGAACATCAGGCTGGTGGGGGCGATCACCAGCGCTGGCCGGTCGAGCCGCCCGGCGGCCTGCTCCACCAGCAGGTGGGCCAGCGTCTGCAGGGTCTTGCCCAGACCCATGTCATCGGCCAGCACGCCGCCCAGCTGCTGCGCGCGCAGGAACTGCAGCCAGTTCAGTCCCTGCTGCTGATAGGGCCGCAGGCTGGCGCGCAGGCTGGTGGGCGGCGCCACCGCGGGCAGGCTGGCCGGATCGGCCAGCGGCTGCGCCCAAGCCCGCAGCGGCGCCTCGCCCTGCAGGGACAGCCCGGCCTCGCCGGCCAGATCCAGCACCGCGCCGGCGGCCGCACGCGGCAGGCGCAGGGCGCCGTGCTGCAGGCGTGGCCGCGCCTCGTAGAGTTCGCCCAGTGTCGCCAGGATCGGCTTGAGCCGGCCGGCCGGGAGCTTGATCCAGCGCTCGTCGGCGAGATCGCGCAGCACCAGCGGCTCGTCATCGCGCAGTGCGGCCAGCCGCTGTGCGGTCCAGCCGCCCTCGCGCTTCAGAAAGGCGCGCAGCAGCGGCAGCAGCGGCTGGGTCTGTCCGTCCACCTCGATATCCAGCGCCAGGTTGAACCAGTCCGGGTCCTCGCCGGGCTCCAGGCGCGCGGTCCAGCCGGGCGCCGGCTCATGCAGGCGGAAGCCGAAGTCCGCGTCGAGTTCGATCTGCCAGCCTTGCATCTGCAATCGGTCCTGTTGCCGCAGCATCCAGTCAAACCAGCCCTGGCTGTCGCGCGGGGCCCAGAGATCGGCGTCGCCGGCCACCAGCGGCTGCAGCCCGCTGGCGGCGAGGGTCTCCAGCGCCTCGCGCTCGAGGCGCTGCCGCGCCTTGCTGCGGGCCCGGGGCTCGGCGGCGCGGTAGCGCGCGCCGTCGATCTCGAACCAGGGCTGGGCGCAGTCCATCAGCCGCTCGCGGACCGCCGCCCCGGGCCGCGGGGCGCGGAACAGCCGCAGAACCGGTCGCAGCGGCGGGGGGCTCTCCGCCAGGGGCATGGTTCAGCCGCTTGCGCGGGCCTCCAGCATGGCGACCGCCGGCAGCTTCTTGCCTTCGAGGAACTCGAGGAAGGCGCCGCCGCCGGTGGAGACATAGCTCAGGCGGTCGTAGACCTTGAACTTGTCCATCGCCGCCAGGGTGTCACCGCCGCCCGCCAGCGAGAAGGCCGAGGAGGCCGCGATCGCCTCGGCCAGCACCTGGGTGCCGGCGGCGAAGCTGTCGAATTCGAACACGCCCACCGGTCCGTTCCAGACGATGGTGCCGCAGCTCCTGAGCTGTTCGGCGAGCATCGCCGCGGTCTTCGGGCCGATGTCGAGAATCATCTCGTCGGCCTCCACATCCTCCACCCGGCGGGTCTCGGCGTGGGCCTCGGCGGAGAACTCGGGCGCCACCACCACATCCACCGGCAGCGGGATGTCGCCGCCGCGGGCGCGGATCTGCGCGAGGATCTCGCGGGCGGTGTCGAGCATGTCCTTCTCGTACAGACTCTTGCCCACCGGCTTGCCGGTGGCGGCGAGGAAGGTGTTGGCGATGCCGCCGCCGACGATCACCGCCAGCGGCCGCCGCGGCGTGGCCAGGGCGCGGCCCAGAGCATCGAGCTCGGCGGCCAGCAGCGGACCGGCGCAGGCGATGGGCGCGAACTTGCCGGCGCCATGGGTCGAGCATTCGGCGCGATGGGCGGTGCCGAAGGCGTCCATCACATAGATGTCGCAGAGCGCCGCCATCTTGCGCGCCAGCGCCTCGTCATCCTCCTTCTCGCCCTTGAGGAAACGGGTGTTCTCGCCCAGCGCGATCTGGCCCGGTTCCAGCGCCACGCCCTCGATCCAGTTGCTGACCAGCGGCACCGTGCGGCCGAGGTGCTCGGAGAGCCAGCCGGCCACCGGGGTGAGCGAATGCTCCGGATCGAACTTGCCGGCCTTGGGCCGGCCCAGATGGCTCACCACCAACACCGAGGCGCCGCGCTCCAGCGCCAGCCGCAGGGTCGGCAGGCTGGCGCGCAGCCGGGCATCGGAAGTGATGCGGCCGTTGCTGATCGGCACATTCAGATCCTGGCGGATCAGCAGGCGCTTGCCGGCCAGGTCGAGATCGCTGAGGCGAAGAACGGTCATCGGGGTTCCGTGGAGAGGCGTGAGGGTCGTCGGTGGGTGAGCGTACGAAAGCGCCAGCGGCACTTTCGTACGCACCGGCGCGGGCGGCAGCCCGAGGCATGAGGCAGCAACGATACCGGGGTGGCCCGGGCCAGCGCCCGCGATCGGAGCCGCGCGCTCGGGGGACACCCCGGCTGCTGCGACGAGGCGCCCAGCGCGAAAGGATAAACGCTCGCGCCGGGAGTGTCCGGCGCGGCCGGCTCAGAACACCACGGTGAGGGTGACGAGGTCGCGATACTCCCCGGGCTCCGGGGTGTCCTGCGAGGGCACCCGGCCGTGGATCGGGAAGGTCATCGCACTGCCGCTGCCGGTGCCGTTGACGGTGTCGCTGCCGCCGAGGGTGTCATTGCCCCAGTTCTGGCTGCGCGCGGCATCGCGGTACAGGCCGTAGGAGACCTGGGCCGCCGGGCTGCCCTGGCGGGTCAGACGGCGGTCGGTGACGCTGGCGCCGCTGCCGGGTCCGAGGCCGATGCTGAAGGGGGTGCTGACCGTGCAGGCGACACTGACGCTGGTGCTGGCGTCCAGGGCCTGGGTGAGCAGGCCACTGCTGCCGAAGTCGAGCGCGCCGACGCTCGCCACCCGGCATTCCTTCTGGTAGTCGACCCGCACCGGCTGGGATTCGAGCAGCGTCTGCTCGGGGACATCACCGGGCAGGCAGTCGGTCTTGGCGCGGGGGCCGCTGCCCCAGAAGGCCTCGACGGTGAGCCCGAGCACGCTGCTGTAGAGCGCGGGCGAGAGGGTGTTCTGGTTGGGGAACAGGCGGGCAAACACCGGCACGATGACGCTGACCGGATCGGTGTTGTCGACCTGCGGCGGCGGCTTGACCAGGCTCAGCCCGGCTTGGCGCACCACCCCGGTGGGCACACCGGTGCGGCTGCCCCAGTGCTCAGGTCCATAGGCCGTGTCGGTGTAGAGGTCGTAGATCGCGGCCTCGGTGCCGGCGAGCAGCTGGCGGTTGCCGCCGGGGCTGGCGCCGGCGCTGCCGTTGTCATAGCTCAGGCACAGGGTGACATCGCGGGTGTTGCCGGTGGGGCCCTGGATGTCCCGGCGCTCGGCCTGGCAGGTCAGGGTCAGGCTGGCGCTGACATCGGTGGGCAGGGTCTCCAGCGGCGAGACCGCACCGAAGTCGAGATCCGACACGCCGCCGACCGTGCACAGCAGATCGGCGCGCAGCGGGGTGGCAACCAGCAGCAGAAGCAGGAGCAGGCGCGGCCTGTTCATGGGGCCTGCACCTCGCAGCGCAGCGGACCGTGCTGAACCAGCTCGCCCGGGCGTGACACATGGGTGAACGGCACCTCACAGGCCCCGCCCTCCCAGCGCACCTGCAGCTGGTTGTGACCCTCGCGGGGATGGACATAGGCCAGTCCGTCGTATCCCACCACCGCGTCGATCGGCTCCGCGTTGAGGGTCAGGCGGGCGCCCAGCGGTACCGGTGTGCCGTCCGGCTGCTGCAGCTCCAGCAGGGCCGCCGGCTGCTGGCGGATGCCGAGGTCGAGATAGACGCCGCTGCGCTCGCGCGGCACCACCGTCTCGCGAACCTTGGGCACGGTCACATCCAGGGCCAGGCCACGGGGATCGATGGCGATCTGGTTGCGGACCAGCGACAGCGCGCCCGGCACCAGCAGCAGGCCGTCGTCGTCGCTGATGCCCACGGCCCGGTTCTCGTGCAGCACCGGTACGCCGGGCAGGCCGGTATCCACCAGGATGAAGCTGTCGTCGATCCGGTTGGCGGCGCGCGGGGCGCAGGCACAGGCGAGCCAGGCCAGGGCCCCGCCGAGCTCGGCATAGCTGGTGTCGGGTCCGCGATCCTCGAAGCGGCCGAGGCCGGCGGTGAGGGCCGGAAAGCGGTAGGCCGCTGCCGCCTGGACGCGCCCGGACTCGGCGGCCTGCAGCTGCCAGCCGGCCCCCACACCCTGTGCGGGCAGCGCCTGCACCGCCTGCACCAGGGTCAGATCGGCGCCGCCCTCGCGGTGCTGGCGGGTGGCGGAGAGCGAGCGCTGCCGCCCGAAATAGTGGCGCACCCCCAGCGCGAGGGCATCCCGATCGGCCCGCTCCAGGCCGGTGATCAGACTGGCGAAGGCCGACCAGCCGGCACCCAGGGTGGCCGAGGCGGAGAGCGTGGCGAGATGGGTGCGCAGTCCCTCGGCGGCCCGCAGATCGATCCAGCCCAGGCTCAGACCCACCCGCCCCAGGCCGAAGGAGGCGACCAGCTGGTGCAGCTGTCGCGGCGGCAGGCTCAGGCCCTCCAGACTCGCCAGATTGCGGTAGCCGCGTCCGGCCTGGCTGCCGCTGGCCGACAGGCCGAAGCGGCGCGCGGTCCACTGGTAGCCGTAATGGGTCTGCAGTCCCTCGCCGCGGTCGTCCCGCCCGTAGGCGAGGGCCAGCGATCCCAGCCCCCAGCCGCCGAGGCGCAGGACGCCCCCGAGCCCGCCGTTGACCAGCTCGGGGCCGAGCTCGGCATGGGCTTCCAGGGTCAGGCTGTCGGCCCAGCCCTGGCGCAGGCTGGCCAGCGCCACCGGCCGCTCGCCATAGTCGGCCGAGCGCTGGCCAAAGCTGCGGCGCAGCCAGCCGGTTTCCAGGGAGAAGTCGCGCAGCCCGGGCCGCAACAGGCGCGAACTCGCATAGAACGGCAGCAGGCTGACCTGCTCGCGGCCGAGGGCATCGCGCACCACCACCTGGATCTCGCCCTGGCCGGTGATCACCGGCAGGTTCTCCACCAGAAACGGGCCGGGCTGCACCGGCTGGGAGAACTGTCGGACCTGGTTGACCAGCACATCCACGGTCGAGGGCACCGCCACCGTGCCCTCCACCGTCGGCAGGGGAAAGGTGATCAGCTGGGGCTGCAGGCGGAAATTGCGCTGCCACTGCACGCCGCCCAGGCGGACCGGCTGCGTCCACGACAGGCTGGCCCCGGAAATCAGATCGCCGACCTGCCAGCTTTCCAGCCGCTCGGCATCGGTATGGAACCAGGTGGACTGCAGGCGCAACCAGCCGTCACCGCCTGCCTCCTCGGCGCGGCTGCGCCAGAGACCGCTCTGCAGCCACTGGCCGCGCTGGCCGAACCCGCGCAGCTCGAACAGGCCGGAGCCACTGCGCAGGGTCCCGGCGTCGGCCGATGACTCGCGCTGCTGGGCGTAGAGATCGTAGTTGAGCACCACCCCCGGGGTGACCTGCGGCTGCAGCTCGGTGGCGCGCGCCGCATCGAAGCGGGTGCCGGCCAGACGCTCGGCGGGCCAGCCCAGACGCAGCTGCTGGCGCAGCATGTCCAGCTCCACGGTCAGGCCGTTGATGGCCGATAGCGGCAGGCTCTGCGAACCCAGGGTCTCCGGCAGGACCAGACCGAGCCGTCGCAACTCGTCCGGATCGCCCCACAGCGCGCCACCGCGCAGCTGGAACGGCGAGATCAGACCGCTGTCCTGGCCGTTGACGAACACCTGGAGATAGAGGTCCTGATCGAGGCCGCGCGCCGCGGGCGAGGGGCTGCTGGACGGCGCCAGGCGCGGGCTCAACCGCAGCCCGCTGGGCGGCAGCGCCGGCTGCAGCTCGGGAGCCGTGCTGCGCCAGCGCAGCGAGGCGGACAGGGCCGCCTCGCTCAGCATCAGGGTGGCCAGGCCGATCAGCACAGGCCCCGGGCGGGCCCGATCAGGGCGCCGGCACCGCTGCAAGCTCGGCCTCCTGCTCGCCGGCCTCGGTACGGAAGCGCAGACGATAGCGGCTGCCGGCCTCGACCGGCGCGGCCAGCGTCCAGGCCCGCTGCTGGCCCGCCAGCACATAGCCGGCGAGGCCCTCGGCCACCGTCTGCGCGGCCGCCGGCCCCGCCAGCGGCGCAAGGCTCAGCGCCGAGACGCGCTCGCGCCGGCCACCGCGGTTCTCGGCCCACAGCCGCGAGGCCGCTCCGGCCTGCAGCCGCCACTCCAGTGGCGCTGGCCCGGCGCTGCGCGGGGTGCCGACAAATACCGGCACCGAATATCGCATCAGCATCCTCAGGGCACGCTGAGCGCCGCCCTCGTCGGCGGCACGCGGCAGTTCGTCAATCCATACGCGGTAGCTCTGCTCGGCCCTGACCGGCAGCGGCTGGGTGCGCACCAGCCGGGCGCTCAGGCTCTGCCCGGGTCCGATCTCGGCGATCGGCGGACTGACCACCAGCTCGCGGGTCGGCACCAGCCGGTCCTCGCCGTCCTCCTGGGTCCAGACGAAGCTGCGGATCTGCAGCTGCACCGGCTCGGAGCCGCGGTTGCCGATGGTCAGCACGGCACTGGAGTCGCCCGCCGCGAGCTCCACCGGGATCGGCACCAGCTGCAGAACGGTGGCGGCGGCGGAGCCCGCCCAGAGTCCGGCCAGAAGCAGGGCCGCCGCGCCGGCCAGGCGGGGCGGCACGGCCTTCAGAACTCGACCGACACCGTCACCGTGTCGACGTAGTCGCCGGGGGCGCCGGTGTCCTGACTGGGCACGCGACCATAGACGGTCAGCATCTGGTCACGATCCGCGGTGCCCGAGGTGGCAGTGCCGGTCACCCCACCGGTGCCGGTCACGGTCGGGAAGTCGGTGCTGTCCCAGGGCGTGGTGTATCCCGCATCGGAGAACAGCTCGTAGGCGATGAAGTCGGTGCCGTTACGCATGCGGCGGGTGCCGGAGAAATTGGCACCATCGTCGAGCTTGACGGCCGCCTCGGTGCCCTTGGTGCAGCCGACGGCGATGGTGGTGGTGGCGGTCAGCTCGCTGGTCAGGAAGCCGACGCCATCCGCCGGGGTGAAGTCGATATTGCCGACCGTGCCCACCTCGCATTCCTTGGTGATGGTCAGACGGGCCTCGAAGGTCGTCGTCTGCGGGCTGGCCAGCGGCGGCGTGCCGGCGGTCAGGACAGAGGGCAGCACCAAAGCGGCGCCAGCGCCAAGCAGCGCGGCGAAACGGGTCACGGTCACGGTCAATCTCCCTATTTAACAATGCCTGTAGGAACCACTGGGCAAAGTTTGTCCGTCAACCGCGACGGACGATAGGGGAAAATCTGCTCAGAACTCGATCAGGAGAATCCTGGACCCTGCTGGCAGGGCCGGCACCGGGGAAGGACCCCGCATCGGCTCCGGCCACTCCACACGGCTTGGGCTCGCGCCTGCGCAGTGGATGTGCGGCGCGGCGCGGTCCGTGCGGGTTACGGTGCAGGGTTCGACCAGACGCAGGCCGACCGTCAGTCGTTCTGCCCCCGTGGAGCGCCCGGTGGCAGCCGCCGACGCCGCCACCAGCAGCCCACACAGCCCCCACCCGAGGATCGCCGCTCTTGCCATGCGGCGATTGCAGCCCGGCGCCGGCGCGCGCGGTGCTGCCGGAAGACCAGCGGCACCCGCGGGCCGACCGGTAGACCGGCAGGCCCCGCGGGCGGGTCAGACGCGACGCGCGCCGCTCAGCGCGCGACCACCCGCACCATTTCCAGGCACTTGTTGGAGTAGCCCCACTCGTTGTCGTACCAGCTGACCAGCTTGACGAAGGTCTTGTCGAGCGCGATGCCGGCCTCGGCATCGAAGATGGAGGTGCGCGGGTCGCCGCGGAAATCGGTGGCGACCACCTTGTCCTCGGTATAGCCGAGGATGCCCTTGAGCGCACCCTCGCTCTGCGCCTTCATCTCGGCCTTGATTTCCTCGTAGGTGGCGTCCTTCTCGAGCTCGCAGGTGAGGTCCACCACCGAGACGTCGGAGGTCGGCACGCGGAAGCTCATGCCGGTGAGCTTCTTGTTGAGCGAGGGAATCACCCCGCCGACGGCCTTGGCGGCGCCGGTGGAGGACGGAATGATGTTCTCGAGGATGCCGCGGCCACCGCGCCAGTCCTTGGAGGAGGGGCCATCCACGGTCTTCTGGGTGGCGGTGGCGGCGTGCACGGTGGTCATCAGGCCGCGCTTGATGCCCCACTTGTCGTGCAGCACCTTGGCCAGGGGCGCCAGGCAGTTGGTGGTGCAGCTGGCGTTGCTGATGATGGCCTGGCCGGCGTAGGTGGCGTGATTGACGCCGAACACGAACATGGGCGTGTCGTCCTTGCTCGGCGCGGAGATGATGACCTTGCGCGCACCGGCGGCCAGGTGCTTCTCCGCACTCGCCTTGTCGAGGAACAGGCCGGTGGATTCGATCACCACATCGGCACCGACATCCTTCCACTTCAGATTGGCCGGATCGCGTTCCTGGGTCAGGCGGATCTTCTTGCCGTTGACCACCAGCGCGCCGTCCTTCACCGCCAGCTCGCCCTTGAAGCGGCCGTGCACGGAGTCGTACTGCAGCATGTAGGCGAGATAGTCCGGCTCGAGCAGATCATTGATGCCGACGATCTCGATGTCGCCGAAGTTCTGCACGGCGGCGCGCAGCACATTGCGTCCGATGCGTCCGAAACCATTGATGCCCACTTTCACTGCCATTGCACTCTCCAGGGGTGAAGGGTCACGCGACGCGGCGCGCGACTCGGGAAACCAGATGCTCGACCGTCAGGCCGAAATGCTCGAACAGGGCCGGGGCCGGCGCGGATTCGCCAAAGCTGTCGACGCCCAGCACCTCGCCATCCAGACCGACGAAGGCGCGCCAGTACAGACTCACGCCCGCCTCGATCGCCACCCGCTCGCGCAACGCCGCCGGCAGCACCGACTCGCGGTAGGCGGCGTCCTGCTTGAGGAAGCGTTCCGGGCAGGGCAGCGAGACCACCCGCACCGGACGGCCCTCGGCCTCCAGGCGGCGGGCCGCCTCGACCGCCAGATGCACCTCGGAGCCGGTCGCGAGGATCACCGCACGCGGGGCCTCGGCCGGCTCGAACAGCACATAGCCGCCGCGGGCGATCTGCGCTTCCTGTCCCTCGGGATGGCTCTGCTGCGGCAGGTTCTGGCGGGTCAGCGCCAGCGCTGACGGGCCATCGCGGCGTTCGATCGCCTGCACCCAGGCGACCGCGGTTTCGAGACCATCGGCCGGCCGCCAGGTCTCCAGCTGCGGCATCACCCGCAGCGCCGCCAGGTGCTCCACCGGCTGGTGGGTGGGGCCATCCTCGCCGAGACCGATCGAATCGTGGGTGAAGACATAGATCGTGCCGATCTTCATCAGCGCGGACAGACGCACCGCATTGCGGGCGTAGTCGCTGAACACCAGGAAGGTGCCGCCGAAGGGCAGCAGGCCACCGTGCAGGACCATGCCGTTGAGGGCGGCGGCCATGCCGAACTCGCGCACCCCCCAGGACAGGTAGTTGCCGCGCACCTGGCCGGGCTTGACCAGCTGGGCGCCCTTCCACAGCGTGCCATTGGATTCCGAGAGATCCGCCGAGCCGCCGAACAGCTCCGGCAGATGGGCGGCGAGCCGGGCGAGGCTGGCGTTGGAATCCTTGCGGGTGGCGTTGGGCTTGCTGCGCGCGCGGGTCTCGGCGTAGAGCGTGCGGACCGTCTGCTGCCAGTCCGCCGGCCGCTGGCCGCTGATCCGGCGGCGCAGCTCGGCCGCTTCCACCGGCCACTCGGCAGCGTAGCGATCGAGCATCTGCGTCCAGGCGGCATGCCGCTCGGCGCCCCGGGCGCGGGCATCCCAGGCGGCGCGGATCTCGGCCGGGATCTCGAACGGCGGGTGGGTCCAGCCGAGGGCCTCGCGGGTCAGGCGGATCTCCTCGTCCCCCAGCGGCGCGCCGTGGACGGCCTCCTTGCCCTGCTTGTTGGGGCTGCCCCAGCCGATCACCGTCTTGCAGCAGATCAGGGTGGGCTTGTCCTGGCTGGCGCGGGCGGTCTGCAGGGCGCGCAGGATCTCGGCCGGCTGGTGGCCATCGACATTGCGCACCACCTGCCAGCCGTAGGCCTCGAAGCGGGCCGGGGTGTCATCGCCGAACCAGTCGTGGACTTCGCCGTCGATGGAGATGTTGTTGTCGTCGTAGAGCACCACCAGCTTGTTCAGCCCGAGGGTGCCGGCCAGCGAGGCGGCCTCGTGGCTGATGCCCTCCATCAGACAGCCGTCGCCGACGAACACATAGGTGTGGTGGTCGATCAGCGGGTAGCCATCGCGGTTGAACTCGGCCGCCAGCACCGATTCGGCGATGGCCATGCCCACCGCCGTGGCCAGGCCCTGGCCCAGCGGTCCGGTGGTGGTCTCCACCCCGGGAGCCAGACCGTACTCCGGATGGCCGGCGGTCTTGCTGTGCAGCTGGCGGAAGTTGCGCAGGTCCTCGAGGCTCAGCGCGTAGCCGCTCAGATGCAGCAGCGCGTACAGCAGCATCGAACCGTGCCCGTTGGAGAGCACGAAGCGGTCGCGGTTGAACCAGTGCGGGTCCGCCGGGTCGTGGCTCAGGACCTCGTTCCACAGCACCTCGGCGATGTCGGCCATGCCCATCGGCATGCCCGGGTGACCCGAGTTGGCCTTCTGCACCGCATCCATGGCCAGGGCGCGGAGGGCGTTGGCGAGTTCAAGACGGGCGGGCATGGCAGGACCTGGCAAACGGAAACGCTATTGTCGATGGCCCGCCGAGATCGCGGCAAGGCACCGCGGCGCGCAAAAAAGCCGGCGCGGGGCCGGCTCGCTGAGCGTGGGGCTCAGAGGTCGAAACTGGCGTCGAGCGGCTCGAGGTCGACCTTGGGCTGCTGGATGGCCGGCAGGTCCTGCTCGGAGAGCACATCCTTGCCAACATGGCCATCGGCGATCTCGCGCAGCGACAGCACGGTGGACTTGTGGTTGCCCCAGGGCAGCCGGGCCTCGGCCCCGCGCGCCAGCTGGCGGGCCCGCTTGGCGGCCACCAGCGTCAGCTCGAACTGGTTGGGGATGCGCTGCAGGCAGTCTTCGACGGTGACTCGGGCCATGGCAAGGGCTACCAAAAAGGGGGCGCGAGTATAACGGCCCGCCTAGGTGGAATCCAGCAGGGACTGCACCAGGCCGGCATAGCGCAGGCGCTGGCGGTCGCGGCGCAGGCGCTCGGCGCGGAAGATGCTGACCAGCGCCTCGAGCGCGGCCTCGAACTGGTCATTGATGACCCAGTAGTCGTAATCCGCGCAGTGGGCGATCTCCGAGTGGGCCTCTTCCATGCGCGCCCGGATCACTTCCGGGCTGTCCTGGCCGCGCGCGCCGAGGCGGCGCTCCAGTTCGGCAACCGAAGGAGGCAGGATGAAGATGCTGACCGCCTCCGGCAGATGCTGGCGGACCTGGCGGGCACCCTGCCAGTCGATATCGAAGATCACATCCTGGCCGCTGGCCCGCAGCGCCTCGGTGGCCGCCCGGCCGCTGCCGTAGCGGCGGCCGAACACCTGGGCGTGCTCGAGAAAGGCGCCGGCCTCGGCCATCGCGGCGAACTGCTCCGGGCTGACGAAGTGGTAGTGCACGCCCTCGGTTTCGCCGGGGCGGGGCGCGCGGGTGGTGTAGGAGACCGAGATGGTGGCCGGCTGGCCGAGGGCCGCCAGCCGCGGCACCAGGGCGCGGGTCAGGCTGGTCTTGCCGCCGCCGGAGGGAGCCGACAGGATGAACAGGCCGCCGGGGCCGCTGGCCTCACTCAATGTTCTGCACCTGTTCGCGCATCTGTTCGATCAGGACCTTCATCTCGACCGCGCAGCGGGTCATCTCGGCGTCCTGCGATTTCGAGGAGAGGGTGTTGGCCTCGCGGTTGAACTCCTGCATCAGAAAGTCCAGCCGCCGCCCCACCGCCTCGTCGCGGCGCAAGGCCTGGTCGAGCTCGGTGCCATGGGATTCCAGACGCGAGAGTTCCTCGTCCACATCCATTCTTTGCAGGGCCAGCACCAGCTCCTGCTCCAACCGCTGCGGATCGACCTCCACTGCCAGCTCGGCCAGCCGCTGCCGCTGGCGGTCCAGCCAGCCGCCACGCAGCTGGCGATGGCGCTCGCGCACCTGGATCACCAGGGCCTGCAGGGACGCCGCCCGTTCGCGCAGGGCGGCTTCGGTGCGGGCGCCCTCGCCGCTGCGGCCGTCGTTGAACGCCGCCAGGGCGCGGCCGAACAGGGCCAGGGCCTCGCGCTGCAGCCCGCTGGTATCGGCCGGCGGCTGATGCAGGACACCGGGAAACGCCAGCAGCCGCACCGGATCGGGCGCCGCCAGGCTGCCGAACTGGCGACCCAGCTCGGCGATCGCCTGCTGCAGCTCCTGCAGCCGCGCCGGGTGCAGCACCAGCGGCTCCGCGGCGCTGGGATCGCGCTGGACCCGCAGACCGGCCTCGACCTTGCCGCGCCCGATGCGGGCCGTGGCCAGCTGGCGGCACTCGGACTCGACCGCGCGGAAATCCTCCGGCAGCTTGAACTGCAGATCGAGATAGCGGTGGTTGACCGACCGCAGTTCCCAGCTCAGCCGCACGCCGCCGCACTGGGTCTCGCACCGGGCGTACCCGGTCATGCTTCGAATCATGCGCTGCCGCTCTGGCCGGGTGGATCGCGGGGGTCAATCATGCCGCGGCTCCGGAAACAACCCGGAGCCGATCGTCAGCATGCCAGAGTCGGCGGCCCGGACGGGCCGCCGGACGGACCTGCTCTCAGCTGCCGCCGACCGGCGGAACCACCGGCGCCGGGGCCGGTGCAGCCGGGGCGGCGGCGGGAGCCGACACCTTCTTGGCCGCGGGCTTCTTGGCCGCCTTCTTCACCACCTTCTTCGCCGCCGGCTTGGCTGCGGCCTTCTTCACCACCTTCTTGGCGGCGGGCTTCTTGGCGGTCTTCTTCACCACCTTCTTGGCGGCCTTTTTGGCAACCTTCTTGGCGGCCTTCTTGACCACCTTCTTGGCCGCCGGCTTCTTGGCCGCAACCTTCTTGGCCGCCTTCTTCACGACTTTCTTGGCGGCCTTCTTGGCGGCCGGCTTCTTCTTCGCAGCTTTGGACTTGATCGCCATATCTCTATCCTCGATTGACTGACGGTTTGCGACCGCTGGGGACGTGTTAGTTTCACAGCGAAAGGTGCTTTTTTCGCTATTTTCAAACTTTACGCAGTTGAATAGAAAAGTCAACAACCTCTCACACTTCGCCCGCGGAGCGCTCGGCCTGCTGTTCGGCCTCCTGGCGACCGCGCCGGTGCTGGCCGAGCGCAGCACTGTCTCGCTGGCCTACCGGGTCGCCGCGCAATATCCGCACGACCCCGATCACTTCACCCAGGGGCTCTACTGGGATGGCGAATGGCTCTGGGAATCCACCGGCGGCTACGGTCGTTCGGCGGTTTACCGCAAGCGGCTGGAGGACGGACAGAGCCTCGCCCGCTGGCCGCTGCCGGCGTCGCTGTTCGGCGAGGGGCTGGCGCCGGATCCGTCCGGACTGCGGGTATTGAGCTGGCGCGAACAACGCGGCTTTGTACTGAACCGGGCGCTCGAACCGAGCGGCGAATTCCGCTACGAGGGCGAGGGCTGGGGCCTCAGCGCCGGGCAATACGCCGAACAGCCGGTGTGGTTCATGAGCGATGGCAGCGCCCAGCTGCAGGTGCGCAGCGAGCCGGATTTCTCCCTGCTGAGGCGGGTCCTGGTCCGGGATGGCCGCGGACCGGTGAGCGGACTCAATGAGCTGGAATGGATTGAGGGGCGGGTCTGGGCCAATGTCTGGCAGACCGACCGGGTCGTGGTGATCGACCCGCTCAGCGGCTGGGTGGAGGCGGAACTGGATCTGTCCGCCCTGCACCTGCGCCTGCGCAAATCGCCGGGCTGGGATCCGCGCGACAACGTGCTCAACGGAATTGCCTATGACGCCCAGCGCCGACGGCTGCTGGTGACCGGCAAGCGCTGGCCGCAGCTGTTCGAACTCGAGTTGCCGGTCTGGCCGGCGGCGAATCGGTAATAGATCGTACCGTTGACGCCGGCGTCTAGACAGGCTGTCGCCACGACCTTTCCACGGCATCCCTTCTTCGCATAGGCTGCAGCCTGGTTAGCCTGAGGAGAATCCGGTAATGCTTCTTACTGCCGAGCACCGTGCGTTGTACGACACGGTCAAGAAGTTCGTCGTGGACGAGCTCAACCCGCATGTGGCCGAGTGGGAGGCGGCCGGGATCTGGCCGGCCCATCAGGTGCTCAAGCAGATGGGCGATCTGGGACTGCTCGGGATCAACAAGCCGGAAGCCTACGGCGGCCAGGGTCTCGACTACACCTACGAGCTGGTGTTCGCCCAGGCCCTGGGCAACTGCAGCTGCGGCTCGCTGCCGATGGCCATCGGCGTGCAGACCGACATGGCCACACCGGCGCTGGCCCGCTTCGGCTCGGACGAGCTGCGCAAGGAGTACCTGGTGCCGGCGGTGCGCGGCGAGCAGGTGGTGTCGATCGCGGTATCCGAAGCCGGTGCCGGTTCGGATGTCGCCAGCATCAAGACCACGGCGCGCAAGGAAGGCGGCGACTACGTCATCAACGGCTCGAAGATGTGGATCACCAACGGCACCCAGTCCGACTGGGCCTGCATGCTGGTCAACACCTCGGAAGGCAAGGCGCACCAGAACAAGAGCCTGATCATCGTGCCCCTGGATGCCAAGGGCATTGACCGCCGCACCAAGCTCGACAAGCTCGGCATGCGGTCCTCGGATACCGCGATGATCTTCCTCGACAATGTCCGGGTGCCGCAGCGCAACCTGATCGGCCAGGAAGGCATGGGCTTCATGTACCAGATGCTGCAGTTCCAGGAGGAACGCCTCTACGGCGCCGCCAGCATCATCGACGGACTGCGCAATGTGGTGACCGACACCATCGAGTACACCCGCAGCCGGCAGGCCTTCGGCCAGTCGCTGCTCGACAACCAGGTGGTCCACTTCCGCCTGGCCGAGCTGCAATCCGAGATCGAGGCCTTGCGCGCGCTGGTCTACCAGGCCTGTGAGGAATATGTGGCCGGTCGCGATGCGACCTTGCTCGCCAGCATGTGCAAGCTCAAGGCCGGGCGGCTGGGTCGGGAGGTCACCGACGCCTGCCTGCAATTCTGGGGAGGCCAGGGCTATATGTGGGAGACGCCGGTGGCCCGCGCCTACCGCGATACCCGTCTGGTGTCGATCGGCGGCGGCGCCGACGAGATCATGCTCGGCATCATCTGCAAGCTGATGGGCATTCTGCCCGGCAAGAAGAAGAAGTCCTGACCCGCTCGGCGCCCGGTCTTGGCCCCGCCGGCGGAATCCGGCCGAGGACGCCTTTCAGCGCGGCAGGCATGCCCCCGCCGCAGGGCGGAGCGGGTAGAGCTGATGACTCCACGGGGGCCGGTCTGCGCTGCTCGCCGTCGGCCGTTTATCCAAGGGTGCCGCCGGCTTCGCGGATTGCCGACGGGCGGCCATTGCGGATGACGATCGACGGCTGACCGTGCCGCCCGCTTGCGGCTATCCCCCGTTCACGCCCTCACCGGCCGCCCGGCACCCCTGGTCGGGGTGTGCTGCCTGCGTGTGCACGGAAGGTGCGCAGTGGCTATTGCGCCGGGCTGCGCCCTTTCGTGGGCTCTGGAAAAGAAAAACCCCCGACGCGGGTAGCGTTGGGGGTTTTGGTTAAGA
>DASUDX010000074.1:0-35287 GCA_036275365.1 Nevskiaceae bacterium | reverse complement strand
CAGCTCAGGCGGTCAGCCCGCCGTCCACCACCAGATCGCTGCCGGTGATGTAGCTGGCCTCGTCGGAGGCGAGGAACACCACCGCCGGGGCGATCTCGGCGGGCCGGGCGAAGCGGCCGAGCGGGATGCGCGCGAGGGTGGCGGCGGCGAAGACCTGCGCCTGGTCGGGCGGCAGGCGGGCCAGGGCGCCGGCCACCATCTGGGTCTCGGCGAAGCCCGGACAGACGGTGTTGAGGCGGATGCCGGTGCCGCTGCGCGCGCAGTGGATGGCGGCCGAGCGGGTGAACAGGCGCACGCCGGCCTTGGCCGCGTTGTAGGCCGGGATCAGCGCCTCGCCCACCAGCCCCTCGATGGAGGCGATGTTGATGATGCTGCCGCCACGGCCCTTGAGCCGGGCGATGGCGGCCTGGGTGCCGGTGAACACGGCGGTGAGGTTGACATCGAGGGTGCGCTGCCACTGGGCCAGGCTCTCGCGCTCGACATCGGCGATCGCCGCGATGCCGGCGTTGTTCACCAGCACATCCAGACGCCCCCAGCGGGCGATGGCGCCATCGAGCACCGCCTCCCAGCCGCCGGGCTCGGTGACATCCTGGGCGAGAAAGGCGGCGCGCTCGCCCAGCCGCTGGGCCTCGCTGCGGCCGGTTGCCGCATCGAGATCGGTCAGCAGCACCCGCGCGCCCTCGGCCAGCAGGGCCTCGCTGATGGCAAGCCCGAGCCCGCGGGCGGCACCGGTGACCACACAGACCTTGTCCTGCAGACGCTGGCTCATGCTCGGTTCCGTGGCGATCGGCGCGGGGCGGACGGCATGCTCAGGCGAAGGCCTGGCGCAGGCGCTCGCCGTACCAGGCATTGGCCTCGCGCGCCGCGGGAATCAGTCCGTCCATCAGCTGGAAGCCGTGGATCTGGTCGGGCACATCGCGGAAGCTCACCGCCACCCCGGCCCGGCGCAGCGCCTCGGCATAGCGCACACCATCGTCATGCAGGGGGTCGTAGCCGCAGACCAGGATGCTGGCCGGCGCCACGCCGGCATGGGAGGGCGCCCGCAGCGGGGAGAGCCGCCAGTCCGCCACCTGGGCCGGATCGCGCACATAGTGGTTGAGAAACCAGGCCATCAGGGCGGCGGTGAGGAAGTAGCCCTCGGCGCGCTCCTTCAGGCTCTCGGTGCCACCGCCGGCATCCACCACGGGGTAGATCAGCAGCTGATGGCGCAGGGCCAGTCCGGCGTCGCGGGCGCACAGGGCGACTCCCGCCGCCAGATTGCCGCCGGCGGAATCCCCGCCCACCGCGAGCCGGCTGGCGTCCACCCCGAGGGCGGCGGCCTCGGCCACCACCCAGCGGGTCACCGCCCAGGCATCCTCGGGCGCGGCCGGGAAGGGATGCTCCGGCGCCAGCCGGTAGTCCACCGAGATCACCACGCAGGCGGCGGCCTCGGCCAGCGCCCGGCAGGGCTGGTCATAGAGCTCGAGATCGCCGATCACGAAGCCGCCGCCGTGGAAGTAGATCAGCGCCGGCGCCGGACGCGGCGCCGCCGCCGGCCGGTACAGGCGCAGGGCGATCGGCCCGGCCGGACCGGGCGCCTGCAGATCGCGGACCTCCACCATCTCGGCGCGCGGGCCCTGCAGCAGGGCCAGCCCCATCTTGGAGGCGGTGCGGGCACTCACCGGGTCGAGCTGGTCCAGGGTGGGCTGGCCGGAGGCGGCCATCAGGTCCAGTACCTGGCGGGCTTGGGGGTTGAGTGCGCTCATGCAGTCCTCTTCAGGCGGTGAGGGCGCGCGGCGCGCGCCAGGGGTAGTCGATGGATTCCTCGGCGAAGCGCACGAACCAGTCGATCGCCTCGGGGTTCATCATGGCGTCCCGGCTGGCGGCCCGGGCCAGGTCCCAGCCCATCAGCAGCTTGCGCACCGGCACTTCCATCTTCTTGCCGGTGAGGGTGTAGGGAATGGCGGGCACGGCATAGACGCGGTCCGGCACATGGCGCGGGCTGCAGTCCTCGCGCAGCCGGGCGGCCAGGCGCGCGCGCAGCCCTTCGTCGAGCACCGCGCCCGGCTTCAGGCGCAGGAACAGCGGCATGAAGAACTGCCCGCCCGGCAGCTCGCAGCAGACGATCAGGCTGTCGGCGACTTCCGGCAGCTGCTCCACGCAGCGGTAGATCTCGGCGGTGCCGATGCGCACGCCGTGGCGGTTGAGGGTGGAGTCGGAGCGGCCATAGATGTAGCAGCCGCCACGGGCATTGATCTTGATGAAATCGCCGTGCCGCCAGAGGCCGGGGAAGACCGCGAAATAGGCCTCGTGGTAGCGACGGCCATCCGGGTCGTTCCAGAAGCACAGCGGCATCGAGGGAAACGGCGTGGCCACCACCAGCTCGCCCACCTCATCGGTGGCGGCCGGGCTGCCATCCTCGCGCAGGGCGCGCACATCCATGCCCAGCAGCCGGGTCTGGATCTCGCCGGCGTGCACCGGCAGGGTGGGCGCCGCGCCCACGAAGCCGCTGCAGATCTCGGTGCCGCCGCTCTGCGAGGTGACCCAGAGATCGCGCTTCACGCAGCGGTAGAACCAGTCGAAGGTCTCCGGCGTGGACGGGGCTCCGCTCACCACCACGCCTTCCAGCGCCGAAAGGTCATGCGCCTCGCCCGGCCGGAGCCCGGCCTTCTCCATCATCTGCACGAAGGTGGGGCTGGCGCCGAAGCTGGTGGCACGGGTATCCGCCGCCAGCTTCCAGAGAAAATCCGGCGAGGGATGGACGGGGCTGCCGTCGTAGAGCACGGCGGCGGCGCCGCAGAGCAGCGCGGAGAGCAGGATGTTCCACATCATCCAGCCGGTGGTGGAGTAGAAGAACATCACCCCGCCCGGTCGCAGATTGAGGTGGAAGTGCATGATCTTCAGATGCTCCACCAGCACGCCCACATGGCTGTGGACGATGGCCTTGGGCAGGCCGGTGGTGCCACTGGAGAACACCACCCACAGCGGGTGGTCATGCGGCACCCGGGTGTAGGCGAAGGCGGGCTCGGGGCCGGGTTCGTCGGCCATCAGCGTCGACCAGGCCTGCACCCCGGCCAGCGCCGGCGGCGGCGCCTCCGGCTGCAGATGTCCCAGCCACACCACATGGCGCAGGCCCGGCAGGCCGGCGACGATCTGCCGCACCTCGGCCTCGCGCTTGAAGTCCTTGCCCCCGAAGCGATAGCCATCGGCGGCGAAGATCAGCACCGGATCGATCTGGGCGAAGCGCTCGATGACCGTGCGCACGCCGAACTCCGGCGCCGCCGAGGACCAGACGGCGCCGATGGCGACCGTCGCCATCATGGCGATGGCAGTCTCCGGCAGGTTGGGCATGTAGCTGACCACCCGGTCCCCCGGGCCCACGCCCAGGGCGCGCAGGCGCCGCGCCAGCCGCCGCACCTGACGGCCCAGCTCGCCCCAGCGCAATCCGGCCAGCGGCCGGCACTCGCTGAGATGGTGAAGGACGATGCCGTCCGGATCACCCGCCTCATGGCGCAGCAGATGCTCGGCGTAGTTGACCCGGCTGCCCTCGAACCAGCGCGCACCGGCGAAGCGGCGCTGATTGAGAACGCGGGTGTAGGGGGTCTCCGAGATCACCTCGAAGTGGTCCCAGATCGACGCCCAGAAGGCCTCCGGCTCGGCCACCGACCAGCGCCACAGCGCGTCGTAATCGGCAAACGCCAGCCCCCGCTCGCGCGCCAGCCAGGCCTGGTAGCGGCTCAGGTTGGAATCGCCGGCGAAGGCCTCGCGCGGGCTCCACAGCCAGTCGCCCTCGCGCACCCCCGGGCTTGGCGACACGGCGCTCACCGCAGCGTGTAGACGTCGTAGGTGGCGGTCAGCGCCGCCACATCGGCCTGGCCGGCGGTGAAGCACTGCAGGCGATTGAGCCACTCATAGGCCGGATGGGCGCTGCGCGCGCGCACCGCGGTGCGCAGCGGAAAGCGCGGGGGCATCCGCCCTTCGAGGAAGGCCTCGTGGGCACCCTCGCCGAGATCGGCCACGCCGGTGTAGCGCAGATCGATCAGCGCCCCGTCCTCGGTTTCGATCACCGCATAGACATCGATCAGGCCGACCCCATTGGTCTGCAGCAGGAAGTGGTCGGCGCCCACCGGGCGCAGCTTGCCGCGCACCCGTGGACCGTCGACGGTGCCGCCGCTGATGTGGAAGTTGATGCGGGTGCCGCCGGGAACCGGCCCGATCACCTCCGGCGGATGCAGGGTGGCGGCGTAATGGAAGAGCAGCTCGAGGGCAGCGGGAATCTTGCTCATGCAGGTTCTCCGAGACGCTGGCGCAGGACGGCCAGTTGATCCAGCACCGCCTCAGGCTGCGCCTGGGCGTCGATCGGCAGATAGTGGACGCTGTCGCCGCTGCCGTCGCGGCCGATCAGCCGCAGATCGGGTACCGGGGCCGGCGCCTGATCCACCAGCAGGGCCAGCGTCCAGCGGTAGTGGGCGGCGAGATTGAACAGCGGCGCGTAGAGCTCGCGCACTGCCGCCAGGTTCAGCGGCGTTCCCGGCGGCTCCTCCAGCACCAGCAGATCCACCCCGCTGTCACCGAAGCCGCGCAGGAAATCGGCCTGGCGCACCGCGGCGGCGTCGATGTCGTCCTCGCTGATCGCCGCCGGCTCGCCGGCGTGGACGGCCCGCCAGGCCTGCACCAGCGCCGCGCCGGGCGCCGGCAGACAGAGCGCCAGACAGGCCTGCGGAAAGCTCGCCCGCAGGCCCTGCAGATGCTCGCTGACCAGCCGCCGCAGCGCCTCGTCCGCGAGCAGGGTGCGCAGCGGGTGGATCAGCCGGGTCTTCTCCGCCATGGCCTGACCCAGGGCAGGCTGGCTGGCGAGCCAGGCCGGGACCAGAGCGCCCAGCGGCAGGCCCAGCACGGCCGATCGCAGCAGACCCTGGCCCTTGCGCTGCAGCGCCAGGCTGGCGGTGGGATCGGTCCAGGGCCAGCGTCCGCCCGCAAACAGCCGCGCCAGGTAGTCACTGGCTTCGATCCACAGCCCGCCGGGGCCGGGCAGCGCGGGCATCCTCAGCCTCGCGCCCGGCAGGCCTCGAGCTCGGCGCGCAGGGCGGCGGTCTCGGCCTCGAGCTTGGCGATCCGCAGCTGCTGCGGATTGGGCATGAACACCCCCTGCAGCTGGTCTGCCGGCATCTTGGTCCGCATCAGGCCGGGCACGCTGGCCCAGACTTCATCGACCCGGTCCCAGCTGCCCAGATAGGGCACCTCGGTCGGCGGCTCGGGCTGGACCCAGTCCTTGCAGAAGGCGTCGAAAGGCTTGCCGCGGGCGATGCGGGCGCGCCGCTCGGCGGCCCGCGCCTCGGCGGTGGCCTCCACATCCACCAGCAGGCTGTCGCGGTCGTAGACCACCCGGTAGAGATCCCAGGCGTTCTCGTGGCTCATCAGGTCCTCGCGCAGGTCCTTCATCACCAGCTCGGGATCGCGCTCCAGCACATCGCCATAGCCGCCTCCGGAGCCCTGGCAGATCATGTAGATCTCGCCCTCGTTGCAGATCTCGAAGGTCATGCCCATGTCGTTGCTGCTGTACTGGCCGCCGGGGATGGGGCGCTCGTTCATCAGCTGCACGATGTCGAACACCTCCACCACCTTCGGATTCTTCCGGAGCTCCTCGAAGATGTTGATGCCCTTGATCTTCATCAGCTGGTAGCTGGGGCAGGAATAGCCGCCGAACAGCCCCTGGGCGGAGGGAAACTTGCTGCCCTCGCAGCCGGTCATGAAGCCCCAGTAGGGCGAGCCGCGACTGGTGGCGATCTGCTCGTAGCCCATGCCGCCGCGGTACTTGCCCCAGCCGATGCGGTCCTTGGCCAGGCGCTGGGCGCCGAGGCGGACGATCGGGGTGTCCTCCTCGTTGATCTCCTGCTCGCCGGAGTCGCACATGAAGCCGAACACCGGGCTGATCGAGTGCTCGCCATCGGCGTGGCTGCGCGCGCCCTGGCCATTGCCGTTGATGTCGCCGCAGAAGTTGCCGGTGACATCGCCGTGCTGGGTCAGCCCGCCGTAGATGAAGGTGGCGGCCTGGTCGTACTGCGAGGCGATGATGGCGCTGTAGCGGTGCGGCACCGAGTAGTTCAGCTTGTTCATCGGGATGGTCCAGCACACGCAGGCCTTGAACAGCGGCATCAGGCTCATCGCCTGCGGCATCTCGCCCTCGGCATCGATGATGCTGTTGCGGTCGGTGATCACCTCGATCGGCGAGAGCACCGCCATGGTGTGCGGCAGATCCGGCCAGACGTTCTGCAGCAGGCCGGTGCACAGCGCCGCCTTGAAGCTGGCGATGTTGGTGTTGACCGCACGGTTCATGAACTGCGGCGCGGTGCCGCGGAAATCGAGAATCAGCCGGTCGTCCTTCTTGTGGATCGCCAGGCTGATCTTCTGCAGCACATTCTCGCGCAGCGAGGAGTCCATGAACTGCAGCACCCGGGTGGTGCCATCCGGCAGCTCGCGGATGCGCCGGCGCATCTCGGTCTCGGTGTCCTCGAGATGGGTGCGCAGGGTCCCCACCACGAGGTCGACGCCGAACTGGTCGAGGATGGCGATCAGCCGCTCGCGCAGGCGGATCGCCGCATGCAGCTTCACCTTCATGTCCTCAAGCTGCAGCTTGGGATCGCGCACCGAGTTCTGCAGGAAGGTGACCAGATCGCGCTTGAGCTGGAAGTTCTCCACCACCTTGAAGGGCGACATCTTGGTGCCCTCGTCGTACTTGCTCTCGGCGGCCGCCGGCATGCCGCCCGGCTCGCAGGCGCCGTTCTCGCCCTCGTGGATGGTGGCCGAGACCCAGCACACCAGCCGCCCCTGGTAGTACAGGGGCATCATCATCGACTGGTCGGTGTTGTGGATGCCGCCGTAGCGCGCATCGTTGTGGATGAAGCCGTCGCCGTCGCGCACCCCGACGGTGGGATCGTTCATCCAGTTCTTGATGATGAAGCGGATCGGATAGAAACAGCAGGCGGCAAAGGCGATGATGCCGTGTGGCGCGATCATCGCCAGGTCGCCCTGGGCGGTGTACACGCCGGTCACCAGATCGCCCCATTTGGCGCCGGGTGCGGCGCCCATCTGGTTGCACATCTGGAAGGCTTCGGACAGCGCCGCGTTGATCAGCCCGCGCACATGGTGGATCTGGTGCGGATCCAGCTGCCGGGCCAGCGCCGCCTGCTCCATCGGCGAGCGCTCGCTGAGCGTGTGGTCCCGCATGATCTCCGGATCCGGCCCGAGGAACAGCCGGTGCTCGGCGAGGAACTGGTCGAGCAGGGCCTGGTCGTCAGCGCTCAGGGGATGATGGTCGTTCATGGTGCGTTTCCAGTTGCCAGTGTCCGGTTTCCAGCAGAGGCCCAGCTCCGTCCTGCGGCGACGGGAGACTGGGCGCCACTCACTGGAAACTGCTGTTGCGGGTGAACCACACCGCGCCCTGCTCGGCGGCGTAGTAGCGCCAGCCGGGCTCGACGAGATAGGTGGTGGCCGGGGTGGTGACCAGAGCCGGTCCCTCGATGCGGGTACCGGGGACCAGCGCTGACTCGTCGTAGAGCCGGGTGGTCAGCGCGCCGTCATGACCGACGAAGTGGCAGTCCCGGGTGCCGATGGGCTGCGGGGTGTGTCCGCTGCGACCGTCGTCCTGGATTCCGGAGAAGCGCACGGTGGCCTGCTCGACGTAGGCACACACGCGCAGGGTGTTGATGCGGATGCCGGTCTCCGGCGACTGGCTGCCGGCGCCGAAGCGCTCGCCATAGCGGGTGTGGAACTGCTGGATCAGGCGCAGCACATCGGCCTGCGAGTGCAGCCGGTTGAGATCGGTGACCACCGCGGTCTGCACGCGCTGGTTGCCGTAGCGCATGTCCAGCTCCAGCCGGTAGCGGATCTGCGCCGGCTCGAAGCCCTGGCGGAGCAGATCCTCGCGGCCGCGCCGCTCAAGCTCCTCGACATGCTGGTTGAAGCGTGCGTAATCGGAGAAGAAGCGCTTCTGCGCCGGATCGAACAGCACCGTCCAGGTGCTGATCTCGTGGATGTGCATCTGGTTCATGTTGCCGGCGCCGACCGCCGAGAACACCGAGGAGAAGGGCGGCGCCAGGATGCGGTCGATGCCCAGCACCTCGGCGATGCCGCAGGCATGCAGGGGGCCGTTGCCGCCGTAGGCGAGCACGGTGAAGTCACGCGGCTCGTAGCCGCGGGTGCGCAGCTCGGTGGCGATGCCATTGGCCATGTTGGCGTCGACCGTGCGCTTGATCAGCTTGGCGGTCTCCACCAGCGACAGGTCGAGGTCCTCGCAGAGGCTCTCCTCCAGCGCCTGGCGCGCACGCCGCGGATTGAGCTTGATGTGGCCGGCCGCGTAGTTGGCGGGGTCGAGATAGCCCAGCACGAGGTCGGCATCGGTCACCGTCGGCTGCAGGCCGCCGCGGTCGTAGCAGGCCGGACCGGGGTCGGAGCCGGCCGACTGCGGGCCGATCTTCACCGTCTTGAACAGGCGGTCATAGGAGCAGATCGAGCCGCCACCGGCCCCGAGGGTGACCAGATGCACCATCGGAATCGACACCAGCCAGCGGTCGATCACCGGGTTGAAGTCGTAGTGCTTGACCCCGCCGCGGTCGACGATGCCGATGTCAAAGCTGGTGCCACCCATGTCGGTGGCCACCACATTGCCGAGCCCGGTGGAGAGCATCAGATGCTCGCTGGCGGCCACGCCGGAGACCGGTCCGCTGTGCACGGTCTGCAGCGCATCGGTGGAGTTGAGCTGGGCCATGCCACCGGAGTTGTGGTTGACCAGCATCGGCTTGTCATAGCCCTGGGCGCGCAGATTCAGTTCCAGCGTGCCGAGGCCGTGGTACATGGTCTGGTGCAGATAGGCGTCCATGATCGTGCTCATGGCGCGCGCGTACTCGCCCTTGCGGCCGGCCACCTGGTGCGAGAGCAGCAGCGGAATCGCGCCCAGCAGGTGGCCCGGATACTCCTCGAGGAAGATCTCGCGCACGCGCAGCTCGTGCACCGGGTTGACCACGCTGTTGGTGAAGGCCACCACCAGGGCCTCGGCGCCGGCATCCACCAGCTCGCGGATGCGCAGGCGCACATCTTCCTCGTCGAGGGTCCAGAACACCTGGCCGAGGTAATCGATGCGCTCGCGCACCTCGCGGATCATCGGGATCGGCACGATCGGTTCCGGCCGCTGCGCGTTGGGGATGTCCATCTGCCGTTCCTCCGGCAGCCCCTCGCCATAGCCGCGGGCGCGCGAGATCGGAATCACGCTCTTGAAGCCGCTGGTCACCAGGGCGCCGATGCGCGGCCCCTTACGCTCGATCAGGGCGTTGGTGCCCAGGGTGGTGGCGTAGCGCACCGAGTCCACCTGCGAGAGCAGGCTGCGCACATCCAGATCGAGCTGGCTGCAGGCATTGGCCAGGGCCTCATTGAAGCCCAGCGCCAGATTGTGGTGGGTGGTGAGGGCCTTGCCCTGGATGTTGCGGTCCCCCCAGGCCACGAAGCAGTCGGTGAAGGTGCCGCCGATGTCCACGCTGACTCGTTTCATCGTTCGTCCTCAGTGGCCGTGGCGCGCGCGCGCCGCCAGAACCTTCTCCAGCGCCAGATCCGGCGCGGGCGGCGGTTCCTTCATCTCCGGACGGCCGGCCCACTGGCGCTTGAGGGCGTCGATGTCGAGCTCGATGTCGTGCACCGGCGGATGACCGGGCGGCAGATACTCCGCCTCCATCATGGTTCCGCACTGCGGGCAGTAGTACTCGAGGATGCGGCACCAGGCCGGGTCCGGCGAGTAGGTGCGGGCGTAGCGGGTCGGGTCGAGCAGCGGCTTGTGGATCTCGCGCGGATCGCGGTCGTACACCAGCAGGCCGCGCTTGTAGTTCTCCCGCGCCGGGCCCAGCGCCAGGCCACAGCGCCGGCATTCCCACTGCTCGCGGTCGAGATTGATGCGCAGGTATTCGGTGATCAGCACATTCATCGGTGACTCCTCAGGGTTTCCAGCGCGCGGATTCCGGGCGGCGCGCTGGGAACCGGACACTAGGAACTGGAAACCGCGGTGAGCAGCAGATCGCCGGCGCTGTTGAGTTCGAAGCGCCAGCCGGCCTGCAGCTCGCAGGTGAAGAAGGCCTCCTCCAGCACCGCCGGTCCGCTGGCCTGGGCGCCGGCCGGCTGCTGTTCCATGCGGTACAGCGGCAGCGCCTGACCCGCCACCTGGCGGCTGCCCTGGGCCTGCGCTGGCTGGGTGGCCACACCAAAGCGACCCTCGAGCCGGGCATGGCTGATCGGCTTGATCGCCTCCAGATGCAGGCTCAGCGCGGCGCCCTTCGGCAGATCGGCGGGCAGGCCGGCATCCGCCGCCAGCGGCCGGCTCGACTCCTGATCCCCGACGGTGACCTGCAGGGTGAACTGCAGCTGGCATTGCTCGAGGCTCGCGCCCTCGGCGAACAGGCCGCGCCGCGCCTGCTCGAGCAGCTGCTGGCGCACCGCCTCCAGGCTCGCCGCATCGGCACTCGGCAGGCGCTGGTCGTAGACATGGCCGATGTCGGAAAAGCCGATGCCGAAGGCGGAGAACACCGCCGCCAGCCCCGGGATGATCACGCGCGAGAGACCCGCCGCCTCGGCAATCCGGCAGGCGAGGAAGGGCCCGGCGCCGCCGAAGGCGGCGAGCACGGTCTCCGGATGGCCGGCGGTGGCGCTGCGCAGGCTGCGCGCCACCTTTTCCACCCAGGCGCTCTCGGCCGCAGCGACCGCCGCCTCCAGACCCAGCCCCAGCGGAGTGGCCAGGCGCTCCTGCACGGCGGCGCGGGCGCGCTCGACATCGATACGCATCTCGCCGCCGAAGTACGAGGCCGGATCGAGCAGACCCTTGAGCAGGAACACATCGGTGATGGTGGCCTCGCGGCCGCCGAAGCCGAAGCAGGCCGGGCCGGGGGCGCCGCCGACGCTGTCCGGACCGACCTCGATGCGGCCCTCGACCACCCGCAGGATGGAGCTGCCGCCGACGCCGACGCTGGTGACATCGCAGAGCGGGAAGGAGCTGGGCACGCCCTCGATGCGGCCACGCCGCTCGGTGCGGACCTCGCCGTTCTCCACCAGCCCGATGTCGGTGGTGGTGCCGCCGATGTCCATCGACAGCAGGCGAGCGAAACCGTAGTGGGCGGCGAGCGCCCGCGCCCCCTCGGCGCCGCCGCGCGGCCCGGAGCTATAGGTCTTCACCGCGATGGTCTTGGCCACCCGCGCCGCCTGGCCATCGTTGCGGAAGATCAGCAGCGGATTGCGGGTGCGGTACTGGCGCAGCTGCGCCTCTGCGCGGTACAGGAAGCGCTCCATCGCCGGATGCAGGAAAGCATTGAACAGCGCGGTCCAGGCGCGGCGGGTGTCCTGCTCATCGGCCACCACCTCGTGGGCGTAGAGGATGGGCACCGCCCCGAGCAGATGCTGCGGGAACTTGCGCAGCAGGATGCGCTTGAGGCGCTTCTCCTCGGCCTCGCTGCCGGCGCCGCCGACCGCCACCACCAGGCGGTTGGCGCCGGCCGAGGTCAGCGCGGTGACCGCACGGGTCACCGCGGTCTCCAGAGCCGCCTCGCCACTGCCGAGATCCAGATGGGTGTAGCGCCCGCCCACCAGCGACTCGAACAGGCCGCTGTCGAGCGTCGCCAGCGCCGATCCCTCCAGCGTGCCGGCGGTGATCAGCCCCAGGCGCGGCCCCTTGCGCTCCACCAGCGCATTGGTGCCCTGGGTGGTGGAGTAGCGCAGATAGTCGGTGGCCAGCAGCAGGCGCTGCAGATCCTCCTCGCCGTAGAGCGAGCGCGACACCTTGCGCAGCCCGTCGAACAGGCAGCGCGATAGATCGTGCGGCGTGGTCACCGTCTTGGTGCGATGCACGCGACCGTCGGCGGCGATCACGCAGATGTCGGTGAGGGTGCCGCCGTTGTCGATGTTGATCAGGTGCCCGGCGGTCTGCGGGCGCGGTGCCGGTGCATTCATCGCCGGGCTCCCGCGCGGGGCTGCCTGTGCAGCTGACGGGGGGGATGCGGCTGCTGCTGCCCACTGCTCATCGCCTCTCCTTCGGTGCCGGCCGGCACCCGCACCAGCGGCTGGCCTCGCGGCCGCTGCCAGTTGTTGGTTGTGCGATGGAGGCTAGCGAGGCGCCTGGAACGCGCCCCCACCCAGCTGGGTAGGCGCGGCCTACTCGACCAGACCGAGCTGACGCGCGCTGGAAATCGCCTGCAGACGACTGGCCACGGCGAGCTTGGAGTAGAGGTTCTTGAGGTGGAACTTCACGGTGTTCTCGGACACCGCCAGACGCAGCGCGATATCGCGGTTGGAGGCCCCGCGCGAGAGCCACTCGAGAATCTCGCGCTCGCGCTCGGTGATGGCGCCCAGCGGCTCGCTGCCGGGTCCGGCCGGTGCGCGGCTCAGATCCATGCCCGAGGCCTGCAGCAGACGCTCGAGCAGGGCCCGCTCGGACTCCTCGGCGCTGTCGCGGGTCTCCATCGACAACCGGCTCTGGTAGGCCTGTCGCAGCAGCGCCAGCAGCGGCTCGCCCTCATCGAGGAAGGCGCGCTGCCAGGGTTCGCGTCCGACCCGCTGCAGAGCGCGGCGCAGGCTGCGCTGCGCCGCATTGGGCTGTCCACGCGCCTGCTGCAGCAGCGCCTCGAGCAGCAGCAGACGCAGCTGGCGCAGGCTGCGCTCGCGCTGCTGGGTCTGCTCATCCGCCAGCAGCTCGGCCGCGCGCTCCAGCTGGCCCGCGTGCAGGGCGAGACGGATGCGGCCGAGCCGCTCGCCCTCGAGATCCTCGCCGAACATCACCCCGCCTCCGGGCAGCGGCTCGACGCTCGGCGCCAGCGCCGCCAGCGCCTCGGCGCGCTCCAGCGCACCGGCCATCAGCGCCCGGCGCACCCGCTCCCACACGATCATCTGCTGCGGACGCTTCCAGCCCTGCTCGTGGGAGAGGGTGTCCACTTCATCGAGCACCGCCTCCGCCGCGCCGGCCCGGCCGCGCACGGCGTGGATGCGCGCCATCGCCACGAAGGCCAGCACCAGGAAGTAAGGCAGCGCCGACTCGGCGATGGTCGGGTGGTACTGGCCGAACAGGGCCTCGGCCTCGTCGAGCCGGTTGGCCTCGTACAGCGCCCACACATAGCAGGACACCAGCGCGGCCGCCGCATGGCTCTTGTCGACTTCGCGACGGATCGGCTGCAGGCCCTCGGCATAGCGCTCGAGTGCGGCCTGCAGCTGGCCCTGCGCCATCAGGCTCAGCCCCTCCAGCGCCATCGTGTAGCCGCGGCTGAAGCTCGCCTGCGAGCGGCTGTTGTAGACGCGGGCCTGCACCAGGTACTCGCGGGCCAGATCGAACTGGCCCGCCGCCAGCGTCAGGAAGGCGCGCAGATTGCTCGCCGCGCCCAGCTCGAAGGCGGCGAAGCCTTCCAGCTCCGGCGCCGGTTCGGTGGGCCACTGGCTGGCGATGGCATGGGCGCCCAGCGGGTCATCGGCGCCGACCTGCGCCATCGCCAGCACGATGCGCGGATCGGTGGTCTCGGCCAGCGAACCGGGCGGCCGCGCGCGCAGCGCCTGCAGCAGCGGCTCGAGGCGGCTGCGCCGGCGCAGGAAGACCAGTGCCCAGGCGGTGCGAACCGCCAGCCGCGGCCGGCGGGTGATCGCCTCCTCGGGCAGCCGGGCGCTCCAGCGCTCCAGCGTCACCAGGGCGGCGGCAGCCACCAGATCCGCCGACCAGCGCTCGAGCGTCTCGGCGGCGCGGTCGATCTCGCCCGCCGCCAGCGCGTGATGCATCACCCCCTCCCAGTCCTGGCTCGCGGCGTGCCAGTCGGCCGCCCGGTGGTGCACGGCGCGCACCGTGTCCGGCTCGCGGGCCTGCAGCTGCTCGGCAAGAAAGGATGCAAACAGGGTGTGGAACTTGAACCAGCGCCCCTCGGCATCGAGCCCGCGCAGGAACAGACCGGCGCGCTCCAGCTCGGCCAGCTGGGCCTGGGAGCCGCTGTCCTCCATCACCGCGTCGCACAGCGGCGCGCACAGCCGCGGCAGCAGAGCGCTGCGCAGCAGGAAGCGCTGCACCGCCGGGGTCTGCAGGGCCAGCACATTGTCGGCCAGATACTCGGCCAGCTCGCGCGGACGGCCCTGGCCGGTCTCGAGCAGCGACTGCCGCACCACCGGGCTTGCCATCGCCAGCCGGTACAGCTGCAGCGCCGCCGGCCAGCCCTCGGTGCGGCGGAAGATCGCCTCGCGCTCGGCGCTGCTCAGCGCGGGCTGCAGGTCGCCGAGGAAGGCCTCGGCCTCCTCGCGCGAGAAGCGCAGGTCCTCGGCGCGGATCATCAGCGCCTGCTGGTTCACCAGCAGCCGCGACAGACCCAGCTCCGGCAGCGAGCGCGAGCCGACGAACAACCGGATGCCGTCGGGCAGGCGCTCGAACAGATCGCGGAAGAAGCCGATCAGGGTCGGGTGGTGAATCAGCTGGAACTCGTCGATGAACAGGGCCAGCGGACGCTCCACCGCCTGCAGGCGCTCGATGATCCAGTCCGAGCGGCGGCGCCGGCTGGTGAGGATGGCGCCATCCTCGGGCAGGGGCGCGCGGCCGGCGGCCTGGGCGAGGTCGGCGGCCAGGGCCAGCAGGTGGAGGAAGAAGCGGCGGCTGTCGTTGTCCGCCTCGTCGCAGCTGAGCCAGCCGCAGAGCAGGCCTTGCGCCTCGCAGATCGCGCGCAGCTGCTGCAGACAGGTGGTCTTGCCATGCCCGGCCGGCGCCTGCAGCAGCACCAGCCGCGCCTCCGGATGGGCGGCGATGCGCGCCATCAGCGCCTGCCGATGGATCAGGCCGCCGCGCGCGGGCGGCGCCTGCAGCTTGTAGGCATAGACGCCCGGGCGGGGGCTGGGGGCGGCCGTGTTCGGCACCGCGGACTCTCCTCCGGACGGCCCGCTGCTCTGCTGGCGCGGGTCCGCCGATCAACTGGGGACGGCTTCAGAACGGGATGTCGTCATCCTCGAAGCTGCTGGCCGGCGCAGGCGCCGGGGCGGGACGGCTGGGGGCACGCTCGGCGGCCGGGGCACTGCTGCGGCGCGACTCGTAACCGCCGCCGCCACCACCGCCGTCATCCATGCCGCGACCATCGAGCATCTGCATGTCGCGCACGCGGATCTCGGTGGTGTAGCGATCCGCCCCGCTCTGGTCCTGCCACTTGCGGGTGCGCAGCGAGCCTTCGACGTAGACCTTGCTGCCCTTCTTCAGATAGCGCTCGGCGATGTCCGCGAGCTTGTCGCTGAACACCAGGTTGTGCCACTCGGTGAGCTCCTTCTTCTCGCCGGACTGGCGATCGGTCCAGCTCTCGCTGGTGGCGAGCGAGGTGTTGGCCACCTTGCCGCCGTTGCCGAAGGTCTTGACCTCGGGGTCCTTGCCCAGATTGCCGATCAGAATGACTTTGTTGACGCCGCGGGCCATGACGGCCTCCAGTGTGCTCGGGGATGACCGCTATGATCGGCCCCCGTCCGCCGGCCGTCCAGCGAGATCGCCTGGCGGTGCGGCCGGAGTCGAGTGTTCCGTTCAGCCCCCGGCCGCAGCCTCGTGCACCCAGTGTTCCACGCCCTGGGCCTGCAGATAGCCGCGCGCGCCAGCGCCGTGCAGCAGGGCCAGGGTGGCCTGGGCGCCGGCCTCGCTGCAGCTGCCGGCGAGCACCGTCACCGCCAGCGGCGCGTCCGCCACCGGCCAGCCCGAGCGGGGATCCAGCAGATGGCCGTAGCGGCGGCTGCCGGACTGCAGATGACGACGGGCGATGCCACTGGTGGCCACCGCGCCCTGCCGCAGCTGCAGGCCGGGTGCGGCCAGACCAAAGCCGTTGTCGAGGCCGACACGCCAGTGCTCATCCGGCGCCGGCGGCGCGCTGGCGGCGAGATCCCCGCCTCCGTTGATCAGCACCGGCCCCGGATCCAGACGCACGGCGATCGCCAGCGCGCGATCGACCGCGTACTCCTTGCCGATGCCGCCGAAATCGAGCTCCATCCCGGCCGGCATCTGCAGGCGCTGGCCAGACCACTGCACCCGCTCCCAGCCGATCAGCGGCCGCAGCGCCGCCACCGCCTCCGGCTCGGGCAGCGCAGCCCCCGGGCCGAAGCGCCAGACCCGGCGCAGCACGCCGCTGGTGAGATCGAAGCGCCCGCCGCTCTGCTGCCACAGCAGGGCGCCGTAATCGATCAGCCGGGCGGTCTCCTCGTCCACCGTCACCGCCTGTCCGCCGGCGCGGTTGATCTGCTGGACCACACTGTCATCGCGGTAGCGGCTGTACTTGTGCTCCAGCCGCCGGACCTCGCCCAGCACCGCCGCCGCCACCGTCTCGCGAAGCCCCGCCCGGGCCCCGGGAAGATGAATCTCCCAGGGGCTGGCCATGGCCTCGAAGCGCAGGGGCGCGCGCGTGTTCACCAGGAGAACCGGTAACCGACGGTGGCCATCACCGCGGTGGTCTCGGGTACCAGCTCGCCGAAGCGCGACAGCCCTTCGGCCGCCTGTGCCGGCAGCGGACCCTGGTCCGGCGTCTGCAGGTAGTAGCCCAGCCGCAGGCTCAGCTCGCTGCCGCTGCGCAGGCGGTAGCCGTACTGGGCGCCGATGGTGACGCTGCTCATTCCACCCAGCCGGTAGTCGGCCGTGGCCGCCTGCAGCCCCTCGCTCTCGGCCTCGTCCAGCGCCACCCGGTAGAAGTCCGCGGCGGTCTGCTGGTAGTAGCGCAGCTGGGGCTCGATGTACTGCCGTCCGGCGAAGGGCAGGCGGTAGGCCAGCTCCACGGTATGGCTGTCCACGCCCCAGTCATCGGTCTGGTAGCGATAGCTGCCGCGCAGGGTGTCGCCGTCGATATCGCGCAGGTATTCGGCAAACAGACCGGATTTGAGACGGCGGTCCGGCCGGCCCTCGTAGAGATAGCGCAGGGGTTCGCCCTCGGCATCGAGCACCGAGAGGATCTTGTAGGGATCGTTCAGATAGCCGCTGGACTGGCTCAGCACCAGATTGACCCGCACCAGGCTGACCGGATCGATGATCTGGGTGATGCCCAGCAGCAGATCGGTGACCGACTTGCTGTCGGTGCTGCCGTCCTCCTTGGCGCTGGCGTCCTTCACCGAGAGCGGCTGGGGCACCCCGCCCACCGGCTCGAGACGGTCGCTGGCGTAGGCGAGGCCCAGCGCAAGGGTGGTGTTGCGCTGGTTGAAATCGCGCTGCAGGCGCAGCGAGCCACCCAGGGAGAGATAGTCGTACTCGTTGGACGCATTCAGGCCATAAGCGGCCGTCCAGGCGCCAAGCAGCGGTGCCGCGTAGTCCACCGCCAGCGCCACGCGGGTGTCGCGGAACTGGTCATCCAGCGGAATCTCCCCGGGCGCCGTGGTGGCGGCACCGTTGCCGGAGGGCCCGCTGATGGTCTGCGCCGAGCCGGCCGGGGTGGCGCCATTGGGCGAGGGACCGGTGAGGGTATCGAGCGTGAGCTTGAGGCCGAGGCTGCGATCGTCATCCCAGCGGCGGCGGGCGGCGATCATCGGCTCGAGCAGGGAGACCCGCCCGCTCTCGCCGTAGTAGAGCGTGGCGGTATCGATCTCCCAGCTGGCATCGGCGGCGGGTGCGGTGGCGGGCAGTCCGAGCAGGGCGCACACCGCCAGACCCAGGCGCGACGGGGGCGTGGTCATGGTCATGGCTCAGTTGCACCCACAGCCGCCACCGCCGAAACCCCGTCCGCCGCTGGCGGCCTCCTTGCTGAAGTAGGTGTGGTCGTCCAGCGCGGCGCGCAGCGGCTCGGCATCCGGATTCATCTCCGGCCGGGCCAGCGCCTCACGCTGCCAGGGCCTGGCGCCGAGGCTGCTGCAGCCGCTGCCGAGCAGCAGCAGGCCGATCGCCAGCACGGCTCGCCCGCGGTTCATGCGCCACCCCGCTCAGCCAGTGCGGCAATGATCGCCTGCTCATAGCTCGCGCGGTCGGCCGGGCGGAACCCGGTGTGGCGATGCAGGATCTGGCCCTGGCGGTCGATGATCACCGCGTAGGGCATGCCCTCGACCCCATAGTGTTCGGCCAGCCGGCCCTCGGGGTCGCGCAGGATCGAGAAGCGGGCCGGATGCTGCTGCAGGAAGCGATCGCCGCGATCGGTCTGGGCATCCAGTCCGATGCCGAGCACGCGCAGCCCGCGCGGCCCGTGGGCGTCCTGCATCTGGTTGAGCCAGGGAAAGGCGGCGGCACAGGGCGTACACCAGGAGGCCCAGAAGTCCAGGTAGGTGATCCGGCCGAGCTGATCGGCCGGGATGCCGGTGACGGCGGGCGCGGGGGCCGCGGCGGCCAGCGGGCCGAAGACGGCGCCACCGGCGAGCAGCGCCAGCAACTGGCGACGGGTAGGGGTCATGACGGGAGGGGTCCTGGATCCGGAGTGCCGATCCTGGGCCGGGCGGCCTTGCCGGGGACTTTCCATTCCATGAACAGACGGCAATGATCCGGCCAGCACCCGTCCATGTCCGCCGCACGACACTGGCAGCCGCCCGCCGGAGAGACCCGATGACTGCCCTGCCCGCTCGCGGATCGCCGCGCCCTGCCGCTGCCGCGGCTCCTGGCTGCTGGCGGAGTGCCTGAGCATGCGCGTGCTGGTGGTGGAGGATGACCGGGAGATCGCCGCCTTCCTGATCCGCGGTCTGCGCGAGGCCGGGCATGTGGTCGACCACGCCGGTGACGGGCCCCAGGGCCTGTATCTGGCCACCGCCGAGCGCTACGACGCGATGGTGCTCGACCGTCTGCTGCCGGGCATGGATGGCCTGGCCCTGCTGGCGGCGCTGCGGGCGACCGGGGCGCGGCTGCCGGTGCTGATTCTCTCGGCGCTGGGCGAGGTCGATGAACGGATACGCGGCCTGCGCGCCGGCGGCGATGACTACCTGGTCAAGCCGTTCTCCCTGGCCGAGCTGCTGGCCCGGCTGGAGGTGATCACCCGCCGCGGCGGCGGCCACGGCGAGCCGGACCGCCTGAAGGTGCACGATCTGGAACTCGACCGGCGCGCCCGCCAGGTGCGCCGCGCCGGCCAGCTGCTGCACCTCAAGCCCCAGGAGTACCGGGTGCTGGAGTTCCTGATGCGCCACGCCGGGCAGGTGGTGACCCGCACCATGCTGCTCGAAGGGGTCTGGGACTACCACTTCGATCCCCAGACCAATGTCATCGATGTCCACATCTCGCGCCTGCGCGCCAAGATCGACGCCGAGCCGCGCACCCCGCTCATCCATACCCTGCGGGGTGCCGGCTACTGCCTGCGCGAGCCCCAGGTGGAGCCGCCATGAAACTGCGGCTGCCGGCGACCGCGCTGGGCCTGGCGCTGACCAATGCGGCGGTGCTCACGCTGTGCTTCGGGCTGCTGCTGGCGGTGTTCACCTATCTCGCCGGCCGCTTCATGACCCGCCATGTGGCGGAGAGCGTGGCGGCCGAGCTGCAGATTCTGGAGGGCGAGTACGACCTCGCCGGCCTTGCCGGCGTGCAGGCCCTGATCGCCCAGCGCCTGCAGATCCGCAGCGCCGATCACGACCGCCGCTACCGGCTGGAAGACGCCGATGGCCGGCTGCGCATCGGCAATCTGCCGGCCTGGCCAGCGGGCGCCGGCGCGGCCGGATCGGACTTCCGCATCCCCGGGCTGCGCGAGGCGGGCGATACCCGGCTGCTGGCGCGCTGGACACGGCTGCCGGATGGCAGCCGACTGCTGGTCGGCTTCGACGAGATCGAGATCCGCTCGGTGCAGCAGGCGCTGCAGCGCACCGCCCTGTGGAGCCTGGGGCTGGCCCTGCTGCTGGGTCTGGCTCTCGGCTGGCTGCTCACCCGCGGCGTGCTGCATCCGGTCGGCGATATCCGCGGCGCGGCCCTGCGCATCCTCGGTGGGGATCTCGACCACCGCATCCCGCTGCGCGGCACCGGCGACGAGTTCGACCGCCTGGCCCAGACCCTGAACCAGATGCTGGATCGCATCGCCCTGCTGCTCAGCTCGGTGCGCGGGGCCACCGACAACATCGCCCATGACCTGCGCTCCCCGCTGACCCGTCTGCGCACCCGGCTCGAGTCCCAGCTGCTGGGCCTGCCGGCCGAGGCCCCGCTGCGGGCGGCGCTGGAACAGGGCCTGGGCGATCTCGACCAGGTGCTGGCCACCTTCCGCGCCCTGCTGCGGATCGCCAGCGTCGAGTCCGGGGTGCTGCGCGGCGAGTTCCGTGCGGTCGACCTGCGCGAGGTGATCCGCGATGCCGCCGAGTTTCTGGAGCCGCTGGCGGAGTCGCGCGGGCAGAGTCTGCAGCTGCGGGTGGAGGCCGCACAGCCGCTGCATGGACACCGCGATCTGCTGTTCCAGGCGGTGCTCAATGTGCTGGACAACGCCCTCAAGTACGGGCCGCCCGGAGCGCCGGTGAGCGTGCACGCCTGGCAGTCCGCCCAGCAGCAGGTGATGGAGGTGGTGGACCGCGGCCCCGGCATTCCGCCGGATCAGCGGGAGCGGGTGTTCGAGCGGCTCTACCGTCTCGATGCCGCCCGGCACACGCCCGGACTGGGGCTGGGCCTGGCCCTGGTCAAGGCGATCATCGAGCTGCACGGGGGCACCATCGAACTGGCCGATGGCGAGCCCGGCACCCGGCTGCGGCTCAGCCTGCCGCGACCGGGGCCGGCGGCGAGCGGCGGCTGAACAGGATCAGCCAGCCCAGCGGCAGCAGGGCCGCCACGCCAAAGGCCAGCGACAGCCCGCCGCGCTCCAGTGCCGCGCCCACCAGCAGGCTGCCGGCAAAGCCCCCGAGGAACTGGCTGCTGGCGTAGACCCCCAGCGCCGCGCCCTTGTGGGCCGGCGGGGCCTGCCGCGAGATCAGCGCCGGCAGCAGGCCTTCGAGCAGATTGAAGGCGGCGAAGAACAGCCACAGGCAGATCCACAGTCCGGGCACCGACAGGTGCAGCCAGGAGGCCAGCCCCAGGGCCAGGGCCAGCACCGCGCAGCCGGCGCGCAGCAGGGTCAGCCCGTGTCCGCGATCGGCCAGGCGCATCAGCGGCAGCACCGGCAGCAGGGAAACCAGCAGCAGCGGCAGCCAGACCTGCCAGTGGGCGCTCAGCGGCAGGCCCAGGGTGGCCTCGATGGCGGCGGGGGCGGCCAGGAACAGACCGGTCATGCCGGCGTGCAGCAGGAAGATGCCGGCATCCAGACGCAGCAGGGCGGGATCGCGCAGCGCCTGACCCAGACCGGCCAGGCGGCGGTCCTGCCGGCGCGGCGGCGGCGGGGCCGGGGTGCCCCAGATCAGCAGCGGGATGGCCAGCACGGCCAGCACGGCGGTACCGAGGAAGATGCCGGGCACGCCGATCCAGCCGGCCACCGGCGGTCCGAGAATCAGCGCCAGCACGAAGGCGACGCCCATGCCGGCCCCCATCAGGGCCATGGCCTGGGTGCGCACGCTCTCGCGGGTGACATCGGCCAGCCAGGCCGACACCGCACTGGAGACCGCCCCGGCGCCCTGGATGGCGCGGCCGATGGTGATCCAGGTGAGATCCTCGGCCAGCCCGGCGATCAGGCTGCCCAGGGCGAACACCAGCAGGCCCAGCACCACCACCGGCACCCGGCCGTAGCGGTCCGAGGCCATGCCCAGGGGAATCTGCAGCAGCGCCTGGGTCAGCCCGTAGATGCCCAGCGCCAGCCCGATCGCCAGGGCGCCCGGCGCGCCCGGCAGATCGCGGGCATAGAGCGCCAGCACCGGCAGCACCATGAACATCCCCACCATGCGCAGGGCGTAGACCAGCGAGAGGCTGGCCACGGCGCGGAGCTCCTGGGGATTCATCAAGGCGGGGTGGGCAAAAAACGGCCGCAGAGTGTAGCGGGGCGCCACGCCCCCCGCCGCCTCTGTTACGGCCCTGCGACGCTTGCATCGGCCCGGGCCGGCACGCCTATAGTGCCGGGTTCCCGGCTGACCCCTGTCCCATGGACGCCATCCGCATCCGCGGCGCCCGCACGCACAACCTCAAGAATGTTTCGCTGGATCTGCCGCGCGACCGGCTGATCGTGATCACCGGTCTGTCCGGCTCGGGCAAGTCCAGCCTCGCCTTCGACACGCTCTACGCCGAAGGCCAGCGCCGCTATGTGGAATCGCTCTCGGCCTATGCCCGGCAGTTCCTCGGGCAGATGGACAAGCCCGATGTGGACACCATCGAGGGGCTCTCGCCGGCGATCTCGATCGAGCAGAAGTCCACCAGCCACAACCCGCGCTCGACGGTGGGGACCGTCACCGAGATCCAGGACTACCTGCGCCTGCTGTTCGCCCGCGTCGGCACCCCGCATTGCCCGCACCATCCGGATGTGGTGCTGGAAGCACAGAGCGTGGCGCAGATGGTGGACAGCGTGCTGGCCCTGCCCGCCGAGAGCGCCTGGATGCTGCTGGCGCCGGTGGTGCGTGGCCGCAAGGGCGAACACGCCGAGTGGTTCGAGCAGATGCGCCTGCAGGGCTTCGTCCGGGTGCGGGTGAACGGACGGGTCTACGAGCTCGATGAAGTGCCGGTGCTCAACCGCAAGCTCAAGCACGACATCGAGATCGTGGTCGATCGCTTCAAGGTGCGCGCCGAGGTCCAGCAGCGGCTCACCGAGAGCTTCGAAACCGCCCTGCGGCTGTCCGGTGGCCTCGCCATGGTGGCGGCGCACGGCAAGCCGGCCGAGGGCAGGACCGAGGCGGCCGACCGCAGCGGCGAGCTGCTGTTCTCCAACCGCATGTCCTGCCCGCACTGCGGCTATGCGCTGGAGGAACTGGAGCCGCGGCTGTTCTCCTTCAATGCCCCGATGGGGGCCTGCAGCACCTGCGATGGCCTCGGCATCCTGCAGGTGTTCGATCCGGAGCGGGTGGTGCAGAACCCGGAGGCCTCGCTGGCGGATGGGGCGATCCGCAGCTGGGATCGCAAGAACCCCTACTACTGGCACTTCATCCAGAGCCTCGCCAAGCACTACCGCTTCGATCCGGAGAAGCCCTGGAACCGCCTGCCGGAGAAGATCCGCGAGATCCTGCTGCGCGGCAGTGGCGAGGAGAAGCTGCCCTTCGAGTACCCGAGCGAGACCGGGCGGCTGATGACCCGGGTGCAGCGCTTCGAGGGCATCCTGCCCAATCTGGAGCGCCGCTATCGCGAGACCGAATCGATGGCGGTGCGCGAGGAGCTGGCCAAGTATCTGAGCGACAAGCCCTGCCCGGACTGCGGCGGGGCGCGGCTCAATGCCGCCGCCCGCCATGTGTTCGTCGCCGGGCGCAACCTGCCCTCGCTGACCGCCCTGTCGATCCGCGAGGCCGAACAGTTCTTCAGCCATCTGCAGCTGCCCGGTCATCGCGGCGAGATCGCCGAGAAGATCCTCAAGGAGATCGTCTCGCGCCTCGGCTTCCTCAACAATGTCGGGCTGGACTATCTGACCCTGGCGCGCAGCGCCGAGACCCTGTCCGGCGGCGAGAGCCAGCGCATCCGCCTGGCCAGCCAGATCGGCGCCGGGCTGGTGGGGGTGATGTATGTGCTCGACGAGCCCTCGATCGGCCTGCACCAGCGCGACAACGAGCGCCTGCTGCGCACCCTGGTGCGCCTGCGCGATCTCGGCAACACGGTGATCGTGGTCGAGCATGACGAGGATGCCATCCGCCAGGCCGACTATGTGGTCGACATCGGCCCGGGCGCCGGTGTGCACGGCGGGCAGGTGGTGGCCCGGGGAACCCCGGCCGAGGTGCAGGCCAATCCCGCCTCGGTGACCGGTGCCTATCTCTCCGGGGCCCGCACCATCGAGGTGCCGCGCCAGCGCAAGAAGCGCGATCCGAAGAAGCTGATCAGCATCCAGGGTGCCCGCGGCAACAATCTGCGCAATGTCACCGCCGACATCCCGGTGGGGCTGTTCACCTGCATCACCGGTGTGTCCGGTTCCGGCAAGTCGACCCTGATCAACGACACCCTGCTCGGCTATGCCCTGCGCCAGCTCAACGGCGCCGCCACCCGCCATGCCGACTGCGATGCGATCGAAGGGCTCGACCACCTCGACAAGGTGATCGACATCGACCAGTCGCCGATCGGCCGCACCCCGCGCTCCAACCCGGCCACCTACACCGGTCTGTTCACCCCGATCCGCGAGCTGTTCGCCGGCGTGCCGCTGGCCCGCGAGCGCGGCTACGAGGCCGGCCGCTTCAGCTTCAATGTCAAGGGCGGCCGCTGCGAGACCTGCGAGGGCGATGGCCTGATCAAGGTGGAGATGCACTTCCTGCCGGATGTCTATGTGGTCTGCGACACCTGCAAGGGGCGCCGCTACAACCGCGAGACCCTGGAGGTGCGCTACAAGGGCAAGACCATCGACGAGGTGCTGCGGATGACGGTGGAGGAGGCGCTGGCCTTCTTCCAGGCGGTGCCGGTGCTGAAGAACAAGCTGCAGACGCTGATGGATGTCGGCCTGAGCTATCTCACCCTGGGCCAGAACGCCACCACCCTCTCCGGTGGCGAGGCGCAGCGCATCAAGCTCGCCAAGGAGCTGTCGCGGCGCGACACCGGCCAGACCCTCTATGTGCTCGACGAACCCACCACCGGCCTGCACTTCCACGATGTCGCCCAGCTGCTGACCGTGCTGGAGCGGCTGCGCGACCACGGCAACACGGTGGTGGTGATCGAGCACAACCTCGATGTGATCAAGCGCGCCGACTGGATTCTCGACCTCGGTCCGGAGGGCGGGTCCGGCGGCGGCCAGATCGTCGCGGTGGGCACCCCGGAGGAGGTGGCGCGCACCCCGGGCTCGCACACCGGCGCCTTCCTGCAGCCGGTGCTGGGTGCTGGACGCTGAGAGCCCCCGCGGCTAGGCTGCGCGCCGTCATCGGGGCATGGCCGACCTCGCGGGCGGCGCGGCGAGCCGCAGACTCTGACCGGCCTGGAGTCGCCCCGTGTTAGAAGCCTTCCTCCTGCCGGCCGGTGTGGTCGCGCTTGCCGAGATCGGTGACAAGACCCAGCTGCTGGCCTTCGTGCTCGCCGCACGCTATCGCCGCCCTGCGCCGCTGATTCTCGGCATCCTGATCGCCACCCTGCTCAACCACGCGGTCGCCGGCCTGCTCGGCGCCTGGCTGAGCCAGGCGGTACCGGCGGCGGCCCTGCAGCTGGCGCTCGGGCTCGGCTTTCTGGCGATGGCGATCTGGCTGCTGGTGCCCGACCGTCTCGATCAGGACGCGGTAGCGGCGCCGGCCCGCTACGGTGCGTTTCTCACCACCCTGGGCCTGTTCTTCCTCGCCGAGATCGGCGACAAGACCCAGGTGGCGACGGTGGCGCTGGCGGCCCGTTACGAGACCGCCACCCTGGCCGTGGTGCTGGGCACCACCGCCGGGATGATGCTGGCCAATGTGCCCGCAGTGCTGCTTGGCGAGCGCCTGGCCGGGCGCCTGCCGGCACGCACCCTGCAGCGCCTGGCGGCGGCACTGTTCGCCCTGACCGGCCTGCTGACGCTGGCCGGCCTCGCCCGGGGCTGATCGGCCGGGCGCTCAGAACTGCAGCTTGACGAAGGCCTGGGCGAAGTCGCGGTCCCGCAGCAGGTTGTAGGGGCCGCCGCCGGTGAACCAGGTGTAGCCCACATTGAAGGAGAGGTTGGACTTGTAGCGGGTCTCCAGCAGGGTGGAGAGCTGCTTGCGGCCGGCGATGAAGTTCTCGCCCGGGCCCGGGGCGGTGCCGTTGATGTCGTGCTTCCAGATCAGCAGCGGGGCCAGCGAAATGCCGGGCAGCACCGACTCGTAGCGGATCAGGTTGATCAGCACATATCCCCAGGAGAACTTGTCGACATAGCCGTCCAGCGCCTGCTGGGTCGGGTTGAAGCGCAGGCCGTCGCTGTTGATGTCGCCCGGGTCGTTGAAGTCGCCATCGCCGTTGGCATCCACATTGGCGACGCAGGTCGGGTTGAGCGAGCAGGCCTGGCGCGAGCCATCGGCACCGGTGCCGTCGGCGCCGGCCGAGGCGTGGGTGAAGGTGCCGGGCCCTTCGATCTGCAGCTGGTCCAGCGGGGGCAGGTCCGGCACCCAGGTGGCACCGATCTCGAAGATCGAGATGATCTGGTCGGCGCCGATCACATTGAAGGTGTCGGTGGCACCCGCCACATAGGTGCCGCCGATGTTGAACTGGAAGGTATCGAAGAACTCGTAGCCGCGGATGTAGCAGGGGCTGCTGGTGGTGTAGCGCTCCGCATTGGGGTTGCGCACCGGGTTGGCCGACTGGCGCGAGCCGAGGAACTCCGGCGCGCACGGCGTGTTCTCGCCCACCGGGGTGCCGCGATAGGCGGTGACGAAGGCCGGGAAGGCGCGCGCCGAGCCCGGCGCGTGACCGATCAGCAGGTCGAAGGTGTCCGGCCGGGTGGGATCGACATCGCTGGGCTGGTAGTTGATCTGGTTGCCCTCGGCGTCCAGACCCACGCCCAGCGTGGTACCGGCGCAGCCGTTGCCGGCCGGGGTGATGTTGGGAATCGCCACCGGCAGGACGCCGTCGGGGAGGTTGTCGTTGATGGTGCCGACCAGCCCGCCGACGGTGTTGCCGATCGCCGCCAGCTGTTCGTTGCTCAGCCCCAGCGCGGCCCGCGGCAGGTTGCGGTCGTGGCAGCGGGTCAGGGTCGGGCCGAAGGCGGCGAACACCAGATCCTCCGGATCGACCTGCAGCGGCGCATCCGGGCGGTAGGCCACCTCGCCCTGCACCGAGATCGCGCCGAAGGTGGTGTTGAAGGAGAACCCGAACATCTGCAGGTCTTCCGGGTACTCGACCAGCAGCTTGATGGTGTCCAGCGGCACCGCGTCGGAGGTGGCGTTCTCCGGGTCGTTGGGGTGCAGCACCGGCAGATCCGGGCAGGCCACCAGGAAGCTCAGCGAGTCGTAGGCATCCAGCCCCATCTCGTTGCCTTCGCGCCGCGCGCAGCTCGCCTGGGTGGCGAAGAAGCTCGCGTAGGGCAGCTTCGAGTGGTAGTTCATGTAGTAGAACGACAGCTCGGTGCCGTCGTTGAGATTCTCGGCGTAGTACTTGAAGGCAGCGCCGTACTGGCCGGAGTGGCGCGCATCGAGATCGGGCAGGCGCTCGATGGTCAGCGCCGTGTTGGTGACCCCGGACAGCGGGTTGTACTGCGGGAAGGCGAGGCCCTCCGGGTCCTCGGCGCCGCCACCGAAGTGGATGTGGGCGTAGTTGACCGCGTTGTCGGTGCCGACGATGTCGTTGAAGGCGAAGAAGGTGCCCGGCGTGGGCGCCAGCACCGGCCGCCATTCGAACTGGTAGTAGGCCTCGATGGTGGCGTTGCTGAACGGCTCGAAGCTGGCGAAGGCCGCGGCCACCGGGGTGAACACCTCCTCCACCTGGCCACCGACACGGGAGAAGTTGTTGGCATCCACCGGCTGGGCCTGGTTGACCGAGTTGATCACCAGGAAGGTGGACTCGCCCCAGTTGACGATCTGGCGGCCGAGCTTGAAGGTCAGGCTCTTGTCATCGGTCAGCGGCAGGCTGCCGTAGAAGAAGGCGTCCTGCAGCTGCAGATCGGTGCCGGCCTGGGACAGCAGCTCGCCGCCGCGGCGCTTGGTGCGGGTGGGCAGGCCCGGGCCGTACTGCACCTGGCCGCCGAGGGTGCCCTCGTTGGTGCCGGCCTGATCGAAGTTGGCCGAGTTGATCTGGTTGGGGTGGAACTCCTCGAAGTCGTTGTTGACGGCGTCGTAGAAGTACAGGGTCTTGGCGAAGAAGCCGAACTCGCCGAAGGTCAGGGTGAGGTCCTGGGTCAGCTTGGCCACGCCGGAGATCAGATCGCCGCGGTCGTAGTTGAGGTTGCCGTCATCGCTGTTCGGCGTGAACAGCCCGGGAGCGGCGGCCAGCGCGCGGGCCGGATGGCCCTGATCGCGGAACAGGCCCTGGCAGGCCTGGTTGGGGAAGCCGCAGACATTGCGGTCGAGATTGGCCTTGCCGACCAGACCGGCGGCGCGTTCCTGCATGCGCACCGCCGCACCGAGGGTGATGGTGGTGTTGAGCACCCCTTCCACCTCCTCGCCGACAGTGAACTCGATCGCCGCGACCGGCTGGGTGAGCGCCAGCGCCCCGGCGGCCAGCAGCAAGGTCCCGCAAGACGGCTTGATCCGCATCCTGATCCCCTCTCTCTTCGCACGCTGGTGATCGTTCGGGTCGACTCGCCTGCAGGCGGCCGCCACTTGTTTGGTTTTGATTATGCGCGGTTCGCGTCGCTTGGCAATCTCTGCACCGGGCTCGGGCGCAGCTGACAGCTGGTCCAGCGTCCGGGTTCGAGCGCGCGCCACGGGCCGCTCGCCTCGCCGCAGGGTGCTTGGGCATGGCCGCAGCGGGGCCGGAAGGCACAGCCGGCGCCGGCCGCGGCTGCCTCGGCCGGTGGCAGGGCGAGCAGGCGGCTGCCCGGCCGCTGCCGATCCGGTCGCGCCGCCAGCAGGGCCTGGGTGTACGGGTGCTGGGGATCGGTGAGCAGGGGGCGGGTGGGGCCCTCCTCCATCGCCTGGCCGCCATACAGCACCAGGGTGCGGTCACAGGTCTGGGCAACCACCGCCAGATCGTGGGTGACCAGGATCAGCGCAAGCCCCAGGGCCTGGCGCAGCTCGCGCAGCAGGTTCAGCACCTCGGCCTGCACCGTCACATCCAGCGCGGTGGTCGGTTCATCGGCCAGCAGCAGGCGGGGCCCGCCACACAGGGCCATGGCCAGCATCACCCGCTGGCGCTGCCCGCCCGAGAGCTCGTGCGGATACTGGCGCAGACGCAGCGCGGCGCCGGGGATCTTGACCAGGCTGAGCCAGCGCGCGGCCTCGGCCTCGGCGGCGGCGCCCCCCAGGCCGCGGTGCAGGGCCAGCACCTCGGTGAGCTGATCGCCGATGCGCAGATAGGGATTGAGCGCGGTCATCGCGTCCTGGAACACCAGGCCGATGGCGCCACCGCGCAGGCGGTTCCAGCCCCGCTCGTCGAGGCGGGCGAGATCCTGCCCCTCGAACCGCCGCTGCCCACTGATGCGCGACGTCGCCGGCAGCAGCCCGAGCAGGCTGAGCAGGGTCTGGCTTTTGCCGGAGCCCGACTCGCCGACCAGCCCCAGCGCCTCTCCGGCCGCCAGGCGCAGGTCCAGCCCCTCGACCACCCGGCGCAGCCCGCCGCCCGCCGGATAGGCGATGGTCAGACCCTGCACCTCCAGCAGCGGCGGGCTCATCGGGTCTGCGGGTCGAGCAGATCGCGGGCGACATCGCCCAGGCGGTTCAGGCAGAGCAGGGTCAGCACCAGGAAGCCGGCGGGAAACAGCAGGCTCCACGGCGCCACCTCCATCTCGCGGGCGCCCTCGTTGATCAGCGCCCCCCAGCTGGTGGCGGGCTCCTGGATGCCCAGACCGAGAAAGCTCAGGAAGGATTCCATCAGGATCACCTGCGGCAGGGTCAGGGTCAGGGTCACCAGCACCAGACCCAGCAGATGCGGCAGCAGATGATGGCGCAGGATCGCCAGCGGACCCAGCCCGGCCACCCGCGCCGCCAGCACGAACTCGCGCTGCTTCAGGCTCAGGGTCTGGCCGCGCACCAGGCGCGCCATGTCCAGCCAGTTGACCGCGCCGATGGCGATCAGCACCAGGGCCATGTGCCGGCCGAACAGCACCAGCAGCAGAATCACCAGGAACAGGAAGGGCAGCGCGTAGAGCAAATCCACGCTGCGCATCATCAGCGCGTCGATGCGGCCACCGAGATAGCCGGCCAGCATCCCCCAGACGACCCCGATGGCGAGGCTCACCAGGCTCGCCACCAGCGCCACCAGCAGGCTCAGCCGCCCGCCTTCGAGGGTCCGCACGAACAGGTCCCGGCCCAGGGCATCGGTGCCGAACCAGTGCTGCCCGGCGAGACCCGGCGGTGACTGCCAGGCGCCGTCGAAATCGATCTCGGCGAACGACCAGGGGCTCAGCAGCGGGCCGAGCAGCACCAGCAGCAGGATCAGGCCGAGCAGGGTCAGCGGCCAGCGCGCGGCCGGCGCCCGCAGCAGCTGGCTGGCGAGCGCCCCCCTCATCGGCGGCGCAGCCGCGGATCCAGCCGCGGGTAGAGCGCGTCCACCAGCGCGTTGAACAGCAGCACCAGGGCGCCGTAGAACAGCACCACGCCGAGGACCAGGGTGTAGTCGCGGTTCAGCGCGGCCTGCACGAAGTGCCGGCCGATGCCCGGCAGGCCGAAGATCTGCTCCACCACCACCGAGCCGGTGAGCGTGGCCGCGGCGGCCGGACCGAGATAGGACAGCACCGGCAGCGCCACCGGACGCAGGGCGTGCACCCGGAGCTGGCGGTGCAGCGGCACGCCCTTGGCCCGCGCGGTGCGCAGGAAGGGCTGGTGCAGGGTCTCGAGCAGGGCAGTACGGACCAGCCGCGCGAGGATGCCGATCTGCGGCAGCGCCAGCGCCAGCACCGGCAGCACCAGGGTGCGCGGGTCCTGCCAGGACCAGCCGCCGGCCGGCAGCCAGCCCAGTGCAATGGCAAACAGCAGCACCAGCAGCGGCGCCAGCACGAAGTTGGGCAGGCACAGACCGAGCAGGGCCAGGGTCATCAGCAGGCGGTCCTGGGGACGGTCGCGGTGCAGGGCGGCGACGGTGCCGATCAGCCCGCCCAGCAGCAGCGCCAGCAGCAGGGCGAGGCCGCCGATCAGGGCCGACACCGGCAAGCCCTCGGCGATCAGCTCGGCCACCTGGCGGTCCGGATACTGGAAGGAGGGCCCCAGATCCCCGCGCAGCAGTCCGCCCAGATACCGCCCGTACTGCTGCACCAGCGGCTCGTCCAGGTGATAGGCCGCGGCCAGCCGCTCGGCGACCTCGCGCGGCGGGCTGCGCTCGCTGTCGAACGGCCCGCCCGGGGCGCTGCGCATGATCAGGAAGGTCAGGGTCACCAGCAGCCACAGTGTGGCGAGGGCGCCGAGCAGCCCGCGCAGTGCCGGCAGGAGGCGCCGGCTCATGGCCGGGCCTCCTCGAACCAGGCGTCCTTGCTGTAGTGCTGGTCCATGGCATTGCCCTGCCAGCCGCGCAGACGGGGCGTCACCAGCCGCTTGCTGACATAGCTGTTGAGGGGGATCAGCGGCAGCGCCTCGATCAGGCGCTGCTCGGCCTGCTGCAGCAGGGCCAGGCGCCGGCCGGCGTCGCCCTCGGCGGCGGCGGCATCGAGCAGGGCGTCGTAACCGGGGTCGGCATGGCCGGTGTTGTTGAGCGGGTTGTCGGCGCGCAGCAGCTCGAGAAAGCTGGCGGGATCGTCGAAGTCGGCGATCCAGGCGGCGCGGAAGATCTGGGTGAGCCGGCGCTCGCGGCGGTTCTGGAAGAACACCCGCGCCTCCTCGTTGACCAGCTCGGTCTCGATGCCGAGCCACTGCCGCCACATCGCCGCCACCACCACCGCGACCTTGCGGTGATCGTCGTGGGTGTTGAAGCGGATCTGCAGCCGTGGCGGCGGCCGCTGCGCCCCGAAGCCGTCCGCGGCCAGGGCCGCCCGTGCCGCGGCCAGCCGCCGCTCGCGCGGCCAGTCGGCCCAGTCCGGCCGCAGGGCCGGGTAGCCGCGCATCGCCAGCGGGACGAACCCATAGGCCGGCGCCTCCCCGTTGCCGAGCACGCGCTGCACCAGCAGCTCGCGGTCGATGGCGAGCGTCAGCGCGCGCCGCAACCCCGGGTGATCGCGCAGCGGCGCGTGGTCGAGGTTGAGGCCGTAATAGGACAGGCCCAGATAGGGGTGGACCTGCAGCTGGTCGGGGTAGTCGCGGCGCAGGCGCTCGATCTGCCCCGCCGGCACCTGCTCGGTCCAGTCCAGCCCCCCGGCACGGTAGCGCTGGAACTCGGCATTGACATCCTCGGTGACCCAGTACTGCACGGTGTCGATGCGCACCGCGGCGGCATTCCAGTAGTGCGGGTTGCGGTGCAGGGTCAGATGCGACTGCAGGACATGCTCGTGCAGGCGGTAGGCGCCATTGCTGGGCGGGGCCTGCAGGCCCGCCTGCGGGTGGCGGGGATAGCTGGTGGCGTGGGTCAGCAGCCCGAGGAAGTAGGGCGTGGGCTGGTGCAGGTGAATGCGCAGGCGGCGGGGGCCGAGCACCTCGACCCCCAGCTCGGCCGGCGCCCGCTCGCCGCGGCGGATGGCCTCGGCGTGGCGGATCGGCGCCAGCAGCTGGCCGTACTGCGAGGCGGTGGCCGGGTCCACCGCCCGGCGCAGGCCGGCGGCGAAGTGCTCGGCGGTCAGCGCATCGCCATTCGACCAGCGCAGGTTCTCGCGCAGCTCGAAGGTGTAGGCGCGGCCGTCCTCGCTGAGTGTCCAGCCCTGGGCCGCGGCGGGGCGCAGACGCCCATCCGGCGCGGTATCGACGAGGCCCTCGTAGAGATCGCGCAGCACATTGGCTGCGGGCACCCCGCGGGCCCGCTGGGGATCGAGACTGTCCACCTCCGGGCCATTGCCCTTGCGCAGCACCGCGGCCGAGGCCGACCCGGCGATGAGCCCTGCGAGAAGCCCGAGCGCGCCCAGCCAGCGGTACCGCGCCGCTCGCCGCGGGCCGCAGCGGGTCGGCATCGGCTAGCGCGCCGGCGCCGGCCGCGGGGGCCGGCTGGAGAGGGTGACCAGCACCACGCCGAGCAGGATCACCAGGGTCCCGATCACCTGTAGCGGCCCGAGTCGCTCGTCCAGCCACCACCAGCCGAGCAGCACCGCCACCGCCGGATTGACATAGGCATAGGTACCGAGCTGGGCCGGCGTGACCTGGTGCACCAGCCAGAAGTAACAGCCATAGGCGAGGCAGGAGCCGAGCACGGTCAGATAGGCGAGCGCCAGCAGCGGCTCGAGTTCCCAGCGCCAGCGGGCGAGGTCGCCATGCAGCAGGCCGAGCGCGCTCATCAGCAGGCCGGCGACCAGCATCTGCAGGCTGGCGGTCATCAGCGGAGGCGCCTGCACCGGATGCCGCTTGGAATAGATCGAGCCGAACGCCCAGCACAGCGAGGACACCTGCAGCCCGACATAGGCCTGCCAGGGGGCCAGCCCGGCGCCCAGCCCCTCCCCCACCAGCAGCGCCACCCCACCGAAGCCGAGCACCAGGCCGGCGATGGTGCCGGGCGACAGCGCCTGTCCGGACGGCCCGCGGGTGCCCATCCAGCCGAGCCAGAGGGCGGAGGTGGCGACGATCAGCGCCGCCTGGTTGGAATCCACCCACTGTTCCGCCCAGGTGACCAGGCCGTTGGCCGCCGCCAGCATCAGCACCCCGCTGAGCGCGAGGTGTCGCCAGTTGGCGGCGCCGCGCGGCAGACGATCGCCGCGCCAGAAGCAGTAGCCGAGCAGCAGCGCGGCAGCGAACAGAAAGCGCAGGCCCGCCGAGAGCAGCGGCGGCAGCACCTCGACCATCACCCGGATCGCCAGATAGGTCGAGCCCCAGACCAGGTAGACGATGGCGAAGGCGAGCAGGATCCGGGAGCGCGAGGCAGTCATGCGCGGAAGCTTACGCGGCGGCTGCCTGGCAGCGCTTGAAAACACGCAGCCCGGCCGGAGCCGGGCTGCGGGTGCAGCGGGAACCGCCTCAGCCGGCGCTGGGCGCGGGCTCGCCAGCGGCCGACTCGGCCGGCGTCACCGGTGCGGTCTCGCTGCTGATGAAGCGCAGCCACTCGCTGGCCTGCCGCCGCGTCTCGTCGTAGTTCTGCGCCTTGTTGAGCGCATTGACGGCGGCGCGGGTGTCCTTGAGGTTGTGCGCGGCCAGACCCAGCCGCATCCAGGCCTCGCCGGTCTTCTTCAGACCGCCCTTCTGCAGCGCCCTCTCCAGCATCTCCTTGGAGTCCTTCCAGCGCTCCTCGTCGCCGTACATGGCGCCGAGCTTGTAGTAGTACTCGCCCTTGTCCGACATCGCCGCCAGGCGCTTGAGGGTGGCCTCGGCCTTCTCGGTCTCGCGGGCATTGATCCAGGCGTTGGCGAGGGAGTTGAGGTTGTCCTCGTCGGCCGGGATCTTCTTGGCATCCATCGCCGTCTGCAGCAGGTTGCCGGCCTTCAGCGGCACCTCGATCAGCATGTAGATGTTGTAGAGATTCTTGATCTCGGTCGGCTTCTCGACGAAGCCCTGGCGCTCCGCCAGGGCCAGCACGGCGACGCTCTCGGCGTCCTCCTTCATCTCGAAGAACATGCTCGACAGCTGCTTCCAGTAGTCCGGCTTGGCCGGCGCCATGCCGATCAGCTGGATCAGCGTCTGCGCGCAGGCCGGGTAGTCCTTGAGCTCGTAATTGATGCCGAGCTTGAGCTGCAGCCAGCTCTCCTTGGGCTGCTTGGCCTTGCTGATCGCGACATCGACCTGGGCCAGCGCGTCACGGAAGCGCTTGCGGTCGGTATAGGCGCTGGCGAGGAAGATGTGGGCGTCGGCATTGGGCGGCGCGCAGGACTCGGCCATGAAGCGCTCGAGGGTGCGGATGCCTTCGTCGACCTGCTTGTTGATGACGTAGAGCTGGCCGGTATTGAACATCAGCGAGTCATGCTGCACCTGCGGCAGCGCGTTGGCGTCCAGCGCCTTGCGGAATGCCTTGATCGCGTTGCCGATGTCGTTCTTGGAGTTGTAGGCGAAGCCGAGGTTGTAGTTGGCGACGGCCTTCTCGTACTCCGAGCCCGACTCGGCGATCTTGGCCAGTCGGCTGATCGCGTCGTCGAACTTGTTCTCCGACATCAGCTTGGTGGCCTGCTCGATGCCGCGATAGAACGACTCGGTCATCGTCCCGGCGGCCTTGCGCGGGTTCTTGCACTCGGCCTGCTGGGCGGCAGCACCCAGCGGCAGCAGGGCCGACACCAGCAGCGCGGCCCCGGCAAACAGGCGATGACGACGGTTGGGGGTCAGGGCGGTCATGACATTACTCCTCGCCACTGAGATTGAATTCCAGCACCTGAGTTCCCTTCTGCTCGACCGGCCGGCCATCGACCACCCGCGGCTTGAACTTCCACTTCAGCACGGTGGTGACGGCAGCGGAGTCGAACACGCCACGCGGCTTGGCCTCGATCACCCGGGCCGACTTCACCGTGCCGTCCGGATTGACCAGGATCTCGAGCTTCACATAGCCCTCGATGCCGTCGCGGGCCGCCTGGCGCGGGTACTGCGGGGCGATCTTGGCGAGCGGAATGATGTCGCCATCGAACAGCCCCATGGCCCCGCCACCCGCGCCCATCTCGCCGATGAACGGCCCACCGCCCACGCTGGCGTTGAGACCGAGGTTCGGGATGTTGAACGGCAGCGGCGACTGCTGCGGCGGCGTGTCCGAGGCCACCTTGAGCTTGGGCGGCGGCGGCGGCGTCTTCGGCGGCGGCGGCGGCGGCGGCTTGCGCCGCTCGATGGTCTGCAGATC
>DASUDX010000073.1:0-2622 GCA_036275365.1 Nevskiaceae bacterium | reverse complement strand
GCATGAGCATGGCACCGCCCGCCTCCTGTTCCTGGGCTCCAGCTGCATCTACCCCAAGTTTGCGCCGCAGCCGATCCCCGAGTCCGCGCTGCTGACCGGCCCCCTGGAACCGACCAACCAGCCCTACGCCCTGGCCAAGATTGCCGGCATCGAGATGTGCGATGCCTACAACCGCCAGTACGACCGTGATTTCCGGGCGGCCATGCCCACCAATCTCTACGGACCCGGCGACAACTTCAGCCTCGACAACAGCCACGTCATCCCGGCCCTGATGCGCAAGTTCCACGAGGCCCGGCAGGCCGACCTGTCGAGTGTGAGTATCTGGGGTACCGGCACCCCGCGGCGCGAGTTCCTGCACGTGGACGACATGGCCGCCGCCTGCCTCGCGCTGATCCGTTTGGACCGGCAGGCATGGCGCCAGTTGGGCTCACCGCATGTCAACGTGGGTTACGGCGAGGACATCAGTATTGCCGACCTGGCGCGAATGGTCGCCCGAACGGTCGGCTTCGAGGGCACGCTGGATTTCGATGCCAGCAAGCCCGACGGCGCACCCCGCAAGCTGATGGACAGTCGCCTGCTGCGCAGCCTGGGATGGCGGCCCCAGATCGAACTTGAGCAGGGCCTCCGGGACACTTATGCCTGGTTCCGGCAGCAGCATCGCCTACGCATCGCCTGAGGCCGGGCCGGGCGCGCTGCGGAGCCAGCCCCGGGGTCACTGAGCGCTCCCCGCCCAGGCGCCGGGCAGTGGCGGCAGGCATCGGTGATATCCTATGCGCTCCGCTTCCCGCTCCTTACGAAACCCGGCCTGCCATGCATCCGCTGGTCAATATCGCCGTGACGGCCGCCCGTGCTGCCGGCAACTTCATCATGCGCCACCACGAGCGCACCGATCAGCTGCAGGTTGAACGCAAGTCGCACAACGACTTCGTCACCCAGGTGGATCGGGGTGCCGAGGCGGAGATCATCCGCGCCATCCGCAAGGCCTACCCGCAGCACGGGATCCTGGCCGAGGAATCCGGCGAGCAGGGCCTGGACAGCGAGGTCGTCTGGATCATCGACCCGCTCGACGGCACCACCAACTTCCTGCACAGCATCCCGCACTTCGCGGTGTCCATTGGCATCCAGGTCAAGGGCAAGCTGGAACACGGCGTGATCTACGCCCCCTGCACCCAGGACCTGTACACCGCCTCCAAGGGCAGTGGGGCTCTGCTCAACAACCGCAAGATCCGGGTCAGCGGCTGCAAGGACCTGAGCCAGGCCCTGATCGGCACGGGCGTACCGCTGCGCGAGGAATACCTGGACGGGTACCTGCCGCAGCTGCGCAGGGTTGCGACGGAAACAGCCGGTATCCGTCGCGCGGGCTCCGCCGCCCTGGATCTGGCCTACGTGGCCGCCGGGCGCCTGGAAGGCTTCTGGGAGTTCAACCTCAAGCCCTGGGACATCGCCGCAGGGATCGTGATGGTGCAGGAGGCTGGTGGCGTCATCAGCACGCTCGATGGCCATGCCGATCCCCTTAAGAACGGCCATGTGATGGCGACGACGATCAAGTTGCAGACGGACCTGCAGCGGCTGCTGGCCTAGCAAGGAGCCGCGGCCCGAGCGCCCCTCACGCCGCCGCTGGAGCGGATCAGTTAGGCTAACGCCCCAGAACAAGGATTCACAGGGGCCGTCCGTGCTTAAAGGTTGGATTCCGAAGGCTTTTTTTGCCTCGACGATGCTGCTTTCCGGGGTCGCGACCGCGCAGATCCCGCCGGAGCTCCTCGAGAAGTACCAGAACCTGAGCCCCGAGCAGCGCCAGCAGGTGCTGCAGCAGGCCGGCCAGGCCAGCACGGCCGGCCCGGAGACCATCCGCCAGGGTGACGTCGTCACCCAGCCGGTGACCGTGACCCCGCTGCAGCCGCCTGCCTCCGACCGTGGCAAGGAGCGCACGGACGCCGGTGAAGGCCTCGCCAACGAGCAGGCCAGCGGCAAGCTCAAGCCCTTCGGTTATGACCTGTTCGCCGGCCTGCCCACCACCTTTGCGCCGGCCACCGACATCCCGATTCCCAAGGAGTACGTCCTGGGGCCGGGCGACGTCATTGAAGCCCAGCTCTTCGGCAAGCAGAACACCAAGTACTCGCTGACGGTCCAGCGCGATGGCTCGATCCAGTTCCCGGAACTGGGCCCGATCCAGGTGGCCGGCCTGCCGTTCGAGGACATGCAGCGTCTGCTGCAGCAGCAGATCTCCAACCGCCTGATCGGCGTGCAGGCTGCCATCACCCTGGGCCCGCTGCGCTCCATCCGCGTCTTCGTGCTCGGCAATGCCCGCAACCCGGGCTCCTACACCGTCAGCTCGCTGTCGACCATCACCAACGCCCTGTTCGCCAGCGGCGGCGTCGCCGAGACCGGCTCGCTGCGCCGCATCCAGCTCAAGCGCCAGGGTCAGCTGATCAGCACCCTGGACCTTTATGACCTGCTGATGCGCGGCGATACCTCGGCCGACGAGCGCCTGCAGCCCGGCGACGTGATCTTCATCCCGCCGCTGGGCGTGACCGTGGGCGTCTCCGGTGAGGTGCGGCGCCCGGCCATCTACGAGCTGAGCACGGGCATCGCCTCCGCCATGGACCTAGTGAGCATGGCCGG
>DASUDX010000072.1:0-6086 GCA_036275365.1 Nevskiaceae bacterium | reverse complement strand
CAGGAACACCAGCAGGGCCAGCGCCGCCGGCTGGGTCAGGGCGAAGCCCAGCGCCGTGCCCATGAACGGCGCGGTGCAGGGGCTGGCCACCACCGTGGCGAGCACCCCGGTGAAGAAGGCGCCGCGGCTGCCGCCCTGGGCCGCCAGGCCCTGGCCGAGACCCATCCAGCGGGTGCCGAGCTCGAAGGCCCCGGACATCGACAGACCGAGCATCACCATCAGCCAGGCGAGCGCCGTGACCACCACCGGCGACTGCAGCTGGAAGCCCCAGCCCAGCGCCGCGCCGCCGGCCCGCAGGGCGATCAGCAGACCGCCGATCAGGGCGAACGAGGCCAGCACGCCGGCGGTGTAGGCGAGCGCGTGGGCGCGCTGGGCGCCGCGTTCCTCCTCGCGCGCCTGCAGCACGGTGTAGGCCTTGAGCGCCAGCACCGGGAACACGCAGGGCATCAGATTGAGGATCAGTCCGCCGAGGAAGGCGAACCCGAGCACGAGTGCCCAGCCCGGCGGGGCCTCGGCCGATGCCGCGGGGCTCTCGGCGGCGCGCACCGGCGGCGGATCGAGGCCGGCCACCGCCGCCACCTCGCCGGGCTCGGCGCGGATCTCGTAGGCCTGGGCCTGGCGGCTGCCCACGCCCTCGCCGCTGCCCAGCGTCAGCAGCAGCACCCCCTCCACCAGCGCCGGGGGATCGACCAGATACGGGCTCTGCGCCACCGCGATGCGCAGGCGCCCGGCCGGCGCTTCGAGCATCTGGCGGGCATAGGCCGAGTGCTGGATCAGCTCGCCCGAGTAGGGGAAGAACCGCGCGGCGGTGGCCTCGGCCGGCAGGCCCTCGACGGCCAGACGGAACTCGCCCTCGCCCACCTGGAAGCGCGCCTTCAGCGCCTCATCGCGCCGCGGCAGCTGGCTGCGCGCCTGGCGGAAGGCATCGGTCCAGCGCGCATCGGGCGCCGGCGCCTCGGCGATCACCGGCAGGGTCAGCTGCAGATCGGCCTCGCCCGGGATGCAGACATCGGCACAGACCAGCCACTTGGCGGTGACCTCCAGCGTCACCGTGGTCTCGGCCAGACCGCGGTCCACGCTCAGCGGAACGAGATGCAGGGTCTCGGCGTCGTAGCCGTAGTTGGTGAGATCGCCGAGCGACTGGGCATGCGGATAGGGCCAGGCGATCTCGCCGGCCTGCACGCCCTCGGGCAGCCGCCACTCCAGCCGGGTGGGCAGGCCGGAGTCGCCCGGGTTGCGCCAGTAGACATGCCAGCCGGCCTCCGGCTTGAGGCGCAGGGCGACGGTGTTGTCGGAGCGCCCGGCCTGCAGCGTGCGATGCTCGGCAATCAGCTCGGCCTCGACATGATCGCGCTGCACCGGGGCGGCACCGGCGGGCGGGGCCAGCGCCAGCAGGCTCAGGCTGGTCAGGATCAGGAGGCGGAACAGGGCATTCATGAAGGATTCACGTGAGTCGGCGTCTGCTGGACCGCTGCGCCGGACGAGGGTTCAACCGCGATGATGGGGGCGATTCTGTCAGGTCCGCCGGGTCGGCCGCGGCGCCGGATGGCGCGCGGGCTGGGGCTGGTGCTGCTGGCGCTCAGCGGCGCGGCCACGGCCCAGGACAGCCTGCGCTGCGGCAACCGTCTGGTGTCGATCGAGGCGCGCATGGCCGAGGTGCTGGCCGCCTGCGGCGAACCCAGCCTGCGCGATGTCTGGAGCCACCCGGCGCCGCGCAGCGGCAACGAGATCGCCGAGATCGAGGAATGGACCTACAACTTCGGCCCCAACCAGCTGCTGCGCCTGCTGCGTTTCCGCCACGGCCGGCTGCGGCGCATCGATGCCGACGGCTATGGCTTCGCCAGCAGCCACCCGCCGGCCTGTCGCGGCGAGCGGCTGCTGCCGGGTCTGTCGAAGTACCGCCTGCTCGCCAGCTGCGGCGAACCGCTGACCCGCAGCCGCTCCAGCGGCTATCGTCCGCTGCGCAGCCGCCCTCGCGGGTATGGCGAGCGCCTGCCCCGCGAGGAGTACCTCAGCGAGGTGCAGCGAGAGGAATGGGTCTACAACTTCGGCAGCCACCAGCTGTTGAAGATCGTGCACATCGAGAACGGGAGAATCGTGAATGTGGAAACCGGCGACCGCGGCTTTGATCCGCCCTAGCCTCCGGCTGGCCGCCCCGCTGGCGCTGGCCCTGCTCTCCGGCTGCGGCCTGGGCAGCGCCAACCTGCGCGACGATGACGGCCAGCTCGCACCCTGCACCGGCGCCCCGCGCTGCGTGTCCTCGCTCAGCCGCGATCCGGCCCGCTACATCGAGCCGATCCGCTACCCGGGCAGCCTGGTGCAGGCCCGGCATCACCTGCTGGTGGTGCTGGCCGAGCGCGGCGATGCGCGGGTGGTGGAGGAACAGCTCAACTATCTGCGCGCGGAGGTCACCACCCCGCTGCTGCGCTTCATCGACGATCTCGAGTTCGTCATGGCCCCCGAGAGCGAGACGGTGACCCGCATCGATGTGCGCTCCTCCAGCCGCATCGGCTACTACGACTTCCAGACCAACCGTCTGCGTCTGGAGGCGATCCGCGCCGCTCTGCGCGACACCCCGGCGCCGACCCGATGAGCGCGCGGCTGGTCCTGCTGCTGGCGGCGGGTCTGGGCTTTCTGGCGGTGGCGCTGGGGGCCTTCGGCGCCCATGGGCTGAAGGCCCGGCTGGGCAGCGAGGCGCTGAGCGTGTGGAAGACCGCGGTGGACTACCACTTCTTCCACACGCTGGCGCTGGGGCTGACCGGGCTGTGGATGCTGCGCAGCGATCCGGTACCGGGCCTGCTGGGGTCGGCCGCGATCTGCTTCGCCCTGGGCGTGCTGGTGTTCTCCGGCTCGCTCTATGCGCTGAGCCTGAGCGGCCTGCGCGGGCTGGGCGCCGTCACCCCGCTCGGCGGCCTGCTGTTTCTGGCGGGCTGGGCGCTGCTGGGCCTCGCCGCCTGGCGGCTGCCCAGCGGCGGCTGAGCGCTCAGCTGCGGCCGAGCGCCTTGAGGATGGAATCGGCGAGCTGATCGGAGATCCGCGAGGCGGCCGACATCACCGTGCGCTCGGCCACCGCATGGGCCTCGTCGGCCGCGGCCGCCCGCGCCGCCTGGGTGACCTGGCTGATGCGCTCGGACTGCGCGGCCAGACCCGCCTCGAGCTGGCCGCGCAGGCCTTCGATCTCGGCCAGCAGCCGCCCCTCGACGGCATCGAGCCGACGGCCGAGCGCCTCGTGATCGCGGCGCCAGTCGGCCTGCAGGCCGGCCAGGGACGGATCCGCCGCGCCGGCGCGACCCAGGGTGCTGCGCTGCGCGCCTTCGAGGTGCACCAGGCCGGCGCGCAGCTGGGCGAGTTCGACGAACAGGCCCTCGGTGATCTGGCGCAGGCGCTGGTCGACCTCCTCGATCAGCTCGGCGGCCGGGAACACCGGCATCGGCACCGGATCCGGCGCGACCGCGACCGGTTCGACCGCTGCAGCCGGGGTGGCGGCGGGCGGAACGACGATCACCGGCGGCGGCCGGTCCGGCTCGCGGGGTGGCATCGCCTCACGGCCCTCCACCTCGGTGGGAAAGGCGCCGAGCGCGCCCGGCGGCAGCGGCAGCGGCAGGGTATCCGGCAGGGCGCTGCGCAGCGCCTTCATCACCGCCTGCTCGATGGCGATGTCCGGCTCGCGGATGTTGGAGACCTTGGACGGCGGCGGCGAGGCGCTGGGCTCGGGCAGCCGCAGCGACTGCGCGACCTGCTGCAGGCCGGTGAGGATGCGCGAGAGCTGTTCCGGGCTCGGTGGCTTCTGCAGCACCCCGGAGGCGCCACGCTCGCGCGCCTCGTCGTTGAAGCCCGGCCCCTCGTTGGAGGAGCAGATCACCACCGGGATCGCCTCGGTGCGCGGATCGGCCTTGATCGCGCGCAGGGCCTCGAAGCCATCGGTGCCCGGCATCACATGGTCGAGGAAGATCACCTCGGGCTGGTTGCGGCGCAGGAAGTCCAGCGCCTCCTGGGCGCTCTCGGCGGTGTCCACCTTGTAGGCGTGACCCTCGAGATACTTGCGCAGGGCAAAGCGTGCGGACTTGGAATCGTCCACCACCAGGGCTGAGCGGGACATCGGGGACTCCTGGCGCAAAGCGGGGGAGTCCGAATCTATCACCGGCTCCGGGGCGCGCCCAAGCGGGCAGCCAGAGGAACGGCACGGGCCGCGGGCTCGAGCGGGAAGTGGCCGGCGTCGGTGACCTCGCCCGCCCGCACCGGGAAGGGCAGGCGCAGCACCGCCGGGCGCAGGTCGCGGGTCTCCACCCGGGCCGCCTCCAGCACATAGACCCCGGGCGGCAGCGGGCCGCTGAACACCGCGCCGGCGCCGCTGGCGTCGGCGGCGACTTCGAGCAGATAGCGCTGCGCGCCGGCGCCGGCCTCGGACAGACGGGCGATCTCGACCTGGCCGCTGGCCTGCTCGAGGCCACAGTCGGTCGCGCAGGAGAGGCTGCCGATCACCAAACCGGCCTGCGAGAAGGCGGTGAGCAGCACCGCCGGCGGCGCGGGCGCCGGGCCGGCACAGCCACAGAGCCAGAGGATCAGGGTGCTGGCCGCCACCCGTACCGGGCGTGATGTCATGGTCTGCCTCTCGGACGGCGCTGCCGTCTGCTGCTTGCTCCGACTACCCTATCTTGTGTGATAAACGATTGCAAACCACTACCTATTGTGATGTCACCACACAGAGCAGATTTCCGCTTGCAGGCCGCGCGGGCCTTCGCGCAGGCTCTGCCCCGATAACCGGGGAGACGACATGAAAAAAGCGGTGGTGGCGATCGGCGTGCTGCTGGCGGTGGGGCTGGGTCTGCTGGGTCTGGGCTTCACCCCGGCGCGGGTGGCGCCGGCCGATGGCGCGGGCCTGGTGATCCCGGACTTCCCGCGGGTGGCGGGGGTGCGGCTGGCGGCGATTCCCGCCGGCAGCATGAGCGCGTCCCAGGGCATGGCCTTCCGCGGCGGCGACCCGCTGCAGACCGTGCCCTTCGCCATGGGCGCGATCTATGTCGAGCACCCGGCCGGCCGCCTGCTGTTCGACACCGGCCTCGGGCGCGAGGCGATGGATCATCTCGCCACCACGCCCTGGCTGATGCGCGCCAGCGCCCAGCTCACCCTGCCCGAGCGCACCGTGGCCGAGCAGCTGCGCGAGGCCGGCATCGACACCCGCCACAACTTCACCGTCGTGCTCACCCACGCCCACTGGGATCATGTCAGCGGGCTCGCCGACCTCGGCGAGGTGGCGGTGATCGCCAGCCCCGAGGAAGTGGCGCACATCGAGAGCGAGGCCGAGGACAGCGCGCTGGCGCGCAGCTTCCTGCCCGGGGTGCGCTACATCCCCTTCAACTATCGCCACGGTCCCTATCTGGGTTTCCCCGCCAGCTTCGATGTGTTCGGCGACGGCAGCGTGGTGATGGTGCCGGCGCCCGGCCACACCCCGGGCTCGACCATCGCCTTCATCCACACCGAGGACGGCCGCCATTACGCGCTGATCGGCGATATCGCCTGGCAGCGCGAGGGCGTGGCCCTGCCCGCCGAGCGGCCCTGGCTGGTGCGGCGGATGCTGCGCGAGGACGAGGCCCAGGTACGCGCCCAGCTGGGCTTCCTGCACACCCTGCAGCAGCGGCTGCCCGAGCTGATGGTGGTGCCCGCCCATGACGCCACGGTCTGGGCCCAGCTGCCCCGGCTGGGGGGCTAGGGCCGGTTCACCCGAGTGGGGTCGCTGCCCCGCGGGTCCGGCATCCGGCCACGCAAGGCGCACCCGACGCGGCCGGCTCATGGCGACCGAGGCAGGAGCAATGCCGCAGCAGCGGATGCTGGCTGCAAGCCGGGGGGCGGGGCCGCGATGGCGCATCGCGGCGCCAGTCGCTCCTCGTGTACCCTGCGCGCCCCTCGTTGTTTCCTCCTAGCGCTGCGCAACAGCGGTCTCCGCCGCGGCGAGCAAACCCGTGTGAACAGGCCCTACTCATGCGGATCGGCCCCCATCTGATCGACCCGCCGCTGATCCTGGCACCGATGGCCGGGGTTACCGACCGGCCGTTCCGACAGCTCTGCCGCGACCTCGGCGCCGGGCT
>DASUDX010000071.1:0-22328 GCA_036275365.1 Nevskiaceae bacterium | reverse complement strand
CCCCCGTCACCGCTCTGTCATCCGCAGCACCTAGGGTCGCGGCTTCCCTGTAACCCTCTGGAGAGTGCCGGATGTCCCGTCTTCGCCTGGCCGCTGCCCTGCTGGCCCTGACCCCTCTCGCGGCGCTCGCGCAGGATCGCGCCCTCACCCTCAAGCGCATCGGTGCGGTGCCGACCACCGGTGATTTCGATGCCGGCGCGGCCGAGATCCCGGCCTATGACCCGGTGAGCCGCCGCCTGTTCGTGGTGAACGCGGCTGCCAGCACCATCGATGTGATCGATCTGAGCAACCCGGCCCAGCCGCAGCGGCTGACGCCGATCAGCGTCGCGCCGTTCGGCGCCCAGGCCAACAGCGTGGATGTGAGCAACGGCCTGCTGGCGGCCGCCATCGAGGCGCCGGTCAAGCAGGACCCGGGCGTGGTGGTGTTCTTCAACACCCAGACGCTGGCGCCGCTGTCCACGGTCACCGTCGGCGCCCTGCCGGACATGGTGCACTTCACCGCCAACGGCACCTATGCGGTGGTGGCGAACGAGGGGGAGCCGAACGCCGATTACAGCGTGGATCCGGAAGGCAGCGTGAGTGTGATCACCGTCGGCAACGGCACCGCGCCCACGGTCGCCACCGCAAGCTTCGCCCGCTTCAACGATCAGGCCGACGCGCTGCGCGCGGCGCGGGTGCGCCTGTTCGGACCCGGGGCGAGCGTGGCCCAGGACCTGGAGCCGGAGTATGTGGCCAGCGAGCCGAACGAGCGCCTCGCCTATGTGACGCTGCAGGAGAACAACGCGATGGCCGAGATTGATCTCGCCAACGCGCGGGTGCGCGAGATCCGCGCGCTGGGCTTCAAGGACCACAGCCAGCCCGGCCGTGGCCTGGATCCCAGCGACCGCGACGGTGGCATCCGCATCGGCAACTGGCCGGTGCTCGGCTGGTACATGCCGGACAGCGTCTCGCTCTACCGCAGTGGCGGTGAGAGCTTCCTGGTGATGGCCAATGAAGGCGATGCCCGCGATTACGACACCTTCTCCGAGGAGGCGCGGGTCAAGGATCTGGCCCTGAACCCGGCCACCTTCCCCACTGCCGCCGCCCTGCAGGCCGATGCGGCGATCGGCCGGCTCAATGTGACCACCGTCAACGGCGATGACGACGGCGACGGCCAGTACGAGCGGCTCTATGCCTTCGGCGCGCGCTCCTTCTCGATCCGCCGCACCGACGCCAGCCTGGTGTGGGACTCCGGCGACCAGCTCGAGCAGATCACCGCCGCGGCCAATCCGCGCTTCTTCAACGCGGACAACACCGAGAACAACTTCGATAACCGCAGCGACAACAAGGGCCCGGAGCCGGAAGGCCTGGCGCTGGGCCGCATCGCCGGCCGCCACTACGCCTTCGTCGGTCTGGAGCGGGCCGGCGGGGTGGTGGTGTACGACATCACCGACCCCACCGCGCCGCGCTTCCAGCACTACCTCAACCCGCGCGATTTCAGCGTGGATGCCGAGACCCAGCTCGCCGAGGTGGGTGATCTGGGCCCGGAGGGGCTGATCTTCATCCCCCGCGACGAGAGCCCCAACGGGCGGGATCTGCTGGTGGTGGCCAACGAGATCAGCGGCAGCACCTCGATCTACCAGGTGCAGATCAGCAACCGCTGAGCGCGGCAAAAAGTGGACGCTGGGTCCGCCCGGCGTCTAGAATCTCGCTTCAGTCACGTCGGGGGGCGCAAGCCCCCCGATTCGTGTCCGCACCCCTCTGACTGAATCGACCCCGCGCCGATGACGACTCTCAAGCCGGCCCTGCTCGCCCTCGCCGACGGCAGTATTTTCCGAGGCGTTTCAATTGGTTGTGACGGGAGAACGGTCGGCGAGGTGGTGTTCAACACGGCGCTCACCGGCTACCAGGAGATCCTCACCGATCCCTCCTACCGCGAGCAGATCGTCACGCTCACCTATCCCCACATCGTCAATGTCGGCGCCAACGACTTCGATGCCGAGTCCGAAAAGGTGCAGCTCGCCGGCCTGGTGCTGCGCGAGGTGCCGCGTCCGGCCAGCTCCTGGCGCGCCACCGAAGGGTTCAGCGACTACCTGCGCCGCCAGGGTGTGGTGGCCATCGCCGGCATCGATACCCGCCGCCTGACCCGCCGCCTGCGCGAGACCGGTGCCCAGAACGGCTGCATCGCCGCCGGCAGCCGGATCAGCGAGAAGACTGCGCTGAAAGCGGCCCGTGACTGGCCCGGGCTCAAGGGCATGGATCTGGCCCAGGTGGTGACCCGCGCCGAGCGCGAGGTCTGGACCACCGGCTCCTGGGATCTCGTCCGCAACGCCGAGACCCCGCTCGGCCAGCCGCGTTTCCATGTGGTGGCCTACGACTTCGGCATCAAGCGCAACATCCTGCGCATGCTGGTGGACCGTGGCTGCAAGGTCACCGTGGTGCCGGCGCGCACCAGCGCGGCCGAGGTGCTCAAGCTCAAGCCGGACGGGGTGTTTCTGTCCAACGGCCCGGGCGACCCGGAGCCCTGCGACTACGCCATCAGCGCCGCCCGCACCTTCATCCAGAAGAAGGTACCGCTCTACGGCATCTGCCTCGGCCACCAGATTCTCGGGCTCGCGGCCGGGGCCCGGACGCTGAAGATGAAGTTCGGCCACCACGGCGCCAACCACCCGGTCCAGGACATCGAGAGCGGGCGGGTGCTGATCACCAGCCAGAACCACGGCTTCGCGGTCGACGAGAGCAGCCTGCCAGCCAACCTGACGGTGACCCACCGCTCGCTGTTCGACGGCTCCAACCAGGGGATCCGGCTGACCGATGCCCCGGCCTTCAGCTTCCAGGGTCATCCCGAGGCGAGCCCCGGTCCGCACGATGTCGACTATCTCTTCGACCGCTTCGTCGGGCTGATGCAGGCGGCGGGCCGCTGATGTTCGGCATCACCGACTTCACCACCTACCTGATCGGCACGGTGGTGGTCATTCTCCTGCCCGGCCCCAACTCGCTGTTTGTCCTGTCGGTGGCCTCGCGCCAGGGTCCGGCGGATGGCTACCGGGCCGCCGGCGGGGTGCTGGTGGGCGATGGCCTGCTGATGCTGGCGGCCGCGGCCGGGGTGGCGCCGCTGCTGGCCGCCCATGCCCTGGTGTTCTCGGTGCTGCGCTGGCTGGGCGCGGCCTATCTGGCCTGGATGGGCATCGGCCTGCTGCGGGCGGCCTGGGCCGGCTGGCAGCACAGCGCCCGCGGCGCGCCGCCGCTGCCACCAGTGCGGGTGGCGCAGCCGTTCCGCCGCACCCTGCTGATCTCGCTGTCCAACCCGAAGGCGATCCTGTTCTTCATCTCCTTCTTCGTGCAGTTCGTCGATCCGGCCTATCCGCATCCGGCGCTGTCCTTCGCGGTGCTGGGGCTGTCGCTGCAGCTGATCAGCCTCGCCTATCTGTCCCTGCTCATCCTGGCCGGGCACCGGCTGGCGGCGGCCCTGCGCGAGCGTCAGCGCCTCGGCGCCGGCGCCACCGGGCTGGCCGGTCTGCTGTTCCTGGGTTTCGGCGTCCGCCTCGCGGGCGCCAGTGTCTGAGGCTTTGCCATGCCGAAACGTCAAGATCTACAGTCGATTCTCATCATCGGGGCCGGACCCATCGTCATCGGCCAGGCCTGCGAGTTCGACTACTCCGGGGCCCAGGCCTGCAAGGCGCTGCGCCAGGAGGGCTACCGGGTGATCCTGGTCAACTCCAATCCGGCCACGATCATGACCGACCCGGAGATGGCCGATGCCACCTACATCGAGCCGATCCGCTGGCAGACGGTGGCCTCGATCATCGAGAAGGAGCGGCCTGACGCCCTGCTGCCCACCATGGGCGGACAGACCGCGCTGAACTGCGCGCTGGATCTGGCCCGCCACGGCGTGCTGGAGAAGTTCGGGGTGGAGATGATCGGCGCCAACGCCGAGGCGATCGACCTCGCCGAGGACCGTCTGAAGTTCCGCAATGCGATGACCGAGATCGGTCTCGGCTCGGCCCGGTCCGGCGTCGCCCACAGCCTGGAGGAGGCGCGCCAGATCCAGGCGGGCATCGGCTTTCCGGTGATCATCCGGCCGAGCTTCACCCTCGGCGGCTCGGGTGGCGGGGTGGCCTACAACGTCGAGGAGTTCGAGGAGATCGTCACCCGCGGGCTGGATCTTTCCCCCACCACCGAGGTGCTGATCGAGGAGAGCCTGCTCGGCTGGAAAGAGTTCGAGATGGAGGTGGTGCGCGACCGCAAGGACAACTGCATCATCGTCTGCTCGATCGAGAACTTCGACCCGATGGGCGTGCACACCGGCGACAGCATCACGGTGGCGCCGGCGCAGACGCTCACCGACAAGGAGTACCAGATCATGCGCAACGCCAGCATCGCGGTGCTGCGCAAGATCGGCGTCGATACCGGCGGCTCCAATGTGCAGTTCGCCATCAATCCGGCGGACGGCCGGATGATCGTGATCGAGATGAATCCGCGGGTGTCGCGCTCCTCGGCGCTGGCCTCCAAGGCCACTGGCTTTCCGATCGCCAAGATCGCCGCCAAGCTCGCCGTCGGCTATACCCTCGATGAGCTGAAGAACGACATCACCGGCGGGGTCACGCCGGCGAGCTTCGAGCCGTCGATCGATTATGTGGTCACCAAGATCCCGCGCTTCACCTTCGAGAAGGTCCCCCAGGCCGACTCGCGCCTGACCACCCAGATGAAGTCGGTGGGCGAGGTGATGGCGATGGGGCGCAACTTCCAGGAATCGCTGCAGAAGGCCATGCGCGGCCTGGAGATCGGCAGCGATGGCTTCGATCCGCAGGTGCGCGATCGCAGCGAGGAGAGCTTCAACCGCATCGTCGAGGAGCTGGTGACCCCGCGTGCACGCCGCCTGTGGTTCGTTGGCGATGCCTTCCGCGCCGGGCTGTCGGTGCCCGAGGTGTTCAAGTTCTCGAAGATCGATCCCTGGTTCCTCGACCAGATCGCCGAGATCATCGCGGTGGAGGCCGAGATCGCCGCCAGCAAGCTCAGCGCGCTGGGGGCGGAGGAGCTGCGCCGCTACAAGCGCCTGGGCTTTTCCGACCGCCGCCTGGCCAAGCTGCTGGGGGTCAAGGAGAGCTCGGTGCGGCGTGCCCGCCACCAGCACGGCGTGCGCCCGGTCTACAAGCGGGTGGATTCCTGTGCGGCGGAGTTCCCCTCCAGCACCGCCTACCTGTATTCCAGCTACGACGAGGAATGCGAGGCCCAGACCAGCCAGCGCGAGAAGATCATGATTCTCGGCGGCGGGCCCAACCGCATCGGCCAGGGCATCGAGTTCGACTACTGCTGCGTGCACGCCGCCCTGGCCCTGCGCGAGGACGGTTTCGAGACCATCATGGTCAACTGCAACCCGGAGACCGTCTCCACCGATTACGACACCAGCGACCGCCTCTACTTCGAGCCGCTGACGCTGGAGGATGTGCTGGAGATCATCGACCTCGAAAAGCCCAAGGGCGTGATCGTGCAGTTCGGCGGACAGACCCCGCTCAAGCTCGCCCGCGATCTGGAGGCCGCCGGTGCGCCGATCATCGGCACCAGCCCGGATTCGATTGATCTGGCCGAGGACCGCGAGCGCTTCCAGAAGCTGGTGGACCAGCTCAAGCTGCTGCAGCCGCCCAACGGCACCGCCACCTCCGACAAGCAGGCCCTGCAGGTGGCCGCGCGCATCGGTTATCCGCTGGTGGTGCGGCCCAGCTATGTGCTCGGTGGCCGCGCCATGGAGATCGTCCATGACGACGAGGACCTCAAGCGCTACATGACCGAGGCGGTCAAGGTTTCCAATGATTCCCCGGTGCTGCTCGACCGCTTCCTGAACAATGCGGTGGAGGTCGATGTCGATGCGCTGGCCGACGGCGAGACGGTGGTGATCGGCGGGATCATGGAGCACATCGAGGAGGCCGGCGTGCACAGCGGCGACTCGGCCTGCTCGCTGCCGGCCTACTCGCTGCCGCAGGCGGTGCTCGACGACATCCGCCAGCAGATCTTCAAGCTCGCCCGCGCGCTCAAGGTGGTGGGGCTGATGAACGCCCAGTTCGCGGTGCAGGGTGACAAGGTCTATCTGCTCGAGGTCAATCCGCGCGCCTCGCGCACCTCGCCGTTCGTCTCCAAGGCGATCGGCCGGCCGCTGGCCAAGATCGCCGCCCGCTGCATGGCCGGGCGCACCCTCAAGGCCCAGGGGGTGACCACCGAGATCCTGCCGCCGTACTACTCGGTCAAGGAATCGGTGTTCCCCTTCGGCAAGTTCCCGGGCGTCGACCCGTTGCTGGGACCGGAGATGCGCTCCACCGGCGAGGTGATGGGTGTGGGCCGTCATTTCGGCGAGGCCTTCAACAAGGCCCTGCTCGCCGCCGGCATGGTGGTGCCGAGCAGCGGCACCGCCTTCATCAGCGTGCGCGATGGCGACAAGCCCAAGGCAGTGGAACTGGCGCGCCTGCTCACCGGCCGCGGCTTCCGGGTGCTCGCCACCCACGGCACGGCGGCCTACATCCGCGAGGCCGGGATTGCCTGCGAAGGCGTCAACAAGGTCAAGGAAGGCCGTCCGCACTGCGTGGACATGATCAAGAACGGCGAGATCCACTTCATCGCCAACACCACCGATGGCAAGAAGTCGATCGAGGAGTCGCGCTCGATCCGTGCCGCGGCGATCCAGCACAAGGTCTGCTACTTCACCACCATCGCCGGTGCCTGCGCGGCCGCCATCGCCATGAGCCATCTCGACCAGCAGGATGTCAACCGCCTGCAGACGCTGCATCAGCGCCTGCACTGAGCTAAGGTCTAGGCCATGCCCGGACGCGCTCCGGGCCTGGTCGTCACCCGCCCACCGATTCCCATGAGCAAGATTCCCCTGACCCTGCGCGGCGCCGAGCAGCTGCGCGAAGAACTGCGTGTGCTCAAGTCCGAGACCCGGCCGCGGGTGATCGCCGCCATCGCCGAGGCCCGCGCCCACGGCGATCTGCGCGAGAACGCCGAGTACCACGCCGCCCGCGAGCAGCAGAGCTTCGTCGAAGGCCGCATCGCCGAGATCGAGGGCAAGCTGTCCAACGCCCAGATCATCGATGTCACCCAGATCGAGCCCACCGGCAAGGTGATCTTTGGCGCCACCGTGACGGTGGCGATGGGCGACACCGGCGAGGCGGTGCGCTACCGCATCGTCGGGGACGACGAGGCCGATTCCAAGCTCGGCCAGATCTCCTACAACAGCCCGATCGCGCGTGCCCTGATCGGCAAGCAGGAGGGGGATGTGGTGGAAGTCCGCACCCCCGGCGGTGCCCGCGAGCTTGAGATCGTCTCCGTCGAGCATCTCTAGGTGAGCCAGAAGCGCTCCAGCAGCAGCAGCCGCTGGCTCGCCGAGCACGAGGCCGACCCCTATGTCGCCCGTGCCCGCAAGGAGGGCTTCCGCTCACGGGCGGTCTACAAGCTGCAGGAGCTGCAGGCGCGCGATGGCCTGCTGCGGCCGGGGCAGACGGTGGTGGACCTGGGGGCCGCCCCCGGCGGCTGGAGCCAGTGGGCACGACCGTTGCTCGGCCCGAAAGGGCGGCTGGTCGCCCTGGATATCCTGCCGATGGAACCGGTGGCCGATGTCACGATCATACTGGGCGACTTCCGGGAGGCCGCCGTGCTGGCCGAACTGGTGTCGACCATTGGCGAGCGCAGCGTGGACCTTGTGCTCTCGGATATGGCCCCCAATCTGTCGGGGATCGATGCTGCAGACCAGGCGGGATCGATCCACCTCTGCGAACTGGCGCTGGAGTTCGCCGAGAGCCACCTCAGGCCCCAGGGGGCCATGGTGGTGAAGGTGTTCCAGGGCGAGGGATTCGACGCGTATGTGCGGCGCCTTCGACAGTCTTTTGGCACGGTGGCCATCCGCAAGCCAAAGGCCTCCCGGGCGCGCTCGCGTGAGGTCTACTTGGTAGCGAAGCAGTATCGCGGGGTGTAAGGTGGTTTCGGCGCCGGAAAGCGGCGCGGTGGTGAGGGTTTCCAATTGAACGACTTAACCAAGAACCTGATGCTCTGGGCGGTCATCCTGATCGTGCTCATGGCCGTGTTCCAGGGCTTCTCCGGCCGCGCGCGCGGGCAGAGCGAGCTGGCCTATTCGGACTTCCTGGCCCAGGTCAAGAACGACAATGTCGCCAAGGTCAGCATCGCCGGCGACCAGATCCGCGGCGAGCTGAAGTCGGGCACGCCGTTCTTCACCATCAGCCCCGAGACCGACAACCGCTCGATGATCGGCACCCTGATCGAGCACGAGGTGCTGTTCACCGGTGAGCTGCCCAAGCAGACCCCGATCCTGCTGCAGCTGCTGTTCAATGCCTTCCCGATCCTGCTGCTGATCGCGGTCTGGGTCTATTTCATGCGCCAGATGCAGGGCGGCGGCGGTGGCCGTGGGGCGATGAGCTTCGGCAAGAGCCGCGCGCGCATGCTCAATGCCGACCAGGTGAAGGTGACCTTCAATGACGTGGCCGGCGTCGAGGAGGCCAAGCAGGAGGTCTCCGAGCTGGTGGACTTCCTCAAGGATCCGGGCAAGTTCCAGAAGCTGGGCGGCAAGATTCCGCGCGGGGTGCTGATGGTGGGCTCGCCGGGCACCGGCAAGACCCTGCTGGCCAAGGCCATTGCCGGCGAGGCCGGGGTGCCGTTCTTCACCATCTCCGGGTCTGACTTCGTCGAGATGTTCGTCGGCGTGGGCGCCAGCCGCGTCCGCGACATGTTCGAGCAGGCCAAGAAGCACGCCCCCTGCATCATCTTCATCGATGAGATCGATGCGGTCGGTCGTCATCGCGGCGCCGGTCTGGGCGGCGGGCACGACGAGCGCGAGCAGACCCTCAACCAGATGCTGGTGGAGATGGACGGCTTCGAGGGCAACGAGGGCGTGATTGTCATCGCCGCCACCAACCGTCCGGATGTGCTCGACCCGGCGCTGCTGCGTCCGGGTCGGTTCGACCGCCAGGTGGTGGTGCCGCTGCCCGATGTGCGCGGCCGCGAGCAGATCCTCAAGGTGCACATGCGCGCCGTGCCGCTGCACGAGGGCGTCAAGCCCGAGATCATCGCCCGTGCCACGCCTGGCTTCTCGGGTGCGGATCTCGCCAACCTGGTCAACGAGGCGGCCCTGTTCGCCGCTCGCGGCAACAAGCGCCTGGTCGACCACGATGATTTCGAGCGCGCCAAGGACAAGATCATGATGGGCGCCGAGCGGCGCTCGATGGTGATGAGCGAGTCCGAGAAGAAGCTCACCGCCTACCACGAGGCGGGCCATGCCATCGTCGGCCTCTCGGTGCCGGAGCATGATCCGGTCTACAAGGTCACCATCATCCCGCGCGGCCGTGCGCTCGGCGTGACCATGTTCCTGCCGGAGGAGGACCGCTACAGCTACACCAAGCAGCGGCTGAACTCCTCGATCTGCTCGCTGTTCGGCGGCCGCATCGCCGAGGAGCTGATCTTCGGCGTGGAAAGCGTCACCACCGGTGCCAGCAATGACATCGAGCGGGCCACCGAGATCGCCCGCAACATGGTCACCAAGTACGGCATGTCCGGGGCCATGGGCCCCCTGTCCTATTCCGAGGACAACGGCGAGGTCTTCCTCGGCCGCAGCGTGACCCAGACCAAGAATGTCTCGGATGACACCGCCGCCGCGATCGACCGCGAGATCCGCCAGATCATCGAGGGCAATTACGCGCGCGCCAAGTCCATCCTCGAGGAGAAGATGGAGGTGCTGCACGCGATGGCCGATGCACTGATGAAGTACGAGACCATCGACAGCGAGCAGCTCAAGCGGCTGATGGCGGGACAGGATCCGGGTCCGCCGGAGGCCTGGGTGGACAGCGGCCGTGCGCCGCCGTCCAGCCGACCGGGCAGCGGACCCACCGGCTCGGTGCCGGTGAGCACCGCCAAGCCGGCCGAAGGCTCCGCCGGCTGACCCGACGGCAGCAAGCCCGGGCCGGGACGCCTCGCGTCCCGGCCCTTTTCATTGGGGCGCCCGAGGCGCTGACGCGGTGAACCCACCATGACGCTGGATCTGCCCGATCAATGCCTGTCTCTGCAGGCGCCGGTGGTGATGGGCATCCTCAATCTCACCCCGGATTCCTTCTCCGACGGCGGCCGCTGGACCGATCTCGACGCCGCCCTGGCCCAGGCGGGGCGGATGGTGGAGGAGGGCGCCGGCTTCATCGATGTTGGCGGCGAATCGACCCGGCCCGGCGCCCAGCCGGTGCCCGAGGCCGAGGAAGCCCGGCGGGTGCTGCCGGTGATCGAGCGGCTGCTCGCCCAGCCGGGCTGGCGGGTGTCGGTGGACACCAGCAAGCCCGGCATCATGCGCGCAGCGCTGGCCCTTGGCGCCCATCTGATCAATGACGTCCATGCGCTGCAGGCCCCGGGTGCGCTCGAGGCGGTGGCCGCCAGCCGGGCGGCGGTCTGCCTGATGCATCGCCGCGGAGGGCCGCAGGACATGCAGAACCGCCCGCAGTACCAGGATGTGGTGGGCGAGGTGGAGGCCTTCCTCGCCGCCCGCATCGAGGCCTGCGAGCAGGCCGGTATCGCCCGCGGCCGCATCGCCATCGATCCCGGCATCGGCTTCGGCAAGACCCTGGACCACAACCTGGCGCTGCTGCGGGCGCTGCCGCGGCTGGGGCGGCTCGGCTGCCCGATCCTGGTCGGGGTCTCGCGCAAGTCCCTGTTCGGCCAGCTGCTGGGCCGGCCGCTGGAGCAGCGCCTGGCCGGCAGCGTGGCGGCGGCGGCACTTGCAGTCCGCGACGGGGCGCGTATCGTGCGCGCCCACGATGTGGCGCCGACCCTGGATGCGATCCGGCTGGCGGCCGCCCTGAGCTAGAACGGGGGAGCAATGGGGAAACGGTATTTCGGCACGGACGGGATCCGCGGCCGGGTCGGGGAGGCGCCGATGACACCGGCGTTCGCCCTGCAGCTCGGCTGGGCGGCCGGTAGCGTGCTCGGCGCGGGGGCGCCCGAGGCGCGGGTATTGATCGGCAAGGACACCCGTCGCTCCGGCTATCTGTTCGAATCGGCGCTGGAAGCCGGGTTCTCGGCCGCCGGGGTCGGCGTCGAACTGGTCGGCCCGCTGCCCACGCCGGCGGTGGCGTTTCTCGCCCGCGTGCAGGGGGCCCGCGCCGGGGTGGTGATCAGCGCCTCGCACAATCCCCACCACGACAACGGCGTGAAGTTCTTCTCCGCCGAGGGCGGCAAGCTGGACGATGCCCTGGAACAGGCCATCGAGGACCGGCTCGAACAGCCCCTGCAGTGCGTGGCACCGGAGCGGCTGGGCCTGGTGCGGCGCCTGGACGATGCCCGCGCCCGCTATGTCGAGCATTGCTGCGGCCTTTATCAGGGCGCCCCGCTCGACGGGCTGCGGCTGGTGGTGGACTGCGCCCATGGCGCCGCCTACCAGACCGCGCCCGCGGTGCTGCGTCGGCTCGGGGCAGATGTCATCGCCATCGCCGATCATCCGGATGGCTTCAACATCAACCACGAGTGCGGCTCCACCGATCTGCGGTTGCTGGCGCGCACGGTGGTGGCCCAGGGCGCGGATCTCGGTATCGCGCTGGATGGCGACGCCGACCGCTGCCTGCTGGTGGATGCCCAGGGTCGCACCGTGGATGGCGACCAGATCCTCTATCTGCTGGCGCAGGACCGCCAGGCGCGCGGGGTGCTGCAGGGCCCGGTGGTCGGCACCCTGATGAGCAACCTCGGGCTGGAGCTGGCGCTGCGCGAGCGTGGCATCGGCTTCGAGCGCGCCAAGGTGGGCGATCGCTATGTCTACGAGCGTCTGCGCGAGACCGGCGGGATGCTCGGTGGCGAGACCTCCGGCCATACCCTGAGCCTGGACCGCGGCATCACCGGCGACGGCATCGTCACCGCCCTGCAGGTCCTGGAAGTCCTGCAGCGTCACCGCCAGCCGCTGGCGACGCTGCTGGCCGACCTCACCCTCTGTCCGCAGGTGCTGATCAATGTGCGCATCGGCGTGCCCGCCGCGCCGGTCCTGAGCAGCACCGCGGTCGCCGCCGCCGAGCGGTCCGCAGCCCAGCATCTGGCCGGGCGCGGGCGCATCCTGCTGCGGGCCTCGGGCACCGAGCCGCTGATCCGGGTCATGGTCGAGGCGCGTGACGGCGAGGAATGCCGCCGGGTCGCCGAAGACCTGGCCGCCGTGGTGCGCGCCGCGGCGCATTGATGCTGTCCCTTGAACGCAGGAACTCTCATATGAAGCGTCGCTATCTGATCGCCGGCAACTGGAAGATGAACGGCACCCTCGCCAGCAATGCCGCCCTGCTGGCCGGTCTGGCCGAGGGCCCGGGCCGCTGCCCGGATATCGATCTGCTGGTCTGCCCGGCGTTCGTGCATCTCGATGCCGCTGCCCGCCAGAAGCCGGCGGGCCTGTGGCTGGGGGCCCAGAATCTCGCCGATCAGCCCGCCGCCGGCGCCTACACCGGCGAGGTGCTCGCCAGCATGCTGGTGGAGCTCGGTGTGAGCCATGTTCTGGTGGGCCACTCGGAGCGCCGCGCGCTGTACGGCGAGGACGATGCGCGGGTGGCGCGCAAGGTGCAGATCGCCCGCGCCGCCGGCCTGGTGCCGGTGCTGTGCCTGGGCGAGACCCTGGACCAGCGCGAGGCCGGTCAGACCGAGGCCGTGCTGGCCCGCCAGCTCGAGGCGGTGATCGAGGCCGGTGGCATCGCCAGCCTCGAGGGCACGGTGCTCGCCTATGAACCGGTCTGGGCGATCGGCACCGGCCGCACCGCCAGCCCCGAGCAGGCCCAGGCCGCACATGCCTTCCTGCGGGCGCGGGTGGCGGGGCGGAGTGCTACCATTGCCGACCGGTTGCGGATTCTCTACGGCGGCAGCATGAAGGCGGACAACGCCCCCCAGCTGCTGTCCCAGCCGGATGTCGATGGCGGCCTGATCGGGGGCGCCTCGCTCAAGGCGGCCGACTTCCTGGCGATCTGCCAGGCAGCGCAGTCGCTCTCCTGACCTCAATTGGGTAACGGTATGTACACGGTTCTGGTGGTTCTGCAGGTGTTCATCGGTGTGGCGCTGATCGGCCTGGTGCTGATCCAGCACGGCAAGGGCGCCGATGCCGGCGCCGCCTTCGGCAGTGGTTCCTCGGGCACGGTGTTCGGTGCCCGCGGCGCGGCCACCTTCCTGACCCGCACCACCGCCTGGCTCGCCACCTTCTTCTTCGCCACCAGCCTGGCACTGGCCTATCTGGTGAACGAGCGCAGCGCACCGGCCAGCGTGGTGGATCGTCTGGCCACCGAGAGCGCCCCCACCGCGGTCACCGATCCGGTGGCCAGCGAGGCGGCACCGGCAGCGAGCGGCGAGCCCACGCCCGGCGGCGAAGTCCCGGCGGCGGCCCCCGCCGGCGAGGCGGCTCCCGAGGCGGCCACCGCTGAGCCGGCCGCGCCGGTGGTGCCCGAGTAAGCGGACAAAAAAATAGTCCGGCCGGGGCGAGACAAACCGGAGGTCAGCAGTTAGTATGCGCGCCCCGCACGAGAGGCCGACGTGGCGGAATTGGTAGACGCACTACCTTGAGGTGGTAGCGGAGAACTCCGTGGGAGTTCGAGTCTCCCCGTCGGCACCAAATGCGGGGCGGTCGGACACCGGCGCGGGTGTTGGGCCGGCAGGCGTTTTGTAGCGGAACTGTTTGAATGGCTTAGGAATTCAAACAGCCTCCCGGGATCAAAAGAGCTTGCAGCAGGAGTTCAGTCGCACTACAATGTGCGTCTGTCTGGTGCGGGGTGGAGCAGTCTGGCAGCTCGTCGGGCTCATAACCCGAAGGTCGTAGGTTCGAATCCTGCCCCCGCTACCAATTCTGTCGGTTGGAACCAGGCCCCGCGCGGGCCTTTTTTCGTTGGTCCGGGAGCGGCAATGCTGTTGAGCGAACGCCTGGTGGCGCTGATCGAGCCGGTGGCCGAGTCCCTCGGCTACGAGCTGCTGCTGCTCGAGTTCGCGCCGCAGTCGGGTCACGCCCTGCTGCGTCTGTACATCGACTTCCTCGACCAGCGCGACCAGCCGATCGGCCTCGAGGACTGCGAGTCGGTCAGCCGCGAAGTCGCCGCCCTGCTGGATGTCGAGGACCCGATCAAGACGGCCTATCAGCTGGAGGTGTCCTCGCCCGGCTTCGACCGCCCGCTGACCAAGCCGGCGCACTTCCGCCGCTTCGCCGGCCAGAGCGCCAAGCTGCAGCTGCTGGCGCCGGTCGCCGGCCGGCGCAAGTTCAGCGGCCGCATCATCGACTGCAACGATCACACGCTCACGCTCGCCCTGCCGGATGGCGAGACCAGCCTGGAACTTTCCCAAATCGAGCGGGCCCGTCTGGTGCCCGACTACTCAGCTGCCCGAAGCAAGAGGAAGGCGTGAACAAGAACATTCTGCTGATGGCCGATGTCGTCTCCAACGAGAAGGGCGTCGACAAGGACATCATCTTCGCGGCGCTCGAGGCCGCCCTGGCCTCGGCCACCAAGGAGCGCTACGGCGACGAGTCCGAGGTGCGCGTCGAGATCGATCGCGAGACCGGCGACTACCAGTCGTTCCGGCGCTGGACGGTGCTCGAGGACGAGTCCGAGGACTTCGAGTTCCCGGAGCGCCAGATCAAGCTGAGCTACGCCCGCAAGGACTATCCGGAGATCCAGCCGGGCGAGGTGATCGAGCACAAGATCGAGTCGGTGGACTTCGGCCGCATCGGCGCCCAGCGCGCCAAGCAGGTGATCGTCCAGCGCGTGCGCGAGGCCGAGCGGGCCCAGGTGGTGGAGGCCTACAAGGATCGCGTCGGCGAGCTGCTCACCGGGCTGGTCAAGCGCATCGAGCGCGGCGCGATCATCGTCGATCTCGGCGGCAATACCGAGGCGATCATTCCCCGTGAACATGTGATTCCGCGCGAGCCGGTGCGTCCGGGCGACCGCGTCCGCGGCTATCTCTACGAGGTGGCCCCGCAGCAGCGCGGCCCGCAGCTGTTCCTCTCGCGCACCCGCCCCGAGTACCTGATGGAGCTGTTCAAGCTCGAGGTGCCGGAAATCGCCCAGGGCCTGATCGAACTCAAGGGCGCCGCCCGGGATCCGGGCCTGCGCGCCAAGATCGCCGTGCAGGCCAAGGACCGCCGCATCGATCCGGTCGGCGCCTGCGTGGGCATGCGCGGCTCGCGGGTGCAGAGCGTTTCCAACGAGCTCGCCGGCGAGCGGGTGGACATCGTGCCCTGGGACGAGAACCCGGCCCAGTTCGTGATCAACGCCATGGCCCCGGCCGAGGTGGAGAATGTGGTGATCGACGAGGAGTCCCACTCGATGTCGATCGGCGTCACCGAGGAGAAGCTGGCACAGGCCATCGGCCGCGGCGGGCAGAATGTGCGGCTGGCCTCGGAGCTGACCGGCTGGACCCTCAATGTGATGACCACCGCGGATCTCGAGTCGAAGAAGGATCAGGAGAACCGGTCCATCCTCGAGACCTTCATGCAGGAGCTCGATGTGGACGCCGAAGTCGCCGGGGTTCTGGTCGACGAGGGCTTTACCAGCCTCGAGGAAGTGGCCTATGTGCCCACCGAGGAACTGCTGCAGATCGAGGAGTTCGATGAGGCGATCGTCGAGGAACTGCGCAACCGTGCCCGCGATGTGCTGCTGACCAAGGCCATCGTCAAGGCCGAGCGCGCCGCCTCGGTCAAGCCGGCCGATGATCTGCTCGCTGTCGAAGGGCTCGACGAGGACGCGGCCTATGTCCTGGCCGAGGCCGGTATCGTCACCTGCGAGAATCTGGCGGATCTCGCCACCGACGAGCTGCTGGAGCTGGTGGATATGGATGCCGACCATGCCCAGTCGCTCATCATGGCGGCCCGCAAGAAGCTGTACGGCTGATCTGGCAATCCGCCGCTGACCCTGAATCCTGGAATCCATGTCCACAGTGACCGTTCAAGACTTTGCGGAAGAACTCAAGCGGCCGGTTGCCGAGCTGCTTGCCCAGTTCAAGGAGGCCGGGGTGGCGGTGAGCGGCGAGAAGTCCGCCATCAGCGCCGCCGACAAGGTCGCCCTGCTCAGCTATCTGCAGCAGAAGAGCCGCGGCAGCAGCAGTGCGGCGCCCGGGCCGCTGGGGACCGGCGCGTCCCGGATCACCCTCAAGCGCAAGGAGACCACCGAGCTCAAGCTGGGGGGCGGTCGCGGTGCACCGACCAAGACGGTGAGCATCGAGGTGCGCAAGAAGCGCACCATCGTGCGGCCGGATGAGATCGAGACCACCGACGCCCCGGTGGAGGACATCCCGGCGGTGGTGGCGCCTGCGGTCGAGCCGGCCGCGCCTCGGGTTGCCGAGCGCGCCGTCGCCGATGATGCGCACGAGCAGGAGCGCCTGGCCCAGGCCGAGGCGGCCCGCGCCGGCGAAGAGGCCGAGCGCCAGCAGCGTGCCGCCGCGGAGGCCCAGCGCGAGGCCGAGCTGGTCGAGCAGGAGCGTCTGCGTCGGGAAGAGCAGGAGCGCCTGAAGAACGATCCGATCTACCGCGCCAAGGCCGAGGCCGAGGCGGCCCGCCGTCGCGCCGAGGAGAACCTGCGTCGCGCTGCGGAAATGAAGCGGATGACCCCGCCCCCGGCAGCCGCGGCTCCGGCCCGGCCGGCGGTGGCGCGTCCGGGCACCGCGGCCAAGCCGGCGGCCCCTGCACCGGGCGCGGTGGCGCGCAAGCCGGGCGGCGATCGCGAACGCGAGCGCGGCCGGGGCCATGGGCGCGAGGAGCTGCACATCGCCGAAGGCAAGGGCGGCAAGCGCGACAAGAAGCGCCGCAAGCCGGTGGGTGCCGTGCATGTGGACAATGTCCACGGCTTCGAGCGTCCGGTGGCGCCGGTGGTGCGCGAGATCGACGTGCCCGAGGCGATCACCGTCGGTGAGCTGGCCAACCGCATGGCGGTCAAGGCGCCGGAGCTGATCAAGGTCATGATGAAGAACGGCATCATGGCCACCATCAACCAGACGCTCGACCAGGACACCGCGGTGCTGATGGTCGAGGAAATGGGCCATGTCGCCCGCACCGTCAAGGCCAGCGACTTCGAAGACAGCCTCGAGCAGGCCGTCACCGCCGACAGCGAGGGGGGAGAAGTCATCACCCGGCCGCCGGTGGTCACCATCATGGGTCATGTCGACCACGGCAAGACCTCGCTGCTCGACTACATCCGCAAGACCCGGGTGGCCGCAGGCGAGGCCGGTGGCATCACCCAGCACATCGGTGCCTACCACGTCACCACGCCGCGCGGCGTGATCAGCTTCCTCGACACCCCGGGCCACGCGGCCTTCACCAAGATGCGCGCCCGTGGCGCCCAGATCACCGACATCGTGGTGCTGGTGGTGGCTGGCGATGACGGCGTGATGCCGCAGACCCGCGAGGCCATCCAGCACGCCCGCGCCGCCAAGGCACCGATGGTGGTGGCGGTGACCAAGATCGACAAGCCGCAGGCCAACCTGGACCGCGTCAAGAACGAGCTGCTCAAGGAAGAGGTGGTGGCCGAGGACTTCGGCGGCGACACCATGTTCGTCGGCGTCTCCTCGGTCAGCGGTCAGGGCATCGACACCCTGCTCGAGGCACTCTCGCTGCAGGCGGAGGTGCTCGAACTCAAGGCCGCCGTCGACACCTCGGCCAAGGGCGTGATCATCGAGTCCTCGCTGGAGAAGGGCCGCGGTCCGGTCGCCACCGTGCTGGTGCGCAGCGGCACCCTGCGACAGGGCGATGTGATCCTCTCCGGCCCGCACTTCGGTCGGGTACGCGCCATGTTCGACGAGAACGGCAAGCCGGTTAAGGAAGCCGGGCCGTCGATTCCGGTCCAGGTGCTGGGTCTCTCCGGTGTGCCGGATGCCGGAGACGACATGGTGGTGGTGGCCGACGAGCGCAAGGCCCGCGAACTGGCGGTGGTGCGCGAGACCAAGCTGCGCGACGCCAAGCTGGCGCAGTCCTCGGCGGTGCGCATGGAGCAGATCTTCGCCAAGATGGGCGAGGGCGAGCAGAAGCAGCTCAACCTGATGATCAAGGCCGATGTGCAGGGGTCCGCCGAGGCCATCGCCGAGGCGCTGCGCAAGCTGCCCAGCGCCGAGGTGCGGGTCAATGTGCTGTCCTCCTCCATCGGTGGCATCAGCGAGTCGGATGTCGATCTGGCGCTGGCCTCCCGGGCGATCATCATCGGCTTCAATGTGCGGGCCGACGCCACCGCCCGCAAGCGGATCCAGGACACCGGCGTGGATGTGCGCTACTACTCGATCATCTACAACGTGATCGACGATGTCAGCGATGCCATCTCCGGCCTGCTCGGCACCGAGGTGCGCGAGCAGATCGTCGGCATCGCCCAGGTCCGCGATGTGTTCCGCAGTTCCAAGTTCGGCAACATCGCCGGCTGCCTGGTCATCGAAGGCCGCGTCGAGAAGAGCTTGCCGATCCGGGTGCTGCGCAACCAGACGGTGGTCTACGAGGGCGTGCTCGAGTCGCTGCGCCGCTTCAAGGACGATGTCGCCAAGGTCGAGGCCGGCACCGAGTGCGGTATCGGCGTGAAGGACTACAACGACGTCAAGAACGGCGATCAGATCGAGTGCTTCCAGCGCATCGAGGTGCGCCGCACCGTCGGCGCGGCGGCCTGAGCCCGGAATGCCGCGCGAGTTCGCCCGCAAGCTGCGCATCAATGTCGAGATCCAGCGCGAGCTGGCCGGCCTGATCCGGGAAGAGCTGACCGACCCGCGGGTCGCCGGCATCACGGTGACCGACGCCGATGTCGCACCGGATCTGCGCCAGGCGCGGATCCGCGTCAGCCTGCTGGGCGATGACGCCCGTCTGGCCGAGGCCGTCAAGGCGCTCAACCATGCCGGTGCGAAGCTGCGCCACGGCCTCGGCCGCCGGCTCAAGCTGCGGTACACCCCGCAGCTGCATTTCGTGGCGGACACCGCTCTGCGCGAGGGCGACCGCCTCGGCCAGCTGATCCGACAGGCCGTGCGCGAGGACGCCCAGCACCTCCGCGAAGAGCCGCCGGCGCCGGACCGGACCGAATGAGCGACGCCGCACGGCGGACGCGCTTTGAAGCGGTCGACGGCATCCTCCTGCTCGACAAGCCGGAGGGTCTGAGTTCCAACGCGGCGCTGCAGCGGGTGCGGCGCGCCCTCGCGGCGGAGAAGGGCGGCCATACCGGCAGTCTCGATCCGCTCGCCACCGGCCTGCTGCCGATCTGTCTGGGCCGGGCCACCCGGGTCTCCGGCCTGCTCCTCGACGCCGACAAGCGCTACGAGGCCGTGGTGCGACTGGGCAGCCGCACCCGCACCGGTGATCGCGAGGGCGAGGTGGTGGCTCAGTCCGATCCGGCGGGCCTGGATCAAGACCGCCTGCGCGCCGCCCTGCCGGGCCTGACCGGGCCGCAGCGCCAGATCCCGCCCATGTACTCGGCGCTCAAGCGCGAGGGTCAGCCCCTCTATGCCCTGGCCCGCGCCGGCCAGGAAGTGGAGCGTGAGGCCCGGGCGATCGTCATCCATGCCCTCGAGCTGCGGGACTGGTCGCCGCCCTGCTTCACGCTGGCGGTGCGCTGTTCCAAGGGCACCTACATCCGCACCCTGGCCGAGGATCTGGCCGGTCGGGTCGGCCAGTGCGCCCATCTGCAGGCCCTGCGCCGGACCGGCCTGGGTGGTTTCGACCTCTCGCAGGCGGTGACGCTGGACGAGGTGGAGGTCCTCGGACCGGCTGCGCGGGCCCGGCTGCTCCCGGTGTCCGCAGCACTTTCCCACTGGAATCAGCTGGTTGTGGATGCAGACGGGGCCCGTCGGCTGGCTGCCGGGCAGGCCATCGGCTCGACCGGCCCGGCCGGTGCGGTGCTGGTGCTGGACGCCGCCGGCCAGGCCCTGGGTCTGGCCGAGCGGGACGGGGAGGGCCGGCTGCAGCCGCGCCGCTGGGGACTCTCGGCGGCTGCAGCCCCTTGAGCCAGGGACGACTCGCGGCTTACAATAGTGGACTTTGCAGACGAATGAATCGAGATCGGAGTACGTGTAAATGACGCTGACCGTTGAACAGAAGCGCGTGGTGGTGGAGAAGTACGCCCGCGGCACCGGTGATACCGGTTCCCCCGAGGTCCAGGTGGCCCTGCTGACCGCCCGGATCAGCGACCTCGGCGGCCACTTCGAGAAGCACGGCAAGGATCACCACTCCCGCCGCGGACTGCTCAAGCTGGTCAACCAGCGTCGCCAGCTCCTCGACTACCTCAAGCGCAAGGACGAAGCGCGCTACAGCCAGCTGATCTCCAGCCTCGGCCTGCGCCGCTGAACCCCCCGAACAGGACGGCCCCGCGCCGTCCTTTTTGCGTCTGAATCCAAGAGGTCATGTCCATGGCGATTGCTGCCACCCCTGCTGTTCCCGTCAAGAAGTCCTTCCAGTACGGCGCCCAGACCGTCACCTTTGAAACCGGCCACATCGCCCGCCAGGCCACCGCCGCGGTGATGGTGTCGGTCGAGGAGACCGTGGTGCTGGTCACCGTGGTCGCCAAGAAGGAGGCCAAGGAAGGTCAGGACTTCTTCCCGCTGACCGTCGACTACATGGAGCGCACCTACGCCGGTGGCCGCATCCCCGGCGGCTTCTTCAAGCGCGAGGGTCGTCCCACCGAGAAGGAAACCCTCACCTCGCGCCTGATCGACCGGCCGATCCGTCCGCTGTTCCCGGAAGGGTTCTACAACGAGATCCAGATCGTCGCCACGGTGATGTCCTCCAATGCCGAGGTCGATGCCGACATCGCCGCCATGCTCGGCGCCTCGGCGGCGCTGGCACTGTCCGGCGTGCCCTTCCAGGGCCCGATCGGCGCCGCCCGGGTGGGCTATGCCAACGGCCAGTACCTGCTCAACCCCACCGCCACCCAGCTTGCCGGGTCCGACCTGGATCTGGTGGTGGCCGGTACCGCCGATGCGGTGATGATGGTGGAGTCCGAGGCCAAGCAGCTGTCCGAGCAGGTGATGCTGGGGGCGGTGCTGTTCGGCCATGAGCAGATGCAGGCCGCCATCCGCGCCATCAACGAGCTGGTCGCTGAAGCCGGCCGTCCGCGCTGGACCTGGCAGCCGCAGGCCGAGGCCGCCGAGCTGACCGCAGCGGTCGACGCCGTGGCCGGCAAGGTCACCGAGGCCTATGCGATCACCGACAAGCAGGCCCGCCGCGACGCGGTGGATGCCATCCGCAAGGCCCTGATCAGCCAGCTGGCCGGCGGTGACGCGCCCAAGTTCAGCGAAGGCAAGGTCAAGGACGCCTTCAGCAATCTCGAAGCCCGGGTGGTGCGCAACCGCATCATCGAAGGCAAGCCGCGCATCGACGGTCGCGACACCCGCACCGTGCGCCCGATCAGCATCGGCGTCGGCGTGCTGCCGCGCACCCATGGCTCGGCCCTGTTCACCCGCGGCGAGACCCAGGTGATTGCCGTGGCCACCCTTGGCACCGGCAAGGATGCCCAGCTGATCGAAGGTCTGGAAGGCGAGTGGCGCGACACCTTCCTGCTCAACTACAACTTCCCCCCGTACTGCGTGGGTGAGACCGGCCGCCTCAACGCGCCCAAGCGCCGCGAGATCGGCCACGGCCGCCTGGCCAAGCGCGGCGTCGCTGCGGTGATGCCGGATCTGGACAAGGAATTTCCGTACGTCGTGCGCGTGGTCTCGGAAGTCACCGAGTCGAACGGCTCCTCGTCGATGGCCTCGGTGTGCGGTTCCTCGCTGGCGCTGATGGATGCCGGCGTGCCGGTCAAGGCGCCGGTCGCGGGCATCGCGATGGGCCTGGTGAAGGAAGGCAACGACTTCGTCGTGCTGTCGGACATCCTCGGCGACGAGGACCACCTCGGCGACATGGACTTCAAGGTCGCCGGCACCGCCAACGGGATCTCGGCGCTGCAGATGGACATCAAGATCCAGGGCATCACCGAAGAGATCATGAAGGTGGCGCTCGCCCAGGCGAAGCAGGGCCGCCTGCACATCCTCGGCGAGATGGCCAGCGCGCTGACCGCGCCGCGCGCCGAGCTGTCGGAAAACGCCCCGACCATGCTGCAGATGCGCATCGACACCGACAAGATCCGCGACGTCATCGGCAAGGGCGGCGCCGTGATCCGCGCGCTCACCGAGGAGACCGGCACGACGATCGACATCCAGGACGACGGCACCGTCACGATCGCCTGCGTGTCCTCGGAAGGCGGCGAGGCGGCGAAGCGCCGCATCGAAGAGCTCACCGCGGACGTGGAAGTGGGCAGGATCTACGAAGGCACGGTGCTCAAGCTGCTCGATTTCGGCGCGATCGTCAGCGTGCTGCCGGGACGCGACGGGCTCCTTCACATCTCGCAGATCGCGAACGAGCGCGTGAACGCGGTGGCCGA
>DASUDX010000070.1:0-23565 GCA_036275365.1 Nevskiaceae bacterium | reverse complement strand
TGCTCGGCGGTGGCCGCCACGATCACGCCGGCATCGCGGGTCAGCGGCTGCACCTGTGTATCGAGCAGCTCGCCGAAGCGGGTGACCTGGCGGTTGAGGTTCTCCATCAGCGGCAGCAGGCCGGTGTCGGTGAGCTCGTCGAAGGAGCCGGCGGCGCTGGACAGCGTCGACAGCAGGTCGGCGCCCTGGGCCGGGCGGATCATCGCGCCGGGCGCCAGCACCTGCTCGCTGCGGCCGGCGGTGATCGACACGGTCTGCGGCGCCAGCACGCCGGAGGAGGTGGGGCGCGCCAGGCTGTCCTCCGGGATCTTCCAGCCGCGGGTGATCGACAGCTCGACCCGGAAGCGGGTGCGGTTGCCCTCCTGGATCGGCTCGATGCGCTCGACCTGACCCACCGGATAGCCCTCGTAGAGCACCTGGGAGCCGAACTTGAGTCCGGCAACATTGGAGTAGACCGTGTGGTAGCGATCGGTCTCGCCGGTGCGTCCGGCCAGCAGGGCCAGCACGAACACCAGGCTGACCAGCAGCGCCAGCACGAACGCGCCGACCAGCGCCAGTTGGCTGCGGTTTCCGGTCATGTTTCGAGCCTAGCAGCCCGCCACCGGGCCGCGCCATCGGCCGGACGCCCTGGCCGGCATCAGTTGACCCGGCGCTGGCGGGCGCGGCCCATCAGCTCGTCGAGCACATCGCAGGGCGTCTCCTCCGGGGATTCGCGACGCCGGGTCAGCAGGGCCTGCACACGCTCGCTGGGGCTGTTGCGCACCTCGGCGGTCGGGCCGAGCGCGATCACCTCGCCGCGATCGAGCACGCACAGCCGGTCGGCGATCTTGAAGGCGCTCTCCAGCTCGTGGGTGACCACCACCACGCTCATGCCGAGCACCGCACGCAGCTCGAGGATCAGCTCGTCGAGAGCCGCGGCCACCACCGGGTCGAGACCGGCGCTGGGCTCGTCGAGGAACAGCAGCTCGGGATCGAGCGCCAGCGCCCGGGCCAGGGCCGCGCGCTTGATCATGCCGCCCGAGAGCTCGGCCGGCATCAGGTCCTCGCAGCCGACCAGGTTGACCATGGCGAGCTTCAGGCGCATCAGGATCTTCAGCGTCGGCTCCGGCAGGCGGGTGTGCTCGCGCAGCGGCAGCAGCACATTCTCGCCGACGCTCAGCGAGGACAGCAGCGCCCCGGACTGGAAGGCCACGCCCAGCCGCGGCCGCAGGCGCCGCCAGTCGCGCTCGCGGGCCCGCGCCAGATCCTGGCCGAGCAGGCGGACCCGACCCGAGCGCGGCTGCAGCAAGCCGAGCAGATGCCGCAGCAGGGTGCTCTTGCCGGAGCCCGAGCCACCCATGATCACCAGGATCTCGCCGGCGGCCACGCTCAGGTCCACCCCGCGCAGCACCGGGGTGCCGCCGTAGTCGGCGTGCAGGGCCTCCACCACGATCGGCGGCTCGCTCATGCGCGGGTGGCCAGGAAGGCGAAGATCATGTCCGCCACCACGATCGCCGAGATGGCATGGACCACCGAGCGGGTGGTGGCGCGACCGATGCCCACCGCGCCGCCACTCACCTGCAGTCCGTTGACCACGCCCACCAGCACGATCAGCAGGGCGAACAGGGCGCTCTTGCCCACCCCGTGGAGGATGTCGCCGAGCGCGGTGACCGCGCGCAGCTCGTCGAGAAAGGCGTGGAAGGAAAAACCCAGCACCGCCGAGATGTAGAGCCCGGCGCCGAGCAGGGCCACCATCATCGACAGCCAGGTCAGCGCCGGCAGCAGCAGCAGCAGGGCGAGCAGGGGCGGCGCCACCAGGCTGCGCACCGGGTGGATGCCCATCACCGTGAGCGCGGCGATCTCCTCGTTGATGCGCATGGTGCCCAGGCGCGCCGCCAGTGCCGAGCCGGAGCGTCCGGCCACCAGGATGCCGGTGATCAGCGGCGAGAACTCGCGGGTGATGGACAGCGCCACACCGAGCGTGACCTTGGATTCGGCGCCGAACAGGCTCAGCGAGTAAATGCCCTGGATCGCCACCATGGTGCCGATGGCGAAGGACAGGATCAGCACGATCGGCACCGCGCCGATCCCCATCTCCACCGCCTGCTGCACCACCGCCGAGAGCCGAACCGGCTGGCCGCGTGCCGGGCCGGTGACGGTCCAGGCCAGGGCCTGCAGCAACAGCAGCACGGCGTAGCCGAACTCGGCGATGCCATCGAACACCTGGCGACCGAGACCGGCGAGCCAGGCTCTCACGCGAGCGCCTCGTCAGCGAGCAGCAGACGCTCCAGACGCAGCATCGCCAGCAGCCGGCGCACGCTCGCCGGTGGCGCCTGCAGCTCCAGCCGCAGGCCCCGCTGGAAGGCGGCGTCGGCAAGCTCCACCCACACCGCGACCACCGCGCTGTGCACGCCAGTGACGGCGGCCAGATCCACCCGCAGCGGCTGGCCCTCGGCCAGGCGGGCATATCCCTCGGTGCGCAGGCGCAGGGCCGCCTCCACGCCCAGCTGACCCTCGGGCCGCAGCGTTGCACTCATGGGGTCGGCGTGCCCGGCTCGGGCGGGTCGGCTGCCGGTGTCGCCGCGCGCGGCTTGGGCGCCGGCGGTGGCGGGTTGCTCTTGAGCTCCGGCGGCAGACTCCACTCGTTGAGGTCATAGCCGGCCTGGCGCATCTGCTTGGCGAGACTGCCCAGCTGCTTGTCATTGCCGCGGGTCTGGCAGAACGAGCCCGGGCGCGCCACCACGGTGGCGAACTGCTCGAGGAAGCGGCCGCGGTCGGTCACCGCATTGCCGCTGGCCGGCTTGGACTGCGCCCACTTCTGCGCCTGCAGGAAGTCCTGCATCGGCACCACGATGGAGCCACCGCCGTCCACCACCATGCACACCAGATCCGCCTGCCGGATCACCCGGCCACGGGCGGTGGCGGACTCGAACAGGCTGAGGGTACGGGCCATGAGGCGGGGAGCAGGGATCGAGCCCCCACCATACAACAGCCCTCAGCGCCGGCGGCGGTGACTGCCGGGGCCGTGCAGCTCGCGATGACGGCGGCGCAGATGGGCGCTCTTGCGGCGCGAGGGCAGCAGCAGGCTGGTGGGGGCGCGGAAGGTGACCAGCCGGCGGTAGAGCAGGCCATAGGTGAGGCAGAACAGCGCCGACAGCGCCAGCAGCAGCGGGGTGTTGTTCCAGAACAGCACCGCCGGCACCGCCGACAGCAGGGCCAGACCCCACAGATAGACCGAGGTGATGGAGTTGGCCAGCACCTCGCTATGGGTGCTGCGCCAGACCTCGCGCTCCACCGAGCGCACCAGCCGGCGGTAGATCAGATGGTGCAGGTGCAGGGCATCGGCGGCGCTCCAGCGCACACCGCGCACCACCTCGCGGCGCCACGACGAGAACAGCGTGTCCCAGATCGGATAGGCCATCACCAGAAAGCAGAACCAGGGCGAGACCTCGGGATTGCGCGCCACCAGCAGCACGCTCAGCTCGCCCAGCGAGAAGCCGAGGAAATAGGCCCCGGCATCGCCGAGGAAGATGCGGCCGTAGGGAAAGTTGAACACCAGAAAGCCGACCAGCGCGCCGAGATAGAGCAGGGCCAGGGCCTGCACCAGGGTGTCGCCCACCTGCCCGGCCACCAGGTAATAGGCGGCGAAACAGATCGCACAGAAGGTGCCGGAGAGGCCGTTGAAGCCGTCGATGATGTTGACCGAATGCGCCACCCCGCCGACCGCGAAGGCGGTGAACAGGAAGGCGAACCAGGTCCAGTTCTGCAGCAGCCAGTCGAAGCCCGGCAGGGCGACGCTGCGCAGCTCGCCGTCGAGCAGGAACCAGGCGCACCAGGCGGCGACGAAGGTGGCGATCAGCCGCGCCCGCGGACCGACGCGATCCCACAAATCCTCGATGAAGCCGGCGACGAAGGCCGGCAGCGAGCACAGCAGCAGCAGCAGGGCGAAGTCGCGCTCGCTGTCCGGCAGCAGCCACAGGCAGCCGGCGAGCAGGCTGAGGAACACCGGCAGGCCGCCCATCCGCGGCGCCCAGTGTCGGTGCACGCTCTGCACGCTGTTGGCGCGATCGGCGACGATGCCGAAGCGGCGGCAGGCCAGGATGGTCAGCGCGGTGAGCAGCAGCGACAGCGCGGCGGTCGCGGCAAGCGGCAGGGCGGCCTGGCTGGGAAACATGGACGGGGCTTGACTCGAAACAGGGCACGGACCGGGACCGCGCCGGCCCCGCAACGGGCGACATTCTGAGCGCCGCTCGACCGTTATACTGTTTCATCTTTCCGCCGGCCGGTCGATCTGCTGTGTTTCACGCGCCCGTTCTGGGGGTTCCCCCGGTGAGCTGGTTCCCGCCGCCCGATCGTCCATGAGCCTGAGTCCGCATCTCTATTCCCTGCTGGCCACCGGCCTGGCGCTGGCCAGCGGCCCGCTGCTGCACCGGCTGGCCCAGCCGCATCCGCTGGCGCGGCGCTGGCTGGACCGGGCGATGGTGGCGGCGATCGTCGCGCTGCTCACGCTCGATGCGATTCCGCACAGCGTGCGACTGGGCGGCTGGACCAGCCTCGCCTTCGTCGCCCTCGGCGCCTTCGGGCCAAGCCTGCTGGAGCGCGGCCTGCGGCAGCTGCGCCGGACCACCCATCTGGCCACCCTCGCGATCGCCGTGATCGGCCTGCTGCTGCACAGCCTCGCCGATGGCGCGGCCCTGGCGCCCACCCCGGGCAATGATCCGCTCGGCCTGCCGCTGGCGGTGGTGCTGCACAGCGTGCCGGTGAGCCTGACCGTGTGGCTGCTGCTGCTGCCACTGATCGGCGCGCTGGCCAGCGCCACCGTGCTGCTGAGCATGGGGCTGGCCACGCTGGCCGGGTTTCTGGCCGGCGCGCCGCTGGCCGAGTGGCTGGGCGGCACCGCCTGGGCCTGGGTGCTCGCCCTGGTCAGCGGCTCGCTGCTGCATGTGGTGTTCGGCCGTCCGCATCTGCACCATGATGAGACGGACCCCGCGGAACCCCATCACCACTGAGCGGTCCGAGGCCCGCCGATGACCCTGCCCCACCCGCCGCTTGCCCGCACCGATCTCGCTGCCTGGCTGCTCTGCGCCCTGGGGCTGATCCTGGTGCTCCAGCTCGGCCTGCTGCCGGCGCTGCTGGCCGGCCTGCTGGTCTACGAGCTGGTGCACCTGATTGCGCCCCGGCTGCGCGCCCGGCCCATCGATGGCGAGAGCGCCAAGCTGATCACCGTCGCCCTGCTGTCGATCCTGATCGTGGCCAGCCTCAGCGCGCTGATCGTCGGCGCCATCGCCTTCTTCCGCAGCGATGCCGGCAGCCTCACCGCCCTGATCAACCGGCTGGCCGAGATCATCGAAACCTCCCGCAGCCGCCTGCCGGCCTGGCTGGTCGCCTACCTGCCGGATACCGCCGAGGATCTGCGCCTGGCGGTGGTGGCCTGGCTGCGCGAGCACAGCGAGGCCCTGCAGGGCGCCGGTGCCGAGCTCGGGCGGGCGCTGGCCCACATCCTGATCGGCATGGTGGTGGGCGCGATGGTCTCGCTGCGCGAGGCCCGCCCCAACCAGAAGCTGCGGCCGCTCGCCGCCTCGCTGGCCGGCCGCGCCGAGCGGCTGGCGCGCTCGTTCCGCAATGTAGTGTTCGCCCAGGTCTGGATCGCCGCGGTCAACGCCACCCTCACCGGCCTCTACCTCGCCCTGGTGCTGCCGCTGCTGGGGGTGGACCTGCCGCTGACCAAGACCCTGATCGCCATCACCTTCCTCTGCGGCCTGCTGCCGGTGCTGGGCAATCTGATCTCCAACACGGTGATCACCATCGTCAGCCTGTCGGTCTCGCTGTGGGTGGCGATCGGCTCGCTGGCCTATCTGGTGGTGATCCACAAGCTGGAGTACTTCCTCAACGCCCGCATCATCGGCGGCCGCATCCGCGCGCGCGCCTGGGAGCTGCTGGTGGCGATGCTGGCGATGGAAGCCGCCTTCGGCATTGCCGGCCTGGTGGCGGCGCCGGTCTACTACGCCTATCTCAAGGACGAGCTCAGCGAGCGGGGCCTGATCTAGCCGCTCGCCCCCACCCCCAAAGGAGCGCCCCATGGTTCCGCCCCTACGCCTGACCCTGCTCGCCGATGCCGGCGTGTGCCTGGTCTACGCGCTGCTGGTCGGCGGGCTGGCACCGACGGCGGCGCCGTGGCTGGTGACCGGACCGGCGCCGCTGATCGCCGCCACCGTCCAGGTCCTGTGGGGCGTCGCCGCCTTCGTGCTGGTGATGGGGATTTATTCCGCCTGGACGGCTAGCGCCTGGCCGCAGCGGCGCCAGCATGTGCGCGCCATCCTGGCGGTGGAAGTGCTCTGGTGCCTGGCCTGCATCGCCCTGTTGCTCGCCGGGCTGCCGCTGACCAGACTCGGCCAGCTGGCGGTGGTGGCCAGCGGTCTGGGAGTGGGCGTGTTTCTCATCGCCGAGGTCGCGGGCTACCGCGCGGAACGGACGGCCGACCCGCGCTGAGGCCGCGCCGGCACGGTGCGCCTACCCGGCCCCGGCGGCAGCGATCTTCAGCGCCAGCTCCAGCGCCTGTTCGTAGTTCAGGCGGGGGTCGACCTGGGAGCGGTAGTCGCGGGCCAGATCGGTTTCGGAGAGATCGCGGGCCCCGCCCAGGCACTCGGTGACATCCTCCCCGGTGAGCTCCAGATGCACCCCGCCCAGCCGCGAGCCACAGGCGCGATGCACGGCGAAGGCCTGCTCCACCTCGCTGGCGATATCGGCAAAGCGGCGGGTCTTGACGCCGCTGGCCAGGGTGCGGGTGTTGCCGTGCATGGGATCGCAGATCCACAGCACCGCATGGCCGCCGTCCTGCACCGCGCGGATCAGCCGCGGCAGCTGCTCGCCGATCGCCGCCGCCCCGAGACGGTGGATCAGCGTGAGCCGGCCGGGCTCGTTGTCCGGATTCAGGGTGCGGCACAGGCCCTGCAGCCAGGCAGCGTCCATGGCCGCGCCGATCTTGATGCCGATCGGGTTGCGGATGCCGCGCGCGTACTCGACATGGGCGCCGTCGAGCTGGGCGGTGCGCAGGCCGATCCAGGGGAAGTGGGTGGAGAGGTTGTACCAGCCCGGCTTGCGCGGCACGCGGCGCGTCTGCGCTGCCTCGGCGGCGAGCAGCAGGGCCTCGTGGCTGGTGAAGAAGTCGATGCGGTTGAACTCGTGCAGCGGCGTGCCGGCGAGGCGTTCCATGAAGCGCAGCGAATCGCCGATCGCATCCACCCGCTTCTGATACTCGGCGGCCAGTGGCGAGCGGGTCACCCAGTCGAGATCCCAGTACTCCGGATGATGCAGATCGGCGAAGCCGCCATCGATCAGACCGCGCACGAAGTTCATGGTCATCGCCGAACGGGCGTGGCCTTCGAGCAGCCGCTGCGGATCCGGCGTGCGGGCGGCGGCGCTGAACTCCGGGGCGTTGACCAGATCACCGCGATAGGCCGGCAGGGTCAGGCCGTCGCGGGTCTCGCTGTCCGCCGAGCGCGGCTTGGCGTACTGGCCGGCGAAGCGGCCGATGCGGGTGACCGGCTTCTGCAGGCCGTGCACCAGCACCAGCGACATCTGCAGCAGCACCTTGAGCCGGTTGGTGATCAGCCCGGCGCGGCAGTCGGCGAAGCTCTCGGCGCAGTCCCCCCCCTGCAGCACGAAGCGCTCGCCGCGCTGTGCCTCGGCGAGCTGGCCGCGCAGCGCATCCACCTCCCAGGAGGTGACCAGCGGCGGCAGCTCGCGCAGCGCGGTGCAGGCGGCGGCGAGCGCCCCCGGATCCGGATACAGCGGCTGCTGCACGGCGGGGCGGGTCTGCCAGGTCTCGGGCGTCCAGTCAGTCATCGGTGGGCTCGCGAAGGGCCGGCAGTATAGGCGGCGGGGTCTTGAAAGCGTCCCTGGCTCCCACAGTTTTGGCGGCATCCGGGTCGCCAGACCCACAGCCACAGGAGACCTTCCATGACCCTGACCCGCTACAGCACCCAGCCCTGGGCCCTGCACCAGGAACTGATGAACGAGATGACCCGCTTCTTCGACCGCGTCGGCGCCAACGATGCCTCCAGTGGCGCGACCGCCGACTGGGCGCCGGCGGTGGACATCGTCGAGTACGGCGACCGCTTCCTGCTCACCGCCGACATCCCGGGCGTGGATCCGGCCAGCATCGAGGTCACGCTGGAAAAGGGCGTGCTCACCCTCTCCGGCAACCGCGAGCAGACCGTCGAGGTCCAGGGCGCCGAGCGCCGTCGGGTCGAGCGGCCGGCCGGTCGCTTCCACCGCCGCTTCGCCCTGCCGGACAGCGTGGACGGCGAGGCGGTCAGCGCCAGCGGCCGCAACGGCGTGCTCGAGGTGACGATTCCCAAGCGGCCGGCGGTGCAGCCGCGGCGGATCAGCGTCAGCCACTGAGCCGGCGCTGCCGGGCGAGGGTTCGCCTGGCCCCGGCGGGAGTGACAACGGGGCGCGCGAGCGCCCCGTTGTCGTTGAGGGCCTGCTCTGGCACCGCCGGTCCGCGTCCCCCGCCTCCGGCATCCGCCGGCGAGGCAGACGCGGTGTATGGTGCGCAGCCCTGAGGGTCGCGATCGATGGATTACAAGGACTACTACCGCACGCTCGGCGTGGCGCGGGGCGCCACCGCCGAGGAGATCAAGAAGGCCTATCGCAAGCTCGCGCGCGAGTTCCATCCGGACCGCAACCCGTCGCGCGAGGCGGAGTCGCGCTTCAAGGACATCAACGAGGCCAACGAGGTGCTCTCCGATCCGGAGAAGCGCCGTGCCTACGACGCCCTCGGCGCCAACTGGAAGAACGGCAGCCGCTTCACCCCGCCGCCGGGCTGGGACAGCAGCGGCTTCCGTCGCGGCGGGCCCGGTGCCGGCGCCGCCGGCGGGGGCTTCTCGGATTTCTTCTCCACCCTCTTCGGCGGCATGGGCGGCATGGGCGGGGGGGGCTTCGGCGAGGACACCGACTTCGGCGGTCCGCAGGCCAGCCGCGCGCGCCTGCCGATCTCCCTCGAGGACGCCTACGAGGGTCGCACCAAGACCCTCACCCTCAGCGGCGGCCGGCGTCTGGATGTGAAGATCCCCAAGGGGGTGACCGCGGGCCAGACCATCCGCCTGTCCGGCCAGGGCAATGGCGGCGGCGATCTGCTGCTGGAGATCGAGTTCAGCCCGCACGAGCGCTTCCGCGTCGAGGGACGGGATATTCATGTCACCGTCGAGGTAGCGCCCTGGGAGGCGGCGCTGGGGTCGAAGATCGCCATCCCGACCCTGGGCGGCGAGGTCGAGCTGAATCTGCCGGCCGGCACCCGCAGCGGCCGCAAGCTGCGCCTCAAGGGCCGCGGCCTGCCCGGCGCCACGCCGGGTGATCAGCTGGTGACGCTGCAGATTCACACGCCGCCCGCCAGCGACGAGGCCGGGCGGGCGTTCTACGAGAACATGGCGCGGCACTTCGCGCCGTTCAACCCGCGCGGCTGAGCGGGCGCGCCCATCGTGGCGCCGCGGCTATCCGCGGCGCTGGCCTGCGCTCAGGGGCTGCCCTCGCCGTCGATCTGCAGATCGGCGGTCAGGTCGTCGATGAACGGCCCCACCGTGCTGAGATCGACGCGGGCGATCGGATCCGGCACCACCGGCAGGCCCGGATTCGGAATCTCGGTCAGACCGGGCAGCGGCTCCAGCGCCGACTCCAGCATGGCACCGATCGGCTGGGTGAGATCGGTCAGCGGCGCCAGCGCCGGGTTGTTGGGCTGGGCCTTGGCGGTGGCCGAGGACGGGGCCGCCAGCGGCAGACCGAGATCCGGCAGCGTGGGCAGGCTGGGCAGTGGCAGGCCGAGCAGAGTGCCGAGGCCCTCGAGCTGGCCATTGACGCCCACGATCTGACGGTTGACGCCCGCCAGCAGGCCGGTGACCGGGCCTGCCGCCTGCACCGAGGTGCTGATCAGCAGGGCCGGCAGCAGCAGAGACTTCGACAGCTTCATGACAACCTCCGTGTTGTTTGGCCCCCAGTGTGGGCCGCCACTGCGCCGCCCACCGCCATCGTTTGGAACCACCGGCTGTAGGGCTTTGACGCGTCCACCGGAGCACCCGCCGGCGAACCCCGGACAGCCGCGCGGGTCTATGCTCACCTTTTCCCGCTCCCGATCCTCCATGCTCCGTCCTGCCGCCCCTGTCTCGCTCGCTGCCGGCCTGCTCCTGCTGTCGGCCTGCGGAGGCGATAGCGCACCGGCCGCCCAGGCCGCCGCCCGGCCGGCCGCCGCGCCGGTCCTGGTGGAGACGCTGACCCTCGCGCCCAGCAGCCGGGACCGCGAGCTCAGCGCGGTGGGCAGCCTGCGCGCCGAGGAGTCGGTCACGCTGGCCCCGGAGATCGGCGGACGGATCGCCCGCATCGCCTTCGACGAGGGGCAGACGGTGACCGCCGGCCAGCTGCTGGTGCAGCTCGATGATTCGATCGTGGCTGCCGAGCTGCAGCAGGCGCGCGCCAATCTGGCGCTGGCCGAACGCACCGCCGAGCGCGCCGAGCAGCTCAGCGCCGGCGGGCTGGTGCCGGTGCAGGAACGCGATACCGCGCGCGCCAGTCTCGCCGTCAACCAGGCCGCCGTGCAGCTGGCCCAGGCCCAGCTCGCCAAGACCCGGATCGTGGCGCCCTTCGCTGGCGTCACCGGTCTGCGCGAGGTCAGCCCCGGCGATTTCGTGAGCCCGGGACAGGCCCTGGTCAATGTGGAGGCGCTGAGCCGGATGAAGCTCGACTTCCGGGTCCCGGAGCTGGCGCTGGCCCAGCTCGCCGTCGGTCAGAAGCTGCAGGTGGAAGTCGATGCCCTGCCCGGCGAGCGTTTCGAGGGCGAGGTCTATGCCCTGGACCCGCGGGTGGCCGATGACACCCGCTCGATCGGGGTGCGCGCCCGTCTGCAGAACCCGGATGGCCGGCTGCGGCCGGGCCTGTTCGCCCGGGTCCGGCTGGCGGTGACCCAGGCCCAGCCGGTGCTGGAAATCCCGGAGGCCGCGATCATCCCCAGCGGAGATCGTCTGCAGGTCTATGTGATCGATGGCGACAACCGCGCCCAGCTGCGCACGCTGCGGGTGGGCGAGCGCCGCAATGGCCAGGCCGAGGTGCTGGAAGGCCTGCAGGCCGGGGAGCAGGTGGTGGTGAGCGGCCTGCAGCGGCTCAGTCCGGGCAGCGCGGTGACGGTGCGCGCGGCCCGCTCCTGAGTTCAGGACGGATTCAGGGCTGCGGCGTAGCGTCCAGGCTCAGGACGGTGCTGACCGTCCCTGCTCTGGAGCCTCCCATGTCCCTGGTCCGTCCCTCCATCCGGTCTCCCCTTCCGTTGCTCCTGCTGGGCGGTCTGCTGCTGAGCGCGCCGGCCCGCGCCGATCACGACGGCGCCCGCTACGAGCCCCGCCACGGCAGCCCGAGCGTCCGTCACACCGAATACGCCGAGGTGATCGCCAGCCGGCCGCTGTACCGCAGCGTGCGGGTCAATCGGCCGCGCGAGTCCTGCTACGAGGTGCCGGTGCAGCGCGTGCGCCAGGACTACTGGATGGACAATGGCACCGCCGGCGCCTTCGCCGGGGCCATCGCCGGCGGCGTGGTCGGGCATCAGTTTGGCAAGGGCCGGGGCAAGGATGCCGCCACCGCGCTCGGCGCCATCATCGGCGCCGGCATCGGCCAGCGCGCCGCCATCGAGCGCAGCGCCCCGGTCTATGACGAGGTGGCGACCCGGTACGAGACCCGCTGCGAGCGGGTGCGCGAGACCGTCTATGAGGACCGGATCGACGGCTACGAGGTCACCTACCGCTATCACGGCCGCACCTACACCACCCACCTGCCCTACGACCCGGGTGCGCGGCTGGTGGTGGATGTGGATGTGCGTCCGGTTCGCGACGGCGGCTGGGGCCGCTAAACTGCCGCCATGACGCGCACGGCCGTTCTTCTCGGGCTGTTGCTGGGCCTGGCCCTGGTGCCGGAGAGCCCGGCCCAGGAGCGGCTGCGCCGGCCGCTGCTGGAGCGGCCCGAGCAGACCGAGCTGATGGCCCCGGGGCGCGCGGAGCTGCGGCCGCAGATCAGCCCGGGCGAGGCGGCGCGGATGGCCCAGGACCTCAACGGCGGCGGCCGCGTGCTCAGCGTCGATCCGGCCGGGCGCGGCTACCGCGTCAAACTGCTCAAGGACGGCAATGTCCGCGTCCTCCACATCGACGGATAAGCCATGCGCGCCCTGGTCATCGAAGACGATCCGCATCTGCGTGCCCAGGTCGCCCAGCACCTGGCTGACGAGGGCTATACGGTCGATCTCGCCGCCGACGGCGAGAACGGGCTCTACATGGCCCTCGAGTACCCGGTGGACTTCGCGGTGGTCGATCTCGGCCTGCCCGGCCCGGGCGGCATCGAGATCATCCGCAAGGCGCGCAAGGCCGGCCGCGCCTACCCGATCCTGATCCTCACCGCCCGCGATGGCTGGCAGAGCAAGGTGGAAGGGCTGGAGGCCGGCGCCGACGACTATCTGGTCAAGCCCTTCCACCGCGAGGAGCTGCTGGCCCGTGCCCGCGCCCTGGTGCGCCGGGCCGGCGGCTGGGCCCAGCCGGAGCTGCGCTGCGGGCCGATCGTGGTCGACAGCAGCGCCAAGACCGTGCAGGTCGATGATCGTCCGGTCGAGCTCACCGCCTACGAGTTCAAGGTGCTGGAGTATCTGATCCTGCACGCCGGCGAGGTGGTCTCCAAATCCACCCTCGCCGAGCATCTGTATGCCGAGGATGAGGAACGCGACAGCAATGTGATCGAGGTGTTCATCCGCCGCCTGCGCAGCAAGCTGGATCCGGGCGCCACTCTCAACCCGATCACCACCCTGCGCGGCGCGGGCTACCGCTGGGACCTGCCGCGCAGCTAGGGCCCTCATGAACCCGCTGCGCCGGCGGCTGCTGACGTCCTCGCTGCGCAGCCGCCTGCTGGTGGCGGCCTCGCTGGTGCTGCTGGCCTTCTTCCTGGTCACCGGGCTCGCGCTCGACCGGGTGTTCCGCGACACCGCCCTGCGCACCCAGCAGGACAAGCTCGAGGGCCTGGTCTACGCCCTGCTGGCGGCGGCGCGGCCGACCGAGATCGGCGATCTGACCATCGCCACCGCCGAGGTGCCCGACCCCCGCCTCAAGCAGCCGGCCTCCGGCCTGCAGGCCCTGCTCTACGACGAGGCCGGCACGGTGATCTGGAGCTCCACCGTGTTCATGGACATGCCGGCGCCGGCGCCGGTGGGCGTGGGCGAGTGGCGCTTCGAGCAGCTGCGCCAGCCGGCCGCCTTCTCGCTTGCCTTCGGCCTGCGCTGGATCGATCTCGCCGACGACCCGCAGCGCTACACCGTGGTGGTGCTGGAGGATGCCGCCGCCTACCAGGGCCAGCTCGGCGCCTACCGGCGCGCGCTGTGGGGCTGGCTGGGCGGGGCCGCCTTCGGCCTGATGGCGGTGCAGCTGATGGTGCTGCACTGGGGTCTGTCGCCGCTGCGGCGGCTGACCCGCGAGCTGCGCGCGGTGGAGGCCGGGGGCCAGCCGGAGATCGGCGGCCAGTACCCGGAGGAGCTGGTTCCCCTTACCGAGGGCCTCAACGCGATGATCCGCAACGAGCGCACCCAGCAGACCCGCTATCGCCACGCGCTCGGCGATCTCGCCCACAGCCTCAAGACGCCGCTGGCGGTGATCCAGGGACTGACCGAGGAGCGCTCGCTGGCCGCCAGCCTGCAGCAGACCCTGCGCGAGCAGGTGGGGCTGATGCAGCAGATCACCGGCTACCAGCTGCGCAAGGCGGCCACCGCCGGGCGCCGGGTGCTCAGCGAGCCGGTGGCGCCGCGGCCGATCCTCGACAAGCTGGTGGCCGCCCTCTCCAAGGTCTACGCCCCGCAGCCGCCGCGCTTCGAGCTGGAGGTGCCGGCGACCCTGCGGGTGCGCGCCGACGCCGGCGATCTCTACGAGCTGTTCGGCAATCTGCTGGAGAACGCCGCCAAGTACGGCGGCGGCCGCATCCGCCTGAGCCTCGTCCGCGAGGGCCGCTGGGTGCAGCTCAGCGTCGAGGACGACGGACCGGGCTTTCCCGAGCAGCCGGAGGAGCTGCTCGAACGCGGCGTGCGCGCCGACACCCAGAAGCCCGGCCAGGGCATCGGCCTGTCGGCGGTCAACGAGCTGGTCAAGGCCTACGAGGGGCGCATCGAACTGGGGCGCTCGGGCCTCGGCGGCGCGCGGGTGAGCGTGGCCCTGCAGGCCTAGGTCGTCGCCACCGGCTCGGGCAGACGCAGGAAGTGCTGGCGATACCAGCGCAGCTCCTCGATCGACTCGCGCACATCCTCCAGCGCCAGATGGCTGCCGCGCTTGGTGTAGCCCGCCGCCACCATCGGCGCCCAGCGCCGGCACAGCTCCTTGAGCGTGCTCACATCGAGATTGCGGTAGTGGAAGTGGCGCTCCAGCGCCGGCATCCAGCGGGCGAGGAAGCGCCGGTCCTGGCAGATGCTGTTGCCGCACATCGGCGACGCCCCGGCCGGCACCCAGGCGGCGAGAAAGGCCAGCATCTCGCGCTCCGCCGCGGCCTCGTCGAGCCGGCTCTCGCGCACCCGCTGGGTCAGCCCGGAGCCGCCGTGCTGGCGGGTGTTCCACTCATCCATGCCGGCGAGCACCGTCTCGCTCTGGTGCACCACCAGCACCGGGGATTCGGCCAGCACCTGCAGCTCGCTGTCGGTGACGATCGCCGCCATCTCGATGATGCGATCACGCTCCGGCAGCAGGCCGGTCATCTCGAGGTCGATCCAGATCAGATGCTGCGGGCTGGGCGTCATGTCTCATCGGGCGCGCGGGAGATTCCTCAGCCTACAAGAAGCCTCGGAGGCGCGTGCTAGCCTCGCGGCACAACGACAAGAGGAGACCCTGGACATGCTGCGCGACGGCCATGTGCTCGCCACCATCGGCAACACCCCGCTGGTCGAGCTGAGGAACCTCGATAGCGGTCCCTGCCGGCTGTTCGTCAAGCTGGAAAACCAGAATCCCACCGGCTCGATCAAGGACCGCATTGGTCTGTCGATGATCGAGGCGGCCGAGCGCGAGGGCCGCATCCAGCCCGGCGGCACGCTGATCGAGGCCACCGCCGGCAACACCGGGCTGGGCCTCGCCCTGGTGGCGGCCCAGAAAGGCTACCGGCTGATCCTGGTGATCCCCGACAAGATGGCGCAGGAGAAGATCCTGCACCTGCGCGCGCTCGGTGCCGACTGCCGGATCACCCGCAGCGATGTCGGCAAGGGCCATCCGGAGTACTACCAGGACATTGCCGAGCGCCTGTCGCGGGAGATTCCCGGCAGCTTCTATGTCAACCAGTTCGCCAACCCGGCCAACCCGCTCGCCCACGAGGCCACCACCGGTCCGGAGATCTGGGCGCAGACCGGCCAGATGCTCGATGCGGTGGTGGTGGGGGTGGGCTCGGGCGGCACCCTCACCGGCCTCGGCCGCTACTTCCAGCGGGTGGCGCCCCATGTGGAGATGGTGCTGGCCGATCCGGTGGGCTCCATCCTCGAGCCCCTGGTCGAGCGCAACGAGACCATCACCCCCGGGTCCTGGCTGGTGGAAGGCATCGGCGAGGATTTCATCCCGCCCAACTGCGAGCTGGCGCTGGCCAGGAAGGCCTATGCCATCTCCGATGCCGAGAGCTTCCGCACCGCCCGCGAGGTGCTGCGCCGCGAGGGCCTGCTGGGTGGCTCCTCCAGCGGCACGCTGATTGCCGCGGCGCTGCGCTACTGCCGCGAGCAGCGCGCGCCCAAGCGCGTGGTCACCTTCCTCTGCGACTCGGGCAACAAGTATCTGACCAAGATGTACAACGATTTCTGGATGGCCGAGCAGGGCCTCCTGGAGCGGCCGCGCCACGGCACCCTGGTGGATCTGATCGTGCGCCGCTTCCAGGAAGGCGGGGTGGCGACGCTGGCCCCCGCCGACAGCCTGCTGCAGGCCTATCGGCGGATGAAGCTGTTCGATGTCAGCCAGCTGCCGGTGATGGACGGCGAGCGGGTGGTCGGCATCCTCGACGAATCCGATCTGCTGCTGCGGGTGCAGTCCGACCCGGCGCGCTTCCGCGACCGCGTGGACAGCGCCATGGTGCCGCAGGTGGAGACGATCTCATCCTCGGCCGCGGTGGCCGATCTGATTCCGATCTTCCAGCGCGATCATGTCGCCGTGGTGGCCGATCAGGGCCGCTTCGTCGGCCTGATCACCCGCATCGATCTGCTCAACTATCTGCGTCAGCAGCTGGGCTAGCGCCCGGAGCCGGGGCTGGCGGCGGCAGCGGCAGCTCGCGCCAGTCGCGGCTGCGGGTGAAGACCAGGGCCGCGCGCACGCGCCGGCCGGGCCACAGCATCGCCACCCGCGCGGCGTAGCGGCGCAGCTGCTCGCCGTAGCGGGCCATGGCCGTCCCGGCGTCCTGCGAGGACAGGCGCTTGTAGTCCAGCACCCACAGCTGCTCGCCATCGTCCACCAGCCGATCGATCACCAGCCGGCGGCCGTCCTCGTCCAGCGCCAGCTCGTTCCAGGCGGCACGCAGCGCCGGTGCGGCGAAGAAGCCGGCCAGGGCCGGGGCGCTGAACAGGGCCCGCGCCTCGGTCTCCCAGCGATGGCGTTCCTCGCTGCCGGGCACCGGGCCGGGCAGATCGCGCAGCGCCTCGGTCAGCGGCCAGCCCTCGGCCAGCGCCTGCAGCAGCCGATGCACCGCCTCGCCCTCGCGGGCGGCGGCGGCATCGTGCACGCCCAGCGGCGCGGCCCGCGGTGACCGCGGCGGCAGGCGCAGCCGCAGCGGCGGCAGGGCGGCGGAGGGCGCCGCTGCGGCCTCGATCGCCGGCTGGCCCCAGTGCCCGTAGCACCAGGGGCCGGCGGCCTGCAGGTCCACGCCGAGCCGGGCGAAGCCCTGCTGGACCGCCTCGTAGGCACTGCCGGCCAGCGGCAGGTGCGATCCGGCACAGGCACTGATGTGCAGAAAATGCCGCGCCCGGGTGAGCGCCACATACAGCAGATTCCACTCCTCGCGCTGGCTGCGCCGCCGCTGGCGCTCGAGCAGGGCGTGCACATGGCGGTCGCGCTCCTCGCGGCTGACACCGGCGAGCCAGGTGGTGGGCGCGGCGGCCTCGCGCGGCCACTCCACCCACCAGGCCGGGGTCTGGTTCTGCTCCTTGCGCACGGTGCCGACCAGAAACACCGCGGCGGCCTCGAGGCCCTTGGCGGCATGGATGGTCATCAGCCGCACCTGCCCGCCACCGCCGGGCGGCGGCGCCTCGTCCGGGGCATCGGCCTCGCGGCGACGGCGCTGCTCGATCTGGAACAGGAAGCGGCCGAGGCTGGGATAGCGGCCGGCATCGGCCTCCAGCGCGAGCTGGGCCAGCGCCCCGAGATTGCCGCGCACCCGGGCCGCCCGCGCCGGCGGCAGCGCCGCCTCGTAGCGGGCGGCGATCTCGCCCTCGTCGATCAGCGCATCGAGCAGATCGTGCACCGGCAGATCGGCGCGCGCACGCCAGCGGGTGAGCTGCTCGCGCGCCTCGCGCAGGGCGGCCGAGGGCAGCTGTTCCGGGGCGCGCTCACGCAGCCCGCGCCAGCCACCGTGGGCCTGCAGCCAGAGCAGGTCCTCGTCGCTGGCGCCGAACAGCGGCGAGCGCAGCACGGTGGCGAGTTCCAGGGCGCGATGCGGTGCCTCGATCCAGCGCAGCAGGGCGATCAGATCCTGGCCCTCCACGGTATCCAGCAGCGCCCCGCGCGAGCTGCCGACGAAGGGGATGCCGCGCTCGGCCAGGGCGCGCTCGAAGGCGCCGGCCTGGGCGCGGCTGCGCATCAGCACCAGGATGTCGCCGGGGCCCAGGGCGCGGCTGCCGTGCTCGTCGTCCACCGCCACCCGCGAGGCGAGCAGGGCCTCGATGCGCCGCGCCACCAGCTGGGCCTCGAGCTGGGCGCGGGTCTGGCTGTCCTCGGCATAGGGTTGCAGCAGCGGGTCGCGCAGGGTCTCGTCATCGTTGGCGGCGGCGGCCGGCAGCGTCGGCTGGACCGCCAGCTCCACCCAGCCCCAGGCGCTGCCGCGGGTGGTCTGGTGGGGGCGGAAGGCCAGCGCCTCGGCGCGCGCCGGCTCGGCGAACACCGCGTTGACCAGATCGATGATCGCCGGTGCCGAGCGGCGCGAGGCCTCCAGCTGCAGCGGTACGGCGCCGAGCCGGCTCTGCAGCCATTCACCAGCCTCGGCCATCAGCGCCGGTTCAGCGCGGCGGAAGCCGTAGATGCTCTGCTTGGTGTCGCCGACCAGGAACACGCTGCGGCCGCGCTCGGGGGCCTCGCTGGCGAGGTCCTCCAGCAGCGGCAGCAGCAGCCGCCACTGGCTGGGGCTGGTGTCCTGGAACTCGTCGATCAGCAGATGCTCGATCTTCTGATCGAGCTTGTAGCGCACCCAGGTGGCGCTGCCGGCGGTGGCCAGCAGGCGGCCGGCGTACCACTCGATATCGGCGAAGGCGAGCTTGCGGCTGCTGCGCAGCTGGCGCTCGTAGATCGCCAGCGCCGCGCTGCCGAGGGTGGCGCCGGCCAGGGTGCGTTCGGCGAGCTGCAGACTGCGCGCCGCCTCCAGCGCCGCCTCGGTCTCGGCCACCAGCTCGCGGTGCAGCTGCTCCAGGTGGGCCTGCTCGGTCTCGGAAAGCTGCTTCTGGTGGGCGCGGGTGAGGGCGAGGGCATAGGGCCCGCCCTCGCTCTTGAACAGGGCCTCGCGCGCCGCCGCCAGCCGGTCGGCGGGGGGCGCCTCCAGCAGCGCGTCGAGGCGGTCGCGCTTGAGGTAGCGCAGGCCGCCGAGGCGCTCGGCCTGGCGCGCCAGGATCTTGCAGCGGGCCCGAAACGCCTCGCCCTGCAGATGGGCCAGGGCCTCGCGTGCCGCCGGCAGGCCGAGCTGGCGATCGAGCTGGGCGGCCAGCGCGGGCAGCGGGGGCAGCGCCGGGTCCTGCTGCGCGCACCAGGCCCACCATTCGCCGCGATGGGCGAGGAAGTCGATCACCAGCGCCCGCAGCCGGGTCTCGCTGAGTCCCTGGCGGGCGAGCTGCTGCAGGGCCTCGGTCTCCGCACCGCTGGCCGGTGGCCGCAGACGCTCGAGCAGGCTCTGCCAGGCCGCCTCGCAGGCGGCGCTCTCGGCCTCCAGCACCTCGAACCCCAGCGGCACGCCGGCCTCCACCGGGAAGCGCTGCAGCAGGTCCTGGCTGAAGGCATGCAGGGTCATCAGCCGTGGCGGCCAGGGATGGAACAGCAGGGCACGCTGCAGCCCGGCGGCGCGCTCGCGCAGGGCCGCCGTCGGCACCAGACCGAGGCTGGTGAGCGCCGCATCCAGCGCCGCGCCCTCGAGGCGGGCGAGTTCGGCCAGGCGCTGGTCGATGCGGGCGCGCATCTCGGCGGCCGCCTTGCGGGTGAAGGTCAGGGCCAGAATCCCGCCGGGCTCGGCACCGTCCAGCAGCAGGCGGACGATGCGCGAGACCAGGGTCCAGGTCTTGCCGGTGCCCGCCGAGGCGGCCACCACCACGCTCTGGCGTGGATCAAGCGCGGCGTTCACAGGCCCAGCCCCTCGCCGCGCCGGCACACGCCGATCAGCTCGCAGCGCCGGCACAGCGCCGGCTCGCCGTGGGCCGGCCGCGGCGCGGCACGCTCCAGCGCGGCGAGCCGGCGGGTCAGCCGCCCCCCCACCGTCTCGCGCAGGCCCTGCAGGGCGCTGCCTTCCACCACCAGCGGCCCCTGGTCGCCACGCAGGGACAGGTACTCCACCCGCTCCACCGCCGGTTCCAGCAGGGCGTAATGGGCGAGCTGCACCGCCTCCCCGGCCAGCACGGCGCGCTTGGCCGGCAGACCGCCGGCCTTCAGATCGATCACCGCGCGGCCGCTGGCGCGGGTCTCCACCCGGTCCACCCGGCCCTGCAGCTGCCAGCCAGCCCAGTCGCGCTCCCAGGTCACCTCCGCCTGTACCGCGGCCGGACCGCGCGCCAGCAGCCAGTCGGCCAGCGCCGGCAGGGCGGCGCGCAGGTTCTCCAGCCAGACCTGGGCCAGCGCCCGCTGGGCCAGATCCGCGGCCAGCACCGCCTCGGCCAACCCCTCGAGATGACCGAGCAAGGCCGGCCGCTGCCAGGGCGGTGGCGGCGGTGGCGGCAGCCCGGGCTGGGGGCTGGCCAGCGCCTGCAGCAGGCGGTGCACGCGCTCGCCGAAGTCGCGGCGATCCGGGTCTTCATCCGGCTCCCGCGGGGGCGCCAGACCCAGCACATCGATGCCGAAATAGCGATACGGACACTCGATCAACCGCTGGTGCGCACTGGCGCTGAGCCGCCGCCGCAGCTGGGCGGCCGGCACCCTGGGCGCGGCCGGACGCCGCCGCCCGGGCAGGGACGCGCGGCGCGCGGGGCTGTCGCCGGCCGGGCCGAGCACGCGGGCGGCGGTCTCGCCATCCAGCCGCCAGGGCGGCTCGCAGACGCTGGCCAGCGCCGCGATCCAGGGGCTGACCGCCACCGCCTCGCCGGCGCTGTCGGCGGACTGGGTGATGAGCAGCTCGGGGCTGGCATCGAGCAGCCGGCGCAGCCGCCACAGGCTCAGGGCCTGGCGCTGGCGCCAGTCCGGCAGGCCAAGCTCGGCGCGCACCGCCTGGTTGAAGAAGGGGCTGGCGGTCGCCGCACCCGGCAGCTGGGCGCGGCTGGCGCCGGCCAGCACCACCGTGCTCGCCTCCAGGCCCTGGGCCTGCTCGAGCGTGAGCAGGCGCACCCGCCCCTCGCGGTCCGGACGGAAGGTGGCGGCCTCCAGTGCGCGGTCGAGCAGGGCGCGGATGCCATCGGCATCCAGCGGCAGCGCACAGCCCTGCAGGCCCTCGTGGAGATCGGCGAGGGTTTCGAGCAGGGCCTGACCGGCGGCGTCGGCGGCGAGCCAGGCCTTGAGCCCGGGCAGGGCCTCGATCAGCCCCAGCAGGGCGCCGGTCCACTCCCCGGCGGGCAGCGGGCGCAGCGGCGCCGGCAGTGCCTCGAGTGCGGCCTGCAGGGCCTCAAGGGTGCTGGCCAGTGCCGGCTGGGCGGCCGCGGCGCGCTGCAGGGCGGTCCAGCCGCCGGCCACGCCCTCGCGCACCAGCTGCTCGTGGAAGGCGTCCACCGGGTCGGCCAGCACCCCGCTGCAGGGCGATTGCAGCCAGTCGAGCAGACGGCGGTAGCCCGGGCCGTGGCGGTGCAGATCGAGCAGGGCGGCGAAGGCGGCGGCGGCAGCGCTGGTCGACAGCGCCCAGCCGATCTCGTCGCGCAGGCCGAGCCCGCTGCGCTCGAGCAGGGCGCGCAGCCGGCGCGCCAGGCGTCGATCCTCGGTGACCACCGCCAGCGAGCGCGATCCGGCCAGCCAGGCCTCGCGCAGCAGATAGTCCACCAGCCGTGCCTCGGCCTCGGCATCGGCCGCCTCCAGCCAGCGCAGGCCCGGGCCGGCGGCGGCTCGCGGCATCGGCGCACTGGCATAGGCGCGGTCCAGCCAGGCGCTGCGCGGGCCCGGCGCGGCCGCCGCGTCCTCGATCGGCAGCGGCTGATCGCTGTGCCCCTGCACCCGCGCCAGCCAGTCGCGCAGGCCGGCGCCGTCCTCGCCGTCGCGGCGCCCGGCGAGCCATACCCGCAGGCGGCCGCTGGTCAGTCCGCGGGCCAGCCAGCGGGCGGTGAGGGCATCCGGGGCATCCAGGCCCAGCACCTCCAGGCGCGGGCCGGGGTGATCGAGCAGGCGCTGCAGGCCCTCGGCCAGCACCGCGGCCGGACGCTCCGCGCCCAGATCCACGCACCAGGCGCCCCACAGCCGGTAGAGCACCTCGGCCTCCTGGCTCAGCGCCGCGGGCGCGGCACCGCGAACCCGGTAGCCGCGCCGCAACCGGGCCTCGAAGCCGGCCGCATCCGCCGGGGGCTCGAGGGCCTCGCGGTCGAGCTCGCTGAACAGCTGCTGCAGGGCCTCGGCCAGCCGCCAGGGATCCTGTTCCTGGAACAGCTGGCGCAGCAGACCCCGGTGCGGCTGCAGCGCCTCCACCAGCAGGCGGCGGCTGCGCCAGACGCTGGCGGGCGCGCGGCCCGCGGCCCGGGCGGCGGCCAGCGCGAGCGGTTCGAGCACCGGCAGCAGCACCCCGGACTGGCCACGCGCCTGCGCTTCCTCGCGCAGGGCCTGCTGCAGATCGGCCGCCACCGCCGGCTGACCGAGCAGCACGCGCTGCCGGCTCAGATCGGCGGGCGATCCCGGGTGTTCGTCGAGCAGGGCCTGCGCCAGGGCGCGGGGCGCACCGCGCGCGGGCGGCGAGAGGACGAGGGTCATGGCCGTGCCCTCGCCCGCCGGGTCTCAGCGTTCCAGCAGCGCCCGCTTGCCGGGCTTGCCGTCCCAGTCCTTGGCATCGGCCGGCGCCTCGCGGCGCTCGGTGATCACCGGCCAGGTCTTGCTGAGCTGGGCATTGAGGGCCTTGAACTCGACCTGGTGCTCGGGCAGATCATCCTCGGCAAAGATCGCCTCGGCGGGGCATTCGGGCTCGCAGAGCGTGCAGTCGATGCACTCCTCCGGATCGATCACCAGGAAATTCGGCCCCTCGTGGAAGCAATCGACCGGGCAGACCTCGACGCAGTCGGTGTACTTGCACTTGATGCAGTTTTCGGTGACGACGAAGGTCATGGCGAGGTCAATCCGGCAGCGGAAGCGGTCGAGCGAGCCGCGGATTGTAGAGCACCCGCCGCGCGCCGGCCGCCCGGCGGCTCAGAAGTCGAAGTCGTAGCGCAGACCGTAGTGGTAGCCGTAGAAGCGGCCGCGCGTTTCCTCCTGGTAGATCGACACCCCGCTGGTCAGGCGCAGATCCGGCGCGCCCTCGACCAGCAGCCGCAGCGGCAGCTCGACATTGAGCCCGTAGCTGAGCCCCTCGGCCGAGTAGCGGCCGGCGCCGCGTTCCACTTCCAGGCTCCCGTAGCCGATCCGCGCCGAGACCTCGATCAGCTCGAGGAACACCCCGGTCGGCACGATCGAGAAGTTGTAGAACTCGCTGAGCTCCACCTCGCCCGGGTCGCGGCCATCGCTGTCGGCAAAGCCGGTCTGCAGTTCCAGCGCCACCGCCGGGAACACCCGCCAGCCGGCGCGCACCCGCCAGAAATCGCTGTCGTAGCGGTCCGCCCCGCCCAGCTCGGCCATCAGCGCGGGGTCGGAGATGTCCAGGGTCAGGCGGGCCCGCTCGGCGGCCAGATACAGCGGCACACCGCTGTCGGCCGCCTCGTCCTCGCTGGCCGCCTCGTCCTGGGCGAGCACCGGGGTGAGGGTGAGGCTGGCGAGCAGGCCCAGCAGCAGCGTGATCCGGGACATCGGCGTTCTCCCTGGTCGTTGTTCTGATGGATGTCAGACGATCGCAGCCGCGGCCGTCGACCCGATTGTAGGGGCTTGGGTAGGCTGCGGGGATGCGCCACCCTCGCCGATCGCGCCTTGCTGACGCCCTGCTGGGCGGGCTGCTGACCCTGGCTCCGGGGGCGCTGCCGGCCGCGTCGCTGGACCTCGAGGTGCCGGTGGGCGAGACCGAGCTGCGCGGCCTGCTGCAGCCGCTGCTGGGCGCCGAGGGCAGCAGCGCCGAGCG
>DASUDX010000069.1:0-31884 GCA_036275365.1 Nevskiaceae bacterium | reverse complement strand
GAAAGTAGGTCTAAGTGATCCGGTGGTTCTGTATGGAAGGGCCATCGCTCAACGGATAAAAGGTACTCCGGGGATAACAGGCTGATACTGCCCAAGAGTCCATATCGACGGCAGTGTTTGGCACCTCGATGTCGGCTCATCACATCCTGGGGCTGTAGCAGGTCCCAAGGGTCCGGCTGTTCGCCGGTTAAAGTGGTACGCGAGCTGGGTTCAGAACGTCGTGAGACAGTTCGGTCCCTATCTGCCGTGGGCGTTCGAGATTTGAGAGGCGTTCACCTTAGTACGAGAGGACCGGGTGGAACATACCTCTGGTGTTCCAGTTGTCACGCCAGTGGCATCGCTGGGTAGCTATGTATGGACGGGATAACCGCTGAAAGCATCTAAGCGGGAAGCCCACCTCAAGATGAGATCTCGCGGAGCTTCAAGCTCCCTCAAGGGCCCTGGTAGACCACCAGGTTGATAGGCACGGTGTGGAAGCGCAGTAATGCGTGTAGCTAACGTGTACTAATGGCCCGTGCGGCTTGATCATATAACGCTCAAACATTCTTGCGACCTCGCAAGAACCTTCACCGTCAATCACTGTGGCATTGAGCTCACCAGCCAATACCCGTTCGACTTCAAACCCCATTCCGGCTACAGCAACCCATCGCTGCAGCCAGCCGCTTTGCCTGGCGGCCATAGCGAGTTGGAACCACCTGTTCCCTTCCCGAACACAGAAGTGAAACGACTCAGCGCCAATGATAGTGTGGCAAGACCATGCGAGAGTAGGACACCGCCAGGCTCTTAACCAAAACCCCCAACGCTACCCGCGTCGGGGGTTTTTCTTTTCTTCCGGATCCACAAAAAACCCGGCACCCCGAGCCCTCGACTGACCGCGCCAGGCGTGCGGCCGCAGGCCGCGACAGCTCCCGCGGGAGCGGGCGGCGGCGGCCCCGCCACCCGGGCGCGGCGATGGCTGGCGCTGGCCCTACAATCGAGCGGTCCGGGCAGGGGTCCGGTGAGGCGGCGGTCGCCGCACAAGGGACGCACACGTGAGCTTTCAGAAGCACTGCCCGGGTTGTTTCCAGTTCAAGGCCGGCGAGGCGATCTGCCCGCGCTGTGGCTATGACGAGTCGCAGGACCGGTCCGGGCTGTTCCTGCCGCACGGCGTGATCATCGGCGGGCAGTACCGGGTGGGGCGGGTGCTGGGCCGTCCCGGGGGGTTCGGGATCACCTACCTCGGCTGGGACATCAATCTCCAGCAACGGGTGGCGATCAAGGAATACCTGCCGCGCGACATCGCCACCCGCAGCAGCGGCGACCAGACCGTCACCGTGCACGGCCCTGACGAGGCGCCGATCTTCGAGGCCGGCAAGGAGCAGTTTCTCCGCGAGGCCCGCATCGTCGCGCGCTTCGATCACCCCAACATCGTGCGGGTGCGCAACTTCTTCAGCGCCAATGGCACGGTCTACCTGGTGATGGACTACTACGAGGGCATCACCCTCGGCGGCTATCTGGCCACCCTGCGCCACACCATTGACGCCCACCTCGCGGTGCCGCTGATCGGCCCCGTGCTCGATGGCCTGCAGTATGTGCATGAGCGCGGGGTGCTGCATCGCGATCTCAAGCCGCACAACATTTATCTAGCGTCGATCGGTCGCCCGATCGTGCTCGACTTCGGCGCGGCCCGGCAGGCGACCGGGGATCGCGCCCAGAGCCTGTCGGTGGTGCTCACCGAGGGCTACGCGCCGCTGGAGCAGTATCAGCGCCGCGCCCAGCAGGGCCCTTGGACCGATGTCTACGGTGCCGCTGCGACGCTGTACCGCATGATCACCGGCCACGCCCCCCCGATCGCGCTGGATCGTCTGGGCCAGGATCCGGTGGAGGCCGGGGGCTGGGCCGGGGTGCCCGAGCCACTGCGGCCGGCCTTGTCCAAGGCCCTCGCCGTCAAGCCCGAGCAGCGCTTCCAGACCGCTGCGGCCTTCGCCGAGGCGCTGGACGCCTGTCGCCCGGCGCTGGACGCGCTGGCCGCCCAGCCGGCACCGGCGCCCCTGGAGCCGCGTGCGGACGAGCCTCCACGCCGGCCCGACCCGGTGGAGGACGATGCGGTGACCACCCGGCCGTCCCGAGGGGAACTGCCGATGGCGTTCGATACCGGTGCGGCCCCGGCTCGCCCGCTGCGGTCCGCCGAGCTCAGCGAGGCCGATCCGCCACCGCCCGCGCCGGTGCTCGAGGCTTTCCAGGCGCCGTCCGCGGGGCCCGAGATCCGGATGGACCGCGACCCCGAGCCGGTCACCGCGGCGCCGACGCCGCCATCGATCCCCGCCGCATCGAGTGCACGGGAGGCGGCGATGGCGGCGCCCGTCGAGACCGTCGCGGCGACGCTGCGCCAATGGCGCGAGCCGCCGCTGCTGCCGCCGGAGGTGCCCGCGCCGCTGGCGCGCGCCCCTGATCTGCAGGATGCCGTGGTGGCTTCGCGCCTGCCGCCGCGGCGCGCGCCGTGGATCGCGCTGGCGCTGGCCCTGCTCGGGCTCGGGCTGATCGCCGCCCTGGTCTGGCGGGCGCAGCCGGTGCAGCGCTCGGCCTCCACCCTCTCCACCGCGCCGCAGGCCGCGCCACTGGCCGCGGTCTCGCCACCGCTGCCTGCACTCAGCCCCGCGACGCCCGCGGCGGCGGTCGAGCCGCCGGTGCCGGCTCCGCTGATGCGGCGCCTGCCGCCCGGGCGGCTGCGCATGGGGGATCTGCAGGGCGATGGCGAGGCCGACGAGCGCCCGCTGAGTGAGCAGACCCTGGCCGCCCTGCAGATCGCCCAGACCGAGACCACGGTGGGGGAGTTCGCCCGTTTCGTCGAGCAGAGCGGCTACCGCAATCCGGCCTGGGCCAACTACCCCTGCGAGAGCGCCGGCCCGCGCCTGCCGGACTGGGATGAGCCCGGCGGGCGCCGCAGCGCCGAGGACCCGGTCACCTGCGTGAGCCTGCGCGATGCCCTGGCCTATGCGGCGTGGTTGAGCGAGCGGCGCGGCGAGCGCTACCGCCTGCCGACCGAGGCCGAGTGGGAATACGCCGCGCGCGGCGATACCCGCAGCCGCTACTGGTGGGGCGAGACCTACTCGGCGGAGTACGCCCCCTGCGACGGCTGCCCGGGCTCCAGCCGCAGCGAGCCGCTGCCGGTGGGCAGCTTGCCCGCCAACCCTTACGGCCTCCACGAGATCCTCGGCAATGTCGCCGAGTGGACCTGCTCGGCCTACGCCCCTCTCGACCGCGCGGAGGTCCGCCGCTGCGGCGGGCTCGAACAGGGCCTCGCCAGCGTGCGCGGCGGCTCCACCCGCCAGCCCGCCGAGGCGGCCCGCAGCAGCGCCCGCGAGCCGCTGGCCATCGACCGCCGCAACAGCTGGACCGGCTTCCGCCTGCTGCGGGAGGATTCCTGAACCGCTGCTTCCTGCCTAGAATGCGGGGATCGCTGTTCCCCCGCGACAGGAAGCCCATCGGTTGAAATACCAGAAGCACTGCCCGGGTTGTTTCAAGCGCAAGGATGGCGAGGCCATCTGCCCCGCCTGTGGCTACGACGAATCCCAGGCGCGCTCGCCGCTGTTTCTTCCGCACGGCACCCTGCTGGCCGGCCAGTACCGGGTCGGCCGTGTGCTCGGCAGCCCGGGCGGATTCGGCATCACTTATCTGGGCTGGGACGTCAATCTCCAGCAGCGGGTGGCGATCAAGGAGTTCCTGCCGCCGGAGATCGCCGCCCGGGTGCCGCTGGCGCTGGGCATCACCGTCCACACCCAGGACAACCGCAAGGCCTTCGATGTCGGCCGCGAGCAGTTCCTGCGCGAGGCGCGCATCGTCGCCGCGCTGGACCACCCCAACATCGTGCGGGTGCGGTCCTTCTTCAACGCCAACGACACCGCCTACCTGGTGATGGACTACTACGAGGGCCTCTCCCTCGACGGGTACTTCCACGCCGTGCGCCCGGTGCTCGACGCGCCGCTGGCCATCGCCCTGTTCCGGCCGATCATCGACGGCCTGCGCTATGTGCACGAAAAGGGCGTGCTGCACCGGGACATCAAGCCGCAGAACATCTATCTCGCCGCCGTGGGCCGACCGATCCTGCTCGACTTCGGCGCCGCCCGTCAGGCGCTCGGCAGCGGTCAGCGCAGTCTCTCGGTGGTGCTCACCGAGGGCTATGCACCGCTCGAGCAGTACCAGCGCAAGGGCGGGCAGGGGCCCTGGACCGATATCTACGGGGTCGCCGCCTCGCTGTTCCGCACCATCGGCGGGCAGGCGCCGCCGCTGCCGCTGGACCGCCTGGTGGAGGACGGCCTGGCCAGCCTCGAGCACAGCCTGTGGGGGCAGATTCCGCGCGCGCTGCGGCCGGCCCTGCAGAAGGCACTGGCACTCAAGCCGGAGCAGCGGCTGTCGAGCGTGGACGCCCTGCTGGCCGAGCTGGACGCCTTCCTCGACGAGATCCACTCACCGGTCACCGATGCGCAGACGGTGACCACGGCGGCGGCCGCGGCGGCACCGAGTCCGACCGTGGCCCCCGGCGAGGGCCCGACCCTGCAGGACACCCCGCCGCCGCGTCCCGCCGCACCGGCCGCCGCGGTCACCGCGGTCACCGCGCCGGTCACGGCACCGCCCGCGACCCGACCCGCTGGCCTGCTGCGCAGCCCCCTGCTGTGGGCGGCGGCGCTGCTGCTGGCCGGTCTGGCCTTCCTGCTGTTGCGTCCGCCCGAGCCCTACACCCCGCCGCTGCGCGCCGAGGCGGTGGCCCCGGCCGCCGGCAGCCGGCGGCCGCCGCTCTCGCCAAGCGAACGCCAGCTCCTGCCGCAATGGGCGCCGCTGGCCGGCGGCACGGTGGAGATCGGCAGCAGCAGCGGGCGCGCCAACGAGCGGCCACCGGCGGTGGTGACGCTGGCACCGCTGGCGGTCAGCCGTCACGAGGTCACCGTCGGCCAGTTCCGCCTGTTCGTCGCCCACAGTGGCTACCGCAATCCGGCCTGGGCGCAGTACCCCTGCGCCGGCGCCGGCCGCAGCGGATCGTGGGAAGCACCGGGCTATGCCCAGGATGACAACAGCCCGGTGGTCTGCGTCTCTGCGGCCGATGCCCAGGCATTCGCCGAGTGGCTGGCCGGGCAGACCGGCCGCAGCGTGCGTCTGCCCACCGAGGCCGAGTGGGAGTACGCCGCCCGCGCCGGCAGCCGCAGCGCCTACTGGTGGGGCGAGAGCTTCCTCGCCGGACACGCCGAGTGCGCCGGCTGCCCGCCGCGCCTGCCCACCCAGCCCGCGCCGGTGGGGCGATTCCCGGCCAGCCCCTTCGGCCTCTACGACACCGCCGGCAATGTCCGGGAGTGGACCTGCTCGCGCTACGCCGCGCTCAGCGCCGGTGAAGCCCAGCGCTGCGCCAGCCCGCTCGATGAGACCACCAACCTGGTGGTGCGCGGCGGCTCCTGGCAGGAGGATGTGATGGCGCTGCGCAGCAGCCAGCGCGATCCCTTCTCCGCCTACAGCCGCAATGTCTGGACCGGATTCCGGCTGGTGCAGGCGGCCTCGCCCTGAACCGCCGCGCGCGGTGCCTGCCAGTCCGCATGGGCACCGGCTACGGTCCACACCCGCTGATGCAGGCCGCTGAGCGCGCGCGGGTCCGATAGCAGGGTGTTGCGCTCGGCCGGCGAGAGCGCCTGCGGTCCGGCGCTGAAGGCGAGCTCCGCCAGCCGCAGCCGCTCGCCGCGGGTGGCCGCCGGCAGCCGCTCGCGGATCAGCCCCTGCGCGGCGACCAGCCCGTTGACCAGGGGGTCCACCACCGCCTCGGTGAAGCCGCTGTAGGCGCGCCGGGTCCGCCGCAGGGCCAGGCGCAGCCAGCGCAGCTCGCGCGGCGCCAGGCTCTCCTCCGGAATCAGGAACAGCCGGCGCTCGCGGCACCAGCGCCCCAGCCCCACCCGCGAGCTGAGCACCGACAGCGGCACCGCCAGGATCAGGCTGCCCGCCACCGGCAGCAGCCAGGCCAGGAAGGCCGGCTCCAGCCAGTACACCCCGCCCAGCCACAGGCAGCCGAGCAGGGTGCCGCCGCCGTGGTGGCGCAGGGCCTCGCCCCAGGGGGTGGCGCTGTCCTCGCGCGGCGGCGATTTCCACTGGATGGCGATGCCGAGCAGCGCACTGACCACGAAACGGGTGTGGAAGAGCATGCGCACCGGCGCCAGCAGGGCCGAGAACAGCACCTCCAGCGCCAGGCTGGCGAGCAGCCGCAGCGGCCCGCCAAATCCGCGCAGCTGCTGCGGACGCAGCAGCTGCAGCAGCACCGCCAGCACCTTGGGCAGGAACAGCAGGGTCATGGTGCCGCCGAACAGACGCAGCGCCCACTCCGGCCGCCATTCCGGCCAGGTGGGAAACAGCTGGTTGGGCTGCGAGAAGTAGGTGGGCTCGCTCAGCACATGCAGGGCGAGCAGGGCCGTGGACAGCGCCAGGAACAGGAACCACAGCGGGGCCGAGAGATAGGCCATCACCCCGGTCATGAACACCGCGCGGTGGGCCGGGTGCAGGCCCTGGGCGGTGAACAGCTTGAAGTTCTGCAGATTGCCCTGGCACCAGCGGCGGTCACGCTTGAGCTCGTCGAGCAGATTGGGCGGCATCTCCTCGTACGAACCGGGCAGGTCATAGGCGATCCACACCGCCCAGCCGGCCCGCCGCATCAGCGCCGCCTCGACGAAGTCGTGGCTGAGGATCTCGCCGGCCAGCGCGCCGCGACCGGGCAGGCGGCCCAGCGCACAGTGACGCATGAACGGGGCGGTGCGGATGATCGCGTTGTGGCCCCAGTAATGGCTCTCGCCGAGCTGCCAGAAGTGCAGCCCGGCGGTGAACAGCGGGCCGTAGACGCGGGTGGCGAACTGCTGGATGCGCGAGTAGAGCGTCTCGCGGCCGGCCGCGATCGGTGCGGTCTGGATGATGCCGGCGTTGGGGTTGGCCTCCATCAGCTGCACCAGGCGCTTGAGGCAGGCGCCGCTCATCACGCTGTCGGCGTCGAGCACGATGAAGTACTTGAAGCGGCTGCCCCAGCGCCGGCACCAGTCGGCGACATTGCCGCTCTTGCGCTTGATGCGGTTGGTGCGGCGCCGGTAGTGGATGTGGCCGAAGCCATGCACCTGGCGGCACAGATCGCGCCAGGCCTCGAGCTCGGCCACCCGGGTGTCCGGATCGCTGGTGTCGCTGAGGATGAACAGATCGAAGTGCTCGCGGGCGCCGGCCCGTGCCAGCGAGTCGTAGGTGGCGCGCAGGCCGGCGAAGACCCGCGCCACATCCTCGTTGCAGATCGGCATGATCAGGCCGGTACGGGCCGCCGGATCGATCGGCGCATCGGCCGGGGCGCTGCGCGAGATGGCGTAGCGGTCACCGCCCCAGATCAGTGCCCAGAAGCCCATCAGCGCGGTCCAGAACCCGGCGCCGACCCAGGCGAACAGAACCGCGTAGAGCACCATCAGCACCGCTTCCAGCGGGTGCTGGCCGTGGTGGGGCAGGATCGCGGTCATGAAATAGCTGGCGAGCCAGGTCTGGGCCAGCACCAGGGCCACCAGGATCAGCCGCCGGGTGGTGGCGGCGCCGCGCCAGCGGCCGCGCGGATCGGGCGAGTCCGGGTGCACCTCGTCGCTGCCGGCGATCAGCCGTCCGCGCCGGCCGAACCAGCGCTCGCGCAGGCGCTGCAGACCCCGCGTCAGGGGGTTGGTCGACCACGGCCGCGGCGACATGTGGGCGCGCGCCAGCGGCGGGGTGGTGACCAGCCGGTTGCGGCCCTTCACATCCACCGCCAGGGCCTGGCGCAGCGGGCCCAGGGCCAGCGCCGCGCGGGCCGCGATGCTGGCCTCCACCACCGGATCGGCGCTGGCCTCGCGGCCTTCCTCGCGGCGCAGCAGGTCCTGGTGCAGCTGCTCGAAGGCATCGCTGGGCGCCGCGCCGCTGGCGGCGGGCAGGCCGAGGCGCGCGGCATAACCGGCCAGCGGGTCGGGCATCACATCGGGGGCGGCATTCACCCGGATATTGTGAGGGTTTCCGGGCAGCGCCGGCGCCTCGCCGTCACGGCGGCAGGATGTAGCTCCAGGTCTCGGAGACCGCTTCCTGCTCGTGGCGCAGCTGGGCGCGCAGTTCCACCGGCCGTTCCGGATCCTGGCGGCGGAAACGGAAGGACAGCCGCCAGCCGCCGGTGGCCTCGTTGCGGTAGACCTGCCGCTCGAGCAGCTCGCCGTTGTCACCGACGGTGATGGCCGGGAAGATCTTGCTGTCCGCCGGCAGCGCCCGCAGGGCCGGGCCGTCGAAATCCAGGTTCAGCCGGATCGAGTCATCCGGTTCGCGCAGATAGCCGTGGCCACGGCGGGTCTGCACCACATGGCTGTGCGGCGGCTGCACCTCGGCATTCATCTGCCAGCTCAGGGTGTAGTTGACATCGTAGGGGCGGCCCGGCGGTGGCGGCTGGTCCGGCACCCAGTAGGCGACGATGTTGTCGTTGGTCTCGTCCGGGGTGGGGATCTGCACCAGCTCCACCCGGCCCGGACCCCAGTCGTTGCGCGGCACCACCCAGGCACTCGGGCGGCGCTCGTAGCGGGCCTCGAGATCCTCGTAGCTGGACAGCCGGCGGTCGCGCTGCATCAGGCCGAAGCCCTTGGGATCGCGGCCCCCGAAGGAGGTGATCAGCAGGCGCCGCGGGTTGACCAGCGGCCGCCAGATCCACTCGTCGTCATGGGTGAGGATCATCAGCCCGTCGGAGTCGTGCACCTCCGGGCGGTAATCCTCCACCAGCGGGCGCTGGTTCTCGCCGAAGAAGAACATGCTGGTCAGCGGCGCGAGGCCGAGCTTGGCCACCGGCTCGCGCAGATACAGGCGGCTCTTCACATCCAGCGTGGTCGATGCCCCCGGGCGCAGGGTGAACTGGTAAGCCCCGGTGACGCGCCGCGAGTCGAGCAGGGCGTGGATCACCAGGTGGTCGTCCTTGGCCCGCGGCCACTCGATCCAGAACTCGCGGAAGTACGGAAACTCCTCGCCGGAGAGCATGCCGGTGTCCACCGCCAGCCCGCGCGCCGACAGGCCGTAGCGCTGGTCCTTGCCCAGCGCGCGGAAGTAGCTCGCGCCCTGGAACACCAGCACCTCGTCCTTGTAGTCCGGCCGGTTGACCGGGAAGTGCACGCGAAAGCCCGAATAGAACAGGTTCTTCAGGCCGTCCGGATCGAGCTTGTTGGCCCCGTAGTCGAAGCGGTCGGGATCGAAGGCGATCGGCCGCACCCCGGTGGCGGAAATGATGTTGAGGGCCACCGGCACATCGAAGTAGAGCCCCGGATGCAGCAGCTGCAGCTCGAACTGCAGCTTGTTGCCGCGCCAGATCGACTGCTCCGGCTTGTAGCGGATGTCGCGGTAGCGGTCGTAGCCGAGGGCGGCCAGGTCGCGCGGCAGGCTGGCGCGGGGGCGCTGGAAATCCTCGGCGGCCAGGGCCTCGGCCCGACGGGCCACGTCCTCGAAGCCGAAGGCCTGGGCTGCGCTTACCGGTAGCAGGGCGGCCATCAGGCCCAGCAGAGCCGGCAGGGCGGTCCGGCAGGCACGCGCAATCAGCATGGTCTCGAGCACAAGGGGTTCCAACGGCGCGCGCAGTGTAAGGCAGGCGCCCCTGCCGCGCGGCTCAGTGGCCGGGCCGCCCGGCCGCCGGTGCGCGCAGGCGCAGCAGGTGGTAGGGGCCCTGTTCGCGGACCTGGCCCGGCAGGCGGCCGATCACCTGGTGCAGGCTGGAGGCGGTCACATAGAGCCAGCCATCGGGTCCGAAGCTGAAGCCATCCGGCCAGCGCAGCAGGCGCTCGTCCTGCACCAGGGTTTCCAGCCGCCCGTCCGGATGCAGCAGCACGATGGCGGAGTGCTCCAGATCGGAGAGATAGACATGGCCGGCGCTGTCGACGGTGATGCCGTCGGACATGGTCTTGGCCGCCACCGTCTGCACCCGGCCGGCCAGGGTGCGGGCCTCCAGGGTCGGGTCGAGCAGATCGCTCACCCGCAGCCGCGACAGCTCCAGATTGCTGATCGGGGCGAAGTACAGCCACTCGCCGGCCGGGTCCAGGGCGATCGAATCCACCCCGGGCCGGATGCTGACCAGGCCGAACACCTCCATGCGCCGGCCCTGCACCACCGGCGTGTAGGGCTGGGCAGTCACCGCCGGGTGCCCCTCGAGCAGGCGCCGGCTGTGGCCCTGCTCGAGGTCGACCACCAGCAGGGCCGGCCGCTGGCCGAAGAAGCTGGCATCGGCGATCAGCGCATGGCGGCCGTCGCGGGTGATCTGGAAGTCGTTCAGATGCGAGCCCAGCGGCGCCTGCTCGCGGGGGAAGGAGATCGTCCGGAGCAGCGCACCGCTGTCGAGATCGAAGCCGAGCAGGCGCGGCGCCACCCAGCCGTGGTGGCCGGTATCGAGCACCCACAGGCGGTTCTGGTCATCCACCCTCAGGCCCAGCACCTCGTTGAAGCAGGCATCGCCGCGGTCCCGCCCGCAGCGCTGCCAGCCGGCATCCGGGAAGGGCTGCAGCGCGCCGTCGCGCCACTCCGCCACCTGGATCGCCGGGCGCGCCTCCGGGTGCAGGCTGAGCAGAATCCGTCCGCCCGCGGAGACGCTGACATTGCCCGGTGGCGTCGGCAGCTCGGCCACCACCTCCAGCACCGCCGGGGTCAGCCGCGGCGGCCCGCTGCGGTCCGGGAAGTCGGCCCCGCCGCCGTAGCGCAGCTTGAGCAGCAGCGCCAGCGCCAGCAGCGCCAGCACGCTGCCCAGCAATAGCCGGCGCAGCAGGCGGGCGATCATTCGGCGTCCTCGCCCGGCGCGTCGGCCGGGCTGGCGAGCTCGGCCCACTGCCGGTACAGCGGCTGGCACTGGTTGACCAGCAGACAGAACAGATCGGCGGTCTTCTCGGCGTCGTAGATCGCCGAGTGCGCCTCGCGCGCGTCGTAGCCGAGCCCGGTGCGCTCCAGCGCGCGCGCCAGCACGGTCTGGCCAAGCAGGGCGCCGGCCAGGGTGACGGTGTCGAAGGCGGAGAAGGGGTGGAAGGGGTTGCGCTTGATCCCGGCGCGCGCCACCGCGGCGTTGAGAAAGCCGAGATCGAAATGGGCGTTGTGGCCGACCAGCACCGCGCGGGTGCAGCCCTGCTCGCTCACCGCCTGGCGGATCGGCTTGAACAGGTGGTTGAGCGCCTCGGCCTCCGGCTTGGCCAGGCGCAGCGGGTTGTCCACCTTGATGCCATTGACCTCCAGCGCCGCCTTCTCGATGTTGGCGCCGGGGAAGGGCTGCACCTGGGCGAACACGGTCTGCCGCCGCACCAGCTGGCCCTGTTCGTCCACGCCGAGAATCACCGCCGCCACTTCCAGCAGGGCATCGGTGGCGGCGTTGAAGCCCCCGGTCTCGACATCCACCACCACCGGCAGGAAGCCGCGGAAGCGGTGGCCGACGCGCGGCAGGGCGGGGAGTGCGGACATGGGGCGAGATCGCAGGGACGGCCGCCCAGTGTAGCGGCCGGGGGGCTGCCGCCACGATCCAGGGCCGCATTTGCCGGATAATCGCCGCCGCCCCACCCATCCGAGACACCCATGACCGTGCGCAAAGTCGCGCTCGCCTACTCCGGCGGCCTCGACACCTCCGTGATCCTCAAGTGGCTGCAGGACACCTACGGCTGCGAGGTGGTGACCTTCACCGCCGACATCGGGCAGGGCGAGGAGCTCGATCATGTCCGGCCCAAGGCCCGCGCGCTCGGGGTCAAGGAGATCTTCATCGACGATCTGCGCGAGGAGTTCGTCCGCGATTTCGTCTTTCCGATGTTCCGCGCCAATGCGATCTACGAGGGCGAGTATCTGCTCGGCACCTCCATCGCCCGCCCGCTGATCGCCAAGCGCCTGATGGAGATTGCCGAGGCCACCGGCTGCGACGCCATCGCCCATGGCGCCACCGGCAAGGGCAATGACCAGGTGCGCTTCGAGCTGGGCGCCTACCACTTCAACCCGGCGATCAAGGTCATCGCGCCCTGGCGCGAGTGGGACCTCACCAGCCGCGAGACGCTGCTCGCCTACGCCGCCCGCCACAAGATCCCGATCGCCAAGAAGAAGGGGGGCGGCAGCCCCTATTCGATGGATGCCAACGCCCTGCACATCTCCTACGAGGGCGGCGGTCTCGAGGACCCGTGGTGGACCCCGGATGACAGCATCTGGCGCTGGACCCGCAATCCGGAGGACGCGCCGGACCAGCCCGAGTTCATCACCCTGAAGTTCGAGCGCGGCGATGTGGTGGCGATCAACGGCAAGCGGCTGTCGCCCTACAAGGCGCTGGCCAAGCTCAACGAGCTGGGCGGCAAGCACGGCATCGGCCGCCTCGACATCGTCGAGAACCGCTATGTCGGGATGAAGTCGCGCGGCTGCTATGAAACCCCGGGTGGCACCCTGCTGCTCAAGGCCCATCGCGCCATCGAAAGCCTGACCCTGGACCGCGAGCAGGCCCATCTGAAGGATGAGCTGATGCCGCGCTACGCCAGCCTGATCTACAACGGCTACTGGTTCTCGCCGGAGCGCCGCGCGCTGCAGGCGCTGATCGACGACACCCAGGTCCGCGTCAATGGCGAGGTGCGGCTCAAGCTCTACAAAGGCGCGGTCTACAACGCCGGCCGCCGCTCCAAGGACTCGCTGTTCGACGCCCGCATCGCCACCTTCGAGGACGATCGCGGGGCCTACAACCAGAAGGATGCGGAGGGCTTCATCCGCCTCAACGCGCTGCGTCTGCGCACCGGCGCCAAGCGCGACCGGCGCTGAGGCCGGACCCGGGCGGATCGCCGCGGTCTGCGGCGACCCGCCCGCGCGCCCTCAGCCGCTGAGGCTGGCGAGGTCGATGACGAAGCGGTACTTCACCTCGCTGCGGACCATGCGGTCGTAGGCCTCGTTGATCGCCTGGATCGGAATCAACTCGATGTCGGAGACGATCCCATGGGCGCCGCAGAAGTCGAGCATCTCCTGGGTCTCGGCGATGCCACCGATCAGCGAGCCGGCGAGTGCCGCGCGCTTGAAGATCAGCCCGCCGACCTTGAGCGCCGGATGATCCTTCTCCGGCACCCCGACCAGGGTCATCGTGCCGCCGCGCCGCAGGAGGGCGGTGAAGGCATTGAGGTCATGCGCGGCTGCCACCGTATTGAGAATGAAGTCGAGCCGGTTGCGCTGCGCCTTCATCTGGACCGGATCGGTGGAGAGCACCACCTCGTCGGCACCCAGGCGCAGGCCATCGGCGCGCTTGCGCTCCGAGGTGGTGAACAGCACCACCCGCGCACCCAGGGCCTTGGCGAGCTTCACCCCCATGTGGCCGAGGCCGCCGAGGCCGACGACGCCCACGGTCTGGCCGGGACCGACCTTCCAGTGCCGCAGCGGCGACCAGGTGGTGATGCCGGCGCAGAGCAGCGGCGCGGTGGCGGCGAGATCGAGGTTCTGCGGGATCGACAGCACATAGTCCTGCTTCACCACGATGCGCTGCGAATAGCCGCCATAGGTCGGCTCGCCGCTGTATTCGCGGCCGTTGTAGGTGCCGACGAAACCCCGCTCGCAGTACTGCTCCAGCCCCTCGCCGCAGCTGGCGCACTGGCGGCAGGAGTCCACGATGCAGCCGACCCCCACCGCCTGGCCGGGCTGGAAGCGGCGCACCGCACCACCGGTCCGGCGCACCCGGCCGACGATCTCGTGACCCGGCACCATCGGGAAGAGGCCGCCGCCCCATTCGGCGCGCGCCTGGTGCACATCGGAGTGGCAGACCCCGCAGAAGAGGACATCGATCTCCACATCCTCCGGACCGGGCGCGCGGCGGGTGAGGGTGTAGGGCGCGAGGGGGGCCTTGGCCTGGGCGGCGGCATAGGCGAGCACGGCAGTCATGGCGGCTCCGCAGAAACGAGGGGCCGCCAGCATAAGCCCAGCGGACCGACTAGTCGGTGGCGGGGCGTCCGCGCAGTTTCTTGAGCGCGCCCTGGCGGGTCTTCTGATCCACCCGCCGGCGCTGGGCGGCGCGGCTGGGGCGGGTGGGCCGGCGCTCCACCGGGGCCTCCAGGGCCGGACGGATCCACTCGGCCAGCCGCTCCAGCGCCGCCTCGCGGTTCTGCTGCTGGCTGCGCCGGGTCTGCGCCTTGATCACCAGCACGCCCTCGCGGGTCAGGCGGCGATCGCTGCCCGCCAGCAGGCGCTGCTTGCAGTCCTCGGGCAGGCTCGAGGCGCGCACATCGAAGCGCAGCTGCACCGCGCTCTCGGTGCGGTTGACATGCTGGCCGCCGGCACCGCTGGCGCGCAGGGTGTCCCACTGCCACTGGCCCTCGTCGAGCACCAGATCCTCGCGCAGGCGCAGCATGGTCAGCCGGCCTGCTCCGGGTCGAGCTCGTCGAGCGCGTCGCGGCTGTAGACGGCCAGCCGCTGCAGATGCGGCAGGGTGTCGCGGCAGCCGATGAAGCCGAAGTTGAGCGTGTCCACATAGCTCACCACGGTGACATTCAGCCCATAGCCCGGCATCGGGATCGACAGCGGGTAGTAGGCCTCCATGCGGAAGCCGCGGAAGTACAGCGGCCGGGTCGGGCCGGGGACATTGGAGATCACCAGATTGAAGGCGGGGCGCACCCGGCCGATCGCCCCCGGCACCTGGGCCAGCAGCATCGGCGCCATCAGCAGCGCGCTGTACTGCATGATCCCGTTCTTGGTCATGCCCTGCAGCTGGGCCTTGGCCTCGCGGGTGGAGGCGATGATCGCGGCGAAGCGCTCGGCCGGATCGGCGATGTGGGTGGCCATCGAGGCGAGGATCGCGCCCACCGCATTGCCGCCGCCCGGATCGTCCTTGGGCCGGATGTTGACCGGCATCATGGTGGTGAGCGGCTGCTCGGGCAGCGCGCCCTGTTCGCAGAGCAGCCGCCGCAGGGCGCCGGCGCAGAGGGCCAGCACCAGATCGTTGAGGGTGCCGCCATGGGCCTTGGCCACCCGCTTGAGCCGCTCGACATCGAACTGCTGGGTGGCGAAGCGGCGGTTGCGGCTGATCTTCTGATTGAGCACCGACCGCGGCGCCTGCATCGGCGCGACCAGGCTGCGCTCGGCCTTGGGCCGGAGCGTGTTGAGCAGGGCCTTGCCGATCGAGCGGCTGGTGCCCGCCTGCTCGCGGGCCAGATCCAGCAGGGCCTCGAGGGTGGGCGCCGACCGGGTCTTCTCGCCTTTCTCGCGGGTGGCGGGCCGGCGCACGAAGAACATCGGGGTGTCGCGATCCTCGGCCGAGCCCGACAGCGAGTTGGAGAGCAGGCGGATGCCGGTGTAGCCGTCGACCAGGGCGTGGTGCACCTTGAAGTACAGCGCGAAGCGCCCGCCGCTGAGCCCTTCGATCAGATGCACCTCCCAGGGGGGGCGGTGGAAGTCCAGGCTGTGGCTGTGCAGGCGCGAGACCAGCCGCCCCAGCTCGCGCTCGTCGCCGGGCGAGGGCAGGGCCGAGCGGCGGATGTGGTAGTCGACATCAAACGCCTCGTCCTCCACCCAGGCCTGCAGCGGATGCGCCGGCAGCGAGGGGTAGCGCAGCTTGAGATTCCACGGCGCCTCGGCGCGGGCCAGCGTGCGGATTTCCTCGATCAGCTGCCGCAGGGTGTTGCCCGGGCCTTCCGGCGGCGGCACGAAGGGCATCAGCGCACCCACATGCATCATCGCCTCGCGGGTTTCCGCGGCGAGAAAGGTCCAGTCAAGGGGATTCAGGCGCTTGGCCACGGCCATGGGGCACTCCTCCGGCGTTGTCGTTGTGCCGCCATGGTAGACCCGCGGCCGCGGCCCCGGGACCCACCCCGCTCAGGCCGCCGGCAAGGTCTTGCCCGGATTGAGGATGCCCTGCGGATCGAACACCCGCTTGAGTCCGCGCATCAGCTCGAGGGTGGCGGGCTCGATCTCCCAGGCGACGAAGTCGCGCTTGTCGATCCCCACCCCGTGCTCGCCACTGAGGGTGCCACCGAGATCGAGCACCAGCCGGAACACCGCCGGCAGACAGGCCTCGATGGCGCGGAGCTGGGCCGGATCATCCGGATCGGCGAGCAGGTTCACATGCAGATTGCCGTTGCCGGCATGGCCGAAGGTGACGATGCGCAGCGCATGGTCGCGCGACAGCCGCTGCAGGCCGCGCACCAGCTCGGGCAGGCGGGTGACCGGCACTGCCACATCCTCGTTGACCTTCTTTGGTGCCAGCTGGCGCAGGCTGGGCGAGAGCGCCTTGCGGCAGGCCCAGAGCGTCTCGGCCTCGGCAGCGGCGGTCGCCTCGCGCCATTCGATCAGCCCGGCGCCGGCTGCCGCGGCGGCCACCGCGCGGACCTGGGCCGGCAGGGTCTCGGCCTCGCCGTCGACTTCCAGCAGCAGCAGCGCCCCGGTGCCGGCCGGTACCCCGGTGTCATGCCAGGCCTGGGCCAGGGCCACCGCATCGCCATCCATGAACTCGAGGCTCGAGGGGGTGGCCGGCTGCGCCATCAGCCGGGCCACCGCCGCCGCCGCGCTTTCCACATCGCGGTAGGCGGCGCGCAGGGTGCGCCGCGCCGGCGCCAGCGGCAGCAGGCGCAGCGTGGCCTCGGTGATGATCGCAAGCGTTCCCTCGGAGCCCACCAGCAGGCGGGTGAGGTCGTAGCCGACCACGCCCTTGCTGGTCTGGCAGCCGGTGCGCAGCCAGTGGCCGGCACCGCTGATCGCGCGCAGACCCAGCACATGCTCGCGGGCGGTGCCGTACTTCACCGCGCGCGGACCGCCGGCACCGCAGGCGAGATTGCCGCCGATGGTCGAATAGCCCGCGCTGGTCGGGTCTGGCGGCCAGAACAGCCCCTCGGCGGCGGCCGCCTGCTGCACCGTGCTGTTGAGGCAGCCGGCCTGGGCCACCAGCAGACGATCCCCGGCCGACACCCGCAGCACCCGGTTCATGCGCTCCAGCGAGAGCACCACGCCGCCGGCCAGCGGCACGCTGGCGCCGGTGGTGTTGGTGCCGCGCCCGCGCACCGTCAGCGGCACCGCATGCTCGGCACAGGCGTGCACCAGGCGCTCGATCTGGCTGTCCTCGGCCGCCAGCGCCACCGCCTGCGGCGGCAGGCTGCGGCGGGAGTTGTCGTAGCCGTAGGCCAGGCAATCGGCCGGATCCTCCCGCCAGCCCTCGCCGAAGGCCTCGCGCAGCTGCTGACGCAGCACCGCCGGCAGCGGTCTCATGCCTCGGCCTCGAAGGCCTCGCGCAGCCACTGCGGCGGATGGTCGCCGTCAAGCGTCACCACATCGAAGCGCAGCGGGCGCTCGGCCAGCCGCGGCTCGCGGGCCAGCAGCTCGCGGGTGGCGGCCAGCAGACGCTGACGCTTGTGCGGACCGATGCTCTCCAGCGCATCGCCAAAGCCGGACTGGCCGCGTGCGCGCACCTCCACCACCACCACCGTGGCGCCCTCCTCCATCACCAGGTCCAGCTCGCCGCGCCGCCCGCGCCAGTTGCGGAACAGCAGGCGCAGGCCCGCCTGCCGGAGCAGGGCCTCCGCGGCCTGTTCGGCGGCGACGCCGCGAGGGTTCACGCGCCGCCGCCTGCGGGCGCGCAGTCGAGCTCGCGCTCGATGCGGCCGCTGGGATCCACGCGCAGACGACCGCTGGCGCCGGAAAGACTGTCCAGACGATGGCCGCCGTCGAGCACCCAGCGCTGCAGCACCTGGGCGGCATCGCGGCCGAGGGCGAACAGGCGCGCGGCATCACCGGCGGGGTTCATCCAGGGCGCGAGCTCGGCCCGCTCGACCTGGGCGAACCAGGGCAGCTCGCAGACCCGCAGCCCCGCCGGCGGCTGGCGGCCATCGCTGACCGAGGCGGTGGCGAAGATCGGCAGACGGCTGAGCCGGTAGAAGCGCAGCTGCGGCAGGATCAGCTCGGCCTCGCTGGCGCGGGCCCCGAGAAAGACCAGATCCAGATCATCGCGGCCGCGCGGGTCGAACTCGCTGGGCCCGCCGAGAATGCCGGCCAGCGCCTTGGCCCGCGATTCACTGGCGTCGTATCCGGCCAGCTGCCGGGCCGGCCGCGAATGATCCAGCCCGCGCGCTTCAAAGCGGGCCTCGCTCACCACCCGTCCGCCACTGTTCTCGAAGCTCTGGCGGAAGGCCTCGGCCACCCGCTGGCCCCACTCGCCCTGGGGCACCAGCACGGCGGCGCGGCGCAGCCCCTGGGCGGCCGCGGCCAGCGCCGCCGAGCGTGCCTCGTGCTCCGGCGCCAGGGCCAGCTGCAGCAGGCCCGGCTGGCTCAGGCCGTCCACCGTGTTCAGGGCCAGCACCGGCAGCGGCGGCTGCAGGCGCGCAATGGCCAGCACGCTCTCCTTGCGCAGCGGGCCGATCAGGGCGGCCGCACCCTCGCGCAGGGCCTGGTGGTAGGCGTAGACCGCGGCTTCGTCGCTCATGCCGGCGTCGTAGAAGCGCAGCGCCGGCCGAGCCGCCGCCCCGGGGGCGAGCCAGGCGCTGATCAGGCCGTCGCGCACGGCCTCGCCGCTCGCGGCCAGCGCCCCGCTGAGGGGCAGCAGCACGGCGATGAAGCCGCTGCGTACCGCTGGCGCTGCGAACGGCAGATCGGTGCTGGCGCCGCCGATCCGCCCCAGCAGGGCGGTGGCCGGATGCCCGGGATGGCGGAGCGCCCAGTCCTGCAGATCGACACGGCCGCCGGCGCGCTGCAGGCGCAGGGCCAGGTCCAGCCAGCCGCGCGGCAGCGGCGCCAGCAGCGCCAGCCGCGATTCCACCGCCGGATCCAGCGGCTGGGCGGTGATCAGCGCCCACAGGCGCTCGCGGTTCTCGGCGAGCGCCGCGGCATCGGTCGCCAGGTAGCGCTCGCGCTCGCACAGCGCCTGCACCGCCTGTGGCAGATCCCCCAGGGTCTGCGCCGCCTCGGCGCGCAGCTGCTCGATGCGTGCGCCGAGGCCCGGCACATGGACCGCACTCGGCGGCAGGCTGCGCAGGGCGCCCTCGAGCTGCCCGCGCTTGAGTAGGATCTCGGCGCGCACCAGCTGCATCCGGGCGAGCGCCTCGAGGCTGAGCGAGGCATCGGCGATCTCGCTGAGCAGCCGCTCGGCGGCGCGGTCATCGCCCTCGGCGAGGCGGGTCTCGGCCTGGCGCAGCAGGGTCTCGTTCGCCAGCGCAGGGCCGGGGACGAGCAGCAGCCCGCAGAGGGCCAGCAGGAGCAGGGGCGGGCGGCGCATCATGGCGGCATTATCACGCGCCCCATGAGCTCCCGGCGATGAGCGAGACCTCCGATGTCGAACCCGGCACGCTGTATGTGGTGGCCACGCCCATCGGCCACCTCGGGGATTTCTCGCCGCGCGCGCAGCGGGTGCTCGGCCAGGTCAGCCTGATCGGCGCCGAGGACACCCGCACCAGCCAGACCCTGCTCAGTGCCCATGGCATCCGCACCCCGCTGCAGGCGGTGCATGAGCACAACGAGGCGGCGCAGGCCGAGCGCCTGCTGGCGCGTCTGCGCAGCGGCGAGAGCCTGGCCCTGATCGCCGATGCCGGCACCCCGCTGATTTCCGATCCCGGCTTCACCGTGGTGCGCGCCGCGCGGGCGGCTGGCGTTCCGGTGCGCACCGTGCCCGGCCCCTGCGCGGCGATCGCCGCCCTGTCGATCGCCGGTCTGCCCAGCGACCGCTTCGAGTTCGTCGGCTTCCTGCCCGCCCGCGAGGCGGCCCGCCGCGAGCGGCTGCGCGAGCTGGCCGGGCTCACCCATACCTGGATCGTCTACGAATCCAGCCATCGCATCGAGGCCTGCCTCGCCGACCTGCTGGCGGTGCTGGGGCCGGCGCGGCGGGTCTGTCTGGCCCGCGAGCTGACCAAGCAGTTCGAGCAGAGCGAGCTGGCACCGCTGCAGGAGTTGCTGCCCTGGCTGCGCGCCGATCCCCACCGGCAGCGCGGCGAGTTCGTGCTGGTGGTGGAAGGCGCCGCACCGGTGGAGGCCGACGAGGCGCTGCCGGCCGAGGCCCAGCGCCTGCTCGAGCTGCTGCTCACCGAGCTGCCGGCCTCGCGCGCCGCCCGGCTGGCGGCGGCCTACACCGGTCTGCCGCGCCAGCGTTTCTACCGCCAGGCGCTCGGCAGCGCGGCGGACGGGGAGTAGACTGCGCGGGCAACTCGGCCAGGCAATCGCCGCCGCGGCAACGCGGGGGAGGAAAGTCCGGGCTCCACAGGGCGGGATGCCAGCTAACGGCTGGGCGGCGCGAGCCGACGGATCAGTGCAACAGAAAGATACCGCCGATGGCGCGGGCAACCGCGATCAGGCAAGGGTGAAATGGTGCGGTAAGAGCGCACCGCGAGTCTGGCAACAGACCGGCACGGCAAACCCCATCCGGAGCAAGGCCAAATAGGGGTACGGCTGTCGCAAGACAGACTGCGCGGCCCGCGCAGGTACCCGGGTAGGCTGCTGGAGCCCGTCGGTGACGGCGGGCCTAGAGGAATGATTGTCTCGGGGCGCGAGCCCTAGACAGAACCCGGCTTATCGGCCGAGTTGCCCTTTTCGGGTGGCGGCGACCGGCCAGTGGGCCGGGGCGCCGCCCGGACCCCCGCTCCATCCGCAGACTTCACTTGAAGTCCTGCTCCCAAGTGCCTGTTTTCCTTGATCTTCACCCATCCCCGATCATTCCGCTAAGTGCTTGTTTCCGTTTGGGAAAAGCGCGCTGAACGGCTTGCTGGCGGGGAAATTCGTGGTTTATAGTGGGTCACTGGGCACCAAAGTGGGGAGAAGTGGTGCCTTCACCAGGCGGGTGGAGAGCGGGCGTGTTTGCTGGGTCGCATCAACTCACGATCGACGACAAGGGTCGCCTGGCGATCCCGGCCCGCTTTCGCCAGAAACTCGAGGGCGAGGCCCCGCAGCTCTACCTCACCGTCGGTCCGAATCCCTGCCTGGAAATCTTTCCGGCCGCCGAGTTCCAGCGTCTCGCCGACCAGATCGAGGCGATGGAGGACCGGGTCGTCGCCGACCGGCTCAACCAGGTGGTGATCGGCTACGCGGTGGAAACCGAGATCGATCGCCAGGGCCGCATCCTGGTGCCGCCGATGCTGCGCAAGCGCGCCCGCCTGCACGGCTCGGTGGTGCTGATGGGCCAGAACAAGCGCATGGACCTGTGGGCCGACGAGGCCTGGAACGAGCGCTTCGGCGAGGGTCCGGCCTCGGTGATGGTGGGCATCGCCGATGCCTTCCGGGCGCTGCGTCGATGAGGGCGCGCCTGCCGCAGCGCCGCCGTGCCGCCGTCCGCCAAGACGCCTGACCCCATGCTCGCCCATCGTCCGGTGATGCTCGCGGAATCGCTCGCCGGACTTCAGCCCCGGCGCGGCGGCTGCTACATCGACGCCACCTATGGCCGCGGTGGTCACAGCGAGGCGCTGCTGGAGGCCCTGGCCGGCGAGGGCCAGCTGCACGCCCTCGACCAGGACCCGGCGGCGATCGCCGCCGGTCAGGCGCGCCACGGCGGCCGGCCCGGCTTCACCCTGCACCACCGCAACTTCGGCGAGCTCGGCGCCCTGCTGGCCGAATGCGGATTGAGCGGCGCGGTGGACGGCATCCTGCTCGATCTCGGCGTCTCCAGCCCCCAGCTCGACCAGCCCGAGCGCGGCTTCTCGTTCAGCCAGGACGGCCCGCTGGACATGCGCATGGACCCGGGCCGCGGCGAGCCGGTGTCGGCCTGGCTGGCGCGGGCCAAGGAGGCGGAGATCGCCGATGTGCTGTTCCACTACGGCGAGGAGCGCGCCAGCCGCCGCATCGCCCGCCGGCTGGTCGAGGCGCGCAGCCAGGCGCCGATCACCCGCACCGCGCAGCTGGCCGAGCTGATCCAGCGCGCCCTGCCCGGGCCGCGCCAGAAGATCCATCCGGCCACCCGCAGCTTCCAGGCCCTGCGCATCTTCATCAACCGCGAGCTGGAGGTGCTGCCGCAGGCGCTGAGCGCCGCCGCCGAAGGCCTGCGCAGCGGCGGCCGCCTGGCGGTGATCAGCTTCCACTCGCTGGAGGACCGCATCGTCAAGCGCTTCATCCGCGAGGCCGGCAGCCGTCTCAAGGCGATCTCGCGCGAGTTCGCCAGCGATGCCGAGTGCGCCGACAACCCGCGCGCGCGCAGCGCCGTGCTGCGGGTGGCGGAGAAGCAGGCATGAGCCGCGTCCGCCGTCCGCTGAAGGCGATGCGCGGTAGTCTGCTGCTGCCGCTGGGGCTGGGTATGGCGGTGCTGGTCTCGGCCCTGCTGGTGGTCAGCGTCAAGCACCAGAACCGCGGCCTCACCACCGAGCTCGACCAGGTGCGGCTGGAGCGCGAGAAGCTCGAGCAGGAGTGGGCGCAGCTGCAGCTCGAGGAGGCCGCGCTGGCCCATCACGGGCGGGTCGAGCGGCTGGCGCGCGAGCAGCTCAACATGGCCGAGCCGCGCGAGTACGAGATCGTCCGCGAGCCGGCCGCCGGAGGCCCGCGGTGAGCCGCGCCCGCTCCACCAGCGAGGCCCCCGCGCAGGCGGTGCGGCCATGGCGGCGCCAGACGGTGCTCGCGGTGCTCGCCCTGGGCGCCGTGGTGGTGGCTGGACGCGCCTTCCAGCTGCAGGTGCTGGAGAAGGACTTCCTGGCCCGCGAGGGCGCCAAGCGGCATGTGCGCACCCTCACCCTCAGCGCCCACCGCGGGGCGATCCGCGACCGCCGCGGCGAGGCGCTGGCGCTGTCGGCGCCGGTGGATTCGATCTGGTGCGTGCCGGCCGATCTGCTGGCGTCGCCGCCGCATGTCGAGGCGCTGGCCCAGATGATGGAGATCAAGCCGCGCCAGCTCACCCGCTTCCTCGAGGAGCGCAAGGGCCGCGACTTCGTCTACCTGCAGCGCCAGCTCAGCCCGGAGGAGGCCAAGCGGCTGATCGCGATCAAGGCCCCGGGCGTGCACCGCGAGCGCGAGTACCGCCGCTACTACCCGGCCGGCGAGGTGGCGGGCCAGGTGGTGGGCTTCACCGATCTCGACGGCCGCGGGGTGGAGGGCATGGAGGCGGCGCGCGACCCCGCGCTCAGCGGCAAGCCCGGGCGCCGCCAGGTGATCCGCGATGCCAAGGGCCGCACCGTGGAGAACAGCGCCGAGACCCTGCCGGCCGAAGCCGGGCGGGATCTGGCGCTGACCCTGGACCTGCGCCTGCAATACCTCGCCTACCGCGAGCTGAAGAACGCCGTGCAGCGGCACCAGGCCAAGGGCGGGCTGGTGGTGATTGCCGATGCCAAGAGCGGCGAGGTGCTGGCGATGGCCAGCCAGCCCGGCTACAACCCCAACAACCCGGACGACCGCGGCAGCCGCGGCGCCCGCAACCGCGCGATCATCGATAGCTTCGAGCCCGGCTCGACGGTCAAGCCGCTGGTGCTGGCGCAGGCGCTCGAGCTGGGCCGCATCGCACCGGACACGGTCATCGACACCGGCCCCGGCTGGTGGCAGGTCGGCCGCCTGACCGTGCGCGATGTGCACCCGCACGGGCTGATGGACCTCTCGCTGATCCTGTCCAAGTCCAGCAATGTCGGCGCCGCCAAGATCGGTCTCGACATCGGCGCCGAGAGCATCTGGAGCGGCTTCCAGAAGTTCGGTCTGGGCGAGCGGATCGGCTCCGGCTTCCCCGGCGAGGTCTCGCCGCTGCTGCGTCCGCCGCAGGGCTGGGGCCAGATCGAGACCGCCACCGCCTCCTATGGCTATGGCCTGTCGGTGAATGCCCTGCATCTGGTGCGCGCCTACGCCGCCCTGGCCAATGACGGCCTGATGCCGCAGCTCTCGCTGACCCTGGACGAGGCCCGCCCGCCGCCGCAGCGCGCCATCAGCGCGCGCACCGCGCGCGATGTCCGCGCCCTGATGGAAGGGGTGATCACCCGCGGCGGCACCGGCACCCGCGCGGCCATTCCCGGCTATCGGGTCGCCGGCAAGACCGGCACCGTGCGCAAGGTCGCCGAGACCGGCGGCTATGCCAGCAACCGCCACCAGAGCGTGTTCATCGGCATGGCCCCGGCCGAGAACCCGCGGCTGGTGGGCCTGGTGATGATCGATGAGCCGGGCAGCGGCGGCTACTACGGCGGGGTGGTGGCGGCGCCGGTGTTCTCCACCGTGGTGCAGGGCGCCCTGCGCCTGCTGCACATCGCCCCGGATCCCAGCCTGCCGCCTCCCCCGGCTGCCGAGCCGCCGCTGGAGACCGTGGCGGTGCCGCTGCCCGCCGAGGCGGCAGCCTTTCTCGCCAGCGAGCCGCCGACATGAGCCCTCGTCCCGCCGGTCTGCCGCGCGCGCGCAACCCGCGCCTGCTCGCCAATCTGTTCGCCGGTTTTGGAGCCGCGGCGCCGCGTCTGGCCGTCACCGGCCTGCAGATGGATTCACGGCGGGTCGAGGCGGGCGATCTGTTCCTCGCCGTGCGCGGGGTCGGCGGGCATGGGCTGGCCCATGTCGAGCAGGCGCTGGCCCAGGGCGCGGCGGCGGTGGCCTGGGAGCCGGCCCCGGGCATCGCCGAGCCGGACACCCTGCCGGTGCCGCAGTTCGCCGTGCCGGCGCTGGCTGCGCGGGTGGGAGAGATCGCCGCGCGCTTCCATGACCGTCCGGGCGAGGCGCTGCGCCTGTACGGCGTCACCGGCACCGATGGCAAGACCTCCACCGCCCATCTGCTGGCGCAGACGCTGGACCGGCTCGGCGAGCCCTGCGCCTACATCGGCACCCTGGGGGCGGGCCGCCTCGGGGCGCTCGCCGCCAATCCGCACACCACGCCGGACCCGATCACCCTGCAGGGCTGGCTGGCCGACTACCGCGAGGCCGGTCTGAAGGCCTGCGCGATGGAAGTCTCTTCCCATGCGCTGGACCAGGCGCGGGTCGCGGGCCTGGCCTTCGACGCGGCGCTGCTGAGCAATGTCGGCCGCGATCATCTCGACTATCACGGCAGCCTCGAGGCCTATGCCGCGGCCAAGCAGCGCCTGTTCACGGTCTACCGGCGCGGCGAGGCGGTGCTCAACCGCGACGACGCCCACGGCGCGGCCTGGGCCGGGCAGCTGCGCGCCCAGCAGAGCCATCCGGCGCTGACCGTCTACGGTCTGGACGGCGAGCGGCCGGCGCCGGGCCAGCGCTTCGTGATCGGCCGCGAGCTGCGCCTGCACGGCGAGGGCCTGGCCCTGCAGCTCGACACCAGCTGGGGCGCCGCCAGCCTGCAGACCCGCCTGCTCGGCCGCTTCAACGCCTACAACCTGCTGGCCTGTCTGAGTGCCCTGCTCGCCACCGGCGTGCCGCTGGCCGAGGCGGTGGCGGCACTGGCCCAGGCGCAGACCGTGCCCGGGCGCATCGAAGGCTTCCGCGGGTCGCCGGCGCAGCCGCTGGTGGTGGTGGACTACGCCCACACCCCGCAGGCGCTGGAGCAGATTCTCTCCGCCGTGCGCGCCCACTGCCGCGGCCGTCTGGTCGCGGTGTTCGGCTGCGGCGGTGACCGCGATCGCGGCAAGCGGCCGCTGATGGGTCGCGCCGCCGCCCAGGGTGCGGACGCGCTGATCGTCACCGATGACAACCCGCGCTCCGAGGACCCCGCCGCCATCGTGGCGGAGATTCTGTCGGGAATCGATGACCCGGGGGCAGGACGCCACCCCGGCGGCGATCGCGCGGCCAGCCCCGCCGCGGCGCCCAGGGCGGCGAGCGTCGAGGTCATCCACGACCGCGCCGCGGCGATCCGCCGCGCGGTGGCTCTCGCCGGGCCTGATGACATCGTGGTGGTGGCCGGCAAGGGCCACGAGACCACCCAGACCCAGGGCCGCGAGGTGCGGGCCTTCTCCGATCGCCGCGTGGTGGCCGAGCTGCTCGGGCTGGAGCCGCGGCCATGATGACGCTGCGCGAGGCGGCCGAGCTGGCCGGTGGCGCCCTGCACGGGGCCGACGCCCGGGTCGAGCGGGTGGTGAGCGATACCCGCGGCCTGCTCGCGGGCGATCTGTTCGTCGCCCTGCGGGGCGAGCGCCACGATGCCCATGACTTCGTCGCCGCTGCCGCGGCCGCCGGGGCGGTCGCCGCTCTGGTCGAACGGCAGCTGCCGCTGCCCCTGCCGCAGATCGTGGTGGCGGACAGCCTGGCCGGCCTGCAGCGGCTGGCCGCCGGCTGGCGCGCGCGCCACCGCCTGCCGGTGATCGGGGTCACCGGCAGCAACGGCAAGACCACCACCAAGCAGATGCTCGCCGCCCTGCTCGCCGCACGCGGGCCGGTGCTGGCCACCCGCGGCAATCTCAACACCCACATCGGCGTGCCGCTGACCCTGCTCGGCCTGCGCGAGAGCCAGGCCACCGCGGTGATCGAGATGGGGGCCAACCACCCGGGCGAGATCGCCCTGCTGGCGGCGCTGGCGCGGCCGGACATCGCCCTGGTCACCCAGGCCGGCGATGCCCACCTGGAAGGCTTCGGCTCGCGCGAGGGCGTGGCCCGCGCCAAGGGCGAGCTGTTCCAGGCCCTGGACGGCCGCGGCGTGGCGGTGATCAATGCCGACGATGTCTATGCGCCGCTGTGGCGCCGCTTCGCCGGCGCGGCGGCGGTCCTGCAGTTCGGCCTCGGTGCGGCGGCCGATGTCAGCGCCCGGCAGCTGCGCGAGGAGGGTGAGAGCCAGCGCTTCGAGCTGGTGACCCCGGCCGGGACCGCCGAGGTCTGGCTGCCCCTGCCGGGCCGTCACAATGTGCTGAATGCGCTGGGCGCGGCGGCCTGCGGCCTGGCCCTGGGGCTCGATCCCGCAACCCTGGCCGAGGGCTTCGCCCGGCTGGAACCGGCCCAGGGGCGCTCGGCAATCCGCCAGACCGCCGCCGGCGATCGCCTGATCGATGACAGCTACAACGCCAACCCGACCTCGCTGCGTGCCGGGCTGGAGCTGCTGGCGCGCCAGCCCGGGCGGCGCATCGCCGTGCTGGGCGCGATGGCCGAGCTCGGGGCCCAGGCGCGCGAGCTGCATGTGGCGGCGGGAAGCGCCGCGCGGGCGCTGGGCATCGAGGCCCTGCACGCGCTGGGACGCCACGCCGCGGACTATGTCGAGGGCTTCGGCCCGCGCGGCCAGGCCCATGAGCAGCTCGAGAGCCTGCTCGCCGCGCTCGCCGCCGAACCCGGCCCGCGCAGCCTGCTGATCAAGGGTTCGCGTTCCGCCCGCATGGAACGCGTGGTGGCCGCACTCGATGGCCAGATCCAACCGGGGGACCCCCACTGATGCTCTACCACCTCGCCCGCTGGCTGGAACAGTACGAAAGCGCCTTCAACCTGTTCGGCTATCTGACCTTCCGCGCCATCCTCGGCGTGCTCACCGCGCTGGTGATCAGCTTCGTGCTCGGGCCGTGGATGATCCGCAAGCTGCACGACTTCAAGTTCGGCCAGGTGGTGCGCGAGCTGGGCCCGAAGAGCCACCAGGTGAAGACCGGCACGCCGACCATGGGCGGGGTGCTGATCCTCTCGGCGATCACCATCGCCACCCTGCTGTGGTCGGATCTGTCCAACCGCTTCGTCTGGTTCGCACTGGGCGTGACCCTGGCCTTCGGCCTGGTCGGCTTCGCCGACGACTACATCAAGATCAAGCACCGCCGCAATCTCGGTCTGACCGCCCGGCAGAAGTACTTCTGGCTCTCGCTGGCCGGCTTCGGGGTGAGCCTCGCGATCTACCTCACCGCGCGCACCCCGGTGGAGACCGCGCTGATCCTGCCGCTGTTCAAGGATGTGGCGATTCCGCTCGGCGCCTTCTTCGTGCTGTGGGCCTATCTGGTGATCGTCGGTACCAGCAACGCGGTGAATCTCACCGACGGGCTCGATGGCCTCGCCATCCTGCCCTGCGTGCTGGTCGCCTCGGCCCTGGCGGTGTTCGCCTACTGCACCGGGCACGTCAAGATCGCCAGCTATCTGGGCATCCCCTTCATCAACGGCGTCGGCGAGCTCGCCATCTTCTGCACCGCGCTGGCCGGCGCGGGCCTGGGCTTTCTCTGGTTCAACGCCTATCCGGCCCAGGTGTTCATGGGCGATGTCGGGGCGCTCGCCCTCGGCGCGGCGCTGGGCGTGGTGGCGGTGCTGGTGCGCCAGGAGCTGGTGCTGGTGGTGATGGGCGGGGTGTTCGTTGCCGAGACCGTCTCGGTGATGCTGCAGGTGGGCTACTACAAGTGGAGCGGCGGCAAGCGCATCTTCCGGATGGCGCCGCTGCACCATCACTACGAGCTCAAGGGCTGGCCCGAGCCGAAGATCATCGTGCGCTTCTGGATCGTCACCCTGATCCTGGTGCTGATCGGTCTGTCCACCCTGAAGATCCGCTGAGGCCGCCGTGAACCGTCCGCCGCGCACGCTGATCGTCGGGCTGGGGGCCTCCGGGGCCTCGGTCCTGCGCCATCTCGCGGCCGGCGACAGCGCCCTGGTGGTCACCGACTCACGCGCCGCTCCGCCGCAGATCGAGGCGCTGCGCGCTGCCCATCCGGCGGTCGAGTTCCGCCTCGGTGGCTTCGATGCACCGCGTCCGCTCTCGCAGTTCCGCGAGGCGGTGGTCTCGCCCGGGGTGGACCTGCGCGAGCCGCTGATCCGCGAGCTGCAGGCCGCCGGCGTGCCGGTGGTGGGCGATATCGAGCTGTTCGCCCGCGCCGCCCGCGCCCCGGTGGTCGGCATCACCGGCAGCAATGGCAAGAGCACGGTCACCACCCTGCTCGGCGAGATGGCGCGGGCTGCCGGCCGGCGCGTGCAGGTCGGCGGCAACCTCGGCACCCCGGCCCTGGATCTGCTGGAGGAGCAGGCCGAGCTCTATGTGCTGGAGCTCTCCAGCTTCCAGCTCGAGACCACCCACAGCCTGCGCTGCGCCGCCGCGGTGTTCCTGAATCTGTCCGAGGACCATCTGGACCGGCATGGCAGCCTCGCCGCCTACGCCGCGGCCAAGGCGCGCATCTTCCAGGGCTGCGCCACCGCGGTGGTCAATGCCGACGATGCCTGGACCCGCACCGGCGTCGAGCAGGCGCGGAACGCGCCGCCGCAGGCCTTCGGGCTGGGCGCGCCGGGTGCCGACCAGACCTATGGGCTGATCGAGCAGGACGGCGAGACCTGGCTGGCCGAGTCGCGCCACGGCGAGCCCGCGCCGCGTGCGCTGATCGCGGCCCGGGCGCTGCCGCTGCAGGGTCGCCACAATCTCGCCAATGCCCTGGCCGCCCTGGCCCTGGCCGATGCCGTCGGTCTGCCGCGGGCGGCCAGCCTCGCCGCCCTCCAGACCTTCCCCGGCCTGCCGCACCGCTGCGTGCGGGTGCGCGAGCACCGCGGCGTGCGCTGGATCAACGACTCCAAGGGCACCAATGTGGGGGCGACGCTCGCCGCCATCCAGGGCTTCGACGGGCCGCTGGTCTGGCTCGGCGGGGGGCAGGGCAAGGGCCAGGATTTTTCGCCGCTGGCGCCGGCGCTGGCCGCCAAGGGCCGGGCCGCGGTGCTGTTCGGCCAGGACGCACCGGCAATCGAGCAGGCCCTGCTCGGCGCCCTGCCGGTGTACCGCGAGAAGGATCTGGCGGCGGCGATCCGCCGCGCCGTGCGGCTGGCCGAGCCCGGCGACTGCGTGCTGCTCTCGCCGGCCTGCGCCAGCCTTGACCAGTTCCGCAACTACGCCGAACGCGGCGAGCTGTTCGAGCAGCGGGTGCGCGCGCTATGACCGGCTTCGGACTCGGCTGGCTGCGCCAGCGCCTCGAACAGCCGGGCGAGCGGGTCTCGCTCGATCCCTGGCTGTGCCTGGCCGCGGCCAGCCTGCTGGCCTGGGGCCTGGTGATGGTGGCTTCGGCCAGCGTCGCCCAGGCCGAGAAGATGACCGGCGACCCCTTCCACTACTTCTGGCGCCAGCTGGTGTTCGTCGGTCTCGGCACTGGCCTCGGGTTCCTGGTGTTCCGCACGCCGATGCGCCTGTGGGAGCGCCATGGCCTGGCGCTCGCGCTGGCCGCGCTGGGCCTGCTGCTGATCGTGCTGGTGCCCTTCATCGGGGTGGAGGTGAAGAGCGCGCGGCGCTGGCTGGATCTGGGCCTGTTCCGCCTGCAGGCCTCGGAGCCGGCGCGGCTGATGCTGATCCTCTATCTGGCCGGCTACATCGTGCGTCGCCAGGCCCGACTGCAGACCCGCTGGAGCGGTCTGCTGCTGCCCTTCCTGCCCCTGCTGATCGCCGCCGGCCTGCTGATCCTGGAGCCCGATTTCGGTGCCACCGCGATTCTGCTGGCGGTGGCGATGATCATGCTCTTCCTCGGCGGGGCACGGCTGCTGCACCTGATCCTGCTCGGCGTGGTGGCCCTCGCCGGGCTCGCCCTGGTGGCGGTGGCCGAGGCCTACCGGGTACGCCGGCTGATCCATTTCAGCGATCCGTTCAAGGACATCGAGAACGGTGGCTGGCAGCTGGCGCAGTCGCTGATCGCGGTGGGGCGTGGCGAGGTCACCGGGGTGGGGCTGGGCAACAGCATCCAGAAGCTGCTCTACCTGCCGGAGATGCACACCGATTTCATCTTCGCCATCCTCGCCGAGGAGTTCGGGCTGATCGGCGTCGCGGTGCTGATCGGCCTGTTCGCTCTCCTGGTGGCACGCGCCTTCGCCATCGGTGCGCGCGCCGAGGTGGCCGGGCGCCGCTTCCCCGCGTACCTCGTGTACGGCATCGCCAGCTGGCTGGGGCTGCAGACCCTGATCAATCTGGCGGTGAACATGGGGGCGCTGCCGACCAAGGGCCTGACCCTGCCGCTGATGAGCTACGGCGGCTCCTCGCTGATCACCGTGATGGTGATGCTGGCCCTGGTACTGCGGGTGGACTGGGAGAACCGCCAGGCCGGCGAGGGCCGGGCGGACCCCGCGCGCGCGCCGCGCGCCGAGCCGGCCGCCGAGGGTCTGCGCTTCCCGCCGCTGGCGGCCCGATCGCCACTGGAGTCCGGGTCATGAAGATTCTGATCGCCGCCGGTGGCACCGGCGGCCATGTCTTTCCGGCCCTGGCGGTGGCCGCGGTGCTGCGCCAGCGCGGCCACGAGGTGGTGTGGATGGGCACGCCCGACTCCTTCGAGGCGCGCACCGTGCCGGCCCACGGCATTCCGATGGAATGGGTGCATGTGCGCGGTCTGCGCGGCAAGGGCGGTGCGGCGCTGCTGCTGGCGCCGCTGCAGCTGCTGCGGGCGCTGCTCGAGGCCATCGCGGCGCTGCGCCGGCAGCGGCCGGATGCGGTGCTCGGCATGGGCGGCTTCGCCGCCGGGCCCGGCGGGCTGGCCGCCTGGCTGCTCGGCATCCCGCTGGTGATCCACGAACAGAACGCCGCGGCCGGGCTGACCAACCGCCTGCTGGCGCGTCTGGCCACCCGGGTGCTGCAGGCGTTCCCGGACACCCTGCCGCGCGGGCGCACGGTCGGCAATCCGGTGCGTCCGGGCTTCTTCGCCCTGCCGCCCCCGGCGCAGCGCATCGCCGAGCGCCCGCACCGGGTGCTGGTGATCGGCGGCTCGCAGGGCGCGCGTGCGCTCAACGAGCGGGTGCCCGAGGCGCTGGCGCTGATGGACCCGGCGGAGCGGCCGCAGGTGCGGCATCAGGCCGGGCGCAGCCTGGAGCTCGCCCAGGCCTGCTACGCCCGCGCCGGTGTCGAGGCGCGGGTCGAAGGCTTCATCGACCAGATGTCGGTGGCCTTCGGCGAGGCCGATCTGCTGATCTGCCGCGCCGGCGCCTCCACCGTGGCCGAGCTGACCTCGGCGGGCTGTCCGGCCCTGCTGGTGCCCTTCCCGCATGCGGTGGATGACCACCAGACCCGCAATGGCGCCCACCTGGTGGCCGCCGGGGCGGCCGAGATGATCGCGGAGGCTGGGCTGAGCCCGCAGCGCCTGGCCGAGGCTCTGCGTCGCCTGCTGGCGGATCGGGCCCATCTGGTGGCGATGGGGGAGATCGGCCGGCGCATCGCCTGGACCGACTGCGCCGAGCGGATGGCGCAGA
>DASUDX010000068.1:0-8243 GCA_036275365.1 Nevskiaceae bacterium | reverse complement strand
AACGGGCAGATTCTCGAAGAAGGCATTACCGAAGCGGGTTCGATGGGATCGTTCACCGCCGCAGGCACGGCCTACGCTAACTACGGCGTGCCGATGATTCCCTTCTACACCTACTACTCGATGTTCGGCTTCCAGCGCATCGCCGATCTCGCCTGGGCGGCCGGTGACATGCGCGCGCGCGGCTTCCTGATGGGCGCCACCGCCGGCCGCACCACGCTCAACGGCGAGGGGCTGCAGCACGAGGACGGCCACAGCCATGTGTTCAGCAGCGTGGTACCCAACTGCCGCTCCTACGATCCCGCCTTCGCCTACGAGCTGGCGGTGATCATCCAGCACGGCATGCGGGCGATGTATGTGGATCAGGAGGATGTCTACTACTACCTGACCATTTACAACGAGAACCATCTGCACCCGGCGATGCCGGCCGGGGTGGAGACCGGCATCGTCCGCGGCATGTATCTGCTGCGCAGCGAGGACAAGCCGGCGAAAGCCCATGTGCAGCTGCTCGGCTCCGGCTCGATCCTGCGCGAGGTGATCGCCGCGGGCGAGCTGCTCAAGGCCGACTGGGGCGTGACCAGCGATGTCTGGAGCGTGCCGAGCTTCACCGAGCTCGCCCGCGATGGCCAGGAGGTCGAGCGCTGGAACCTGCTGCACCCCCAGGCCAAGCCGCGGCAGAGCTATGTGCAGGAATGCCTGGGCGGGATGACCGGCCCGGCGGTGGCCGCCACCGACTGGGTGCGCGCCTACGCCGAGCAGATCCGCCCCTATGTGCCCACCGACTACCACGTGCTCGGCACCGATGGCTTCGGCCGCTCCGACAACCGCCCGGCCCTGCGCGACTTCTTCGAGGTCGACCGCCGCTGGGTCACCGTGCGGGCGCTCAAGGCCCTGGCCGACGACGGCAGCCTGCCGGCCGAGCGGGTGGCCCAGGCGATCAAGATCTACGGTCTGCGCCCCGAGCGCGCCGCTCCCTGGAAGCGCTGAGATGAGCCGCCTGATCGAGATTCGCGTCCCCGATCTGGGTGGCGCCGAGAATGTTCCCATCATCGAGCTGCTGGTGGCGGTGGGCGATACCCTCAGCGCCGAGCAGGAGCTGCTGGTGCTGGAGTCCGACAAGGCCACCATGCCGATTCCGGCGCCGGCCAGCGGGCGGCTGGCGCGCCTGGATGTGAAGGTGGGCGATCGGCTCTCCAGCGGTCAGACCATCGGCCAGATCGAACTGGCCGCCGAGGCCACGGCGCCAGCGCCGGCCCCGCCGGCGGCGGCCCCCACCACCGCGGCCCCTGCCGCGCCCGCGGCCCCCGTACCGAACCCGGCGCCGACCTCCGCGCCGCCCCCCGCGCCGGCGCCGCAGTCGGCGTCCGCCGGCCAGCGCCAGCCGCTGACCGTGCCCGATCTCGGCGGACACCGCGAGGTACCGGTGATCGAGCTGCTGGTGGCCGAGGGCGAGACGGTGCGCGCCGAGCAGGAACTGCTGGTGCTGGAATCGGACAAGGCCACCATGCCGGTGCCCGCACCGGCGGCCGGGGTGATCCGCGGTCTGCGCCTGAAGGTGGGTGACCGGGTCAGCCCGGGCGATCTGATTGCCGAGCTGGAGGGCAGCGGGGGATCGGCACCCGCCGCGGCCCCGGCCGCACCGGCGGCCACTCCGGCACCGGCCGTGGCGCCTGCAGTGACGGCCGCCGCCGCATCACCGGCCGCGGCAGCAGCGCCCCCTGCGGTCATGGCGCCGCCCGCCCGCCCGGCCGCAGCCTATGCCGGTCCGGCCAGCCGCAAGCTGGCCCGCCAGCTGGGCGTGGCGATCAGCGAGGTCAGCGGCAGCGGTCCGCGCGGCCGCATCACGCTGGAGGATCTGCATGCCCATGTGCGCCAGCGGCTGGCCCGCCCGGCCGCAAGCCCCGCAGCAGGCAGCGCGGCTGCGGGCATTCCGCCGATCCCGGTGCAGGACTTCAGCCAGTACGGTCCCATCGAGCGCCGCGAGCTCGCCCGCATCCGCAAGCTCTCCGCCGCGCATCTGCACCGCGCCTGGCTCAATGTGCCCCATGTCACCCAGTTCGACGAGGCCGACATCACCGAGCTGGAGCGCTTCCGCAAGGCCCAGGGCGAGTCCGGCGGGGTGAAGCTGACCCTGCTGCCCTTCGTGCTCAAGGCGGTGTCGGTGGCGCTGCGCCAGTACCCGGAGTTCAACAGCTCGCTGGCACCGGACGGCGAGGCGCTGATCCTCAAGGGCTACTGCCATCTCGGCTTTGCCGCCGACACCCCTCATGGTCTGGTGGTGCCGGTGGTGCGCGATGTCTGGAACAAGGGCCTGCTGCAGCTGGCCCAGGAAACCGCCGAGCTCGCCAGGAAGGCCCGCGAGGGCAAGCTCAAGCCCGACGAGATGCGCGGCGGCTGCTTCTCCGTCTCCAGCCTCGGCGGCATCGGCGGCAGCCATTTCACGCCGATCGTCAACGCACCGGAAGTCGGCATCCTCGGCGTCTCCAAGGCGCAGATGAAGCCGGTCTGGGACGGCGCGGCCTTCCAGCCGCGCCTGCTCTGTCCGCTGTCGCTGTCCTACGACCACCGGGTGATCGACGGTGCCTACGCAGCCCGCTTCATGGTGCTGCTCACCCAGCTGCTCGGCGATCTGCGCCGCCTGCTGCTCTGACCCCGGGAGAGCCCATGCTCCGCACCCTCCTGTTGGCGCTGCTGCTGGGTTCGGCCAGTGCCTGCCAGCTCGCCACCTCCCAGCCGCCCATGTCTCCTGTCCCGGTCGCCGGCTTTGTCACCGACCTGCCCGCCTTCGAGCGCTTCATCGACAGCCGTCCCACCGCCGAGGCTTTCCGGGCGGCCTATCCGGATGTGCAGCTGGTGATGCCCGGCGACATCACCACCAAGGAGTTCCGCAGCAACAACAGCCGCTATTACGCGGCGTTCGATGCCGAGGGACGGATCACCGGCGGACGCTTCATGTAGGCGCACTGCCGGCGCCGCCCCGCCGCACGGCGGACGCCGGCGCCGCGGGCGATCGGCGATCATCGCGCGGTCTGCAGCGGAGATCCCGATGAAGCGGCCCTACCACATACTCGATGTGTTCACCCGCCGTGCCTATGCCGGCAACCCGCTGGCGGTGGTGCTGGACGCCGAGGGTCTGGACGCGCCGCGCATGCAGAAGATGGCGGCGGCCTTCAATCTGTCCGAGACGGTGTTCGTGCTGCCGCCGCAGACCGCGGGCAGCCGCGCCCGTCTGCGCATCTTCACGCCGGCCACCGAGCTGCCCTTCGCCGGCCATCCCACCATCGGCACGGCCTGCCTGCTGGCCAGCCTGGACGCGGCACCGGGCGATCAGGACTGGGTGCTGGAGCTGCCGGTCGGCCAGCTGCCGATCCATCTGCGCGCGGTGGCCGAGGGGCCGCGGCATGCCCGGCTGACCACTGCGGTGGCGCCGGAGCGCCGGCCCTGGACCGGCGATCCCGCAGCGGTGGCGGCGGCCCTGGGTCTGGAGCCCGGGCTGCTGGATCCTGCCGGGTTGCGGCAGGCCTCGGCAGGCAATCCCTTTCTGCTGGTCGGCCTGCGCCAGCCGGAGACGCTGGCCGCGCTGGCGCCGCGCCGCGAGGCGCTGCAGGCCCTGCTCGCCGGGCAGTGGGCGCACGGGGTCTATGTGGTGGCGCGGGGCTACGAGGGCGAGTGGCGGACCCGGATGTTCGCCCCGGACCTCGGGGTGATCGAGGACCCGGCCACCGGCTCGGCCGCCGCCGCCCTGGTCGGCGCCCTGGCCCTGGAGAATGCGGCCACCCTCGATCAGCCGCAGCGGCTGCTGCAGGGGTTTGAAATGGGCCGTCCCAGCGAGATCGAAGGCTGCGCCCGGCAGATCGAGGGGGTGGGGCTGCGCGTGCAGATCGGCGGCTACGCGGTGCCGGTGGCGTCCGGCGAGATCCGTCTCCCGGACTGAACGCGGCTCCGCAGCAGCGGGTGTTCCTCCAGCTCGGTGAGGAACTGGGCGACGCTGACATGGCGATCCGCCGGGGCGCGGCGGGTGGCGCGTTCGATCAGGGCGCCGAGCGCTGCGTCGTCGAGATCGCGCTGCCAGCCGGAGACCGGCAGCGCCGACCAGTCCCCGAGCAGCAGCTGGGTGGCGAGGATGCCGAGGGCGTAGACATCCTCCGCCGGCCGCGCCGGCAGGGTGGTGCCCGCCTCCGGCGCCCGGCTCAGCGACTCATGGCCGCTCCAGTGGTCCAGATACAGCCGGGGCGCAAGGCAGATGCCCTGGCGCAGGGCGGCCGGCAGGAACAGGCGCAGGGCCGGCTCGGCCGAGCCCGACGCCTCCGCCACCAGCAGGCTGGCGGCCGAGACGCCGCCCAGCACCAGCCCCTTCTGGTGCAGGCTTGCCACCCGCCGCGCGGCGCGCTGCAGCCAGAGCAGCCGCTGGCGCCGGCTCTGGCGCGCGAGGCCGCCATCGCCGTCGAGATAGGTGGGCAGGGCCAGCCAGCCGGCCGGATACTCCACCCGGCCGGAGCCGGTGCCCGGGCACAGGCCCCAGTAGAGGGCATGGACACAGTCGGCGGAGAGATCGCGACCGCGGGTCTCGATCCGCTCGCGGCTGCGTTCGTGGCGGGCCTGGTCCACCGCCGCCTCCGATTCCAGCATCAGCAGATGACGCTGTTCGCGCCGGCTGTGATGTTCGATCAGCAGGCGCTGGTAGCCGCTGGCCGGCAGGCGGTCGAGCAGGCGCCAGCCGCGCCGCGGTCCGGCCATGGAGGTTCCGTCCTCGGCCGGCGGAGCCGGCTGGCGCGGTGGCGGCGCGGCTTCCGGGGTGCTGGCCAGGCGGTAGCCGTAGCCGTGCACGGTGACGATCAGATCCGCATGACCCGGACCGAGACTGCGGCGCAGGCGGGCCACGGTCTGGGCCACCACCGAATCCGTCACCGCCCGCCCGCCCCAGACCTGCCGGCCGATCTCCGACGGGCCCAGGACCCGGTCCGAACAGCGCAGCAGCAGCATGAGGATCGCCAGCGGCTTGGGCTCCACCGCCAGCACCCGGCCGGCGCAGCGCAGTTCCATGCGCCGTTCATTGAGCTCCAGATCGCGAATCCGCCACAGGCGGCTGCCCAGGCGGGGGGCGTCCTCACTCAGACGCGGCAGGATGCGCTTGCCCATGGACCTCTCCAGCACCAATCCGGGATCCGAGGGTGGTCGGCGGGGCGGCTGGCGATCCTGACCGTGGCTTGACCATTTCCTGACAACCGCCGCGCCGGTAGCATCCACCCATGCGCAGCGCGGGAAAGCGGCGGTGACCGCCGATGGCAGCGAGCCTCGGGAGGGTGGCTGGCGGGTCTACCGCTTCGCCAACCTCTGTCTGGAGGAGCGCAGCCTGGTTCTGAGCCGGGACGGCCAGGCGCTCGAGATCGAGCCCAAGCCCCTGCTGCTGCTGCGTCATCTGCTGCAGCATGCCGGCGAGGTGGTCACCCGTGAGGAATTGCTGCAGGCGGTGTGGCCGGGCCGGGTGCTCAGCGAAACCACCCTGGCCAAGGCGGTGGGCCGGCTGCGCGCCACCCTGGGTGAGCACGACCCGCCGCTGATTGTCACCGTGCATGGCTTTGGCTACCGGCTGGTGGCGCCGGTACGGGTCGAGGCGGCCGCCGCCGAACCGCGCTCGGCCCTGGCCCTGCAGCCGGGGGACAGTCCCCCGCTGCGTCCGCACTGGCGGCTGGTGCAGCGACTGGGCGGCGGTGGCCAGGGCGAGACCTGGCTGGCCCGCCATCAGCACCATGGCGAGCAGCGGGTGTTCAAGTTCGCCCTCGATGCCGGTGCCCTGAGCGGACTCAAGCGCGAGATCACCCTGTTCCGCCTGCTGCATGAGTCGCTGGGCGAGGCCGCCCCGGTGGTGCGGGTGCTGGACTGGAACCTCGAGCAGCCGCCCTGCTTCATCGAAAGCGAGTGGCTGGCCGAGGGCAGCCTGGCCGACTGGGCGAGCCGCGGCCCGGGCCTGGCGGCGCTGTCACTGCCGGCGCGGGTCGAGCTGGTGGCGCGCCTGGCCGAGGCACTGGCCCGGGTGCACGCCATGGGGGTGCTGCACAAGGATCTGAAGCCGGCCAATGTGCTGGTGGCCGGACAGCGCGAGGGCATTCCGGATCTGCGCCTCGCCGACTTCGGCAGCGCCGGGGTGCTCGATGCCGCCCGCCTGCGGGCGCTGGGCATCACCCGCCTGGGCTTCACCCAGACCCTGGCCCTGCCGGCGGGCGGGGGATCGGGCACGCCGCTGTATCTGGCCCCCGAGGTCATGGCCGGCCAGCCGCTGACGGTGGCCTCCGATCTCTATGCGCTCGGCGTGATCCTGTACCAGACGGTGATCGGCGATCTGCGCCGTCCCCTGGCCCCGGGCTGGGAGGCGGAGGTGGCCGATCCCTTGCTGCGCGAGGACATCGCCGCCAGCGCCGAGGGCAACCCGGCCCGTCGCCTGAGCGACGCCCAGGAGCTGGCGCGGCGCCTGCGCAGCCTGGCGTCGCGGCGGGCCGAGCGCGAGGCGGAGCAGCGCGAGCGCCAGCGCGCGGAGCAGACCCGCCGCGATCTCGAGCGCCTGCGTGCCCGCCGCACCGGGCTGCGGATCGCCGCGCTGGCGCTCGCCCTCGGTCTGGGGCTGAGCCTGTGGGCCTACCGGGATGCCCGCGCGGCACGCCTGCAGGCCCAGCAGGTGGCGGATTTTCTCAGCCAGGACCTGCTCGCCAGCCTGTCGGCCGGCGAGCGCCCGGCCCGCGAGTTCACCGTGCTGGAGCTGCTCGACCAGGCAGCCGCCCAGGTCGAGGCCCGCTTCACCGGCCAGCCGCGCGGCGAACAGGTGGTGCGCGCGGCCCTGGGGCGGGGGTATCTGCGCCTGCAGGCTTACGAGTCCGCCGCCCGCGAGCTGAGCCAGGCGCTGGCCCTGGCCCGCGCCGAGGGCGAGGGGTCGGCCGCGGCCCTGGGCCTGGCGGTGGAGCTGCTGCCGCTGATTCATGTGGCCGGCGGCTTCGTGGAGCGCGAGGCGGAGTTCGTCGGCCTGCTCGAGGCGGGCCGGGCGCGGCTGGGCGACACCCATCCGGATCTGCTGCGGCTGCAGACCCAGCTGGTGCAGATGCGCTACCGCCATGGCCGCTGGCAGGAGGCGGCGAGTTCGCTGGCGGTCCTGCTGGACCGCCTGCCGGAGCGCTCCGCTGAGCCACATCTGCGCGGGCTGCGCTCGGCCCTGCTGCATCTGCAGGCGCTGATCCAGCAGGACCTCGGCCAGCTGCCGGAGGCCGAGGGCCAGCTGCGCCGGCTGTTGCAGGAGGACCCGGGCGAGGGCCTGCCGCAGGCCACCCTGCGCGCCTCGCTGGCCGAGGTGCTGCGCCAGCGCGGACGGCTGGACGAGGCCGAGGCCGAGCTCGCGCAGGCCCTGCGCATCTACCAGCGCTGGGGCCGCGAGCAGGACGGCGAGGTGCAGACCGTGCGGCACCGCCAGGCCCTGTGCCAGGCCGACCGCGGCGAGCTGGCGGCGGCGATCCAGGCCCTGCAGGGGGTGGTGGAGACCGTCGCCGGCTGGAACATGGGCATGGATCAGAGTGGCATCGCCCGCCGGGATCTCGGGGAGCTGCTGCTGCGGGGTGGCCGGCTGGACGAGGCCGTGACCGAGCTCCGCCGGGCCACCCGCAGCCAGGCTGCCCTGCTGGGTGAGACGCACCCGCTGACCCGGCGCGCCCGGCTGAGCCTGGTGGAGGCGCAGCTCGCCGCCGGAGACGCCGACGGCGCTCAGCAGAGCTGGCGCCAGCCCGCACCGCTGGCCTTCGACGACCTGCCGCCCACCCATCCCTGGCAGGCGCTGCATGGTCGAATCGAGGCCGGCCTGAGGGCCGCCGGGGCGGCAGCGCCGGGCCGCTGAGCCTGTCATGCTGGACCGGCCCCGGCCGTGATCGCCCCCGATTGACCGGAGTGTGCGATGGCCTCGATTTATGTGCTCAACCAGCTGGTTCAGAAGGCGCTGGCCGACCCCTTGTTCCGGGATCAGCTCTATGCCGATCCCGCCAAGGCGGCCGGCAGCCTGGGGCTGCGTCTCAAGCCCGATGAGCTGCTGCGGCTGCAGGTTGCCCGGGAGCTGATCCGCGATGTCGCCCTGCAGGCCGAGGAGGCGCGCCGCGATCTGGGCTTTGCAGTGACGATGGACGGCTGCTTTCCCACCTGTGTGCCGATCCCCCTGCCGCCGGTGATCCCGGCGCCGCCGCGGATGGCGGTGAACTGGAGTCCGGCCAACCCGG
>DASUDX010000067.1:0-5804 GCA_036275365.1 Nevskiaceae bacterium | reverse complement strand
GGCAGAGTGACCGAGCCATCCGCATTCACAACGATTGGCGGCGGAGAGGTCGTAACGCTGACATTGGAGCTACCGCCGAGGACCGGCGTGTTGGACCCATCCACCCCCACACTGAGGGAGGTGGTGGGCGCCTGGATCGGCCCCGGCGACACGGTGGTGCCGGCGGTGGCCAGCGCGCTGGTGAACAGCGCCGCGACCAGACTGGCGCGGGAAACAGCGGTGATGAGGTTCATGAAGGTGCTCCTGGAGCGGACCATTACTTGAAGAGGACGGTATAACCGATACCAGCGGCGAACTCGCTGTCTGCGTCGAACCGCTCGGTGACATTGGTCACACCGGCGGTGAAGGTCAGCGGGGTGCGCGGCAGCGGTGCGGCCGAAACGCCCAGGTTCAGCGTGTTGCCCGACCAGTCGGCGATGCCGGACCAGCCCGCGGCGAAGCCCAGCGCCAGACCACCGAAGAGATTCACCCCGGAATCGCCCGGATCGTTGAAACGCTCATCCCCCAGGCCGAGGTTGACCGCGACCGGCATGGAACCCCAGTCCACGAACTTGGTGGCCACCACATAATGGCTGCTCTCGGTGCCCGCGTCCTTGGGACGGCCCCAGCGCATGGTGTTCTCCACGCCCACGCCAACCGCCATGCGGCCCGGCAGCTGGGTGTGCAGCTTGAAGCCGACATTGCCGTCGTCACCAAAGCTCTCGCGCAGGCTGACCGCCGTCACCACGGTTTCCAGCGCCACATAGTCCGCGGCGTTGCCAAGGCCGAACACCACGCTGGCGGCGCCGTCGTAGTCGTCGTCTCCCGCGTTATCCGGCAGCGTGGTCCCGCCGACGCCAAAACCAATCGCTCCCCAGCCGGCACCAAACGCTGCCGGAGACCCGAAGGTGATGCCGGGCGCGCTGGTGCGCCCACCGGCCGCCTGAGAGCGGATGGCCGCGAGCTGCTCGGCGGACAGGCCGAGGTCACCCAGGGTGGCCGCCGAAGCGGTCGTCGGTGCCACCGCAGCCAGCAGCGCAGCGGCGGAAAGAATGCGAATCCCCCTGACCATATAACCCTCTCCCTGATCGATAAATCGAATTGAACGATAGCAGGCTGGACCTCCGCCCGCCTGCCTCTGCCTACTGTGCCTAGCCGAGGTCCCGCTTGGCAAGCGGACTGTGAGACCGATCCCTCACCGATTCAGGGGATCGGTGGCTGCGGGCGCCCGCGCCTGCAGCCGCCAGAGCCGGGCGTAGGCGCCCTCGGCCGCCAGCAACTCGCGATGCGTGCCCTGCTCCACCACCCGGCCGTGGTCGAGCACCAGAATGCCATCGGCATCGGTGATGGTGGAGAGCCGGTGGGCGATGGTCAGCACCGTGCGGCGCCGGGCGGCTTCCCGCATGGCGCCGAGGATGGCCTGCTCAGCCTGTGAATCCAGCGCCGAGGTCGCCTCATCGAAGATCAGGATCGGCGGATCCTTGAGCAGGGCCCGGGCGATGGCCACCCGCTGCTTCTCGCCGCCCGAGAGCTTCAGGCCGCGTTCGCCGACCGGCGTGTCCAGGCCCTGGGGCAGCCGGCTGATGAAGCCCTCCAGATGGGCCGCCTGGATCGCCGCCTGCAGCTCGGCCTCGCTCGCCTCGGGGCGGCCATAGAGCAGGTTGTAGCGCAGGCTGTCGTTGAACAGCACGGTGTCCTGCGGTACCACGCCGATGTGGCGGCGCAGGCTGTCCGGGTCGAGCGCGCGGAGGTCCTGCCCGTCGATGGTGATGCGCCCGCCGGTCACATCATAGAAACGGAACAGCAGCCGGGCGAGGGTGGACTTGCCAGCTCCGCTGGCGCCCACCACGGCCAGGGTCTGACCGGGTGCGATCTCGAAGTTCACCCCCTCGAGAATCCGCCGCTGCGGTCCGTAGGCGAAGTCCACCGCCTCGAAGCGGACTCGGGGCAGGCGGGTCTCCAGGCTGCGGGCACCCGGGGCGGTCTCCACCCGCGGGCGGATCGCCAGCAGGCCGAACATGCGGGAGAGATCGGTCATCGCCCGGCGGATCTCGCGGTAGACGAAGCCGAGGAAGTTCAGCGGCACGAACAGCTGGATCAGATAGGCGTTGACCGCGACGAAATCACCCAGCGTCAGCCGGCCATCCCGCACCCCCTGGGCGGCCAGCACCATCAGGGCGGTGATCGAGGCGGCGACGATCAAGGCCTGACCGGCGTTGAGGGTGGCGAGGCTCATGCGGTTCTGCTGCTGGGCCCGCTCCCACTGGGCGAGGAAGCCGTCATAGGCCTCGGCCTCATGCCGCTCATTGCCGAAATACTTGACGGTCTCGTAGTTAAGGAGGGAGTCCACCGCCCGGGTGTTGGCACGCGAATCCAGCTGGTTGGCCTCGCGGATGAAGCGCGTCCGCCACTCGGTGACCACCACCGAGAAGTAGATGTAGATCACCACCGCCGCCGCGGTGATGATGGCGAACCAGGGTCCGTAGGCCACCAGCAGGATGCCGGCGACCAGGGCGATCTCGAGCAGGGTCGGCACGATGTTGAACAGCAGGAAGCGCAGCAGGAAGCTGATGCCGGCGACCCCGCGCTCGATGTCCCGCGACAGCCCGCCGGTGCGACGGGTGAGATGGAACTCCAGATCCAGCCGATGCAGATGCTGGAAGACCTGCAGGGCGGCGCGGCGCATGGCGCGCTCGGTGACGCGGCTGAACACGAGGTCGCGCAGCTCGCCGAACAGCACGCTGGCGAAGCGGGCGAAGCCATAGGCGAGCAGCAGAGCCGCTGGCACCACGATCACCGCCTGGCGGCTGGCATCCAGGCTGTCGACCAGCCACTTCAGCAGCAAGGGCATCACCACCGCGGCGAGCTTGGCGCCGATCAGCAGCACCGCCGCTACCGCGATGCGGCCCGGAAACTCCCGCAGATAGGGCAGCAGCTGGCGCAGCGAGGCCCAGGTGATGCGCGCCTCGGTGGCGTCCGGGGCCTCGGGGAGCTTGTTGGGGCGGGGCATGCGATGGGGGGATGGAGGGGACGGCGCGGCGTGTGGGCCGGCGCAAGCGCCGGCAGGCGTGAGGATCGTCGGTGTGTGAGCTTACGAAAGTGCCGATGGCACTCTCGTACGCGCCGAAGACGGGCGGCAGCCCCGGGGCGTGAGGCGTGAGGCTGACAAGATAGCGTCGTAGCCGGGGTGACCACCCAGGATTTGTTCATCCCAGAAGGGGGCTCAGTCCCAGATGCAGCCTGGGAGGGCTGCGGAGGCGCGCGCTCAGGGGCGAATGACGCGCTCCACCCCTTCGATCCGCCGCAGCCGGCGGATCACCCGCGCCAGATGGACGCGGTCGCGCACGGTGAGGACGAAGCCCATTTCGATCGCCTCGCTGCCGGCGCGGTCCGGCATCTGCACATTTTCGATGCTGGACTCGCCGCCCGCGATCTCGGCGGTGACCCGCGCCAGCAGGCCGCGCTTGTTGAGGGTCTGCAACTTCAGCTCGGCGAGGAAATCCCCCTGCACCTGCTCGGACCAGGTCAGCGGCACCCAGTCCTGCGGGCGCGCCTTGGCCTGCTTGCACTCCACCCGGTGCACCACGATGCCGCGGCCGACGCTGACATTGCCGCGGATCTCGTCGCCCGGAATCGGCCGGCAGCAGCGCGCATAGTCGAGCACCAGACCCTCGGTACCCTCGATGGCCAGTGCCGCCGCCGGCCCGCCGGTGGGAATCGCCGAGGCCGCGCCGGATTCGGGCAGGAAGTGACGCGCCACCAGCGGCGCCAGTCGCTCGCCGGTGCCGATGGTGACGAACAACTCCTCCAGGTCCTTCAGGCCCAGGGTGTGCAGCACCGGCTCGGCGATGTCCTCGCGCAGCACGCCCGGTGCCACCTTGAGATCCCGCAGGGCGATCTCCAGCAGCCGGCGGCCGAGACGGATCGCCTCATCCTCGCGCTGGTTCTTCAGGTAGTTGCGGATATGGGTGCGGGCCTTGGCGGTCTTGACGAAGTTCAGCCAGGCCGCATTCGGCCGTGCGTGGCGGGCGGTGATGATCTCCACCGTCTGGCCGTTCTTCAGCGGCGAGTTCAAGGGCTCCAGCTGATGGTCGATGCGCGCCGCCACGCAGCGATCGCCAAGCTCCGAGTGCACGGAATAGGCGAAGTCCACGGCGGTGGCACCGCGTGGCAGGCGGCGGATGTCGCCCTTGGGGGTGAACACATAGACCTCGTCGGGGAACAGATCGACCTTGACCCCTTCGAGGAAATCCAGCGAGCCGGCGGAACCGATGGTGTCGAACAGGCCGGACAGCCACTCGCGGGCGCGCAGCTGCGGCGCGCTCTGGCCCGGCTTGCCACCCAGCTTGTACTGCCAGTGGGCGGCGATGCCGGACTCGGCGATGTGGTGCATCTCGCGGGTGCGCAGCTGCACCTCGATCTTGTGCCCGCCCGGCCCCACGCAGGTGGTGTGCAGGCTCTGGTAGCCGTTGGCCTTGGAGTTGGCGATGTAGTCATCGAAGCCGCCGGGCACCGGCTTGTAGACATGGTGGACCACGCCCAGGGCGCGATAGCAGTCGTCGAGCTTGGGCAGGATCACCCGGAAGCCCAGCAGATCGACCACCTTGAGCAGACGCAGCTTCTTGCGCCGCATCTTCTGGTAGACGCTGTAGACATTCTTCTGGCGGCCGACCACGGTGGCGCCGATGCCCTCTTCCCGCATCGCCCGCGCCAGCTGGTTCTCCACTTCCTTGATCAGCTTCTTGGTGTCACCAACCTGTTCCTCCACCGCCTTGGCCAGCACCGCCCAGCGGCGCGGGTAGAGGTTGGCGAAGGCCAGATCCTCCATCTCCCGCGAGATCACATGGATGCCCAGACGCTGCGCGATCGGCGCATAAATCTCCAGCGTCTCGCGGGCGGTGCGGCGACGCTTGGCCGGCTCCATCGAGCTCAGCGTGCGCAGGTTGTGCAGCCGATCGGCGAGCTTGATCAGGATCACCCGCAGGTCCTGGGTCATCGCCAGCAGCAGCTTGCGGAAGCTCTCGGCCTGCCGCTCGGCGCGGGTCATGCCTTCGATCTTGTCGATCTTGCTGACGCCATCCACCAGCGCCGCCACATCGGCGCCGAACAGATCGCCGAGCGCCGCCTTGGAGATGGCGGTGTCCTCGATCACATCGTGCAGGATGGCCGCCATCAGCGTGGTGTGGTCCATCCGCATCTCGGCGAGGATGCGGGCCACCGCCAGCGGGTGATAGATGTAGGCCTCGCCCGAGGAGCGCGACTGGCCGGCGTGCTGCTTGGCGCCGAACTCGTAGGCGCGGCGCACCTGCTCGATGTGATCGCCGGGCAGATAGCCCTCGAGCACCTTCTCCAGCGCCTCGATGCCGTACTCGCGCGCCACCCGCTGCGTGCGCAGCACGTGGCCGAGGCGCTGGATCACCGGGACGTCCATGCCCCCAGTGTCGGGCTTCCCTGGCCCGGTTTCCAGCGTGCCACGGCGCCAAGCCGCCACACGCCGGCGCGTCCGCTGCTCAGGGCGCCGCGGGGGCGCCCGGGCAGCCGGATTCCGGGCAGATCGTGTCCACGTCCAGGGTGAAGCGCTGGTTGTTGGCGGTCAGCTCCTCCTTGACCAGCAGACGGTAGAAGCCGGGCTTCGGATCGGTGACCGTCACCGTCAGCGAGGTCGCGCCCGGGCTGGGTGTGCCTCGCGGCTCGTCATCGGCCCCCATCAGCTGAAAGCCCGCATAGCCGGCGCTGAGCCCATCCGGACCAATCAGCTCGAGGGAGTAGACCTCGAACTCGTTGGCCCAGCTCAGCGTCACCTCGAGAGCCTGCACCCCGCGCGG
>DASUDX010000066.1:0-23726 GCA_036275365.1 Nevskiaceae bacterium | reverse complement strand
CCACCAGCAGCAGCCCCGCCAGCAGCACCCCGAGGCCGGCCAGCAGGGGCAGCCGGAAGCCCACCCAGAGCATCGGCAGCACGCTGTCCCAGTCACGCAGATACTCCACCGCCAGATGGTTGGGGCGCGATTCGTACTGGGAGATGAAGGTGGGCGTGGTGATCTCCAGCACCAGCGCCGCCACTGCGATGAGGCCGATCCAGCCGCGGCTCAGCCGCCACCACAGCGCCTCGGTGTGCCGGCTGGCCAGCAGCGGCCAGAGCAGGATTGGCAGGGCCAGCGCCACCCCCACTGCGATCAGATCCACCCGCAGACCGGTGGCCAGCAGCCCCGGCAGCAGGTCCGCCTGCCAGCGCTCGGCGCTCAGCAGCAGCAGCAGCCCGCGGCTGAGGCTCCACAGCAGCAGCAGGCCTGCGGCGCTGAGCAGCAGCAGACGGGTGGGGGCGTGACGGGTCAGGCCGACCCGCGGCAAAGCTCTGAGCATGCGAGACATCCTCACCGGCGAAAACCCGCTGGTAGCTTGCCATGCGCCATCCAGCGCGGTCGGTGACGGACGGACAAAGCGTGTCTCCGGCGCGCCAGGAGGCGTGGGGGCCGGCGTGAGAGGGGAGAAGTCAGGGCGCTGACGCCTGCCCGCCCCCAGCAGGCACGACCTGGAGACGAGGCGTCTCAGCCGAGGGTCACAGGGCACCGCGCCTGCTGGCGCGGTCCGGCAATCAAGGTGTCTCCTGCGCGCCCCTCAGCACTCACGACCTTGAGACTAGGCGTCTCAAGTGGGCACCGCGCCAGGCATCGGGCTTCCCACTACGGGGTGGGCCTGCACGCCAGCAAGGGTAAGGTTCCCGGGGTTTGCAATTAGGCTCAAGGGTTTTGGAGCACTGCAGCCACGCGGGAGACACGCCACGACTATACCCGAGCGGCGCTGGCCGCGAGGCTCACTCCAGCGACAGCGTGGAATCGATGTCGAGCCGCATCTGGCGCAGGCGGGCGAGGGCCTCGGCATCGGGCGGGGCGACCTTCTCGCTGCCCTGCAGCTCCAGCAGTTCGCGGGCGATGTTGAGCGCTGCCATCACCGCGATGCGCTCGGCACCCAGCGCCTTGCCGCGCTTGCGGATGGTGGTCATCCGCTCGTTGAGGAAATCCGCGGAGGCGACCAGCGCCTCGTGCTCCTCGGGCGGGCAGATCACCGTGTACTCGCGGCCCATGATGCGCACGGTCAGGCTCAGCGGTTCCTTCTCACGATCCTTGGCCTTGCTGCCGCCGGAGCGCCGCGAACCTGCCGAGGGACTGCTCATGTGTCGCTCTCCGTTTCCAGCTGGCGCACCCGTTCGACGATTCCCTCGATCCGCCGCCGCAGCTCGCCATTGAGGGCGAGCAGGCGATCGCGTTCCTGGATCGCGCGGCGGGCATCCAGACGCGCGGCGCGGTAGGCGGCGGTCAACCGCTGCACCTGCTGTTCCAGTTGTTCAAGCTCGCTCTGCAGCACGGGGTGGGCGTTCAGGAATCGACGATGGCCGGAGTATAGCCAGCGCGCTGAGGCCCCAGACAGGCGCCGCCCACAAAAAAGGCCGGCCCCGTGGGGCCGGCCCGGCGTCCGCTCGGCGGCCTCAGCGGATCAGCAGGAACAGCGCCCCGCTGCCGCGCTGCACATGCACCAGCAGCTCCCCGCCCCGGACGCCGGCGAGGCGGTTGAACTCGGCGATGGTGGTCACCGGCTGGCGATTGATGCCGATGACGATGTCATTGGGCCGCAGCCCGGCGCGGGCGGCCGGCGACCGCGGTTCCACCGCCTGCACCAGCACGCCCTGGGTGCGGGCGTTGCGCGCGGTGGCATCGTCCAGCGGCATGAAGCGGGCGCCGGCCAGAGCCGGATGCAACTCGTCCCCGGCGGCGGCCTGCTCGCTGTCCTGGCCGACGGTGACGGTCACCTTGCGGGTCTTGCCCTCGCGCAGGATCTCCAGATCGACCTTCTCGCCAACCCGCAGCAGACCGACCGTTCCGCGCAGCTGGGCGAAGTTCTGGATTTCCTTGCCGTTGGCCTTGAGCACCACATCCTCGCTCTTGAGGCCGGCCTTGTCCGCCGGCGAGCCCGGCACCACCTGGGCCACCACCGCGCCGCGGCCGGCAGTCAGGCCGAAGGCCTTGGCGAGCTCGGGGGTGAGGTCCTGGCCGACGATGCCGATGCGCCCGCGCTGCACCGAGCCGTACTCGATCAGCTGGTTCATGATCGAGCGCGCCAGATTGGTGGGGATGGCAAAGCCAATGCCGATGTTGCCGCCGGTGCGCGAGAGGATCTGCGAGTTGATGCCGATCAGTTCGCCGCGCAGGTTCACCAGGGCGCCGCCGGAGTTGCCCGGGTTGATCGAGGCATCGGTCTGGATGAAGTCGTCGTAGGCGCCGCCGGTGCTGCGACCCACCGCCGAGACGATGCCGGAGGTGACGGTGTGGCGAAGGCCGAACGGCGAGCCGATGGCGACGACGAAGTCGCCCACCTCGGCCTTGTCGGAGTCGGCGATGGTCAGGGCCTTGAGTTCCTTGGCGTCGATCTGCAGCACGGCGACATCGGTCTCCTCGTCGGCGCCGATCAGCTTGGCCTCGAACTCGCGGTCATCGGTCAGGCGCACGCGGATGCTGTCGGCGCCTTCCACCACATGGGCATTGGTCAGCACATAGCCCTTGGCGGCGTCCACGATCACCCCGGAACCCACCGACTGGCTCTCGCGCTCCTGCGGCAGGCCTTCCTCGGGGATGCCGAAGAAGCGGCGGAAGAAGGGATCCTGCATCAGCGGGTTCTGCAGGGCCTGCTTGGCGGTCACCGAGATGTTCACCACCGCCGGCAGCACCCCCTTGAGCATGGGGGCCAGCGAGGGCACGCCGCCCTGCTGCATGGGGATGCTGATGTCGGCCTGCACCGCGGTCGGGGCGGAGCCGAGGAAGGCGAAGCTGCCGATGCCAGCGGCGACCGCGAGCGGGGCGACGACCTTGAGAAGGATGCGGGACATGGAGAGTCTTCAGGGAAGGGAGGAGGGAGCCGGTATCCGGCCGCGCTCTGACCGTGGGGCCAGGGCTTCGGTTCACAAGGCCGGGGTCAGCGGAAATCCCGCGACAGTCCGGGCAGGGCACCGAGCTCGGCATCCAGGCTCTTGAAGCGGCCGGCAATCAGATGCGTCACCCCGTCCTGGCGTTGCAGCTCGCCCTCCACCGCCAGGCACTGCGCCCCCACCACCAGCTCGCGCTGGGCTTCCAGCAGGGCCGGGCGCACGATCAGATTGACGATGCCGCTTTCGTCCTCGAGGGTCATGAACAGAATCCCCTTGGCCGAGGCCGGCCGCTGGCGGAACATCACCAGCCCCGCCACCCGGGTGCGCTGGCGGGCGGCGCGGGTGGCCAGCGCCGCGCAGGGCACCACGCCCAGCTGCGCCAGCCGGGGGCGCAGCAGCGCCAGGGGATGGCGGCGCAGGGTCAGCCCGGTGGACTGGTAATCGGCCACGATCTCCTCGCCCTCCTCGGGCGCGGGCAGCGCCACCGCGGCTTCGCGCGCCTCGCTGCCGGCCAGCAGACCCTCCAGCCGGCCCGGACCCAGCGCCTGCCAGCGGGCCTGGCGGCGATGCCCGGCCAGGCTGTGCAGGGCATCGGCACGGGCCAGGGCGTCGAGATCGCGGCGGTCCAGCGCGGCGCGCCGCAGCAGATCCGTGGTTGAGCGGAACGGGCCCTCGGCGAGCCGGGCCGCCTCGATGCGCGCCGCCGCGGCGGCGGTCAGCCCGTTGATCTGGTTGAACCCCAGCCGCAGCGCCGGTGCTCCCCCGGGGCCGGGCTCCAGGCTGCAGTCGACGAGGCTCGCCTGCACCTCCACCGGGCGCACCTCCACCCCCACCCGGCGCGCCTCGCCCACCAGCATGGACGGCGGATAGAAACCCATCGGCTGGCTGTTGAGCAGGGCGGCGATGAAGGCGGCCGGGTGGTGGCACTTGAGCCAGCAGGACGCCCAGGCCAGCAGGGCGAAGCTGGCGGCATGGGATTCCGGAAAGCCGTAGCTGCCGAAGCCGAGCACCATCTGGTAGATGCGCTCGCCGAAGGCCGGGTCATAGCCGCGCGCGGCCATTCCGGACAGCAGCCGCTCGCGGAACTTCTCCAGCCCGCCGTTGCGCTTCCAGGCCGCCATGGAGCGGCGTACCTGGTCGGCCTCGCCGGCGCTGAAGCCGGCGGCGAGCACGGCGATCTGCATCACCTGCTCCTGGAAGATCGGCACTCCCAGGGTGCGCTGCAGGGCGCTCTCCAGCCCCGGCGGTACCACGGCGCTCTGCGGGTTCTGGCGGGCGCGCAGATAGGGATGGACCATGCCGCCCTGGATCGGCCCCGGGCGCACGATGGCGACCTGGATCACCAGATCGTAGAAGCACTCCGGCTGCAGGCGCGGCAGCATCGCCTGCTGGGCGCGCGACTCGATCTGGAACACGCCGAGGGTCTCGGCGCGGCGGATCATGGCGAAGGTGGCCGGGCAGTCCGCCGGAATGTCGGCCAGGCCCATCGGCCGGCCCTGCCAGCGGCTCACCAGCTCCAGGGTGCGGCGGATGGCGCTGAGCATGCCCAGGGCCAGGATGTCGACCTTGAGCAGTCCGAGGGCTTCGAGATCATCCTTGTCCCACTGGATGATCGAGCGCTCCGGCATCGCCGCGTTCTCCACCGGCACCAGATCGGAGACGGCACGGTCGGCGATGATGAAGCCGCCGACATGCTGGGACAGGTGGCGCGGAAAATCGAGCAGCTCGCGCGCCAGCCGCAGCCAGCGCGCCAGGCGCGGGTCCTGCGGATCGAGCCCGGCGGCGCGCATCCGCTCCGGCAGGGTCTCCGGACGGTCCCACCAGGACAGGCGCCGGCTCACCGCCTCGACCAGATCCGGCTCGATGGCCAGGGCCCGGCCGACATCGCGCAGGGCGAGCTTGGGCCGGTAGTGGATCACCGTGGCGGCCAGCGCGGCCCGCTCACGCCCGTACTTGGCGTAGACATACTGGATCACTTCCTCGCGGCGCTGGTGTTCGAAATCGACATCGATATCCGGCGCCTCGGCGCGCTCCCTGGAGAGAAAGCGCTCGAACAGCAGATGGGCGCGCGCCGGGTCCACCTCGGTGATGCCCAGCGCGTAGCAGACGGTGGAATTGGCGGCGCTGCCGCGGCCCTGGCAGAGGATGCCGCGCGCCCGTGCCCAGCGCACGATGTCCTCGACGGTGAGGAAGAAGGCCTCCCAGCCCATCGCGGTGATCAGCTGCAGCTCGTGCTCGATCTGCTGGCGCTGGGCCGCGGGAATGCCCTGCGGCCAGCGCCGGGCGGCGCCTTCCAGGCTGAGCCGGCGCAGCCAGCTGGCGGGCGTCTCGCCGGCCGGCACCAGTTCCTGCGGATAGGTGTAGCGCAGTTCTTCCAGGCGGAAGCGGCAGTGCTCGGCCACCCGCAGGGTTTCCGCCAGCAGCGCCGGTGGATAGAGCCTGCGCAGGCTCTCCAGGCTGCGCAGATGGCGTTCGCCATTGGCTTCCAGCGCCAGCCCGCAGTCCTGCAGCGGCCGGCCCAGGCGCAGGCTGCTGAGCACATCGTGCAGGGCGCGCCGACCGCGGGCGTGGTAGAGCACCTCGCCACAGGCCAGCAGCGGCCGGTCCAGCTGGCGCGCCAGTGCCTCGCGCGCGGCCAGGCGCTCGCCGTCGCGCCCATCGCAGCGGGCGCGGTGGCCGATCCACAGCCGCTCTCCGAACACCGCGCGCAGCCCCTCGCCAGCCGCCGCCGGCTCGCCGTCCTCGGGCAGCCAGATCGCCAGGCATTCGCGGGCCTGCGGCAGGTCATCGGCAAGCAGCCGGTAGTCGCCCTTGGCGCTGCGCCGGCGCGCGCGGGTGATCAGCCCGGACAGCCCGCTGTAGGCGGCGCGATCGGGCACCAGCAGCACCAGCTGCGGGCCGTTCTGCACCCGCAGCCGGCTGCCCACGATCAGCTTCAGCCCTCCCTCGCGGGCGGCCTGCCAGGCGCGTACCACCCCGGCCAGGGAGGCCTCGTCGGTCAGCGCCAGGGCCGGGTAGCCCAGGGCCTGGGCGCGCGCCACCAGCTCGCCCGGCTGCGAGGCGCCCTGCTGGAAGCTGAAGGCGGACTGGCAGACCAGCTCGGCGTAGCTCATGACCACCAGCCCTGCAGATACCAGCGGTCGGCGGCGCGGTCGTGGAAGACCCAGGCCAGACCGCCATCGAGCGGGCAGCGGTAGTAGTCGCGCCGGCAGTCGGCACCATCCCACCAGCCGCTCTCGATGCGCTCGGCCTCGGCGGTGGGTGGCAGATGGGGCGGCGCGATCGGCCGCGGCGGATCGACCAGCAGACAGGGCCGCGCCGCCCGCCCGGGCCAGACCGCAGGACCGGCCGGCGCGTTCAGCGGGCGGGCTTCCTGGGCCCGCTCCGGACGGTGATCCCCGCGCAGCCCGGGCCGCCAGACCCGCGCCGGCCCCAGCCGCGCCTGCAGCCGTTCCAGTGCCGCCTCCAGCGCCTGCTCGCTGCCGCGGCGGGCGAACAGGTCTCCCGCCACCGGGGTATAGGCGGCGAGGGTGCCGGCCTGCAGGCGCAGCTCGCGGGCCGGCGCCTGCAGGCCCTCGCGCAGCAGACGCTGCTGCACCGCCTCGAACAGGCGTTCGCGCTCGCGGCAGGCGGTGACGAAGGACACCGACACCGCTTGCCGCCGGCCACCGGCCTGCAGCAGCTGCAGATCCAGCTGCAGCAGCCCGCGGTCGTGGGCACGCAGCCAGCCCTCCAGTTCGCCGCAGAGACGGCGCAGGGGGAACAGCAGGCCTTCGAGGCTCTCCACCTCGCCGCTCAGTTCGAAGCGACGCTGCCAGCGCGCCGGCAGATCGAGGGCCGGATGCAGCTCGGCGAGGCGCCCGCGCGCCTGGTCGAGATCCTCCAGCAGGGTGCTGCCGAAGCGGCTCACCAGCTCGCTGCGCGGCAGCCGCCAGAGCGCGCCCAGCCGCTCCAGCCCGAGCCCCTGCAGGGTGGTCTGCAGGCTCAGTGGCCAGTGGGTGCAGGCCAGGGGCAGATCGGCGAGCGCGGCATCCAGGGCCGGCCACTCGCTCACGGCCGGTGGACGCGGCTGCTGCACCAGCCAGGCGGCAGCCAGCCGGGTCGGCGCCACCGCCAGCCGCAGGTGGTGACCCAGGGCGCGGTATTCGGCAAGGATCTGCCCGGCCAGGGCGCGCAGACCGCCGAACAGGCGCAGGCTGGCGCCGGCCTCCAGCCAGAGCAGGGCGCGCGGCAGCTGGCCGGGCTCGGGGGGGTCCCGCAGCTCCGCCACCACCGGCTGGCCATAGGCATGCAGGCGATGGCCGAGGCTCTGCAGCAGGCTGCGCTCGGCCTCCGGGCGGCGGTTGAGCAGAACCAGCTCGGGCTGGCGCAGCCGGGCCAGGCCCAGATCCAGGCCTACACCCGGGCCCGGGTTCAGCGCGGCGGTCCAGCCTCCGCCCTGGGCCACCAGCCAGCGCCGGCTGCCGCGGCTGTCCACCACGACGGTTCCGGCCGCCGCTGCCAGCGCCTCGGCGGGCAGATCGGGAAACCACAGGCACAGCCAGAGCATCGCGGCGCCATCCGCATCAGGCCGACAGCCGCAAGCCGCCGCGCGGCACGGCGCCGCGGCACTTGAGCACCTGCAGCTGCAGGCCCTCCGCACGGCGTTCCAGCCACAGGCGCAGGGCGGCGGTGCTGGCCTCGCGGTGGGCCTGACCCTCGCGCAGCAGGAACACCAGGCTGGACGCCTCCTCGGCCGCCAGCTGCAGACGGCGCAGGGCCGCCGCCTCCACCCGGTCGGCCCACAGCAGCAGACCGCCCACCTCGGCGCGCAGCAGCTGCTCGGCGCTCCACAGGGCGAGCCCGGTGTCCGGCGCTTCGACGCAGACCAGCTGCGAGAGCGGCAGTCCGGCCTGCACCAGACCCGGGGCATAGGGCCGCGCCGGCGCGGCCACACAGCCGATCGCCCGGCCCTCGCGGGCCAGCGCCGCCAGCGCTGGCAGGCACAGGCTCAGCTCGCCATGGCCGGGGCCCGGGTGGAGGATTTCGCTGACCGCCCCCAGCGGCCAGCCGCCGCCGGGCAGCACCGCGTCCAGGGTTGCGTGACCGCTGCTGCGGGCCGGCTGGGCGGCCTGTTCGGTGGCGCGCCAGAGCCGGCTGCGCAGCGCCGCCGGGAGCGCCGCGCGGGGCTGCAGGGCGCTCATTCTGCAAACCCGCCCGGGCGGATCAGCCCCACCGCGCGCCCTTCGATGCGCAGGCTCTGCCGCGCCAGATCGATCTCGATCGGCGCGAACGCCGGGTTGGCCGCCAGCAGGCGCACCCGCTCGCCGCGACGCTGGAAGCGCTTGACGGTGACCGCCTCGTCGACCCGCGCCACCACGATCCAGCCGTTCTCGGCGGTCTCGGTGCGGGCCACCGCCAGCCAGTCGCCATCGAGAATGCCGGCATCGCGCATCGACTCGCCGCGCACGCTGAGGAAGAAATCGGCACGCGGGCGGAAGGTGGCCGGATCCACCGCGATGCGCCGCTCGATCAGGGCCTCGTCCAGCAGCGGCCGCCCGGCCGCCACCCGGCCGATCAGCGGCAGGCCCTCGGCCGGCTCCTCGGGCTCCAGCAGGCGGATGCCGCGGGCGGTGCCGGCGCGCAGCTCGATCGCCCCCTTGCGCGCCAGGGCGCGCAGGTGGTCCTCGGCGGCGGTGGGGGAACGGAAGCCGAAGGCCGCCATCAGCTCGGCGCGGGTGGGCGGGGCGCCGCGCTCGGCCTGGTGGCGACGCAGGAAGGCGAGGATCTGCTGCTGGCGGGGGGTGAGCATGGGAGCTGTATATTTATACAGTCCACTCCCAACGGCAAGGCCGGTCTGGCCGGCGTCCAGGCCGGCTGCTCAGGCCGGCGGCAGCGGTGCAGGCCGGATCTGTCTCCTGTACACCGGCGTGCGCTCAGGGTCCCAACCTTTCTGCGCGGTCTCCTGCTGGTGGCCCTGCTCGCTCCCTTCTCTGCCGGGTCTGACGGCGGTCCATCTCCCACCGCCAAGGGCAGCCGGATCGCGGTGCTCTGGGAGGACCAGACGCTCTGGTACGGCACCTGGCCAGCCTTCGTCTCCACCGGCGAGCAGCTGGCGGCGGTGCTGATCGCGCAGCTGCAGGCTGCGCCGCAGCCTGTGCCCACGCCGATTACCGAGCCGCGCTACACCGTGCTGCTGGGTCAGGGCGGCCAGATCACCCAGCTGCCGATCAGCCCGGCGGGCATCACCACGGAGGCGGGTTTCATTGCCTTGGACCCGGCGGCCTATGCGCAGATCGAATCCTTGGTGAAGGTCCGCCCGCTGCAGGATCGCCAGCCGGGCGAGCCCTCGGCGCTGCTGGCCCGCGCCCGTGCCTATGTCGCTACGCCGCCGGCTACCGCCGGCGCTCGCTGAGTGTCGGCGGCGAATCCCCGGGTCGGGAGGGGCCTGCCCAGCGTCCCGCGACCGCAGCCGTGGAAACGCGCGGAGAAACCGCGGAGAAGTTCCGGAGAAACCCTGGTGAAGCTCTAGAGCAGACGGATGCGCGGGTTGAGGCTGTAGCGGCCGGTGATCTGGGCGCTGGCCAGCACATGCCCGTGGATGGCGGCCTGCACCTGGGCGGCGGTGAAGTCTCCCTCCACCGGGCAGCGCTCCAGATCCAGGGCGTACAGCTCGAAGCGGTAGTGATGCGGCACCGAGTCGTTCCAAGGCGGGCAGGGGCCGTCATAGCCGCGGTAGAGACCCTTCATGGCGGGGTCCTTGGCGAACCAGCCGGTGTAATCGTTGAGGCCCTGGCGGCTGCCCTCGGGGCCGGCCGGAGCGGTCTTGCCGCCGGCACTCACCCCGCGCGAGCAGGTTCCTTCCTCGATCTGGCTGCAGCTGGCCGGAATGTCCACCATCGCCCAGTGGACGAAATGGGCGCGCGGCAGCTTCAGCGGCACCTCGCGGCCCTCGACATTGACATCGTCCGCCCGGGTCGGCGCATCCGGATCGATGCAGAGCAGGGCGAAGCTGCGGGTGCCGGCCGGAGCGCCGGTCCAGCTCAGCTCCGGGTTGAGGTTGTCCGAGAGCTTGACATGGCCCTTGGGCGCCTTGACGGCAAAGGCGCAGCGGCCGGGGATCAGGCCGTTGGGCTCGAAGGTCTTGCTGGTGAGTTTCATGTCGCCACCCGGGTTCGTTCTTGTTGGATCGGCAAGACCGGGTGGCGCCCGTGCACGGGACGCAGGCGCAGCCGTCGGTCACGGGTCGGCATTATCCCTGCTGGCGCGCCGGCCGTCAGCCCGGCGCGCGCGACGGACCGCGCTTATCGAGGTTTGCGTGCCCCGCGGGCCGCGCCCCGCGCTCCGCGCGGCGGCCTGCCCCCGGCGGGCTCGGCACGGCGGGGGGCCGGATCGCGCACTGGCCGGCTGCGCGGGCGCGCCGGCTGCTGGGCCGCCGCCTCGGCCTTCACCGCCAGCAGCTTCTCTCGCAGTACCGCCGAGGCCTGCTGGCCCTCCTCCAGGTTCTCGATCTGGTCGGATACCAGCTGGCCGATCTGCTTGTTGAGGCGGCGGATGGCGGTGTAGACCGCCCCGACGCTGCGGTCGTGCTGGTCCTTCAGCCGCTGCCGCGGGGCGCGGAGCAGTCCGGTCTTCTCCAGGGCCTCGAAGGGCAGGCTGGCGATGGACTGGTGGATCTGCTCCACCGAGGTTGCGCCGCGGTCCACGGCTTCGATGATCAGGTCGACGGTCAGTTGCAGACGCTGCAGGCGATTCATGGCGGGGCGCGGTGACAAACGGCGCCGCAGCCTAGCTCAGGCGGCGGCCAGTTCGCGAGCCGGCCCGGGGCCGGCGTCGCGGTCGCGCGAGCGCGGCAGCGCCAGCTTGAACAGGCGCTTCACCACGCTCCCATACTGCCGCCCGAAACTGCCGGTGTTGTAGGGAATGCCATGGCGCTCGCAGACCTCGCGCACCTTTGCGGCGATTTCCGGATAGCGGTGCGCCGGCAGATCCGGGAACAGGTGGTGCTCGATCTGGTGGGAGAGATGCCCGCTCAGCAGATGGAACCAGCGGCCGCCCTCGATGTTGGCCGAGCCCTGCATCTGCCGCACATACCAGTCGCCACGGGTTTCGTTGGCGATCTCGGCCTCGGTGTAGACGCGGGTGCCTTCCGGGAAGTGGCCGCAGAAGATGATCACATTGCTCCACACATTGCGGATGCCATTGGCGGCCAGATTGCCGAGCAGCACGCGCGGGGCATTCCACAGCGCCAGCGCCGGAAACAGCACATAGTCCTTGACCAGCTGCTTGCGCGCCTTGCGCAGGAAGGGCGCGCTGGTCTTCTTGAGCTCGGCGCGGCCTTCGGCGGTGTAGAGACGGTTGGCCAGATCCATCTGGTGCACGCCCACGCCCCACTGGAACCACAGGCTCAGCAGGCCGTTCCACACCGGCTGGAAGAAGTAGCGCGGGCGCCAGCCCTGCGATTCGCTGACCCGCAGCACGCCGTAGCCCACATCCGGGTCCTTGCCCAGCACATTGGTCCAGGTGTGGTGGGTGACATTGTGCGACTGGCGCCAGTCCTCGCCGTCGCAGACATTGTCCCAGTCGTAGGTCTGCGACTGCAGGCGCGGGTCGTCCATCCAGTCGTACTGACCGTGCATGACGTTGTGGCCGATCTCCATGTTCTCGAGGATCTTGGCGGTGGACAGCGCCGCCACGCCCAGAGCCCAGGAGACCGGGGTGAAGCCGAACATCAGCAGGCCGCGGCCGGCAATGGCGCAGCTCTGCGCCAGCTTCAGGGTGCGACGGATGTGCTGGGCGTCGCGCTCGCCGAGATCGGCCAGCACCTGGTTGCGCAGGGCATCGAACTCACGCTCGATCTCGTCGATCTGGGCGCGGCTGAGGGAGAGGGTGGGGCGCATGGGGGTCTCCGGAGTCGGGTCGGGCTTACAGATCGAGGGCAAGGGCGGAGCGGGCACGGCTGATGCAGAGCTGGATCGGCTGGTCCGGGCGATCGCTGATCTCGCCGGTCAGCAGGTTCTCCACCACCCCGCTGCGCTTGACGCACTTGCAGCTGTGGCAGATGCCGATGCGGCAGCCGTACTTGGGGGACAGCCCCGCCTTCTCGGCGGCCACCAGCAGGCTGTCGCTGCCATCGGTGGTGAACAGCTGTTCTGATTTGGCGGCCTGGACGGTCACCGTTTCCCCGGCGGGCAGGGCTTCCACGCTCAGCCCGGTGAAGGACTCGCTGTGGAAACGCGCGCTCCAGCCGCGGGCGGCGTAGACCTGGCGCAGGCTGCGGGCCAGGGCATCGGGGCCGCAGATGAAGCTCTCGCGCGCGCCCAGATCGGCCACGGCGGCGATCAGCGCCTCGGCCTGCGGGCGACCCTGTTCGGCGCTGAGGTGGCGGATCAGGCGCAGCCCGGGCAGGCGGCTGCGCAGCGCGTCCAGTTCGGCGCGGAAGATGGTGTCCTCGGCACGGCGGCTGATCTGCAGCAGCACCACATCGGCCTGCGGCCGGGTCACGGCGAGCGTGCGCAGCATCGCCATCAGCGGAGTGATGCCGCTGCCGGCGCCGAGCAGGAACAGCGGGGCCGGGCCCTCGGGCAGAACGAAATCACCGCTGGCGGGGCCCAGGGTCAGCACGCTGCCGACGGCCAGCTGGGCGTGCACGGCGCCCGACATCCGCCCACCCGGCTGGCGCTTGATGGTCAGACGCAGACCGCTGTCCGAGGGAGCCGAGGACAGGCTGTAGGCGCGGCTGAGGCGACGCCCGCGGTGCTCGAGGCTGAGCTGGACATGCTGGCCGGCCTGATGGCCGCGCCACAGGCGGTTGGGGGCGAGCCAGTAGCTGCGGGTATCCGGGGTCTCGTCGACCACCCGGGTCACCTCGGCGCGGATGTCGCGCAGCGACCAGGTGGGACGGATGCGCGCCAGCAGATCATCCAGCGCGGCGGTGTCGTTGAGCGGATGCAGCCAGGGCGAACGCAGCAGGGCGGGCAGGGCAGCGGACATCGACGATCTCCTCTTGGTGTGAACAGATGTTCACTCAATCCGGAGAATGAGTCAACAACTGTTCACCGAAAACCCGAGGAAAACAGCTAACACCCTGACTGTCCAACGAAAATAGAGCGGTTCGCGTATGCTAGGCCGGTCATGCCCCGTTCCCAGCCCCCTGCCGCCGAGCGTGATGGCCTGCTGGCCACCCGCGGTGAGCGCAAGCAGCGCACCCGCGAAGCGCTGCTGGACGCCGCCCTGCGCCTGATGGCCGAGGGACGCAGCTTCACTTCCCTCGGTCTGCGCGAGATCACCCGCGAGGCCGGGGTGGTGCCCACCTCTTTCTACCGCCACTTCCGCGACCTCGACGAGCTGGGTCTGGCGCTGGTCGACGACGGTGCTGGCACCCTGCGCCGGCTGTTGCGCGAGGCGCGCGCCCGCGGCGGGGATTACGAGGATCTGCTGCGCCGCTCGGTGGCGATCTACCGCGACTATGTGCGCGAGCACCGGCTGGCCTTCCTGTTCGTGGCCAGCGAGCGCAGCGGCGGCTCGCCGCTGATCCGCGCGGCGATCCGCACCGAGGTCAGTCACTTCGCCAGCGAGCTGGCCCAGGATTTGCGCCGCCTCAACCTGCTGCCGCATCTGTCCACCGCCACCCTGGTGATGGTCTGCGGGCTGGTGGTGGACACCATGCTCAACGCCGCCGGGCTGTTGCTCGACCTGCCCGAGAGCCCGAGCCGGCAGGAGGAGGAGCTGCTGGAGACCTTCGTCCGACAGCTGCGCCTGATCTTCCTCGGCGCGGCGGCCTGGCGCGACGATCAGAAGCGCAGCTGATCCGGATCGGCGCCCTGCAGGCGCGGCAGCCGGAGGGCGGCCAGATCTTCAGGCGCCGCGCCCAGCCAGGCACGCAGACGCTCGCCCAGCCGTTCGCCCAGCCGCCGCCGGCGCGGGCACTGCAGCTCGTAGACCTCGTGGCTGTCGAGGTGACGCAGCAGCCAGTCGTCGCTGGTGGCCAGCTCATCCACCAGCTTCAGGGCCAGCGCCCGCTGGCCGAACCAGTGCTCGCCGGTGGCCACCGTGGCCAGGTCCAGCACCGGCCGGTGCTCGGCGACGAATTCCTGGAACAGCCGGTGGGTGTCCTCCAGCTCCTCGCGGAACTTGGCGCGGCCGGCCTCGGTGTTCTCGCCCAGCACGGTGAGCGTGCGCTTGTAGGCCCCGGCGGTGTGCAGCTCCACATCCACATCGTTCTTCTTGAGCAGGCGGTGCACATTGGGAATCTGCGCCACCACCCCGATCGAACCGAGGATGGCGAAGGGCGCGGCGACGATGCGGCTGGCCACGCAGGCCATCAGATAGCCGCCGCTGGCGGCGACCTTGTCGACCGCCACCGTCAGCGGCAGGCCGTGGCGGCGCAGGCGCACCAGCTGGGAGGCGGCCAGCCCGTAGCCATGCACCAGGCCACCCGGGCTCTCCAGGCGCAGCAGCACCTCGTCACCCGGCCGGGCCAGACCGACCACGCAGCTGATCTCCTCGCGCAGGCTGGTGACCGCCGAGGCCTGCAGGTCGCCGGTGAAGTCGAGGACGAACAGCCGCGGCCGCGGCTGGCGGTGCGCCGCCTTGGCGCGGGCCTTGGCGGCCTGCTTGCGCTGGCGCCGCGCCGCCTTGAGTGCCGGCCCGCCCTCCAGCACCTGGTCTTCCAGCGCCGCCCGCCGCTGCTCGATCAGCTGGTTGAGATGACGCAGCCGTGGGCGCGGGCTGGCCTCGCGGCGGCCGGCGGCGATGGCCGAGCCGATCACCACCACCGCGGCCACCAGGGCCAGCAGCAGGGTCAGGGTTTTGGCGAGAAACAGGCCGTAGTCGAGCAGGAAGGCGCTCACAGATTGCAACTCCGGGACTGCAGGGGTGGATTGGAACAGGGACGCAACTGGTCCTGTTTACAGAGGCTTAGCAGAGACAGGCGCTTATGTTGCTGCGCAAAAAAATGTCAGAAGGCGCTTGCCGCGACGGCTTGCGCCTGGCCTATAATGCCACTGCTGTTTTCCGCCATTCCGCATCCGCAGGTTGGGAGCATTTCGAATGAACAAGTCGTACCGCGCAGTCCTGGCGCTGGCCGCCGCTGCGGTCGCGCCCGCGTCGTTTGCGCAGGGCGCTGCTGCACTGGGTGAGACCCGTCCCTACATCAACGCTCTGTACACCTTCACCGCGGAGGAAGACCGCCGCGCCACCGAAGAGGGGCAGGGCGGCTACTTCGGCGTCGGCAAGGCCATCAACGAGTATGTGGGCCTCGAGTTCGGCGCCTTCCTCAGCGAGTTCGACAACAGCCCCGGCTCGGCGGTGAACTTCCGCGAGTACGGCGCCAAGCTCGATGGTCTGTTCTTCTACAGCCGCAACCCGAAGTTCTCTCCGTACTTCGGCCTCGGCGTCGGCAGCATCCAGACCGACGAGAAGAGCACCGGCCTGAGCAGCACCGATCCCTTCGCCGATGTCGGCGTGGGTTTCTTCAAGTACTTCACCCTGGCCGGCACCGATCTGGGCTTCCGCACCGATCTGCGCCACCGCCGCGTGTTCTTCGATGAAAACGCGTTTGGTGGAACCAATGTCGACGACCTCGGCGAGACCGTGGTCAAGGTCGGTCTGGTCCTGCCGCTGGGCCCGAAGAGCGTGCCGGTGGCGCCGCCTGTCGCCGCGGTGATCGACTCCGATGGCGACGGCGTGCCGGATTCCGCCGACCTCTGCCCGGGCACCGCCCGCGGCGTGAAGGTGGACGCCAAGGGCTGCCCGGTCGACGAGACCAAGGATCAGGGCCCGGCCCGCAAGTTCGAGGACGTCTACTTCGCCTTCGACAAGTCCGATCTGACCGACTACGCCAAGGCCACCCTGGACAACGCCGCCGGCACCATCAACAGCCTGGTGACCAAGCACCCGACCCTCAAGGTCGACGTGTCCGGTCATACCGACTGGGTGGGCACCGATGGCTACAACCAGGGCCTCTCCGAGCGCCGCGCCGGCACCGTCAAGGACTACCTGGTGCGCAAGGGTGTGGATGCCAGCCGCATCAGCACCTACGCCTACGGCGAGTCGCGTCCGGTGGCCCCGAACGAGACCGACGAGGGCCGCGCGCTCAACCGTCGCGCCGAGATCCGCACCCGCGCCGACTGAGGCTCTGGTGGTCTGACTCAGGAAAGCCCCGCTCCGGCGGGGTTTTCTTTTTGGGCGGCACGGAACCAATCCGCTGCGCGTAGGTAAAACTTACCGACGCGCGAAGGCGGCGCGGCCGGGCTAGGCTGGTGACCGTCGGAGGGGAGATCAGGACCATGAAGCAGGGACGGGCGCTGGGAGTGGGACTGTGCAGCCTGGTGCTGGGTGTGGGCGTGGCCTGGGCGCGACTGCCGATGGTCGATGGCGATGCCGACGGCATCCGCGATGAGGTCGACGACTGCCTCTACACCCCGCTTGGCGCAGCCGTGGATGCCCGGGGCTGTTCCGATGAGCCCGACGAGGATGCCGATGGCATCGCGGATGCCCGCGACCAGTGCCCGTATTCGCCACCGGGGGCGCAGGTGGACGGCGCCGGGTGTGCACTGGACGAGGATCTCGATGGCGTGGCCGACGGGCTCGACCGCTGCCCGGGCAGCGCCTATGCCGTGACCGTGGACGCGGCCGGCTGCAGCGTGGCGCAGGCCTCGGTGCCGATGCCGCTCGCTGCGCCGCCGGTGACGGCCCTGTCCCGCCCGCTGCCGAGTCCCGTGCCGCCCGGCGAGGCGACCGCGGCCGCCGACCTGCCCGCGCCGCCAGCGCCGGTTGCGTCCCTGCCGTCGCCTGTCGAGCCGTCCAGCGAGCCACCGCCGACCGTTTTGGAGAGCGCGCCGCCGGCCGCGCCCCCCCCGGTGGCGCTGCAGACGCCTCCCTCGGTGCCCGTGCCGCCACCGATCACGGCGCCGGTGGTCACGCCGCCGGAGGCGCGCCTGCGCATCCGCTTCGCCACCGGCAGCACCGACCTCGATGCCGCGGCGGAGGCCCAGCTGCAAAGCCTGGCCGCTCAGCTGGGCACCTCGCCGCATCCGCTGCAGCTCGGCCGCGTGCTCAACCAGGCCGAGGGCCGGCTGGCCCGGGTCCGCGCCCATGAGCGCGTGCGCAGCGTGCGCAACTATCTGGTGGCGCTCGGCGTGCCGGCGGCGCGCCTGATCGATCCTCCGCCAGGCATGCAGGGCGAGTCCTTCAGCGAGGCCTCGGTGACCCTGCAGCTGCAGGGCGGCGTGCCTGCGCCGGAGGCGCGCGTCGCGCCGCGCGCGCTCGAGCCCGCCACGGCTGCTGCCCCCGTCGAGGCGCCGCCGCCACCCGCGGCTGCGGTGACCGCGATGCCCGCCGAGCCGCCGGTCGCCCCCACGGCGCCCGCGCCATCCGGTTCAGCGCTGGCCGGGCTTCCCAGCGAAGCCCCGCCGGCCGCGCCCCCGCCGCCGGCCGTGGTGACGACGGTCGCCGCCTCCGCACCAGCGCTGGCCACGGGCCCGAGCGAGCCGGGCATGGCCGACGAGGCGCCCGCCTTCCAGCTGCCCTTCGAGGCGGCGAGTGCCCAGATCGGCCAGCGTGGACGGGCCGCCCTCCAGGCCCAGGTGTCTGCGCTGCAGGCGTTGCTGGCGGAGAACCCGCGGCGGGTGTTGCTGGCCCAGGGCTTCGGTGATGCCGAACGCGAGGGCGATCAGGCTGGCCGCTGGTCGCGCGCGCGCGCCAACAGCCTGCGACGGGTGCTGATCCAGCTGGGCCTGCCGGCGGATCGCATCCGCACCCTGGGCCGTGGCCCGGTAATGGCGGGCAGCAGCCGCTCCTCGCGGGGCGAGATCCTGGCCGTGGAGGAGTAGACGGATGACGGCGTTCCACCTGCTGGTCGTCGGCGATGAGATTCTCTCCGGCAAGCGTCAGGACCGGCACATCCCCAGGGTGATCGAGCTGCTCGCCGCGCGCGGTCTGGCGCTCGACGGCGTGGAGCTGGTGGGTGATGACGAGGCGGCGATCGCCGCCGCCATCGCCCGTCGTCAGAGCCCCGAGGCCGTGCTGTTCTCCTGCGGCGGCATCGGCGCCACCCCGGATGACCGCACCCGCCAGGCGGCGGCGCGGGCGTTCGGCTGTCCGATCGAACGGCACCCGGAGGCCGAGGCGCTGATCCTCGCCGAGTACGGCGACCGCGCCCGCCCGAACCGGGTGCTGATGGCGGACTTCCCGCGCGGGGCGCGGCTGATTCCCAACCCGGTGAACCGGGTCGCCGGGTTCGCGCTGGCGCGCAGCTACTTCGTGCCCGGCTTTCCGGACATGGCCTGGCCGATGCTCGAGTGGGTGCTCGATGGCGAGCTGCGCACCCTGCATGTGGCCGACCCGCCGGTGGAGTACCGCCTGCGTGCGCTGGGCAGTGCCGCCGAAGGCGATCTGCTGGCCCTGATGGAGGCGGTGCTGGCCCGCTTCGAGGGCGTGAGCCTGTCCAGCCTGCCGTTTCGCGGCGACGCCCAGCGGCCGCGGCATATCGAGTTCGGCATCAAGGGGCCGCGCGAGCGGGCGGCTGCTGCCTTCCTCTGGTTCCGCGAGCGCCTGCGCGCCGAGGCCGGCCTGCCGGTCGAAGATCTGGCGCTGCCGCCCGGGGCTCAGTAGGCCGAGCGACTCGGCCGCAGGGTCACGCTCTCGCCGCAGCGGTCGCGCACATCGATCCCGCAGCGGCGCGGCTCGAAGTCGCGGCTGTAGCAGAGGCGGACCTCGCGCAGGAAACGGCCGCTGCACTGCACGGCGATGCCATCTGCGCTGAATCCCGGATTGGCGGCGACGAAATCCGCCTCGAGCGCCTGTTGCGGCAGCCGCAGCAGTTCCCGCGGGGACTGGAAGCGCGGAGGAATGGCGGTGCGCCGGCGCACCCGCTCGATCGCCTGGAAGTAGTCGTCCTGACTCAGGCCGCTACAGCTGCCGTGCTTGCGCCACTGGTGGGCGATCAGCTTTTCGCTGGGCATCAGCGGCAGCAGGCGGTCGATCCAGCGTGCCTCCACCGGTGTGCTGCGTCCGCAGAACTCCGGATAGCCGCGCTCGTGCTGCGGCCACAGGCCGTGCACCACGAAGCCGTAGACGCGCTGGCACTGCTCCTCGCCCGGCCGCTCCTGGCAGTACTGCGGGCTCCAGGACAGCGCCAGCAGCCAGTAGTCGAAGCGGCCCGGGGTGTCGTCCGCGGCGCGGGCAGGCCCGCCGCCCAGCAGCAGCGCGAGCAGCAGAACGGCAAGGGGCTCTCTCACCATCGAGGCCGCCCTCAGCCGCGCTTCTGGCCGGCGAGGAAGAGCCAGGTCTCCACCACCGTGTCCGGATTCAGGCTCATGCTCTCGATGCCCTGATCGAGCAGCCAGCGGGCGAGATCCGGATGGTCGCTGGGCCCCTGGCCGCAGATGCCGATGTACTTGCCGGCACGGCGGCAGGCACTGATCGCCATCGCCAGCATCGCCTTGACCGCTTCGTTGCGCTCGTCGAACAGATGGGCGATCAGCCCGGAGTCGCGATCGAGCCCGAGGGTGAGCTGGGTCATGTCGTTGGAGCCGATCGAGAAGCCGTCGAAGTATTCGAGGAACTGGTCGGCGAGCACCGCATTGCTCGGTAGCTCGCACATCATGATCAGCTGCAGATCGTTGAGGCCGCGCCGCAGGCCGTTGGCGGCCAGCAGCTCGGTGACCTGGCGCGCCTCGTCGGTGGTGCGCACGAAGGGGATCATCACCTTGACATTGGTCAGGCCCATCTGGTCGCGCACGAAGCGCAGCGCCTCGCATTCCATCTCGAAGCAGGGGCGGAAGGCCGGCGCGATGTAGCGCGAGGCGCCGCGGAAGCCGAGCATCGGATTCTCCTCATGCGGCTCGTAGCGCTTGCCGCCGATGAGGTTGGCGTACTCGTTGGACTTGAAATCGCTCATCCGCACGATCACCGGCTCGGGGGCGAAGGCGGCGGCGATGGTGGCGATGCCCTCGGCCAGGCGCTTGACGAAGTAGTCGCGCGGGCTGGCATAGGCGGCGATCATCGGATCGATCTGCCGGCGGACCTCGGCACTCTGCTTGTCGAGTTCCAGCAGGGCCTGCGGATGGATGCCGATCTGGCGGTTGATGATGAACTCCAGCCGCGCCAGACCGACGCCGCGATGGGGCAGGGCGGCGAAGTCGAAGGCCTGCTCCGGTGTGCCGACATTCATCATGATCTTGACCGGCAGCTCGGGCATGGCATCGAGCTGGATCTCGTCCACCGCGAAGTCGATGTGGCCGTCGTAGACATAGCCGGTATCGCCCTCGGCGCAGCTCACGGTCACGCTCTGGCCGTCCTTGAGACGGCTGGTGGCATCGCCGCAGCCGACCACCGCCGGAATCCCCAGCTCGCGGGCGATGATCGCCGCGTGGCAGGTGCGGCCACCGCGGTTGGTGACGATGGCGCTGGCGCGCTTCATGATCGGTTCCCAGTCGGGATCGGTCATGTCGGTCACCAGCACATCGCCCGGCTGCACGCGGGTCATCTCGGCGATCGACTTGAGCATCCGCACCGGACCGGCGCCGATCTTCTGGCCGATGGCCCGGCCTTCGCTCAGCACCTGGCCCTTGGTCTTGAGCTTGTAGCGGCGCAGGGTGTTGGCGCTGGCACGGCTCTGCACGGTTTCCGGACGCGCCTGCAGGATGTAGAGGCTGCCATCGACGCCGTCCTTGCCCCATTCGATGTCCATCGGGCGGCCGTAGTGGTCCTCGATGATCAGCGCCTGGCGGGCCAGGGCCTCGACATCCGCATCGGTGAGGCAGAAGCGCTGGCGCTGCTCGGCGGGGACATTGACGAACTCCACCGTGCGGCCGAGCGTGCGGTCGGTGGCGTAGATCATCTTCTTGGCCTTCTCGCCGAGGCCACGCTTGAGGATCGCCGGGCGGCCCGCGCGCAGGGCCGGCTTGTAGGCGTAGAACTCGTCCGGGTTGACCGCGCCCTGGACCACCGCCTCGCCAAGCCCATAGCTGGCGGTGATGAACACCGCCTCGCGAAAGCCCGACTCGGTGTCCATGGTGAACATCACGCCGCTGGCGCCGACATCCGAGCGCACCATGCGCTGCACGCCGGCCGAGAGCGCCACCTTGGCGTGATCAAACCCCTGGTGCACCCGGTAGGCGATGGCGCGGTCATTGAACAGGCTGGCGAAGACCTCCTTGATCGCATGCAGGACATTCTCGATGCCCTGCACATTGAGGAAGGTCTCCTGCTGGCCGGCGAAGCTCGCATCCGGCAGATCCTCGGCGGTGGCCGAGGATCGCACCGCCACCGAGATTTCCGCGGTGGACTCGGCCAGCAGCTGGTCGTAGGCCTTGCGGATCTCGGCTTCGAGACGGGCCGGGAAGGGGGCCTTCACCACTGCCTCGCGGATGCGCTTGCCCGTGGCGGCGAGCTTGACCACATCCTCCACATCCAGCGCGGCGAGCTCGGCATTGATGCGGTCGGCCAGTCCCTCGTAGGAGAGGAACTCGCGATAGGCCGCCGCGGTGGTGGCGAAGCCATTCGGCACCTGCACCCCGGCACCGGCCAGGTTGGAGATCATCTCGCCGAGGCTGGCGTTCTTGCCGCCGACGATCTCGACATCGTGCATGCCCAGGGCGGAATACCAGAGTACGGTTGCAGTCACGGCCGGCCTTGCGGTGAGAGAGTGGCAGGACGATTGTAAGTCGGCCCCTGCCCCCCCGCCTGGAAATTGGACGGGGCCTTGCCCACACTCGCGGCATGAGACCCGTCTTCTTCGTATCCGATGGCACCGGCATCACCGCCGAGACCCTGGGCAGCACCCTGCTCACCCAGTTCGACGCGGTGGATTTCAAGAAGACCACGCTGCCCTTCATCACCACCGTGGAGCGGGCGCGCAACACCCTCTCGTTCATCAATCATGTGGCCGAACAGGGTGAGCGGCCGATCGTGTTTTCGACCACGGTCAGCGATGAGGTCCGCACCGTGCTGCGTGCGGTCAACGGCCTGTTCATCGACCTCTTCGACAGCCACATCCATTCCATCGAGGCCGAGCTGGGCGTCACCTCCACCCACGCGCGCGGCCGCGCCCACGGCGTGGCTGACGGCCGTCGCTACAGCGCGCGCATCGAGGCGATGAACTACGCGATGGAGCATGACGACGGCCAGAGCGTGCGGGATCTGACCCGGGCCGATGTCATCCTCATCGCCCCCTCGCGCTGCGGCAAGACGCCCACCACGCTGTACCTGGCCCTGCAGCACGCGATCTTTGCCACCAACTTCCCGCTCACCGAGGACGATCTGGAGACCCTGCGCCTGCCCAAGACCCTGCAGGGGCTGGAGGCCAAGTGCTTCGGGCTGACCTCCGATCCGGAGCGGCTGCAGCAGGTGCGCAACGAGCGCCGGCCGGGGTCCAAGTACGCCTCGCTGGCGCAATGCGCCTACGAGCTGCGTCAGGCCGAGCAGCTCTACCGCCGCCACAACATTCCCTTCATCAACTCCGCCAGCATGTCCATCGAGGAGATGGCGGCGATGGTGATGCAGGAGAAGGGGCTGCGCTCCTAGGCGCGGACCGGCAGGGGCGGGCGCCGCCACAGCCAGCCGAGCGTGGCCGAGATCAGCATCGCCAGCAGCAGGCCCAGGCCCGCCCAGGCCGCACCGGCCACGCTCAGCGGCAGGCCGGGCTGGAACTCGACCGCCGCGGCGAGATCGGCGTCGTAATGCCGGGCCAGCCGCAGCGGCTGGGCCCAGGCCGGGGCCTCGCGCAGCTCGGCCAGCGCCGCACTCAGCGCGGCGTGGCGGCTGAGGGTGTCGCGGTGCAGAGCCCCGGAGGCCTGGAACACCGCATCGCCGTTCTGCTCATGGCGGCGTACGAATGTCTCCACCTCCAGGCCCAGCGCCTCGGCGGCGCTGCGCAGGGCTTCGTAGCGGCGGCTGGCCTCGGCCTGGGCGCCTGCCACCACGGTCAGATACTGGGCGTAGTACAGCGGGAACTGCGCCGCGCCCACCGCCAGGGCAAGGCATAGCAGACGATCGGCGAGGGCGGCGAGCAGGCGCATGGGGGGAGCCTAACCGGGCTGGCGGCAGCCGGCGAGCGGTGCGGCCGCCCCGGGGAACCACCCGCCATCCGTGGTAGTCTCAGCGCTCTTCGGGGGCGACATGGCTTCGACGGCGGTCGTGAAACCCGAGGTGCATGCCGAGCTGCTGGTCTGCTCGTTAAACGGCCCGCAAACAAGCTAGTTGCGAACGACGCGAACTACGCCCTCGCCGCTTAATCCGGTGAGCGGCAGCCCCGGTGGTGTCGGTACCCCGGAAGCTGCCGTCGACTCTTACCGACTCGTGGACAGGCAGGCCGCTGGCTGAACCACTAAAACCCTAGAGCGGATAAGCGCCGGGCTTTCGTGCCCCTCCGGTACCCGGCGACCAAAACCAAAGAGCGGGCTACGCATGTAGAGCCAAGGGCGGAGCATCGTCGGACGGGGGTTCAATTCCCCCCGCCTCCACCAATACTGAAGCCCCAACTGTTATCAGTTGGGGCTTTCGCCGCTGTCCGCGGACCGAGCAGGGCGCGCACCGTCAGCGCCGCCAGGCCGGCGCCGATCAGCTGGGCGCCGATGAAGCCCGGCACATCGGCCGGGCGGATGCCGGCGAAGGTATCGGTGGCCGCCCGCGCCAGCGTCACCGCCGGGTTGGCGAACGAGGTCGAGGCGGTGAACCAGTAGGCGCTGCTGATGTAGGCGG
>DASUDX010000065.1:0-8457 GCA_036275365.1 Nevskiaceae bacterium | reverse complement strand
GTGGACGGTGTGCAGGTGACCCTGGCTGACCTGGTCCAGGCTCCGGTGACCCTCACCGTGACCGGTGCGAATTTCGGCTCGGCTACCGCCGTCTTTATTGATAATGACAACGATGGCGTTGAGTGCAACACGTCGACCTTCGCTCCCACCAGCACCAGTGCGACGACCCGTGTGTTCAACATCGGGGTTACGACGCTCGCGGGGCCGATGCCGCTCAACGGTGCAAGCCTCTGCTATGACGTGGCGCCCGCTCCGAACAACCTGCCGCAGATTGCTGCCCAGACGTTCACCGCTGCGGTTGACCTGACCGCTGCTGGTGGCGCTACCACTGTCGACCCGGCCGGTCTCCCGGTGGGTACGTTTATCCAGAACGGCACCGTGCTGAAGGTTCCCTACCTGTTCTCCAACCGGTCGGGCCTGGTGACCTTCGTGCACCTGTCCAACAACAGCAGCATCGCGGCGCCGTACACCGTGACCTGCCTGTCCAATGGCGCTGCCTCCGCTGCCGGCACCCCCGGCACGGTTCCGGCCAACCGCTCGCTGTCGCTTGACCGCGCCGCGATCGGCTGCCCGGCCAGCTCCAACACGGCGATCTTCACCATCAACTCCGCTCGCGGCAACGTGATCGGCACGATGGTTCGCACCAACGGTTCGACCGGCGAGTCCGGCTTCGACACCGCGGTGGGCAGCGAGTAAGACAGCCGACGGGTGGGCTTGCCCACCCCGCGCTGAGCAGTACCTGGGAGGACGGTTCGCCGTCCTCCCTTTTTGTTTGGGCCGGCGTCCTGAATGCCCGGCTCGGCGTAGGACAAAGCAGATGCCACCCTCAGGGTTCTGCACTATATTTCGACCATCAGCATCTTCCGCGGCGCCACGACAGCCGCTGTCGTCGACACGGGAGAGCGTCCACCTCGTGAGAGCACGTCATGCTTAGGTTTCGCGCGCCGCATTGTCTGCTGGGAATGGCCCTCGGTCTTGCCAGCCTGAGCGTCCACGCGCTCACCGTGGTTTCTCCCAGTCGGGTCTATGCCGAGGAGCTGGCGCAGCCGGGTGCCGCGATCACCGATGATGGTCTGAATGTGGTCGGCTCCCTGGGGTTCGGCATGACCGAGTTCCAGACCCGCTTCCTGCGCTTCGATGTGCTCGAGGGGCAGTTCAACGGTGCGGTTCAGGCCAACAATCTGCGGCTGCTGAACCCGGCGACCAACGGCGTTCTGAATGTGCTGATCACCATCGAGGCGGGTGGCACGGCCGGATCGAGTTCGGTCACCTTCCGTGCCCTGTCCCTTGCCGAGTTTCCGCAGGGCGCTCGCATCGAGTTCGATCTCGGCTCCGGCGGGTCCAATGGCGTGCGGGTGACGGGTACCACGGCCGCCGCCCGGCAGATCCGCTACACCCTGTTCGACAGCGCGGCCAATGCCAGCGCCCTCACCCTGCCGCTGGAGACCCAGTTCGCGCCGTTCGGGCGTACCGCGCCGGCGCTGCGCTTTGCCCTGGCCACCCAGCTCACCACGCTCAACATCAAGGACACCTTCCGCCGCTTCGCGCCCAACTTCGAGGCCAACGATGGTTTCCTGACCAACCAGCTGACCCAGCTGGGACTGCTGCGCTTCGATGTCACCCCGGGCATCTCCAATCTCAACGGCGGCGATGTGGCGCTGGGGAATCTGGTGGGTGCGGGGACCCGGCTGAAGATCAATGCCACCGATCTGGGCAGCGCCGCCGACAGCCAGATCTTCCTGGATAACGACCTCAATCCGGACTGCGCCGCCGGCATCAATCCGGCCAGTCGCAGCAGCACCGAGATCATCTTCAATACCGGCACCACGGCGCTGGATGGCGCCGCACTCTGTTATCGCGTGAACGGGCTGGTCCGCCGGGTCCGTCAGGATGTCGCCGCCACCGTCGAGCTCGCCCCGGTGGCGGGGAGCAGCGTGCCGGCCAGCTTGAACGGTCTGCTCGGCCTGATCCGCCGCAATGGCGCGGAACTGAAGATTCCCTATCTGTTCTTCAACAACAAATCGAACATCCAGAACTTCGTCCAGGTGATCAATCTGGATACCGTCCCGGTGCCCTACTTCATCGACTGCATCGGGCCTGGCGGGCTGGCGCTGGAGGTGAAGACCGGGACCCTGCCGGTGCAGCAGGCGGTGAGCTTCACCCGCGCTGATCTCGGCTGCGTTGCCCCGGCGGATGGCGCCTATCTGCTGTTCGATACCTTCCCCGGTCGCGTGTCCGGCGTCCAGGTGCGTTTGAACACGACCACCGGTGAAGCGGGCTTCGACCAGCTGGTCGGTTCACGCTGAGCGACGGCGGGCATGGTGCCCGCCGGTTTCCTGGATCCCTACGATGCATCGCTTGCCTCTTTCCGTACGCGGCTTCACCCTGCTCGAGCTGCTGGTGGTGATGGTGATCATCGGCCTGCTGGCGGGGCTGGTGGGTCCCAAGCTGTTTTCCCGACTGGATGCGTCCAAGGTTCAGGCCGCGCAGGCCCAGGCCAAGATGCTGCGCGGCGCGGTGGAGACCCTGCGGCTGGACCTGGGCCGGCTGCCCAGCGCCGCCGAGGGTCTGGCCCTGCTCGACAACCCGCCTGCCGATCCCGCGGCGGCCGCCAAATGGCGCGGCCCCTATCTCGAGGACAGCGTTCCCGCCGATCCCTGGGGCAATGACTATCGCTATGCGATCCCCGGCGCCAACGGGCAACCCTTCGCGCTTTATTCGCTGGGCGCTGACGGCCAGGAAGGTGGCGAAGGCGATGCGGCCGATATCGGCATCCTTCCCGCCCAGCGCTAGCGGGCGGTCCCCCGATCGCTCGCGGCGTCCGGTTGCCCGCGGATTCACGCTGCTGGAACTGCTGGTGGTGATGGCCCTGCTGGCCCTGGCCACCGGGGTCACTGCGCCGCGGCTGATGCGCTGGGCCGAGGCCGCCGAGGAACGCGCCGCGCTGGACGCGCTGGCACTGGCGATCGAACGGCTGCCCGAGCAGGCCTTCTTCGAGGGCCGTTCGCTGCATCTCGACCAGGCCCTCGATCCCGCCGGGCAGCTTGGCCGGGCGTGGACGCTGCGTACCTCGACGCCGGTCCACTACAGCAGCCTGGGCTACACCGGTGGTGGGGAGATCGCGGTCATGGAGGGGAGCCGTGCCGTTGCCGTGTGGCGGATCACCGCTCCCAATGGCCGGCTCGATCGACAGCCCGAAGGCCGGCCGTGAGGCGCGGGCTCCCGTCGGGATTCGGCCTGCTGGAGGCCGTCGTGGCGCTGACCCTGCTGGTATCGGGCACCCTGGTGCTCTACAGCTGGATCAACACCAGTCTGCGCAGCCTGTCCGCCCTGGAGCTGCGCGAGCAGCGCCTGCGCCAGCGCCAGCTGGCCGAGCAGTGGCTGGACAGCCTGAACCCGATGAGCGCCCCCCAGGGACAGCAGCGCCTCGATGAGGGCCTGGTGCTGGAATGGCGGGCCCGCCCGCTGGAGAGCCCGCGCGAGGTGCAGCCCCTTCCCGGTGGCACCCGCACCCCGTTCCGTGTCGCCCTCTATCAGGTCGAGCTATGGCTGCGCGACGACCGTGGCGAGCTGATCGAGCGCAGCCTGCGGCTGCGCATCGGACAGGAGCGCGATCCGCTCGACCTGGGCGGTGCCGCCGGTGACTGAGCGACGGCCCGCCGCGCCTGGCTTCACCCTGATCGAGATGCTGGTCACCCTGGTGCTGGTGGCCAGCGTGATCGGTCTGGTCTGGCAGGCGCTGTGGTTCAGCGCCCAGACCGAGCGCCGCCTCGCCGATGCCCGCGGGCCGCAGGCCGAACGCCAGCTGGAACAGGCGCGCCTGCGGCTGCTGCTCGCCAGCCTCGCCACCGTCAACCGCGAGGATCCTCGACGCTTCGAAGGCACCGCGGAGCACCTGCAGGGCTGGTTCCCGGCCGAGGCGACGGAACCGGTGGGCGGCGGGCGCTGGCTTCGCCTGCGGATCGTCCGCGAGGGAGATGGCTCGCGGCTGGAGCTGGTCGGCGAGGATGCCTCGGCCAACCCGCGCCCCGTTCCGCTGGCGCGTCTTGCCGGCCCGGCGCGGTGGCAGTACCGGCATCGGGATGGCCGCTGGCTCGATCAGTGGCCCCCCGAGCCAGTGGATGCGGCGGAACGGCAGATCGCCGATCTGCTCGCCCTGCCCCGTGCCATCCGTCTCGAGGTCGAGCAGGACCTCGATCTGATGGTCAGCATCGCCGCCTCGCAGAACCCGATGATCGGCCGCGCCGGGGTCTCTCCATGAGGCCGGCTCCGCCGAGCCCGGGCTATGTGCTGCTCAGCTGCCTGCTCGGACTGGTGCTGCTCACGCTGATTGCCAGCCGCATTGATCTGCGCGCCGGCGAGGGACGCGCCTCCCTGCAGCGCTGGGTGGACTGGACCGAGGCCGAGGGCGAGCTCGCCGACGCGCGCGAGCAGCTGCTCTTTCATCTGGTCACCCAGCCGCTGACGCCGCTCGGCTTTGGTGAAGGCCCGGCGCGTCTGCGCATCGATGGGCGTGCCTACGCCTACGGGCGGGTCCGGCTGAGCCTGCAGGACGAGCGCGGACTGATCAGCCTGGTGCAGCCCGACCTGCCCGTGCTGCGCCGCTGGCTGCTGCAGCAGGGGATCGCCGACGAGCAGATCGAGCCGCTGATCGACCAGCTTGCCGATTATCAGGACCGGGATTCGCTCCACCGTCTGCAGGGCGCGGAAGCCGAGGCCTATGCAGAGGCGGGCCTGCCCCCGCCGCGCAACGACTGGCCGCTGGCGGCCGACGAGCTGCGCAACATCCCGGCCTGGCGGGCGCAGCCGCGTCTGGTCGAGGATCCGGACCGCTGGTTCTCGGTGGTGCGCGATGGCTGGCTCAATCCCAACACCGCTCCCGCGGCGATCCTGCTGGCGATGCCAGGGGCCAGTCCGGAGGGGGTGCGCCGGTTGCTGGACTGGCGCGAACAGCAGCCGCTGGCCAGCGCCGCCCAGGTGCTGCAGCTGAGCGGGATCGTGGTCGACAACGATCCGCCCGGCTTCTATCCCGGGCTGTTCTATCGCCTGCGGCTCTGGCATCAGGAGGTCCCGCTGGCGATGGAATATCATCTGATGCTGACTCCCGGCTCACCGGATACGCCCTGGAAGATCCTCCGGCTGCGGCGCATCCCCCGATCCTTCCTTGATGCGAGCGACGCCCCTGTCCCAGACCTTCCGGTCGTACTGGCAGCCTCCGCCCCGGCTTGAGAGCAGCCATGTGCACGTCCGCGACGGCGTGCAGGTGGCTCCGGCTGGCGGCCGCGCGGCGCATGTCCTGGCGCGCTCGCTGTGCCGGTTCCGTCGCTACGACCTGCCGGCAGGGCTCAACGAGGGCCAGATCGCGGCCTATCTGAAAGTGCAGCTGCTCGGCTGGCAGCCCTTCGCCCAGAGCGATGCCGTGGCGCGCTGGCAGGACGGCGTGGCCTGGGTCTGGGCCTGGGATCAGGCGGCCCTGCTCGAGCGCTGCCGCTCGGTGGGCCTGCCGCCGCCGGGACGGGTCTATCCGGAAACGCTGGCCTGCGCCCGTCCGGCGCCCGGCCTGCACCTGTTCGAAGCCCTGGAGGGCGTCGAGGGAGAGTGGTGGGACGCCCAGGGCCTGCGCGCCAGTCGCTGGTGGATGCAGACCCCTGGGGAGGGCGAGTGGGCGTTGTTCTGCCGGTCCTGTGGGCAGCCGCCGGGCCCGGTGCCGCTGCCGCCGCGGCGGCGCGCAGCCCTGCTCGACGCCGGACCGGCCCTGCAGCGGCTGTCTCGCCCCCGTCTGCCCCTGCAGCGTCTGGCCGCCGGCCTGCTGGCGGCGGGTCTGTTCATCCTGATCGCCTTCAGCGCCGCCCTGCTGCGGGATTACCTCAGCCTGCGCGGGGAGACCCGTGAACTCGAGGCGCGCAGCCAGGCGGTCAGCGAGCAGGCGGCCGGCATCGTCGCCGCGCGCGAGCAGACCCTGCGCCTGCTGCCCGCGCTGCAGGCCTTCGATCAGGCCGTCAATCCGGTCCCGGTCCTGCTGCTGCTGGGCCATCTCACCGAACAGCTGCCCTCGACCGGCACCCGTGTCGAGGAGCTGCAGCTGCAGGGACGCAGCCTGCGTCTCAAGCTGAGGATGCCGGCCGGGGCTTCGCGCGCGGCCTTCGTCAGCGCTCTCGAGAACGGTGGCTGGCTGGCGCGGCTGCGCGAGCAGCCGGAAGCCGGCGACCCCGATGTGCTGGTGCTGGTTGCCGAGGTGGGCCCACGGGCCCCTGGGCCGGCACCGGCGGCCCCTCCGGCGGCCGCTCCGCTGCCCCAGGCCGTGCCGCTGCCCGGCGACGGGGCGGCCGAGGTCATCCCGCTGGAGCCGGTCAATGGCTGACTGGCGCAGCGAGGTGCGCAGCAACCGTCGCTTGCAGGCGGGCCTGCTGCTGGCCGGTCTGCTGGTCTGGGTGGCGGCGCTGCTGACCCTCGATGAAGCAGTGGCTCAGCAGGAGAAGCAAAGGCTGCGCGCCGCACGCGAGTGGGCGCGGCTGGAGCAGCTGCGCGAAGCCGATCAATGGCCGCAGATCCAGCAGGAGGCGGTCAACCTGCTGGCCCGCTACCGCGAGCGCGCCTGGCGGGAGGAAAGCGAGGGCCGGCTGCAGGCGGTGCTGCAGGACTGGCTCAATCAGCAGCTGGCCGAGCTGGGCTTGCGTGCCAGCGAGATGGAGGTGCGGATCGAAAGCGCCGATGCCGCTGCCGGCCAGCCCCCGCTGCCTGCCGAGTTCCGCGTTGGCCGCGCGCGGCTGCGCCTGAACACCGATGTGGCCCGCCTGGCCGATCTGCTGGCGCTGGTCGAATCCGATCCGCGCTGGCTGTGGATCGACCAGCTGCAGTGGCGGGCCGGCCAGCCGGCGAGCGTCGAGCTGCAGGTGAATGCGCTGTTTCTGGTCGGCGCCCGGATGGAGGTCGAATGAGCGAGTCGCGACGCCTGGCCGCCCTCTGGCTGCTCGCCCTGAGCCTGACCGTGGCGCTGATCCTGCTGCTGCCGCGCAACCCCGGCGGGCGGCTGGCCCCGGTGGTGCCGGAATCCTATCCGGCGCTGCCGAGCCTGCCCGAACGCAGCAGTGGCGAGGCGGATGTCCAGCTGCTGCTGCTGTCCGATCTCTGGGGCCAGCGCGAGACCACCCTGGCGGTGACCGACGAAGCGGCCGGGGCGACCGCTGGCTGGCGCCTGCTCGGGGTCTACGGCTTCGGCGGCCGCCGCTATGCGCTGATCCAGCGCGACGACGGCAGCGTGGGCAAGCTCGGCAACGGCGAAGCACTGCCGGACGGTCGTACCATCCTCACCATCGACCGCCACCGTGTGCAGGTGGGCGACCCCCAAGGCCAGCGCGTGTGGATACCGGTCAACCGTCCCTCATGAACACCCATCCCCCTCAGCCGCACCGCATCCTGCTCCTGCCCCTGGCCGCCGCGCTGCTGGCCGCCTGTGCCAGCGATCCGCTGCTGCCGCCGCCGATGGTGTTCACGCCACGCAGCGATGCGGCAGGGGTGATCACCGGCGAGGCCGCCCTGACCCGCGAGCCGGCACCGCCCCCGACCGTGCCCGGCGGACGCAGCCGCAGCACGGTCGGCGAAGGCGGGGGGCGCATCCAGGTGCGCAACGAGGGCGGACTCAGCGAGTACGCCACCTTCGATCAGGTGCCGCTCGCCGCCCTGGTGCAGACCGTGCTGGCCGACATCCTCGGCCGCAATGTCACGGTCGATCCCGAGGTGATGCAGCGCCGCGATGTGGTGACCTTCCGCATGCCGCCCGGGCAGACCCGCCGGCAGGTGGCCGATGCGGTGCAGCAGCTGCTGAAGTCCTATGGCGTGGCCCTGATCGACGAGGGCGAGCTGGTGCGGGTGGCCGCGGATTCCAGCCGCGCCGGCTATCTGCCGGAGATTGCCCGCGGCGCGGCCCTGCCGGAGACCCCGCAGAGCCTGCGCCCGCTGTTCCAGCTGGTCGAGCTCGGGGCGGTGCGCAACAACGAGGTGGCCGGCTGGATCAGCACGCTTTTCGAGGGCCGGGTAGCGGTCAAGGAGGACGCCGCCCGCAATGCCGTGGTGCTCAGCGGGTCGCCGGAGCATGTGGCGGCCGCGGTGGAGGCCATCAAGATTCTCGATCGGCCGCTGATGGCCGGACGCGCCAGTGCGCGCTTCGCTCCCACCTATTGGTCGGCGGAGGAGCTCGCCAAGCGCCTCACCGAGATCCTCGCCGCCGAGGGCTACTCGATGCCGCCGGTCAACTGGTCACCGACCCAGCCGGGGGCGCGCTATCCGATCATCCTGCTGCCGGTCTCGGCGCTCAATGTGGTGCTGGTGTTCGCGGTGGACCCGGGGGTGATCCCGCATATCGAGCGCTGGGTGGCCCAGCTCGACCAGTACAGCGAGGACACGCCGGACAAGAGCATCTTCAGCTACGCCGCCCGCTACACCACCGCCGCCAATCTG
>DASUDX010000064.1:0-36301 GCA_036275365.1 Nevskiaceae bacterium | reverse complement strand
TGAACACTGGCTGCGCGAAGCCCAGCGCGCCAGCCTCGGCCCGCGGGCCTTTCTGCACCGCCAGCTGGGCGCCGGCCTCGCCGGCCAGCTCGAACAGCAGTTCCAGCAGCTGCGCCAGCTCAACCAGCGCAATGCCACGGCCCTGGCCCTGCGCCGCCGCCAGGCCGAGCAGGGCCTGCACCATCTGCTCGGTCAGCGCTCGCCCAGCCCGGCGAGCGCCTATGGCCGCGGCGGTCAGCTGCAATGGCAGGCCGGACCGCGGGTGCTGGGCGTCTCATGAGCGCCGTCCAGCATCTGGACCTGCCCGCGGAGATCCACCGCTGGCTGCTGCTGGCGCAGAGCCTGCGCGCACCGGTGAGCCTGCGCAGCCTCAACGCCAGCAAGGGCGCCAGCTGTCTGATCCTCGGCTCCGATCCGCTGAGCCACTCGCTGTGGATCGATGCCCCGCCCACCCCGCCGCCGGCCAGCGGCACCCCGTTGCTGCTGAGCCTGCGCATCGACGGTGCCCTGGTGGAATTCCGCAGCCGCTTCCTGCGCACGGACAGCGCCTCGCGCTGGCAGCTGGAGTTCCCGCAACGCCTGAGCTGCCTGCAGCGGCGCGCCGCCCTGCGCATCCGCTGCGACGAGGGGCCCGGACAGGCGCGCATCCGCGACGGCCTGCTCACCCGCGAGGGGCAGCTGCTGGATGTCTCCGAGCTGGGTGTCGGCCTGCGGGTCAGCGGTCCGCTGGAGAGCAGCATCGGCAGCCAGCTCGCCTGTGAGCTGGATGTCGGCCCGCTGCGTCTGCAGGCCGATACCGAGCTGCGCTCCACCCTCAAGCTGCTGCGCGGCACCCGTCTGGGCCTGCGCTTCCTGCGGCTGAGCCCGGCCCAGCAGGAGCGCCTGCAGCACCAGATCTTCCGCTGGCACCGCGACCGCGTGCGCACGCTGCCGGCGTAGGCCGTCTCCAGCGCGAGAGCTGAAAGCGCTCTCAGGATTCATCGGCGTTTGTCTGACACCGGCGCGCGTCCCGCGGGGACGCCGCGGGTGCGTTTCGCCCTGCGGTCGGGCCGGGAGGGCTGGCGATACTGCGCTGGCAAAAACAACTCACCCGTCCCGGCGCATGCGCGGCAAGAACTTGATCTTCCTGGTGATGGACAGCTGCCGCTTCGACAGCTGGCAGGCCGCGCGTCGCCCCAACATGGACCGGCTGGGCCACGGGGAGCGCCGTTATGCCTTCGCCTCGTGGACCTCGCCCTCCCATTACACCTACCTGATGGGGATGATTCCCCACACCAGTCCGCAGGGCGTGTTCGCCTCCGAGGTCTACAAGCAGGACTTCGTGAAATGGGTGGACCGGCTCGGCATCGACGGTCTCTCCTTCAAGAGCTTCATCCCCCAGCTGTCGCTGCCCAAGGTGCTGCAGGACGAGGGCTACCGCACCTGTGCCCGGGTCTCGCTGCCGGTGCTCAATCCCACCTCGCATCTCAACCGCCATTTCGACGACTACCGTCTGATGGCCGACCACAACGACTTCGGCGGCATCATCGAGTCCATCGAGTTCGACGAGGACGAGCCGCAGTTCTACTTCTGCAACCTCGGCGAGACCCACTACCCCTACATGCTGGACGGCGCGAGCCTGCCGCACATCTCCGGCGTGCACGGCGTGTTCAAGCGCCTGGATGACGAGCTCGGCGCCAGCACCCAGGAGCGCTTCTTCGATGCCGGCCAGATGCGCGAGCTGCACCAGCAGCAGATCCGCTGCGTGGAGCATGTCGATGCCCTGCTCGACGCCCTGATCGCCAAGGCCCCGGTCGGCACCCATTTCATCGTCACCGCCGATCACGGGGAGTGCTTCGGCGAGAACGGCTACTTCGGCCACGGGCCGATCGTCCACGAGAAAGTCCTGGAAGTGCCGTTTCTCGAAGGCGTCAAGAAGTGAGGGCGGCGGCCACGCGCCGCGCCGCAAGGGGGTCGGGTCCTGTGAACCAGCCAACGCGCTTTGATCTGCTCTGCCTGACACCGGCGGGCCTCGGTGAGGCAACGCTGGCCCTGGCCGCGCGCCGCGCCGGTGCCGAGGGTCTGCTCGACCTCGCCCATGCCCCGGCCGACGCCCACCCGGCGGTGCGGTGCCAGTGGCAGGCGCTCTGCGAGGAAGCACAGGGACGCGCCGGGCTGCGGCTGACGCCGGCGCAGCTGCCGCTGGCCCGCGAGTTGCTGGCCCAGGCCGCCCCGGCGGGCCTGCGGCTGATCCTCGCCGCGCCCGATGTCACTGCCCTGCGCGGCTTGCTGGCGGCGCTCGCCGATTGCCCCGGCGAGCGCTGGCTGGAGGTGGCGGACATCGACAGCGCCGAGGCGCTGGCCGGCACCGGCGACGGCCTGGTGCTGCGGGCCCACGAGGCGGGCGGCTGGGTCGGCGAGGATGGCGGCTTCGTGCTGCTGCAGAAGGCCGCCGCACGGCTGTCCTGCCCCTATCTGTTCCAGGGCGGTGCGGCGCTGCGCGGGGCCGCCGCCCTGCGTCTGGCCGGCGCGGTGGGCCTGGTGCTCGACGATGCCCTGTGGCTGCTGGAGGAATCGCCGCTGCCGGCGCCGCTGCGCGCCGATCTCGCCCGCCTCAACGGGGCCGAGTGCAAGCTCTATGGCGAGGCGCTGGGTGCGCCCTGCCGGGCCTGGGCGCGCGCCGGCAGCGAAACCCTGCGCGAGGCCGAGCGGCTGGCCCGAACGGCCGAAGCCGAGGGCTGGCCGGCGGCGCGCTTCCGCGCTGCCTTCGACGCCCGGCTGGGCTTTGCTGGCGAGACCCCGCTGCTGCCGCTGGGACAGGCGATCGGCCTCGCCGCGGTCTATGCCCGCCAGTACCGGCGCCTGCCCGAGCTGCTGCGGGCGATCCGCCGCCAGTCCCGGCTGCAGGGCGAGCAGGCCCGCGAGCAGCGCGCGCTCGATGCCGGCAGCGCGCTGGCCCGTTCCCATGGCACGCCCTATCCGCTGGCCCAGGGACCGATGACCCGGGTCTCCGACCACCCCGGCTTTGCCGCGGCGGTGGCGGCGGGCGGTGCCCTGCCCTTCCTCGCGCTGGCCCTGCTGCCCGGCGCCCAGGTCGAGCGCCTGCTTGAGCAGACCCACGCCCAGTGCGGGGAGCGGCCCTGGGGCGTCGGCCTGCTCGGCTTTGCACCCGAGGCCTTGCGCGCCGAACAGTGCGAGGCGATCTGGCGCCATCCGCCACGCTTCGCCCTGATCGCCGGCGGGCGGCCGGATCAGGCGGCGGCGTTCGAGGGGCGTGGCATCACCACCTATCTGCACGCGCCGGCCCCGGCGCTGCTGCGGCTGTACCTGGAACAGGGCGCGCGGCGCTTCGTCTTCGAAGGCCGCGAGTGCGGCGGGCATGTCGGCCCGCTGGCCAGCCTGCCGCTGTGGGAGGCGATGGTCGAGCTGCTGCTGAGCGAGACGCCGGCGGGCGAGGAGAAGCAGATCCACCTGCTGTTCGCCGGCGGCCTGCATGACGATCTCTCCGCGGCGCTGCTGGCCACCCTGGTGGCCCCGCTGGTGGCGCGCGGCATGAAGGTCGGCGTGCTGATGGGCACCGCCTATCTGTTCACCCGCGAGATCGTCGAGTCCGGCGCCGTGGTGCCAGCCTTCCAGGCCGCCGCCCTCGGCTGCACCCGCACGGTCAACCTGGAGTCCGGCCCCGGCCATGCCTCGCGCTGCGTGGTCACCCCCTTCGTCGAGGACTTCGCCGCCACCCGTCGCCGCCTGCTCGCCGAGGGCCTGGGTGGCGAGGCCCTGCGCGATGCGCTGGAAGCCCTCAACCTCGGTCGCCTGCGGCTGGCCAGCAAGGGGCTGGAACGCCGCGCAGACGGCGCGCTGGAGACGGTGCCCGAGACCCGTCAGCGCGAAGCCGGCATGTACATGATCGGCCAGGTGGCGACGCTGCGGGATCAGCCCACCACCGTGCTCGCCCTGCACGAGCAGGTCTGCCGCGGGGCGCAGGCGCGGCTGGCACGGCTGGCGCCGGCGCCGGCTGCCACCGCGGCGCGGCCGTCGGACATCGCGGTGATCGGCATCGGCACCCTGCTGCCGGGGGCAGAGTCGCCGGGCGCCTACTGGTCGCTGCTGTGCAGCCAGCGCCGGGTGCTGCGCGAAGTGCCGCGCGAGCGCTGGGACACCGCGCTCTATTACGACGCCGACCCCAAGGCGCGCGACAAGATCTATTCGCGCTGGGGCGGCTTTCTCGACGAGATCGCCTTCGATCCGCTGCGCTACGGCATTCCACCGGCGTCGATGAAGTCGATCGACCCGCTGCAGCTGCTGACCCTGGAATGCGCGGCGCGCACGCTGGCGGATGCCGGCTATGCCGAGGGCGGCTTTGATCGCGCCCAGGCCGCGGTGATTCTCGGCGCCGGCGGTGGCGCCGGCGATCTGGGCCAGCAGTACGCCATGCGGGCGGAACTGCCGCGCTTCGTCGAGCAGCTCTCGCCCGAGGTCTGGGAGCGTCTGCCGGAGTGGACCGAGGAGTCCTTCGCCGGCACCCTGCTCAATGTCGCCGCCGGGCGGGTCGCCAACCGCCTGGATTTCGGCGGAGTCAACTTCACGGTGGACGCCGCCTGCGGCTCCTCGCTCGCCGCCATCCACCTGGCGGTCCAGGAGCTCGAATCCGGCCGCAGCAGCCTGGTGCTGGCCGGCGGCTTCGACACCACCCAGTCGGCCTTCGCCTTCACCGCCTTCGCCAAGACCCAGGCGCTCTCCCCCAGCGGCGCGCCCCGCGCCTTCGACGAGAGCGCCGATGGCATCGCCATTTCCGAAGGGGTGGTGATGGTGGCACTCAAGCGCCTGCACGAGGCCGAGGCCGATGGCGATCGCATCTATGCGGTGATCAAGGCCACCGCCGGCTCCAGCGATGGCCGCGCCCTGGGCCTGACCGCGCCGCGCGTCGAGGGCCAGATGCGGGCCCTGGAACGCGCCTATGCCAAGGCCGGCTTCTCGCCGGCGACGCTGGGCCTGGTGGAAGCGCATGGCACCGGCACGCCGGTCGGCGACCGCACCGAGGCGCAGACCATCGCCCGCGTGCTGCGCGCCGCCGAGGCGGCGCCGCGTTCGGTGGCGCTCGGTTCGGTCAAGACCCTGCTCGGCCACACCAAGGCCGCCGCTGGCGCCGCCGGTCTGGTCAAGACCGCGCTGGCCCTGCACCACCGCTGCCTGCCGCCGCACCACGGCGTGGAGCGCCCGATCGCCCCGATCGCCGAGGCCGATGCCCCGGTCTATCTGCTGCGCCAGCCGCGGCCCTGGCTCGCCGACCCCGTCATCCCCCGGCGCGCCGCGGTTTCCGCCTTCGGCTTCGGCGGCACCAACTTCCACGCCGTGCTGGAGGAATACCGGCCGACCCAGCCGCCCGCCGGCAGTGGCGACTGGCCGCAGGAGCTGTTCCTGTTCAGCGCCGCGGATCGCGGCGCGCTGGAGGCCCGCCTGCGCGGCCTGCTGCCGGCGCTGGCACGCACGCCGGTGGCGCCCGCTGCGCTGGCGCGGGCACTCGCCGGCAGCGTGCGCGCGGACCAGCCGCTGCGCCTGGCGGTGGTGGCCGCCTCGATCACCGAGCTCGCCAGCCGCCTCGAGGACTGGCTGGGCGGCGTCGCCACCCCGGCGGCGACCACCGCCCTGCGCTTCAACGACCAGGTGCCGGCGCAGGCCCCGCGCACGGCCCTGCTCTTCCCGGGTCAGGGCTCGCAATACCCGGGCATGGGCGGCGAGCTCGCCCTGTATGTGGAGGAGCTGCATCAGGCCTATGAGCAGGCCGATGCCCTGCTGCTGCCGCTGCTGGGCGAACGCCTGAGCCGGCGCCTGCTGCCGCCGGCGGCCTTCGACGAGCCCAGCGAGATCGCCCAGCGCGCGGCGCTCACCGACACCCGCTATGCGCAGCCGGCGATCGGCGCCATGAGCCTGGGCCTGCTGCGTCTGCTCACCCGCCTGGGCCTGAGCGCCGAGGCCTGCGCCGGACACAGCTATGGCGAGTACAGCGCCCTGCATGCCGCCGGGGTGTTCGAGGCGGCCGATCTGCTGCGCCTGTCCGCGGTGCGCGGCGCCGCCATGGCCGAGGCCGCTGGCCTCGGCGAGGCCGGCACCATGGCCGCGGTGCAGGCGCCGCGAGCGGCGGTGGAAGCCGCCCTGCTGGCCCATCCGGCGGTGCGGCTGGCCAATCACAACGCGCCGGCCCAGTGCGTGATCTCCGGGCCGCGCGCGGCGGTGGAGGTAGCAGTGGCTGCGCTCGAGGCTGCCGGTCTGCGGGCCAGCCTGCTGCCGGTGGCCGGGGCCTTCCACACCCCGCTGGTGGCTGCCGCGCAGGCGCCGCTGGCGGCGGCGATCACCGCCACCGCCTTCCACCCGCCGCACTGCGCGGTGTGGTCCAACGTCACCGCCGCGCCCTACCCGCAGACCGCGGAGGCGGCGCAGGCGCTGCTCGACCAGCACCTGCTGTCACGGGTCGAGTTCGTCCACGAGCTCGAAGGGCTGCGGGCGGCGGGCATCGAGCTGTTCGTCGAGGTCGGACCCAAGAGCGTGCTCAGCGGTCTGGTGCGCCAGACCCTGGGGACTGAGGCGGTGCGGGCGATCGCCCTCGATGGCCCCGGCGGGGGCCTGCGCGGACTGCTGCTGGGGCTCGCCGAGCTCTGGTGCGCCGGAGCCTGGAACCAGCCGGAGCGGCTGTTCCTGGGCCGCAGCCAGCAGGCCGCCGACCTGTCGCGGCTGGACGAGGGCCCGCCCGCCCTGCCCGCCCATGTGTGGATGGTCAGCGGCGGCTGCGCGCGGCCGCTGCACGACCCCGAGCGGCGCACCGGCCAGCGACCGGCGCTGACCCTCGAGACCCGCGAGGCGGCCCGCGCGGCGCTCGCACCCGCTGCATCGCCTGTTCCGGATCCCGTCATGACCTCTGCCCCGGCCACGCCCGACCCCCTGCCCACCAACCGTGCCGGCGGCCTCAGCGAACCGGCCTGGCAGGCCTACCAGCAGACCATGCAGCAGTTCCTCGCCCTGCAGGAGCGGGTGCTGCAGCAGGCCCTGGGGCTGCCCTCGGCCACCGCCACGGCGGGGGTTCCGCCGGCGCCGGCAGGGTCCCTCGTGCTGACGGCCGCACCGGTGACAGCGCCGGCCGCGCCGCAGCGGGAGCCGGTCGTCGATCGATCTGCTGATCGATCTACTGATTGGTCCCGCGAGGCGTCGGACGCTCGAGCGGCGGCACCGGCACCGAGCGCCAGCGGCGCCGATCTGCGCGAGCGGCTGCTGGCGCTGACCGCCGAGCGCACCGGCTATCCGGCGGCGATGCTGGCGCTGGACGCCGATCTCGAAGCCGATCTGGGCGTGGATTCGATCAAGCGGGTCGAGATCCTCGGGGCCCTGCGCAAGACCCTGCCGGCGCCCGCCAGCGAGGCGATGAAGGCGCAGATGGAGCGCTACACCCGCGCCCGCAGCCTCGGCGCCCTGCTCGAGCTGCTGCAGGGTCTGCCCACCGGCGCGGCGGCGACTCCGGCCCGCGGCGAGGTCATGGCCAAGCCGGCGGTGACCGCCGCGCCCGCCAGCCTGCCGCGCTACCAGCTGCGCTCGCGGCCGGCGCCCCTGCCGGCCGGGCGCGAGTCGCTGGGCGGGCTGGCGGTGGTGATCGGCGCCGATGAGCCGGTGCGCCGTGCGCTGCTGGCCGGCCTGCAGAGCCGCGGCCTGACCGTGGTGGCGCTCGAGCCGCAGCCGGCCGAGACGCTGCGCGAGCGGCTGGCCGAGGCCCGCGCCCAGCACCCGCCGCTGCAGCTGCTGCTGCATCTGGCGGGGCTGGAGACCCGTCCGGCCGGGGAATGGCTGGAGACGCCGGCCCGCAGCGAGGCCATCGTGCTGAGCCTGTTCCATGCCCTGCAGGTGCTGCAGCCGGATCTGGCGGGCGCGCGGGTGCTCGCCGCCAGCCGCCTCGGCGGCAGCTTCGGGCGCGACGCCCAGGGCCGCGGCAGCCTGCTCGGCGGTGGCCTCTGCGGCCTGCTCAACTGCCTGCGCCAGGAAGTGCCGGGGGTGCAGGCGCGGGCCCTGGATTTCGATGGCCAGAGCGAGGGCGAGATCGCCCGTCTGCTGGTGGAGGAAGCGCACTGCCGCGATGCCGAACCCGAGGCGGGCTACATCGGTGCCCAGCGCTTCGGCACCGCCACCGTGGCCCTGCCGCTCGCCCGCACCAGCCGGCGGCTGGCTCTGCCGGCGGCCGGCGAGGTGCTGCTCGCCACCGGCGGGGCCCGCGGCATCACCGCCGAGATCCTGCAGCGGCTGGCGGTGCCCGGTCTGCAGCTGGTGCTGGTGGGGCGCACCCCGGAGCCCGGACCGGAGCCCGCGGAGCTGGCGGGTCTCGCCACGCCGGAGGCGCTGCGTCAGGCCCTGCTGGCCCAGCGGCTGGCGCGCGGCGAGGCGCCGCGGCCGGTGGAGATCGAGCGCGCCGTGCAGGCGGTGCTGGTGGATCGCGAGCTCCGGCGCAATCTGGGGCGGCTGCGGGCCAGCGGCGCGCAGGTGGACTACCGCGTGCTCGATGTGCGCGAGGACGCCGCCTTCGGCGCCCTGATCGACGGCCTGTATGCCCGCCATGGCCGCCTCGACGCGGTGATCCACGGCGCCGGGGTGATCGAGGACCGCCGGCTCGCCGACAAGAGCGCGGCCTCCTTCGCCCGCGTGCTCGGCACCAAGCTGGATCCGGCCTGGGTGCTGGCCCGCCATCTGCGGCCGGAGTCGCTGCGCCTGCTCGCCTTCTTCACCTCGGTGGCCGGTCGCTACGGCAACCTCGGCCAGGGCGATTACGCCGCCGCCAACGAGGTGCTCAACCGTCTGGCCTGGACCCTGCACCGGCGCTGGACCCACACCCGGGTGATGGCGATCAACTGGGGGCCCTGGGACGGCGGCATGGCCAGCCCGGCGGTGCGCGAGGCGCTGCGGTCGCGCGGCATGACGCCGATCGACCTCGAGGCGGGCTGCGCCTACTTCCTCGACGAGTGGCAGTACGGGGCGCGCGCCGAGGTGGAGCTGGTGGCCGGGGCCGGCCCCTGGGGCGAGACGCGGCCCGCCACCAGCGCCGATCCGGCCCTGACCACCGGCTGAGCGCGCCCGCCGCCATGGCCCAGCCGCTGGACATCGCCGTGATCGGCATGGCCGGGGTCTATCCCCAGGCGCCGGATGTGAGCACCTTCTGGCGCAACATCTGCGCCAAGCTCGATGCCACCCGCGAGGCCGATGCCGACTGGGTCGGGCCCTACTTCGAGGCCGATACCACCGCCGATGACCGCCTCTACACCACCCGTGGCGGCTTTCTCGGCGAGCTGGCGCAGGTCGATCCGCTCGAGCTCGGGCTCATGCCGAGCATCGCCGCCGGCAGCGATCCCGATCATCTGATCAGCCTCAAGGTGGCACGCGAGGCCCTGCTCGATGCGGGCCTGGTGGAAGCGGCCGGCCGGGGCGCCCTCCACTGGACCCAGCCGCTGGATCGCCAGCGCGCCGGGGTGGTGCTGGCGCGCGGCACCTACGGCAACCGTGGCCTCGCCGGCATGCTGGCGCGCGGGCTGTTCCTCGATCCGATGATGAGCGTGATCGCCCAGCTGCGGCCGGACTTCAGCGCCGCGGATCTGGCCCAGCTCAAGGCCGAGCTGAAGCGCCAGCTGCCGCCCTATGGCGGTGATCTGGTGGGCGTGCTGACCCCCAATGTGATCGCCGGGCTGATCGCCAATCGCCTCGACCTGATGGGCCCCAGCTATCTGGTGGACGCCGCCTGCGCCTCCGGCCTGATCGCGCTGGATGCCGCGGTGCAGGCGCTGGCCAGCGGCCGCTGCGATCTGATGCTCTGCGGCGGCACCCAGGTGCAGACCCCGCCGCAGCTGTTCATCCAGTTCTGCCAGATCCAGGCGCTCTCGCGCGATCGCCTGCGCCCGTTCCAGGCCGGGGCCGAGGGCACCCTGCTCGGCGAGGGCTGCGGCATGCTGGTGCTCAAGCGGCGCGCCGATGCCGAGGCCGCCGGCGATCGCATCTATGCGCTGATCCGCGGCATCGGCATCGCCTCCGACGGTCGCGCCAAGGGTCTGCTGGCGCCGCGGCTGGAGGGCGAGGTGCTGGCCCTGCAGCGCGCCTATGCCCAGAGCGGGATCGACCCGGCGAGCGTGGATCTGATCGAGGCGCACGGCACCGGCACCCGGGTGGGCGATGCCACCGAGATCGAAGCGCTGACCCAGGTCTTCGGCGGCCGCGGCGCCGGTCCCCGGATCGCCCTCTCGGCGGTCAAGTCGATGATCGGCCACTGCCTGCCGGCCACCGCCACCGCCTCGCTGATCAAGACCGCGCTGGCCCTGCACGAGCGCTGCCTGCCGCCGCTGCTCTCCGGCGAGCCGGACCCGGCCCTGGGCCTGGCGCGCACGCCGTTCTACCTCAATCACGACACCCGGCCGTGGATCCACGGCGGCGACACGCCGCGCCGCGCCGGGGTCAATGCCTTCGGCTTCGGCGGCATCAATGCCCACGCCATTCTCGAGGCCTACCGCGCACCGCTGCGCGGCTGGGTACAGGGGCATCGGCCGCCGGCCGGGCCGGAGCTGCTGGCCTTCGCCGCCGAGGACCTCGCCGGGCTGCGCGATCAGCTCGCCGGCGCGCAGGCGGCGCTGGCCGCCGGTGAGCCGCTGGAGACCGTGGCGCAGCGCAGCAGCAGCCGCGGCGCGCATCGCCTCGCCCTGGTGGTGGAGCCGGCGCAGGCCCGCGAGCGGCTGGCGCGGGCGGCGGACGCCCTGGCCGCGGGGCAGCCGTTCCGCCAGCGCGGCGGCGCCGAATACACGGTGATGGCGGACCCGGCCCCGCTGTGCCTGCTGTTCCCGGGCGAGGGCTCGCAGTACCCGGGGCAGCTGGCCGAGGCGGCGTTGCGCTTCCCCCGCATCCGCGCGGCGCTGGACTTCATCGAGGCCGCCGCGCGCCGGCGCGGCAGCCCCTCGCGCGCCGCGCACTGGTATCCGCCGCCCGGTCTGCCGGTGGACGAGACGGCGCTGCATCAGATGGATGTGGGCGCCGAAAGCGTATTTGCCGCGAGCCTCGCCCTGCACGCCTTCTTCGAGGACCTCGGCGTGCAGCCCCAGGCCATGCTCGGCCACAGCACCGGCGAGAACACCGCGCTGACCGTCTCCGGGGTGCGCCCGTACGAGAGCGCCGAGGCGCTGGGCGAGGCGATCCAGGCCGTGCACGCGCTCTACCGCGAGTGCGAGGCGCGCGGCGAGATCGGCCGCGGGGTGCTGCTCAGCGTCGGCGCGCTCGACCGGGCCAGCCGCGAGGCCCTGCTCGCCGAGGAACCGACGCTGTGCCTGGCGATGGACAACTGCCCCAACCAGGTGGTGCTGTTCGGTCCGCCTGAGGCCTGCGCGCGGGCCGAGGCGCGGCTGGCGGCGGCGGGGGCGATCTGCCAGCGCCTGCCGTTTGATCGCGGCTACCACACCCCGGCCTTCGCGGCGATGGCCGCGGCCTTCCGCCGCTACTTCGAGGCGCAGCCGTTCGGACCCGGCCGGGTGCGGCTGTACAGCGCCTGCAGCGCCGCGCCGTTTCCCGACGAGCCGGCCGCCATCCGCGCGCTGGCGGCCCGCCAGTGGGAGGCCCCGGTGCGCTTCACCGAGACCCTGCAGCGGCTGGCCGACGACGGCATCCGCTGCTTCCTCGAGCTGGGTCCTGGCGCCACCCTCAGCGGCTTCGTCACCGATACCCTGCGCGACGCCCCCGGGCTGCGCGTGCTCAGCGCCGATGCGCGGCGCGGCGGCGGGCTCAAGGCCCTGCTCGGCGCGGTGGCCGGTCTGCATCTGGCCGGTCATGCGCTGGATCTGGACGCCCTGCACCGTCATCGCCGGCCGCTGGCCCCGCGCCGGGCGGCGGCGGGTGCGCCGCTGCGCATGCCGGTGTTCACCCTGCCCGAGGCCTGGCGCCGGCCGCTGCCGGTCACCGCGCCAGTCGCGGCGGCGGCGCCCGCCGTGGCAGGGCCCGGTCCGCTGTCGGCGCCGGCGGTGGAGCCGGCGATCGAGCCCGCAGCCGATCCACGCCAGCGCGTGCTGCTCGATCACTTCGCGCTGATGCAGGCCTTTCTCGACAGCCAGGCGCGGGTGCTGGCGGCGGTCAGCGGCGCCGCTGCGCCCGGCCCGGCCGGCGAGCCCGCCGCGGCGGCCTTCCCCCTGCTGGGGACGGTGCGCGAGCGCAGCGAGACGCAGCTGCTGATCGAGCGCGACTACCGGCTGGACCGCGATCTGTTCCTGCGCGATCACGGCATCGGCGGCGCACCCAGCCGGCGCGATCCGGCGCTCACCGCGATTCCGGTGATTCCCTTCACCTTCAGCCTGGAGATCTGCGCCGAGGCTGCGGTGAGCCTGCTGGCGCAGCCGGGACTGCGGGTGGTGGCGATCGAGCAGGCCCGCGGCAGCCGCTGGCTGGCCCTGGATGCCGATGGCCGCGGCGAGCAGCTGCGGCTGCGCATCGAGGCACGGCGGGAAGCCCCGCGCGGCACCGAGGCGGCCCGGGTGCAGGTGCGCCTGTGGCTGCCCGGCGAGGGCGCGGCCACCCCGGGACTGGTGGTGTTCGAGGCCGGCGTGCTGCTCGCCGAGCACTATCCGGCGCCGCCACCGCCGCTGGTCTGGGCCTCGCCGCAGCGGCAGCCGCCGCGGTTCAATGCCGATCCGGCCCAGCTCTACCAGCGCGGCATGTTCCATGGTCCGCGGCTGCAGGCGGCCCGCGCCCTGCTGGCCTGGGGCGAGCGCGACATCGAGATGGCGCTCAGCACCCTGCCCTGCGACCAGAACCACGCCGGGCTGCGCGCGCCGCGCTACCAGATCGACCCGGTGCTGCTCGATGCCCTCGGCCAGACCTTCTACTACTGGCTGCAGGAACAGCACGGCGGACTGATCAACTGCTTCCCCTTCCAGATCGGCCGGCTGACCCTCTACGCCCCGCCGGCGGCACCCGCCACGGCGGTGCGCAGCCATGCGCAGATCCAGCTGCCGGCGCCGGACCGGCTGGCCGCGGTGGTGGAGGCGCGCGAGGCCGCCAGCGGCCGGCTGCTGATGCGCGCCGAGGACTGGGAGGACAAGACCTTCGTCGTCGCCGAGCGCTTCTACCGCTTCCGCCTCGATCCCCCGGCCGGCTTTCTCGGCGAGCCCTGGCTGGCCGGGGTTCTGCCAGCCGGTCTGTGCGCACGGCGGGTGGCGCCGTTCGAGGACGGCCTGCTCGACCAGGGCGGCGGCATCTGGGGCCGCGGTCTGGCCTTCATGACCCTGACCCGCGCCGAGCGGGCGCGCTACTACGCGCTGCCGGCCACCGGCTCGCGCCGCGAGGAGTGGCTGCTCGGCCGCATCGCCGCCAAGGAGGCGGTGCGCGACTGGTTCCAGAGCCGGCGCGGGCTGAGCCTGGCCAGCGCCGACATCGAGATCCGCAGCGATCCCCAGGGCCGCCCCAGCGTGGTGGTGGCCAGCGAGCCGGGCCAGCTGATGCCGGTGGTCTCGCTCTCGCACAGCCAGGGCTGGGCGGCGGCGGTGGCCACCGACCCCGGCCTGCGCCTGGGCTTCGACTACCAGCGGCTGGACCGCGTGCGGGCCGAGGACCTGGTGCGCGGCGCCTTCGGCCCGGACGAGCGCGCCGGCTTCGAAGGCCATGCCAGCGAATCGCTGGGCCTGATCGCCACCGCCCTCTGGTGTGCCAAGGAAGCCGCCGCCAAGGCCGCCGGCCGTGGCCTCGAGGGTCGCCCGCTGGACTGGCGGGTGGTCGAGGCCACGCTCGATCCGCTGCGGGCGGCGGTGGGCTCGGCACGCATCCACCACGCCGGCGAGGACTACGCCGTGGCCCTGCGCTTCGAGGGGCGCTCGGCGGTCTCCGCGCTCTGCCTCGCCCCGCTTCCCCTGACCGCTCCACTGGCCACTGCCCCATGACCGCCCCAGCCAACCCGGCCCGCACCCGCACCCTGTTCATCGGCCTCGATGGCTGCACCTTCACGGTGCTCGACGAGATGACCCGCGACCGCCCGGGCGAGGGGCTGGTGATGCCCTTCCTGCGTTCGCTGATGGCCGGCGGCGTGCAGGCGCGGCTGCGCTCCACGCCCAATCCGCTGACCCCGCCGGCCTGGTGCTCGATCATGACCGGCAAGAACCCGGGCGAGCACGGGGTGTTCGATTTCATCCGCGCCGAGGACCAGGGCGGCGAGGTCTACTGGACCCTCTACGACGCCCGCGACATCGACGCCGAGACGATCTGGTCGATCTGCTCGCGCAAGAACCGCAGCGTGGCCGCGCTCAACTTCCCGCTCACCGCGCCGGCGCCGGAGACGCTGAAAGGATCGATCGTGCCCGGCTTCATCCCGGCCAAGCATCTGCGCCGCAACACCCATCCGCGCGAGCTGTTCGAGCGCATCCGCCAGCAGCTGCCGGGCTTCGACCCCAGGGAGCTGGCCTGGGACTTCGACAAGGAAAAGAAGGCGATGGAGTCGCTCTCCGCCGACGAAACGGCGAGCTGGGTGCGCTACCACCTGCCGCGCGAGGAGCAGTGGTTCAAGGTGGCCGAGTTCCTGCTCGAGCACGATGCGCCCGAGCTGATGGCGGTGATGTTCGACGGCACCGACAAGATCCAGCACCAGGCCTGGGCCTGGCTGGACCCGGCGCTGTGGCCGGACCAGCCGAGCGCGCACGACCTCGAGATGCGGGCGGTGTGCCTGGAGTACTTCCGCAATCTCGACCGCTACATCGAGCGCCTGGTGACCCTGGCCGGCCCGCAGGCGCAGGTGTTCTTCGCCAGCGATCACGGCTTCACCGCCAGCACCTTCGTGCTGCGCATCAACACCTTTCTCGCCGAGAAGGGCTATCTGCACTGGGCCGCCGATGACGGCAGCGAGATGGCGCGGCGCCGCGAGGCGAGTGACTTCGCCAACCTCGACTGGCAGCGCACGCTCGCCTACTGCCGCACGCCCTCGTCCAACGGCATCCACATCCGGGTCGCCGAGAAGCCCGGCGATCCGGGGATCCGCCCGGAGGACTACGAGTCCTTCCGCGAGCGGCTGATCGGCGATCTGCTGGGCCTGCGCGACCCGCTCAGCGGCGAGCCGGTGATCGTCGATGTGCTCAAGCGCGAGGACTGGTTCCCGGGCCAGCACATGCGGCGCGCCTGCGACCTCACCCTGGTGCTGCGCGACCACGGCTTCGTCTCCATCCGCAATCTCTCCCCGGCGGTGGTGCCGCGCCCGCAGGCGGCCGGCACCCACCATCCGGACGGCGTGTTCATGGCCGCCGGCCCGGGCATCGCCGCGGCCGGACGGGTGGAGACCTGCGCGATCGTCGATGTCGCCCCCACCCTGCTCTACAGCCTGGGCCTGCCGGTGCCCAGCGACTTCGAAGGCCAGGTGCCGCTGCGCTTCTTCACCGCCGAGCAGCTGGCCCTGCAGCCGGTGCGCCAGGGCGCGCGCACCCGCGGTGCCCAGCGGCGCTCGCTGGATCAGGAGATGGATGCCGGCGAGAAGCGGCAGATCATCGAGCAGCTGCAGATGCTGGGCTACATGGAATAGCCATGGGTCTGCCCGCTCCCGCCACCCCGCTGAGCGCCGAGGCCCTCAAGGCCCGCGGCCTGCTGGTGGCCGAGCGCCACCATCTGGTGGGCAGCCTGCGCTTCGAGGACCCGGTCTGCGTGCACGCGCACCGCCTCAAGGACTGCGAGATCGGCGCCTTCGGCTACTTCAACGCGGCCGGTGCCAGCAGCGCCTACCGGCTGCGCGCCGGGCGCTATCTGCAATGCGGGGAGTCGGTGATCCTGGGCCCGCCCGAGCACCCGCTCGATGGCTTCAGCACCCATCCCTTCGCCTACACCCGGCCGGCGCAGATGCCCCGGCTCTACGAGCTGGCAGCGTTCGCGCGGCTGGCGCCCGTGGCCGATGCCGGACCCTCCTGGGCGCAGACGGTGGCCAGCGACACCTGGATCGGCCACGAGGTCTACATCGGGGCCGGCAGCTTCGTGCGCCGCGGGCTGCGCATCGGCGATGGCGCGGTGATCGGCGCCGGCAGCGTGGTCACCCGCGATGTTCCGCCCTACACGGTGGTGGCCGGCAATCCGGCGCGGGTGCTGCGGCTGCGCCATCCGGAAGCGCTGGTGGAACGGCTGCTGCGCCTGCAGTGGTGGCAGTACGACCTCGCCCCGCTCAAGGCCAGCCTCGACTTCCGCCGCCTCGAGGCCACCCTCGAGGCGCTCGAGCAGGCGCTCGCCGAAGGCCGCCTGCACCCCTACCGGCCGGGCTGGCAGCAGGTGCAGCCGGTGGCCGGCGGCTTCCGTCTTCTCTCCCCTGCCGACTGACCGACCATGCTCGACGACCTGATCGCCCTGCTCACCGACTTCACCCAGGACTGGGATCTGGACCTCGCCGGTCCGATCGGCGCCGACACCCGGCTGCTGGCCGATCTCGGCTTCGAATCGATCGACATCATCCAGCTGGTGGTGGCGATCCAGGAGGAGCTGCTCAAGCGCAAGCTGCCCTTCGACCGCCTGCTGATGAAGGACGGCCGCTATGTCGACGATCTGCGCGTCGGCGAGATCGCCGACTACATCGAGCGCAGCCTGGCGGCGGCCTGAGCCATGGCCTACGCCGATCTTCCCGGAGTCCGTCTCGCCTACCAGCAGCTGGGGGAGGGGCCGGATCTGATCTTCGTCCATGGCCTCGGTGCCAACCGCGCCTACTGGTTCCCGATCGCCCTGCAGCTGCAGGCCCGCTACCGCATCACCCTGTTCGACCTGCGCGGCCATGGCTACAGCAGCCGCCCCGCCAGCGGCTACCGGCCGCAGGACTTCGCCCTGGATCTGCTCGGGCTGATGGACCATCTGGGCATCGCCGAGGCGGCACTGGCCGGGCACAGCTATGGCGGAGCCGCCGCCCTGGAGGCCGCGGTGATGGCGCCGGCGCGGGTGCGCGAGCTGGCCTTGTTCGATGCCCGCATCGCCCGCCTGCAGCCCTTGATGCGTCTGCACGATGCACCGCGCATCAGTGCGGTGGAGCACCGCCTGGCGGCGGGCCTGCCGGCGCTGGACTGGGCGCGCCTGCCGCAGGTGGGCTATCTGTTCCTGGAAGCGGCCGCGCGCCAGTGCCTGGCCGGCGTGAGCCTGGCCGGACAGGCCGAGGCGGTGCCCTTCGGCGAGGGCCGCGGCGCCCAGCGGGCGGCGCGCGCCTGGCTCGACCTGCTCGAGCAGACCCGCGCCCGCGAGCAGATGGACGACCCCGGCGCCAGCGTCGAGCAGCTGCGCAGCCGCCTGACCCAGCCCGTGCTGCTGATGTATGGCGGGGCCTCGCGCTGCCGCCCCTCTGGCCTCGCCCTGCAGGCCCTGCTGCCCCAGGCGCGCTATGAGGAGATCGCCGAGGCCGGGCACTTCTTCCCCACCCGCCAGCCGGAGCGGGTACTGGCCGGGCTGCGCGCGCTGCTCGACACCCCGGCGCTGGCCGCCTGAGCCTTCCCGCCGGACCGGGGCTGCGGCAGGCTACGCCCACGCCCCCGGAGCCGCCGATGCCGTTGCCGATCCCGATCCAGACCACGCTGCCCGCGCTCGATGCGCTGTTCGCCCCCTGGCGCGAGGCGCTCGGTGAGGACTACGCGGCCTACCGCAACCATGTCTGCCGCCTGCTGCACTTCTGCGAGGCGCTGGCGCCGGCGCCGCTGAGCGAGGAAGACCGTCGCCGGCTGATGATCGCCGGGGTCTATCACGACCTCGGCATCTGGTCCGATGGCACGGTCGACTACCTGCCGCCCTCGCGGACGCGTGCCGAGCAGCATCTGCAGGCCGAGGGTCGGGGCGCCTGGATCGAGGAGGTCGGCCTGATGATCGACGAGCACCACCGCCTGCGCCGCGCCCGCGCGCCGGCCTATCCGCTGGTCGAGGTGTTCCGTCAGGCCGATCTGATCGATGTCTCGCTGGGGCTGATCCGCTTCGGCCTGCCGCGCGAGACGGTGCGGGCGGTGCGCCGCGCCTTTCCCAATGCCGGCTTCCACCGCCGGCTGATGCGGCTGGCAGGCGTCTGGTTCCGCGCCCATCCGCTGTCGCCGCCGCCATTCCTGAAGTGGTGAGCGACGCCCCGGCGCTGGCGGTCCCGGAACGGCTGGGCACGCCGCGGCTGTGGCTGCGCGCCGTGCAGGCCAGCGATGCCGAGGCGCTGCATGCCATCAATGGCGATGCCGAGGTCACCGCCTTTCTGCCCTATCCCACCTGGCAGAGTCCGGCCGACTACCCGGCCTGGCGCGCGCGCCTGAGCGGGGCCGAGGCCGAGGGCAGTGCCCGCCTGTGGGGACTGGCGCGGCGCGAGGACGACCGCCTGGTGGGCACCGCCCAGCTGTTCCGTTACGAGCCCAGCGCAGCCCGGGCCGAGCTCGGCTATGTGCTGGGCCGCGCCGGCTGGGGCCAGGGCCTGATGCAGGAGGCGCTGAGCGCGCTTCTGACGGCCGCCTTCGCCAGCGGCCTGGCCCGCATCGAGGCCGAGGTGGATCCGCACAACCGGCGCTCGCTCGCCACCCTGCAGGCGCTGGGCTTTTCCTGCGAGGGTCTGCGCCGCCAGCGCTGGCGGCGTCACGGGCAGCCGCTGGATGTCGAGAGCTGGGCGCGTCTGGCCAGCGATCCGCCGCCGCCGCTCGAGGATCCGGCGGCGCGCTGGCTGCGTCCGCTGCTCGCCGGACTGCCGATGGCAAGGGCGCTGCAACTGCGCGTGCTGCGCCTGCGGGCCGATGAGGTCTGCCTGCAGGCGCCGTATGGTCCCAACCGCAATCCCCATGGGAGCGTGTTCGGTGGCAGCCAGGCGGCGCTGGCGCTGATCGCCGGCTGGAGCCTGGTGCAGGCCCGGTTGCGCGCCGAAGGGCTGGTCGCCATCGTGGTCGGCCGCGAGGCGCGGCTGCGCTACCGCCGCCCGCTGAGCAGCCCGGCCTTCGAGGCACGGGCACGACCGGCCGCCGAGCCGGCGACCGAGGATCTGGGTCGCGCCCTGCGCGAGCACCGCTCGGCGCGACTGGCGGTGCGGGTGAGCCTGCACGAGGCCGGCTCGGTCGAGGAGGCCGCCGTGCTCGACACCGGGTTCACCCTGCTGCCGCCGGGCTGAGGCCCTCAGCGACCGGGCCGCGCGGTCCGGTTGGCGCGCGGCTGCAAGGCCAGCCGATAGGCCTGAGGGCTGCAGCCCTCGCGGGCGCGGAAGGCGCGGGTGAAGTTGGCCGGGCTGCTGAAGCCCAGCGAATAGCCGACCTCGGTGATGCTCAGGCCGGCGGTGGCCAGCCGTTCGCAGGCCAGCGCGTGCTGGACCTGCCCTGCGAGCTGGCGGTAGCTGGTGCCCTCGCTCTCCAGATGACGGTTGAGCGTGCGCGGCGAGATCGCCAGGGCCCGCGCCAGCTCGGTGATCGGCGGGATGCCTTCGGGGGCCTCGCGCAGCGACATCGCCACCCAGTCGGAGAACTGGCGCACCCGGGTGACCCGCTCCACCAGGGTGCGGCAGCGCTGCTCGGCCACCTGCAGGGCGCTGTCATCGGCCATCGCCAGCGGGCGCCGGCTGAGGTCGGCCAGCACCTGGACGCGCACCCCGGGCGGGCCGTCGACGCCGAACTGGGCGCGCACATCGCGCAGCTCCTCGAAGCGGCCGGCATGGGCCGGGGCGGGCAGCGACATCAGCACCCGGCAGGGCGGGCGCTGGCCGCCGCAGAGCTCGCCGATCTCGCGCAGCGCGGCGGTGGCCATGGTGTCGAGATGGAAGGCCAGGCAGCCATGGCTCATCGCCACGGTCGGGGTGAAGTGCAGCTCGGCATGATCCGGACGGATCAGGGTGCGCAGCTGGAAGCTGGGCATCACCAGCCGGAAGTAGCGGGCGACGAAGCGCAGGGCCTGCTCGACGGTGGCCGAGCTGAGCATGCCGAAGCCGACGAAGCTGTGGGCGCTGACCGAGAGCAGGCCGCCGAGGTCGAAACCGAGATCGCGCCGGCCGGCGCGCTCCATGGCACCGACCACCAGCCGGTCCACCTGGGAGGCCGGCAGCAGCCCCTCGGCATCCTCGAACGGCGCCCGCGACAGGCGCAGCTCGCCAACCAGGGTCATCAGATCGAGGCCGTCGCGGGCGAGCACCTCGCCGAGTCGGACGTAGTAGCGGGCGGGGACGAGAAGCGAGGGCATCGGCAGCAGGTCGGTCTCGTGGCGGATTATGACAACACCTTGGCGGTTATTGATAAGTGTCCGGCCGGCTTCCGGGGGCAGCATCAGGCTCAGACCGGGCGAGGAGAACCGACATGAACACCCTGACCCCCGCCATGGCGCCCGCGGCGCCGTGGATCGATGGCAAACGCTGGCTGTGGCTGTGCAGCCCGGCCCTGCCCCTGTGGGGCTTCGCCGCCGTGGCACTGGTGATCGCCGGCGGGCCGAACTGGCTGCTGTGGAGCCTGCCGATCTTCTTCTACGGGCTGGTGCCGATCCTGGATTACCTGCTCGGCGAGGATCCGGTTAACGCCCCGGAGTCCGCCATCGCCCAGCTCGACCGCGACCGCTACTACCTGCGCATCGTCTACGCCTACATCCCCAGCCAGTACGCGGCGACCATCGCGGGCGCCTGGCTCGCGGTCAATGGCGGGCTGGACGGGCTGAGCCTGGCGGCCCTGATCTGGACGGTGAGCATGGTCAACGGCGTGGGCATCAACACCGCCCATGAGCTCGGCCACAAGACCAATCCGCTGGAACGCTGGCTGGCCAAGATCGCGCTGGCCCCGGTCGCCTACGGGCACTTCTTCATCGAGCACAACAAGGGCCACCACAAGAACGTGGCCACCCACGAGGACCCGGCGAGTGCCCGCATGGGCGAGAGCTTCTATGCCTTCTGGCCGCGCACCGTGGTCGGCAGCCTGCGCTCGGCCTGGGCGATCGAGAAGGAGCGCCTGCAGCGGCTGGGTCAGCCGGTGTGGTCGCTGGCCAACGAGAATCTGCAGGCCTGGGCGATGACCGTGGCCCTGTTCGGCGCCTTGGTGCTGTGGCTGGGCTGGGCGGCGCTGCCCTTCCTGCTGCTGCAGGCGGTGCTCGGCTTCACCCTGCTGGAGGTGGTGAACTATCTCGAGCACTACGGCCTGCTGCGGCAGAAGCTGCCGAACGGCCGCTACGAGCGCTGCCTGCCGCGCCACTCGTGGACCAGCAACCATGTGGTCAGCAATCTGTTCCTCTACCAGCTGCAGCGGCATTCGGATCATCACGCCAACCCGACCCGCCGCTACCAGGCGCTGCGCCACTTCGACGACAGCCCGCAGCTGCCCTCCGGATACGCGGCGATGCTGCTGGTGGCCTATCTGCCGCCGCTGTGGTTCGCCCTGATGGACCGGCGGGTGGTGGCGCACCACCAGGGGGATCTGCGCCTGGCCCATCTGCAGCCCTCGCGGCGCGAGGCGCTGCTGCGGCGCTGGCCGCCGCCGGCCGCGGCCGTGACCCCCGCCGTGGTGGCGGACAGCGCCGCCCCGCCGCGGGTGGAAAGCCGCGGCTACCAGTGCCCCAACTGCCAGTACGTCTATGACCCCGCGCGCGGCTGCCCCGAGGAGGGCTACCCGGCCGGTACCGCCTGGGCGCAGCTGCCGGAGGACTTCCCCTGCCCGCACTGCGCGGTGCGCGAGAAGCCGGATTTCCAGGCGCTGACCCCCTGAGCACGCAGCGGCAAGCCGCGCCGGTGAGCCCCGGTGCGGTGCGGATGGAGCGCCCCCGAGAGGGTGCCAGCGTCCGGAGCAGGACGCGTTTGACAACGACACAGGAGAGTGGAATGTCCCTCGGATTCCGGGTCTGCCCCCGCACGGCCCTCGGCGCGGTCCTGCTCGGGGCGGCGGCGCCGGCGTGGTCGGCCTCGTTCAGCCTGCCGTTCTTCGGAGAGGACCCGCTGGATGTGGTGACCAACACCACCTTGATCGCCGGCGTGGCGGTGCGGGTGGAGGATCCCCACCCCCAGGCGATCGCCAAGAACAACCTCAACCCGGAGGTCTGCGGGCGCACCGGTAGCACCAGCCTGTTCCAGGCCTGCCAGGGCCTGTTCACCGATCAGGTCTTCCCCTCGCAGCGCCTGGCCGCCGCCCCGGGGCAGTACAGCACCAATTTCGATCACGGCAATCTCAACTACGAGCGCGGCGATCTGGCCCAGTCCCTGCTGCGCTGGAACCAGGACTTCTCGGTGACCTGGGGCGAGTGGTCGCTGTTCGCCAAGTTCATTGGCATCTACGACCCGACCAACTACCGCTTCGACGAGATCCGGCCCAATCTGATCACCGCCGAGAACGCGAGCCAGGTCGGCTATGTGACCCTGCCGGGCAGCGTGGCACTGCCGGTCGTCGGCGCCCGCACCGACAGCGCGCCCTGCCCGGAGAACCGCAACCCGCTGGGCCTGCCCTGCGGCATCGTCTACGGGCCGGGCGGGCGGGTGGTGGCGGAGCGCAACGACTCGCGCGTGCTGCGTGAAATCGGCCTGGGCCTGCAGCTGCTCGATCTGAATCTCACCGGCTTCGTCGAACTGCCCGGCGGCTACGACCTGCAGCTGCGCATCGGCCGCCAGCAGATCATCTGGGGCGAGGCGACGATCCAGTTCTTCGATTCGATCAATGTCCTCAATCCGCCCGATCTGAACAACTTCTTCCGGGTCGGCGGCAATGGTCTGGACGATTTCTACCAGCCGGTGAACGCGCTGTCCTTCGGCATCACGCCCACCGACAGCATCAATCTCTCCGGCTGGTATGCCCTCGAGTTCCGCCCGCTGGAGCTGCCCGCCTACGGCAGCTTCTACTCGCCGGTGAACATCGGCACCCTCGACGAGGGGCCGGACTATGTGACCATCGGCTTCGGCAATCTCACGCCGGACCAGGACGGTGTCGGCCGGCTGATCGACAACCCGCTGACCCTGATCACCAACACCACCTCGCGTGGCCAGCGTCTGCGCGACGACGAGCCGGCGGACGCCGACGGCAACTTCGGGCTCAAGTTCGCCTACACCGCCGACTGGCTCAACAACGGCACCAACATCGGCCTCTACTACGCCAACTACACCTCGCGCATTCCCATGGTGAGCGTGTGGTCCACCGATCTCTCCTGTGCCAAGAACTCCACCAGCACGGCGGAGTTCCTGGCCGACTGCCCCGACATCCCGCTCCTGCACCAGCCGCTCAACGACCCGGCGGGCGCCACCAGCAGCGCGCTGTCGCTGGAAGGGGTCAGCGTGCGCCTGGAGTATCCGCGCGAGGTGGAGATGATCGGCCTGTCCTTCAACACCAGCTTCGGCGATGTCTCGGTGCAGGGCGAGGCGGCCTACCGCCCCAACGATCCGCTGCAGGTGGACATTGTCGATCTCGCCTTCGCCGCGCTGGGTCCCTCGCTCACCAACTGCCATCTGGCACCGGGTTGCGCGGGCAGCACGACGGGCTTGGGCACGCAGCCCGACGGCAGCACGGGCTTCTACGACCCCAGCAACTACGAGACCGTCGACGGCCCCGGGGCCTTCCCGGACACCTTCGATCTCGTCGTGGGCCATCTGCCGGGCTCCGGGCGCTCCTTCCCCAACTTCATCATTCCCTACCGCGGCGGCACCCTCGGCATGAACCCGGCCAACAGCTACATCCGCGGCTGGGAGCGCTTCCAGACCCTGTCGCTGGATTTCGGCGCCACCTATGTGGAGGGCAATACCGACTTCACCGCCCGCCTGCTTGGCGCCGACCAGGTGATCTGGCTGCCGGAGATCGGCTTCCGCGGCGTGCTCGACCTGCCACCGCTTGATCAGCTGGCGCTGGCAGTGCCCGGCACCTACACCAGCCCCACCGCCGGGGCCGATGGCTCGGGGGCGGATGGCTCGCGCCAGGCCTGCTCCAGCAATGTGGCCTGCCAGTTCGGACCGGACGGCCTGCGCTTCAATCCGCACCAGGCCCCGCTGGGCCTGTATCCCACCGAATGGTCCGGCGGCATTGGCCTCGTCATGCTGGTGCGCTGGGAGAGCGTGCTGCCCGGCGTGAGCATCAACCCGACGCTGATCTTCAAGCACGATCTGTTCGGCCACTCGCCCGGCTACTTCTCCAACTATGTCGAGGGCCGCACGCTGTGGGACACCACGGTGGAAGTGCGCTACCGCGACGATCTCTCGCTCAACATCGGCTACCAGATGTGGGCCGGCGGCACCGATGCCAACCTGTTCCGCGACCGCGACACCGTCAAGCTGTTCGGCAAGTACTCGTTCTGAGCCTCACCCCAGCCCCTCGAGGAGTCCTCACATGAAATCGGTTCGTATCCCCCTGGGCTGCGCCCTGCTCACCGCGCTTGGCCTCGCCAGCACGCCCCTGCTGGCCAAGGTCAGCGCCGAACAGGCCGCCCGCCTGGGCAAGGACCTGACGCCCATCGGCGCCGAGGCCGGCGCCAACAAGGACGGCACCATCCCGGCCTGGAAGCCGGCCAAGCAGAGCGGCAAGCTCTCCGGCGAGTACGCCAGCAATCCGGCCATCGAGGCCGACAAGCCGCTCTACACCGTCACCGGCAGCGATCTGGCCAAGTACGCGGACAAGCTCAGCGAAGGCCACAAGTACCTGCTGAAGACCTTCAACACCTACAAGATGACCGTGTATCCCAGCCATCGCACGGTGGCCTGGCCCGACTTCATCTACAAGGCCACCGCCGAGAACGCGGTGAACTGCGAGCTGATCGGCACCGACGATCCCAACAACTGCAAGCAGGGCTTCCCCTACCCGATCCCGCAGACCGGTGCCGAGCCGATCTGGAACCACCGCATCAAGTGGCGGGGTGACACCGTGCGCCGCCAGAACGATCAGATGATCGTCGAGCCCAGCGGCAAGTATCAGCTGGCCCAGCTGGTGGAGGATGTGAAGTTCCTCTACGCCAACGAGAAGGAGCCGGTGCCGCTGGTCGAGGGCAAGGGTCTGTTCCTCTACTACCTCTCCAAGATCATCGCGCCGCCGCGCACTGCCGGCACCATGATTCTGGTCAACGAAAGCGGCGGCACCGGCGCCACCGGCCGCGCGGCCTGGCTCTACGCCCCGGCGCTCAAGCGCATCCGCCGGGCCCCGGCGGTGTGCTGCGACAACCCCTACGAAGGCACCGACGGCCAGCAGTTCTATGACCAGGTGGACATGTACAACGGCGTGCTCGAGCGCTACACCTGGAAGCTGGTGGGCAAGCGCGAGATGCTGATCCCCTACAACAACTTCAAGATCGCCCGCGCCAAGTACGACGAGCTGGCCCGCCCCAACCATCTCAACGCCGAGCTGCCGCGCTACGAGATGCACCGGGTGTGGGTGGTGGAAGCCACGCTCAAGCCGGGCGAGCGCCACACCTACGCCAAGCGCGTGTTCTACATCGACGAGGACTCCTGGAGCATCGTGATGATCGACTGCTACGACGGCCAGGGAGCGCTCTACAACTTCCAGGAAGGCATGGCCACGCCGCAGTACAACGTGCTGACCCACTTCACGGTGCCGGAGATCATCTACCACTTCGACTCCGGCCGGTACTTCGTCACCGCGCTGCAGGCCCAGGGCAAGCCCAACGACTACAGCGTGCAGTATCCGGCGGGCTTCTTCACCGACAGCGCCGTCCAGCAGCGCGCCGCCAAGTAAGGCCGCGGCTGTTCCTGCCGTGGCCGTCCACCCGGGCGGCCACGGTCATATGTTCCTGACCGAGTCCGCTTCTCATGCATGGTGATCCCCGCGGGTGGTTTGCCACCCTCTTCGTCCGCCTCACCGAGCCGCTGATCTTTTCCAAGCGCCCGATCACCCTGGGCGTGATCAGCCTGCTCACCCTGCTGCTCGGCTGGCAGGCCTCGCAGCTGCGGCTGGACTCGGGCTTCGAGAAGCAGCTGCCCAAGGATCATCCCTTCATCCAGGTGCTGAAGAAGCACCAGGCGCAGTTCGGCGGCGGCAACACCGTGCTGCTGGCGGTGACCCAGAAGGAAGGCCGCGGCGATCTCTACAACGGGGCCTTCCTCGCCTCGCTGAAGACCGCCACCGACGCAGTGTTCTATCTGCCCGGCGTCGACCGCACCCGGGTCAGCTCGATGTTCACCCCCAATGTGCGCTACCTCGAGGTGGTCGAGGGCGGCTTCCAGGGCGGCAATGTGGTGCCGTCGGGCTTCAAGCCCACCGCGGAGGCGCTGGAGCGGGTGCGCGACAATGTGCGCAAGGCCAGCATCATCGGCCGCCTGGTCTCCAACGACCAGCGCTCGGCCATCGTCACCTCGGAGCTGGTCGAGACCAATCCGCGCACCGGCGAGAAGCTGGACTACATCCGCACCGCGCAGCGCTTCGAGAACATCCGCGGCCGGCTCACCCAGCCCACGGTCTACCGCCTGACCCTGCGCGAGGCCCAGTACGGTCTGCCCGCCGGCACCGTGGTGGCCGCGCTCTACGAGGACCCGCGCGGACCGCTGTTCGAGCTGCGCAACCACGACGGCACCGCCGTCACCGCCGAGGGCGAGACGGTGGAGCACCGCTTCCCGGGCGCCCAGCTGAGCGTGGAGGAAGCCGACAACCCGGACTACAACCCGGACATCGAGGTGCAGATCATCGGCTTCGCCAAGGTGATCGGCGATGTCGCAGATGCCTCGCTGGAGGTGGTCGGCTTCTTCGGCCTGACCGTGTTCCTGGTCTGGCTGGTGCTGGCCTGGTACATGGGCTCCTTCGTGGTGGCCCTCTACCCGCTGAGCTGCGGTCTGCTCGCGGTGGTCTGGGAGCTGGGCATCCTGCGTCTGGCCGGCTTCGGGCTCGATCCCTTCGCCATCCTGGTGCCCTTCCTGGTGCTGGCGATCAGCGTCAGCCATGGCATCCAGATCACCAGCTTCTGGCTGCTCGAAGTGGCCGACCGCGGCCTCGACAGCTTCGAAGCCTCGCGCGCCACCTACCGGCGGCTGGTGATTCCCGGCATCACCGCGCTGATCACCAATGTGATCGGCTTCGGCACCATCCTGCTGATCCCCATCGGCATCGTGCAGGAGATGGCGATCAACGCCATGTTCGGCCTGATCGCGGTGATCGTCTGCAAGAAGATTCTGCTGCCCTGCCTGCTCTCCTATGTGAAGCTGCCGGACCCGGCCCGCTTCCGCCGCTTCCAGCGCGAGCGCGACGAGCGGCTCAAGCCGCTGTGGCAGCGCATCTCGGTGCTCACCGAGCCGCGCTGGGCGGCGCTGGTGCTGGTCAGTGCCGGCCTCGCCTCCTTCGGCGCCTGGCAGGTGGCCAAGGACCTGCAGATCGGCGAGCTGCACGCCGGCGTACCGGCGCTACGGCCGGACTCGCGCTACAACCTCGACTCCGAGTTCATCTCGAAGAACTACGCGATCGGCGTCGACATCCTCCAGGTCTATGCCGAGACCAGCAAGAACGGCTGCATCGACTACGAGGTGATGAACCGCATCGACCGCTTCGGCTGGACCATGCAGAGCGTGCCCGGCGTGGTCTCCACCGCCTCGATGCCGCTGCTCGATAAGCAGGTCTGGGCCAAGTACAACGAGAGCAATCCGCGCTGGGTGCAGCTGCCGCGCTCGCCCGATGGCCTGATCCTCGCCGGCCAGCAGTTCACCACCTCGACCGGCCTGCTCAACGAGGACTGCAGCGTGATGCCGACCTACCTCTTCACCGAGGACCATCGCGCCACCACCATCGACACCGTGGTGGCGGCGATCGAGGCCTTCCAGGCTGGCGAGGGCAAGGACGGTCCGGTGCGCTTCGAGCTGGCGGGCGGCAATGTCGGCGTGATGGCGGCCACCAACGAGGTGATCCGCGACACCGAGTTCACCGTGCTGTTCTGGCTGTTCCTCGCCATCATCGTCTGCGTCTACGCCTCCTTCCGCGGCATCGCCGGCATCGTCTGCATCGTGGTTCCGCTGGCGGCGGTCTCGGTGTTCACCTACGCGATCATGGTCTGGATCGGCATCGGCCAGACCGTGGCCACGCTGCCGGTCGCCGCCTTCGCCGCCGGCATCGGAGTCGACTACGGCATCTACATCTACAGCGTGCTGGAGGAGAATGTGCAGCAGAAGGGCATGGCGCTGCGCGAGGCCTATGCCGACACCCTCCACCAGACCGGCAAGGCGGTGGTGGTGACGGCGCTCGCCCTGTCCGCCAGTGTGGCCACCTGGGTGCTCTCCGGTCTGCAGTTCCAGATCGACATGGGGATTCTGCTCACCATCATGTTCATGGCCAATGCCATCGCCGCCCTGGTGATGCTGCCGGCCTTCGCCCGCTTCCTGATGCGCCTGCCGAGCGAGCCGCTGCGCACGCTCGCCACCGCCCGCTGAGATCCGCCATGCCTGCTTGCTGCCCCGGCGCGATGCGCGCCCTGTTGCTGTCCACCCTGCTCGCCGCCGGCAGCAGCGGCCCGCTGATGGCGAACGAGGCCGGAACGGTCGAGCCGCGTCCGCAGCCGGCGCTGATCAGCGCCCAGGCCACCCGCGGTCTGCTGATGGCCCTGGGCGAGGCCGGTCCCCGCCTGGTGGCGGTGGGCGGCAACGGCCTGATCCTGCTCTCCGAGGACGGCCAGTCCTGGCGTCAGGTGGCGAGCCCGGTCGATACCGCCCTCACCGCGGTCAGCTTTCTCGATGCCCGCATCGGCTGGGCGGTGGGCCACGACGCCGCCGTGCTGCGCACCGAGGACGGTGGCGAGCGCTGGAGCCTGGTGAGCTGGCAGCCGGAACTGACCTCGCCGCTGTTTGCCGTGCAGGCGCTGGATGCCCAGCGGGTGCTCGCGGTGGGCGCCTTTGGTCTGGTCCGGCGCAGCGACGATGGCGGCCGCCAGTGGCGCGAGGTGGAGATCCCCACCCTCTCGGAGGAGCGCCTGCACCTCAACGCCATGACCCGGCTGGCCGACGGCCGCCTGGTGGTGGTGGGTGAGCGCGGGCTGATCGCCCAGTCCGCCGACGGCGAGAGCTGGCAGCGCCAGAGCAGCGGCTACGAGGGCTCGTTCTTCGGCGTGCTGCCCTGGGGCGAACGCGGCGCGCTGGCCTATGGCATGCGCGGCAATGTCTACCGATGCGAGGATCTGGCCAGCGGGGTGTGGACGGCAGTGGACACCGGCACCACCACCAGCTTCTTCGGCGGTCACCGCCTGGACAGCGGCGAGGTCCTGCTGGTGGGTGCCGAGGGCACCGTGCTGCGGATCGGCCCGGATGCCCGCGCCCAGCGCCTGCCACGCGCCCAGAGCGGCATTGACGAGACGCTCACCGGCCTGCGCCTGCGCGACGGCGAGTGGGTGCTGGTGGGTGACCGCGGGGTGGAGCGCCAGCGCCCGCCGTCCTGAAGCCGGAACCCGGCCGCTGCGCCGTCCGCTGCGGCGCCACCGCGGCGCGGCTCAGCCGCGAAACCAGCGCTGGTTGAGCGCGTCCAGCACCTTGTTGGGATACTCCGCGCGGCCCAGCGAGCCGTTGTAGCGGCCGAGCGCGTTGAACAGATTGCCGCGTTCCTTGTCGAGGTAGTGGCGCAGGATGGTGCAGCCCATCCGCAGATTGGTGCGGGTGTGGAAGAGGTTCTCCTCCGGCCCGGCAATCTCCTTGAGCCAGAACGGCATGATCTGCATGTAACCCTGGGCGCCGGCGACGCTGATCGCGAAGCGATCGAAGCGGCTCTCCACATGGATCACCGCCAGCGCCAGCTCCGGCGGGATGCGGGCGCGGGTGGCCTCGCGGTGCACCTGCTGGAGGAACTCCACCCGCTCCGCGGCGTCGGGCATGTAGCGCGCCAGGCGCTGCGACATGTCGGCCAGCCAGACCTCGGCGGTGAAGCGGTCCTCGAAGCTGTCGGCATCCTGCAGGGCGGCGCTGAGCGCCTCGCGCAGCTCCGGATCGAGCTCGCCGCGCGGCCCGGCCAGCACCGGCGCGGCGCCCAGGCCCCACAGCAGCAGCAGGATGCGCGCGATGCTCATGGCCGTGCCTCGCCGCCCCGGTCCCGTGCTCAGCCGAGCCGCGCCCGCACCGCCTCGAGGGTGGCGGGGATCATCTCGTTGCCGCTGGCGGCGCGGTGCTTGTACTCGAACTGGTTCTGGGCCAGGCCCTTGTCACCGATCACCACCCGGTGCGGGATGCCGATCAGCTCGACATCGGCGAACATCGCACCCGGGCGCAGGCCGCGGTCGTCCAGCGCCACATCCACACCGGCGGCGAGCAGGCCCTGGTAGAGCGCCTCGCTGGCGCTGCGCACGGCCTCGGACTTGTCGAGGCCGATCGGGCAGATCACCAGGCGGAACGGGGCGATGGCATCGGGCCAGATCATGCCGGCGCCATCGTGCTTCTGTTCGATCACCGCCGCCGCCAGGCGCGACACGCCGATGCCGTAGCAGCCCATCTCCGGGGTCACCGCCGCGCCCTTCTCGTCGAGCACGGACAGGCCCATGGCCTTGGAGTACTTCTGGCCGAGCTGGAAGATGTGGCCGCCTTCGATGCCGCGCAGCAGGCGCACGGTGCCGTGGCCGTCGGGGCTCGGATCGCCCTCCTGGATCAGGCGCAGATCGGCGGTCTCGGGCTCGGCGCAGTCGCGCCCCCAGTTGACGCCGCGGCTGTGGAAGCCCTCGACATTGGCCCCGCAGATGAAATCCGCCAGCTCGGCCGCGGCGTGGTCGGCGAGCAGCGGAATGCGTGCACCGACCGGACCGAGAAAGCCCGGCGGGCAGTCGAAGGCGGCCTGGATCTCGGCCTCGCTGGCCAGGGTCAGCGGGCTGGCGATGCGCGGATGCTTCTCGGCCTTCACCGGGTTGAGGCTGTGGTCGCCGCGCAGGGCGAGCGCCAGCAGGCCGCCGTCGCGGCCCTTGACCACGATCAGCTTGAGCGTCTGCGCCAGCGGAGCGCCCAGCAGCGCGGCCACCGCCTCGCAGGTCTTCTGGGTGGGGGTGGGCACCTGCGCCCGCGACTGGCTCGGCGCCGGCCGCGGCTGACCGCTGGGCCGGCACTCGGCGGCCTCGACATTGGCGGCGTAGTCGCTGCCGGTGGAGACCGCCAGCAAGTCCTCGCCGGCCTGGGCGAGCACATGGAACTCCTCGCTGCGGGCACCGCCGATGGCGCCGCTGTCCGCCTTCACCGGGCGGAAGTCCACCCCCAGGCGGGTGAAGATGCGGATGTAGGTGGCGCGCATGTTGAGGTACTCCTCGATGAGGCTCGCCTCGTCGAGGTGGAAGGAGTAGCCGTCCTTCATGATGAATTCGCGGGCGCGCATCACGCCGAAGCGCGGCCGCCGCTCGTCACGGAACTTGGTCTGGATCTGGTAGTAGTGGACCGGCAGCTGACGGTAGCTCTTGAGGTCCTGGCGCACATGGTGGGTGATCACCTCCTCGTGGGTCGGGCCGTAGCAGAACTCGTTCTGGTGGCGATCGCGCAGGCGCAGCATCTCGGCGCCCATCACCTCCCAGCGTCCGGATTCCTGCCACAGCTCGGCCGGATGCACGCTGGGCATCAGCAGCTCCACCGCACCGGCGCGGTTCATCTCCTCGCGGACGATGGTCTCGATCTTGCGGAGCACCTTCAGGCCGATCGGCATCCAGGTGTAGAGACCCGCCCCGAGCTTGCGGATGAAGCCGGCCCGCTGCATCAGCTGATGGCTGACGATCTCGGCATCGGCCGGGGTTTCCTTGGCGGTGTGGAGGGGAAAGCGGGACAGGCGCATGAGGACGGGCGGCGGAAGATCAGCCGCGATTGTACGCAGCCGCCTGTCGGGCGCTCAGGGCGCCGGCGCGATCTCGGCGGTCGCGCCGGCGCAGGCGGCCGGGTCGGGGCGGTGGGCCACCAGATCCAGCCCCTGCAGGCGCCAGGGCACGGCACAGGCGAGTCGCTGGGCAATGGCCTCGGCGGAGCGGGTGTCCAGCTGGACATCCCAGACCTGCAGCTCGTCCTGGACCCGCTCCACGGCCGCCAGATGGCGTCCGTCCGGTGAAAACTGCAGGTGGGTGATGGTCTCCAGCTTCAGGCCCAGGCGATCCAGCGGACTGCCGCTGGCCACATCCCAGAGTTGCAGCAGCCCGCTGTCATCGCTGCTCGCCAGCAGGCGGTCCGAGCTGCCGAAGGCCAGCTCGCTGATCGCGCCGCCATCGGTGGCCAGCATGGTGCTGCGATCGCTCGGCCAGTGCCAGAGCAGGATCTGTCCGCTGCCGGTGCCGGCGGCGATCGTCTCGCCGTCGCGCGACAGCGCCAGCCGGGTGACCAGACCGAGACGGCTGCGCTTGGCCGGCAGCTCGGCCTGCGGCGGACCGGCGTCCGGACCGTGGAGGCGTAGACCACCCTCGGCGGTGGCCACCAGTAGCTGTGCCGAGCGGGGATCGATCTGCACCTGACTGACCGGCTGTCCCCCGAACAGCAGACGGGGCGCCACCACCCCCGGCTCCGCACTGGGCGCCAGCAGGCTCGCGGTTCCATCCTGGCCGAGCAGCAGGATCCGCCCGCCACCGAGCTGGGCGATCTGGGATAGCGGCGCCTCCAGCCGCTGCTCGGACTGCAGGCTGCCGTCGACGAGCCGTCGCCACTGCAGCCGATGGTCGTCCACCAGCACCAGAAGATGCTCGGCGGTGGCCACCATCGAGGCCACTGCCTCCGCCTCCACCTGCCAGCGCGGCGCGGCCGAATGCCCGTCCCAGGCGACGATCCGTCCCTGGCTGTCGGCGGAGACGATCAGCCCGGCCTCGGTCGCCTCGACCAGGCGGGTGACCGCGCTGTCGTGGGCCTTGAGTGCCCCCAGCGCGACCAGCGCCCGGGCATCCCAGCGGCGCACGGCGCCATCGGCACCGCCACTGACCCAGGCGCCGCCAGCGGACTCGGTGATCAGCGCGCCGATGCCGCTCGCCTCCAGCGGATTGATGTAGGGCGCATGTGCCAGGCGCGCACGGGGACGCTGCAGGGCGGCGCGGCTGAGCTGGCGGATCTCGCCCTCGACGCCCACCACGATGATCCGCTCGCCGTCGCTGGAGAACAGCGTCTCGGCGACGGCCGAGGGCAGCACATCGAGGAAGTGCTGGCGGCTGCCGGCGCGCACATCCCAGAGCGCAGGCCGGCCCCGATCGCTGTTGGCGATCAGGAAGCGGCCGTCGGCGGACAGCTGATAGTCGCCGTGGAAGCCGCCGATCGCCTCGGACTGGAACACCGCCCGGCCGCTGTCGAGATCCCACACCTTGATGCCGTCGAGGCTGCTGGTGAGCCACCAGCGCTGCCCCGCCGGTTCCGCGGCCAGGGCGAACAGCCGGTGGCTGCCCAGTCCGTCCAGCAACTCGCCGCTGTCACCGTCGTAGAGCTTCACCGCTCCGGCCTCGTTGATGCTGAGGATCTCCTGGCCACGCCCGGTCCAGTAGGCGGAGTGGGCGATGCGCTGGCGCGGCTGGATGGTGCGTGCCAGGCGGTAGCTCTGTGCATCCCAGATGCGCAGCGTGCCCTCGCCCTCACCGCCGGTCAGAATCCAGCGACCATCGGCCGAGAACGAACCGGTGACGGTGCCCTGCCCGGCCTTCAGCACCGCCAGCACCCGGCCGTCGTCGAGCGCGCGTACCACCACAGTGGGCACCTCGGGCGGTCCCCCCTCGCGCGGCGGCGGGGTCTGCTCGAGCAGCAGGCGGTCGCCAGCCGGGCTGATGCGCGCACCGGCGCCGGCCCAGGTGTTGCCGGGGACGCAGTAGAGCGGCTTGCCCGGCGTCCGCGGCAGCACGCAGGTCTGGGTGGCGAACATCGAGCCATCCGGCTCGCTGGACCCGCTGATCAGGGCGAGCCCCGCGTCCTCGGTGAAGCGTGGACGACCGGCAAACAGCCGCAGCGGCGAGTCGACCCGGCGCAGGCTGCGGCCCTGTTGCAGGCTCCACCAGTCAAGATGGGTGCCGCCGGCCAGCAGCAGATGGTCGCCGTCCGCGTGCAGGCCGGCGCGGATCACCGCCACCCCGGTGGACTGCGCCTCGGGCAGCACGGCATCCACCGGCTGCAGCGCACGGGCCAGGCGGTAGCGCAACGCCGGGGTGTCGCGTCCACCGGCCAGCGCGGCGTGGAAATAGACCGCGGCGCGGGCATGGCGGGTCTGCGCCAGCTCCTGCTGGCCGAGCAGCACCAGCCGGTCCAGACGCGCCTCCTCGGCACGCTGCTGCTCACGCTGTTCGAAGCGCAGCCACACCCCTGCCAGCACCGCGACGGCGGCGGCCGCGACCGCCACCTTCTGCAGCAGCTGCCAGCGCCGGCGCACCCGCTCGCGCTGCACCAGCTCGTCATAGCCGAGGCCGAGCATGCCGGCGATCAGCTTCAGGCGGGCACCGTGCTTGTGATCGGCGAACGGCCGGGCGTCCGCGGCGATCGGCTCGGAGGCGCTGCCATCGGCGAGATTCACCTTCAGCGCCGCCGGGAAACACTCGCGCTCCGGGTCTGCCGCGTGGGGCTCGCCATCGACGATCAGCGCCAGCACCCGCTGCTCGCGGCCCAGCCGCTTGAAGCTGCGGATCTCCTCGTCGACCCAGCGGCTGCGCGCCGCCTGCGGGGAACAGATCACCACCAGGTACCGCGACTGGCTCAGCGCCTGCTGGATCACCGCCCCCAGCTCGTGGCTGCTCGGCAGCTCGTCACGGTCGCGGAACACCGGGAACAGCCGGCGCGGGATCGGTCCGTCCGGGTGCTCGCGCCCGACCAGCCGGGCCGGCACCCGGTAGGTCTCCAGCGCCCGATGCAGCCAGCGCGCCCAGGCCTCGTCGGCATGGCTGTAGCTGATGAAGGCCCAGTAGCGGGCGGCCGGGCGAGCGGAGGCGCTCGCCGCGCCGGACTCGGTCCGGGTACTCATGGCGCCGTCACCGCCGGCGGCAGCTGACAGGCTGCCTCGCGCCGGCCCTGGCAGGCGCGCCGCAGCATGTCCTGCAGGGTCTGGGTACGCCGGTGGGCCGGGCCGTGGTGTGCCAGGGTGCCGTCGTGGGCGCGTCGGAGCTCGGCGAGCGCCTCCGCCGTGCGCCCGAGGCCCTGCAGGACCGACGCCCGCACCTCCCGGGCGATCAGCGTATCGGTGTGGGACTCGCCCTGGCGGCTCACCAGCGTGGCCAGCGTGGTCTCGATCAGCTCCAGCGCCTGTGCATGGCGACCCAGTGCATTGAGCGTGCGCGCGGTCACCGAGGCCGTGCTCAGGGTGTGTTGATGCTCGGCCCCGAGCCGCCGCCGGCGCGCCTCCAGAACCGCCTGGCGCAGGCGCAGCGCGTCCTCGTAGCGGCCCATGTTGTAGAGCGTGAGGGCGAGATTGAAGCGGGCGGCCAGCGTCAGCGGATGCTCGATGCCCAGCGTGCGTGCGCGCTGCTCCACCAGATGTTCCTGCAGGGTCCGCGCCGCGTCGTACTGCTCATCGGCGAACTGCACGTTGGCGTAGTTCTGCAACGCCCCCAGGGTTTCCGGATGGGTCTCGCCGAGATCCTGACGGGTGCGCTCGTAGGCAATCGCGGCCACCTCGCGGGCGGTGGACAGATCGCGAACCATGTAGGCCGCCTCGACCAGCGAGCCATAGACATTGCGCAGCTGCCGGCTGCTGCGGCCACCGGCCTTCTCGAGCACGGCGCGCAGCGCCTGGGTCTCGGCGAGCACTTCCGGATAGCGCGACTTGCGTGCCAGGGCCCGGGCCCGCTGCTGGCGGATGCGCAGCACCTGGGGGTCCTCGCCGGAGAGGCCGCGCTGCTGGGCCAGGGCCAGCGAGGTCTCCAGCTGAACCAGGGCCGCATCGGCATCGCCGGACTCCAGCAGCAAGCGGGCGAGCGCGGTGCCGGCCAGCAGTTCCAGTTCGGTATCGCCGCCGTCGCTGGTCAGGGCCAGCACGCGGCGCGCCTCGGGCAGACCCTCGGCGTACTCCCCGAGCTGGAAGCGCGCCTCCAGCCAGCTCAGCCGCGCGCGCAGCAGCTCCGCGCTGTCCTCGGGCTCGGACCGGGCCAGCACGCCCACCGCCTGTTCCAGCTGGGTGGCCGCTTCCTGGAACAGGCCCAGATCGTGATAGGCGCGCCCGAGGCTCGCGCGCAAGGCCGGCTCCACGCCACCGACCTCGGCCTGCGGGCCGGCCAGCAGCCGCTCGATCTCCTCCAGCGCCGGATGCAGCAGCTGGGCCGCCAGGGCCGCCCGCGCCACATCGGCCGGGATCGCGCTGGCCGAGAGGCGATCGAAGAAGCGATCCAGCTGCTCCCGGTCAAGATCCGCGAACGCCGGCTCGCCAGCCGCCGCGTCGATCCCGCTGCGCAGGCGCACCAGCAGATCACGCGAGAGTTCGGTGACATCGGCGCGCGACAGCCAGCGACTCTGGAAGTCGGCCAGCGCCTTGAGCTGCTGGTTGCGCGCCTCCACTGCGCGGCGCTGGGTCTCGGCCTCGGCGCGCTGGGCCTG
>DASUDX010000063.1:0-152176 GCA_036275365.1 Nevskiaceae bacterium | reverse complement strand
GTAGTGGAAAGCGCGCGGTGGCCTCAGGCAAAAGTGCACGGGCGGCCTCGGCATCAAGATCGAGCAAGTGGTTCACAAACTCCGAGTAGCGTTCAGACCGGAAGGAACGCACTGATGTGGCCAGATGCAGTGCAGGCGCCTCATGGAGACGGCCACGGCGTTGGGCTGCCGCCTTAAGGGCGGCGATCTGTCCATCACCCTCACCTAGCTGGGGCGATAGATACACCCTCCAGTCAGGGAATCGCCGCTCGACCGAATCCAACCACTCCGCGATGCCAGCCTCGCCGGTGTTGATCTCCTGTCCGTTTCCGACAAGGCACACCACAACCGCCCAGTCGATGTGACGATCCAGACAAGAAATCAAGAACTCTGGCTCTGAAAGATCGAAGCCTGAACGGCCGCGCTTACGCTGCATGAAGCTCGCGGTTTGCTCGCGGTTCCAGGCGCGTTGGGCCTCGTCAAAGATGGCGACGTGATCGTGCGGTGGGCCCGAATCGGCGAGGCCATCGTCGCGGAAGTGATGCACGCTCTGAATAAAGCTTTTGACCTGTCTGCGTGCCTCACCAAGCCCGAGGCGCCGGCCCTCCTCGGCTTCTCGCCTTACGCGGTCCCGCGCCAGTGCTTCCTGCAGCACCTGTACCAGCGGACCATTGCCTGACAGATAGACAGCATTCAATTCGGCCTCGGCGTTCGAGCTCTGCGTTGCCACATCCAGCCCGACCAAGGTCTTCCCTGCGCCCGGGACTCCTGTGACGAAGCAGATCGCTTTGTGGCGCTGCTCGCATGCGCGGGCAATCACGTCGCTCACGCACTGCGAGGTCTGCCCCAGATTCGCGGCGTCGCTGCGAGAGATGTCGGCAACGGAGTGGCGTGCATACAACGCCATCGCAGCCTCGACGATGGTCGGTGTTGGGCGGTATCGCCCGCGCACCCAGACCATCGGATCGACTGCTGGCCCGTTCGTCAGTGCAAGAACCATCTCGATGGCCTGCATCAAGGTATCGGGGGTGCAGCGCAGTGGGTACAACAGGTTGGGTACGGCCGCGTCCAAGGACGGTTGGAGCAGGCATGCCGGGGCGGCGGTGGCGACCAGCACCGGCGCCATCGGAACCAGATGGCTGGTGTCGTGGAAGTGCTTAAGATCCAGCGCGTAGTCGACCACCTGATCGAGGTCTTGTGCGAGGAAGGCCTGCGCACCGACCTTGAACTCGATGACGTACACCACGTGGCGGAGTATCAACACCGCGTCAAGGCGACGGCCAAGACGCGGGATGTCGAATTCCAGGAAAACGTGACCCTCACCAACCCATCTCGACAGTGAGACGCGGAGAGCCTCAACAGTAGCTACCCAGGCCCCGACCTGAGTTTGATCGACGTTGAATGAAGATCGCTGAGTGAGCGAGCCGATGATTGATTCGGTCGGGGTAGCGAGAAACTCCGAGAGGGATTGCCCATAGCCGTAGCGGCGATAGGCAACGACTGAATGAAGGGCCTGATCCATGAAGCGTTCAAGTCACTCGGCAGGATAGGGAGCTAGAAGGGCATATCCCGTCACGGGCTTAGCGACGAGCTAAGTTCGCTTTGGAGCGCCCTCTTCAGCCTTGACTCACCACCAGCGTACTGTGCATGAGCGGCCGACACCGAGGTCAATCGGCGCGCGCGGCGACATCGAGCCTGCCCAGACCGGCTCATGGGCGTGCGCCAGCAGCCGGGGACGGCCGGATCGGCGAGCGAGGGTGTGGCTGGGGAGGATGGTGGCCAAGGACGGAATCGAACCGCCGACACGGGGATTTTCAATCCCCTGCTCTACCAACTGAGCTACTTGGCCCCGATTGCGGACCGGCGCGGAGCCGGTGCGAGGGCGCGCATTATCGGGAGGCGGCGCGCCCGGTGCAAGTTCAGTCGCCAGCGGCTGCGGGCGGCGGGGTGTAGCCGGTGCTGGCGAGCTCACCGCCGCCGAAGAAGTAGGTCTCCATCTCCTTGGCGAGGAAGCTGCGCGCCGAGGGTTCGGCGAGGCTCAGGCGGTACTCGTTGATCAGCCGGGTCTGGTGCTGCAGCCAGCCCTGCCAGGCGGCCTGCGACACCTGCTCGTAGATGCGCTGGCCCAGCGCCCCCGGATAGGGAGGGCGGGCCAGCCCCGGCGCCTCGGTGCCGAGCTTGATGCAGTGGACGGTGCGGGTCATGGCGGTGCTCGGAAGAGATCGGCCTCGGCCCACAGCGCCAGCAGCCGGGTGAGCGGCGCGGGCAGGGCGAGATCGACAGGGGCGTGCTCGATTCTAGTCCAGCGGCCCTGCGGCTCGGCCGTGTGTGCGCCGCTGGTGCGGGCGCGGCACAGCCAGGGCGCGATCTCCAGCTCGAAGTGGGTGAAGCCATGGCGCAGACCCTGTAGCGGTTGCGCCTGGCCGAGGGCTTCGAAGCCAGCCGGCAGGGGCTCGTCCGCCGGGGCATCGAGGGCGAGCGGCGGGCACCACAGCCCGCCCCACAGCCCGCTGGGAGGCCGCCGCTCGAACCAGATGGCGCCGTCCTCGCGCTGCAGCACCCAGAGCCGGGCGTGACGCAGCGGCCGCAGCCGTGCGGGCTTGCGCCCCGGGCGCTCGGCCAGCGTGCCGTTCAGGCGCGCGGCACAGTCCCCGGCCACCGGGCAGTCGCGGCAGCGTGGATCGCGGGCGCGGCAGATCAGCGCACCGAGGTCCATCTGCGCCTGGGTGTAGTCGGCCATGCGCGGGGCGGGCGGTGCCGGCAGCCGGGCCTCGGCAGCGGCCCACAGGGCTTTCTGCACGGCCGGGCTGCCGGGCCAGCCGGGCACATCGGCGTGGCGGGCCATCAGGCGCTTGACATTGCCATCGAGGATCGCCTCGCGCGCGCCCTGGGCCTGGGCCAGCACGGCGGCGGCGGTGGAGCGCCCGAGGCCGGGCAGGGCCAGCGCCTCTTCGAGCGTGCTGGGAAACGCCCCGCCATGCCGGGCCACCATCTGCTGGGCCGCCCGGTGCAGATGACGGGCGCGGGCGTAGTAGCCGAGCCCCGCCCAGTGGCGCAGCACCTCGTCCAGCGGGGCGGCGGCGAGGCTGGTCAGATCCGGAAAGCGCGCGACGAAGCGCTCGAAGTAGGGGATGACGGTGCTCACCTGGGTCTGCTGCAGCATCACCTCGGAGAGCCAGACGCGGTAGGCGCTGCGTGGGTGCTGCCAGGGCAGATCGTGCCGGCCGTGGCGGTCGTACCAGGCCAGCAGGCGGGTGGCGAAGGGGCTCATCGCCGCGCGGCTTCGGCGGCCAGCCGCTCCAGTCCGCGGCTGGTGGTGAGCGCTTCCTCGTGCAGCTGGCGCTGGACGATCCACGGTCCGAGCAGGGGAGGGATCCAGAAGCCGGGTTCAAGCTCGGCCTCGAAGCGCAGGCAGGTGTGCTGCTCGCCGCAGGCGCTGAACGCCCAGCGCGCCTCGCCGCTGCGCAGATCGCTGCGGCTGCCATCGACGCGGGCGACGATCTGCCCGCCTGCCTCGCCGGGGCTGAGGGTCATCTGCTGGATCTGCCGTAGCGAGCGGCAGAACAGGCCCGCGCACAGGCGCAGGCGGGTGGTGAGCTCGGGGGGATCGAGCTGCGGCTGCCAGTCCACCTCGCGCACCGAGGGGTTGAGCTCGCCCAGCCGCGAGAAGTCGGTGAACACCGCATACACGGCATCGGCCGGCGCGGCCAGCCGGGCCTCGAGGCGGATCTGGTAGCGGCCCTGCTCATGGCTGACCGCCACCGCGCCAATCTCCGCGGCCGCCGCCGCCGGAGCCAGACCCAGCCCCAGCAGCAGCGCCGCCACCAGCCGGTCAGGGCGCAGGCGCGGGCTCCTCGCCGGCCGGCTCGGCCGGAGCGGGCTCGGCGGGCTTGCGCTTGCCAAACAGGCCCTGCAGGGCATCGCCGAGCTTCTCGTTGAGCTTCTGCTTGAGCTCGTCCTCCTTGCCCTTGAGCTCACCGCGCAGCTTCTCGGTGGCCTTCTGCCTGAGGGCGGATTCCAGATCCAGCTTGTAGGCCGGCTTGAGCAGGCTGCCGCTGAGGCGGATCGGAATGGTCAGGCCGTTGAGCTCCTCGAGATCGCGCCCGCCCTGGCCCTTGCTGGTGCCCACCACCGTGGGCTTGGCGAGGTAGTTCAGGCTCAGATCCACCAGATTGATCTCGCCCTCGCCAGCCACCCGGAACAGCGGGCTGCGGCCGTCGAGCTGGTTGGAGCGCAGCACGCCGTCGCGGATCTGGCCGGCGAAGCTGATCAGGGCGAAGTCGGTCTGCTCGGGCTCGGCCGCCGGGGCCGCCTCGCCGCGCAGGGTGGCGCGCGCCCGGCGCAGGATCTGGCCGAGGTTGAAGCCCTGGATGGCGCCGTTCTCGAAGTTCAGCGCCACCTCGCCGGACAGACCACGCCGCACCTCGCCCACGGTCTTGCCGCGGCTGGCCAGATCGAGACGGATGGTGCCGAGGCCGCTGAGCTTGTCGTAGCCGGCGAAGTCCTTGAGCAGCGGCTGCAGCTGCAGGGTCTTGAGATCGGTGGCGAGGCGGTACTGCGGAGTTCCGCCGGGGGTGATGACCGTGTCGATGCGGCTGCTGCCGCCATAGAGCTGGGCGGCGAGATCGATGCGCTTGGCGCTCTGCAGGCCATCGAGGCTCAGGCGCACATCCTTCAGGGTGGCGCCGTTGAGCACCAGCTCACCCACCCGCAGGCTGCCGCTGGCCTTGAGCGCTTCCAGGGCCTGCACCGGCAGCTCGGTGGCGTCACCGCCGCCCGCGCCCTGCTTGGCCGTCGCGTCAGCCGCTGCGGCGGGCGGACGGTAGCGGTCGGCGTCGAGGCGATCGAGCTGCAGATCGAAGCGGCTGCGCGGGGCGGCGAAGTCCTCCACCGAGAGCTTGCCGGTGAGCGTGCTCTGGTCCAGCTGCAGGCGCAGATTCTCGAGACTCAGCGTGCGCGCGCTGGCCGACCAGCGGCTGGACAGGCCGGCCTCGCTCAGCGCGCGGGCATCGCGGGTGGCGGGCTCGGGCTGACCCAGGGCCTTGAGCAGGCTGCGCGGCGAGAACGGCTGCAGGCTCAGCTCGCCGCTGAGCTGCGGCGTCTCGCCGGCCAGCCCGCTGCCCTGCAGGCCGGTGGAGAGCGCAAGCCCGGCGCCTTCGAGCTGCAGGGTGGTCGGCTCCAGCCGGCCTTCCCGCAGGTGGTAGACCAGCTCCGGGCTGGCCAGGCTGAGCTGCTGGCGCCCGCCGGGCAGGCCTTTCCCCTCGGCGTCGAGCGTGGCGCTGAGGGCGCGCAGGGTGGCGCGCCCGCTGGCCGGGTCCAGGCTCAGGCCGGCCGAGGCCGAGAGCCGGGCCTTGAGCGCCGCCTGCTGGCTGTCGAGGGTCAGTGTGCTCAGGTCCAGCTGCAGCGGCTGCCCGGCCTCGGGCAGGGTCAGACGGCCGGCGAGGGCGAGCGTGGCCTCGAGCGGGGTGCTGCCACGCGCCTCGCGCCGCAGCTGGAAGCCCGCCTCCAGATCCACCGGCTCGCCCGGGCTGAGGGCGCCGGTCTCCAGGCGCAGGTTGTCGAGTTCGATGGTCTGCCCGCTCACCGCATCGCGATAGCTCAGCGCCGCCTCGCGGATTTCCACGCCGGCGATATCGAGGGTGAAGGGCTCGCCGCCTTCGGCCGCGGGCGCCGGCTCGCCGGCGGGCTCCTCGGCGGGCTTCTGCAGGTCCGACCAGTTGTCGCGGCCATCGGCCAGGCGCGCCAGACGCACCTGCAGGCCGTGCAGCGCCACCTGGCTGACCCGCACCTGGCGATCGGCCAGCAGCGGCAGCAGCTGCACGCCGACCTCGGCATGGCCGACCTCGGCGAAGGGCTCGGCCCCGAAGCCCTCGGCATTGCTCAGGCGCAGATCGTCCAGCCGCACCTGCAGCCAGGGGAACACCGTGAGATCGAGACTGCCGATGGCGAGATCGCGACCGGTCTGGTCCTTCACCGCCTCGATCAGCGGCTCGCGCAGCTTCTGCGGGTCGAACAGCAGGGCGGCCGCGGTCAGCGCGGTGACCAGCACCAGCACCAGACCCACCAGCAGGCCCAGCACAATCTTCAGGGGACGCGCCATGCGACAGGCTCCGGAATCGTGACCCGAGTGTAGCCAAGGGCGGCAGTGCAACAGCCGGCCGGTGAACTCGGGCTGAACCCCGGGTGAACCCCACCTGAGAACCGCTCGCCCGCCCGCGGGGTGCATTTACTAGCGACGCTGCGCAGGCGGCGTCCTACAGTGCGCCCAGCAGAAGTCCGGCCCAGGAGCCGGCTCGCCACTGTGCAGGAGTGAGACGGACAGGCCTTGGGACGGGCCGCAGCAATCGACCGCCCTGCGCACCGTTTTCGCCGCCTGGACCCGTGCCATGAATGCTTCCACCCTGCTCACTGTTCTCGCCGCGCTGGCCCTGCCGGCGCCGCTGGCCACCGCCGCGGCCTGCCCGCTGCCGCTCAAGGCCTGTGGCTGGGAGGCGGCGCCGGCGGCAGAGGCGCTGGCCCCGCTGGAGCGTCGTCTGGCCAGCCTGCTGCCGCTGCCGCCGGGCAGCGACCCGCTGCTGCTGGATGCCGCGGTGGATGCCGTGCTGCGCGGCTGCGATGCGCTGGACCCGGCGCACTGCCTGCTGCCCTTCCCCAGCGATCACTTCACCACCACGGTGCCGGCGGGCACGCCCGGATTCGCCACCGGGCGCCGGGTCAACTTCAGCCCGCTGGCGATGCCGCGCAATGTGCTCGGCAAGCCGATCGATCCCAGCGAGTGGAACCGCAACGATGGCTTCTCGCCCGGGGCGATGCTGATCACCTATGTGCCGGGCCTGGATCTCGAACAGACCTATGGCGCCCCCCGCGCCGAGATCGGCCTTGCCGATCTGCGCCGCTACCAGAGCGCCGCTGCCGCCCGCGCCGGCTTTGGCGATCCGCCGATGCGGGTGCTGGAACTGGACGCCCAGGGCCTGCCGGTGGCCGAGCATCCGGTGTGGAGCGAGCTCGACGAGATCGCCGATCTGCTGATCCCGGGCTCCGAGGCCGGCGCCGAGGATGTGAGCCGCCCCACCGCCGGACGCGCCGCGCTGATGCTGCGGCCGGCGCGGAACTTCCTTCCCGGGCGCCGCTATGTGGCGGTGCTGCGCGAGCTGCGCGACGCCAGCGGCGCGCTGATTCCCGCGCAGGCACCGTTCGCGCTGTGCCGTGATGGCGGCAGCAGCCCGCTGCCGCCGATCAGCGCCCGCTGCGCGGCGCTGGAGCAGCGCGTGTTCCCGGCCCTGGCCGCGGCCGGCATCCCGCGCGATGCCTCGCTCTATCTCGCCTGGGATTTCACCATCGCCAGCACCGAGAACATCACCGGGCGCCTGACCCATCTGCGCGACGACGCCTTCGCCAGCCTCGCCAACCGCCCCGGCGTGGACTGCCGCCAGCACATCGAGCCGCGGCCGCTGCCGCAGAACCCGGCGGCGCTGGACTGCCGGGCGCCGCGCTTCACCATCGACCGCGTCGATCCCGAGGGCGATGACGGCCGCTTCGTCATCATCGAGGGCAGTCTGACGGTGCCCAGCTACCTCGCCCCGGCCGATACCTCGCCGCTCGAGGACGCCAGCTTCCAGCAGCTGGTCTCGGCCCTGCGCCAGGACTATCCCGAGCTCGAGCCGCTGCTGGGCGAGGGCCTGGGCATCGTCCAGGGCGGCTCGGTGCTGCCGCCCAACCGGCTGCACTACCAGCCCACCGACGGCTTCGTCGCCGATCCGGCGCTGGCGCCCTACGGCGATGGCCGGCCCGATCGCCTGGCCGGCGCCGGCGAGATGCAGACCCGCTTCGTCTGCGAGATTCCCAAGGCCGCCGCCGAGGGGCGGGCCCCGCCGGCCCGCGCCGCGCTCTACGGCCACGGCCTGCTGCAGGGCCGGGTGGCGATCACCTATGACCACGCCGGGGGTCGGGCGAGCCTGGCGCGCGACTACAACATGATGTTCTGCGCGCTCGACTGGTTCGGCTTCGCCCAGGGCGACATCCCCAACATCGCCACCGCGCTGCTGGACATGAGCAACTTCCCGGTGATCCCGGACGCCTCCCAGCAGGGCTTCCTCAACTGGATGTTCCTGACCCGGGCACTGCTGCACCCGCAGGGCTTCGCCGCTCATCCCGCCTTCCGCGCGGCCACTGGCGCCGCGGCCTTCGATCGTCGCGAGGTGTTCTACAACGGCAACTCGCAGGGCGGCATCCTGCCCGGGCCGCTGCTGGCGGTGAGCCCGGATCTCAATCGCGGCGTGTTCGGCGTGCCGGGCATGAACTACTCCACCCTGCTGCGTCGCTCGGTGGATTTCGCGCTGTACTCCATCCCGCTCTACACCGCCTATCCGGACGAGCTCGATCGCGATCTGATCTTCGGCCTGATCCAGATGCTGTGGGATCGCGCCGAGAACAATGGCTATGCCGCCTATCTCACCGCGGCCGGCAAGGCGGTGGACGGCACCCAGCCGACTCTGGACGGGCAGAGCAATGCGGTGCTGCTGCAGCCGGCCTTCGGCGATCACCAGGTGAGCATGTGGACCGCCGAGGCGATGGCGCGGACCATGGGCGTGGCGGTGGACCGCCGCCAGGTCAGCGATGACCGTCATCCGGATGTGGCGCCGTACTTCGGCCTGCGCACCCTGCGCTACAACGCCGCCGGGCTGAGCAACCAGGCCTCGGGCCTGGTGGTGTGGGACGACCCGCGCACGGTGGCGCCGCCGGTGACCGAGCTGCCGCCGCGGGACGGCCCCGATCCGCACGGCTATCCGCGCAACCACGGCGCGGCGATCTGCCAGATGGATGTGTTCCTGCGCGGCAACGGCCGTCTCGCCGATGTGCTGGCGCTGCCCGCCGAGCGCGATCTGGCCCCGGCGCGCTGCGCCGAGCGCTACGGGGTGGCGCGCACCCGCGCGCTCCCCGATTACGCCGGTGAGGGTCCGCTGCTGAGCGGCGGACTGGCGGTGGTGGACGATCTCGACCGCGGCCTGCTGAGCCTGTCCGAAGCGCTGATCCGCGGCGATGGGGCGGCCGCCGCCCGCGCCGTGCAGACCCTGCAGACCCAGCTCGCGCAGCGGGTGGTGGGTTTGGCGGCGGGGGATCAGGCCAGCCTGCGCGCCCTGCTCGCCGAGATGGCGGCGGCGCTCGCCGACGGCGATCCGCAGGCCGGGCTGCAGCGGCTGTCGGAGGGGCTGGGGGCCATCGCCGGGCTGGATCAGGGCCTGCTCGCCACCCTGCAGATGGCGGCCAGCGGCGCCCGCGAGTCCGAGGTGATCACCCTCACCGGGCTGCAGCTCGCCGACTGGTCGGTGCCGGCGGCCATGGGCATTCCCCGGCCGTATCCGGCCGGCACGCCCAGCGAGACCACCCAGATCGGCGATGACGTGCGCAGCGCCCATCACGGCACGCTGCTGTATCCCCTGCCCGGGGTGCCGGCGCTGGCCGGGGCGCCGGTCGAGGAGATCGCCGCCTACGCCTTCCGCGGCGGCAGCTGGCAGGAGATCCCGGTGCAGGTGGACGAGCGCCAGCCCTACTTCCTGGCCAATGCCAACTCGGACTTCGCCTTCTATTCGAGCGTCGACCAGGAGCTGAACTATGTCTGGGACATCGAGAACTGGGCGCGCACCCAGGGCGTCTGCCGCGCCGAGTACGACGCCGGCCCCGACACCCCGCTGCGCAACCGCGGCCTGCCGGCCGCCACCCGCGATCCGGTGCCAGGGCTCGATCACGACGACGAGCTGGTGTTCATGGCCCGCGATGCCGGCGAGCTGCCGGCCCCGGGCAGCCGCCCGGCCGAGGTGCCGGCCGATGCTCCCGCGCTGACCGTGCTGCTCAACGATCCGCTGCTGCCGGGCCCGCCGCGGGCGGTGCTGCTGGTGCGCAAGCCGGGCGGCTCGCGCTTCCTCGGCCGCGCCCACTATGTGGATTACCGGCGCGACCGCAACGCCGACCAGTGGATCGACCGCAGCTTCTTCGCCGACGAGGATCCGGAGAAGCTCGGCACCAGCAACACCGGCTATGGCAGCAATCTCAGCGGCACGGTCTGCGCCGATCCGCGCGATCCGGCCACCGCCCGCGAGTCCAGCGACCGCTTCCCGCGCGACGGTCTGACCGTGAGCACCGAGCGCTACCGCTGGCGCGCCACCGGCCGCTGGATGGTGCGCGACATCCGCATCGCGAAGCCGGCGCTGTCGGCGGAGGGGCGCCCGGTCTATGGCCGCGATCTGATCGATCGCTGGAAGGGCCGCGCCTTCCAGCAGTCACCGGACTCGGTGGTGTCCCTGGTCGGGTTCGAGGACGAACAGGTGAACTGGGAGGGCAACTCCACCCTGCTCGGCGAGCGCTGCGGCCCGGTGCGCTGCATGCGCACGGTCTGGGGCGCGGACTCCGGCACCAATGTGACCAAGACCGAGACCTTCTACCGCGACGCCATCACCTACCGCTACCGGGTGCGCGTGCATCCGATTCCCTCGGACGGCCTCTACACCAGCTGGGACTACAACCGCAGCGCCATGCTGCCCAGCGCGGCCGAGCGGCGGCGCGGGGTGCCCGGCGGGCGCTACTACACCGCGCTGCGGCCGCAGGGGGTGGCGGTGGACGGCATCAACGACGAGGTCGGCAACATCGATGGCTTCGACGGCACGCCGTTCTACTTCGACGCGCCGGACCCGCTGTTCAACCTGCCGCTGGGCTTCTACAACTGGGAGCAGGTGAGCGGCAAGGGCGATCTCGGCTCGCTGGTCTACATCTTCGAGATCAAGGGCGCGACCAGCCTCGGCAATCCGCTGGTGGTGCCCTACTACCGCGACGATGCCTGCCTCGACGATGGCACCGGCGATGACCCGGTGCGGCGGCCCTGGCCGGGCGAGGCCTCGACCGATCCGCGGGTGGTGGAGGGCTATGCGGCCCTGGCCGGCAAGCCCTATGAGCAGCTGCGCTGCGAGGAGCGTCAGGGCGCCCACGCCAGCCATGGCATCCACTACTTCGTCACCCATGACAGCGACAACGCCTTCAGCCCGGTGACCAGCACCGAGATCGATGGCCAGCAGTGGCAGTTCCTGGTGCCGACCGCCGCGCCGCGCAACCTCGGCGAGCCTTACGCCAATGTGGTGCGGCTGCCGCTGCAGGTGCAGGTGCTGCCCAGCCCCTGAAGCGGGGCCGCCGGCTCAGGGCCGGCGGCTGCGGCGGAGCCGGTCGGGTGCGGCGGCCGTCGGCGCCGGGCGATCACCGGCGCGGTCGCGTTGCTCGCTGCCCTGGCGCGGCGGGCGGCGTCGCACCGCGGGCAGCCGCTGCTCGACGAACTGCGCCCAGTCGCCCGGGCTGTCGGCTGCCGCGGTGCGGGCCGCCTCGACGCCGCTGTCGGTCAGGCTCAGATAGGTATCGGTCTCGTGCTCGATCAGATCGAGATGGTGGCTGGCGGCGAGCGTCAGCACGCCGCTGAGCAGGTCGTTGCGGCGCAGGCCGCTGCGCACCCAGCGTTGTTCCAGCCGGCGCAGCAGCACCAGCTCGCCGGCTTCCAGCGGGCGTTCGGTGATCAGTCGCAGCACACTCAGGCGCAACAGCTCTCGTTCCATCGATCGGCGGAGGCGTCACAGGGTTGTCGATTGTGCCCTGCCGGCCGGTGGCGGGCAGCCTCAGCCCGGGTGGCTGCGGACGGGGGCGGCATCCGGCGGCCACAGCCAGGCGGCGCCGCGCACGCCGCTGGCATCGCCATGCGCGGCCGGCCGCAGCCGGGTGTCGATGCGGTCGGAGAACACCCAGGGCGCCCACAGCGCCGGCACCGCGGTGTAGAGCGAGGCCAGTTGCGAGAGCCCGCCGCCGAGCACGATCACCTCGGGGTCGAGCAGATTGATCACCCCGGCCAGCGACTTCGCCAGCCGCCGGGCGTGGCGGGCCAGGCTGGCCCGGGCGGCCGGGTCCCCCTGCTCGGCACGGGCCACCAGCGCCGGCGGATCGAGCGCCTCGCCATGCACACGGGCGTGGTCGGCGGCGAGCCCGGGGCCGGACAGCCAGGTCTCGATGCAGCCGTGCCGGCCGCAGTAGCAGGCCGGGCCCGGCTGCTCCCCGGCCTGCGGATCGGGCAGCGGGTTGTGGCCCCATTCCCCGGCGATGGCATTGGGCCCGGCCAGCAGCCGGCCGTGGACCACGATGCCGCCCCCCACCCCGGTACCGAGTATCACCCCGAACACCACCGCGGCCCCGGCGGCGGCGCCATCGCTGGCCTCGGACAGCGCCAGGCAGTCGGCGTCATTGGCCAGCCGCACCCGCGGCCCCAGCCGCGCCTCCAGATCGGCCTGCAGGGGCTGGCCGTTGAGGCAGGTGCTGTTGCAGTTCTTCATCCGCCCATCCACCCGCGAGGGCGCACCCGGGGTGCCGATGCCCACCGGCAGCCCGGCCGCGCCCACCGCCTGCTCCAGCTCGGCCACCAGGGCGCCGATCGCCGCCAGGGTGGCGGGGTAGTCGCCCTGCGGGGTGGGCCGGCGCCGGCGCGCCAGCAGGCGCGAGTCGGCGGCCATGACCACGCCCTCGATCTTGGTCCCGCCGAGGTCGATGCCGATGCGCAGGCGCCCGCTCATGGCCGGAGCGGCCCCCGATTGGCCGCAGCGCGGCGCGTCCGGAGTTGGACGGCCGTACCCGGAGCCCAGCCGGTTTTGGGATACTTGGTGCACTGCGCCATCCGCAGCCCCTCCCTTTCCAGCCGCTGACTGCCCGCCATGTCTGAGTCCACGCCCGTCGAACGCGATGTCATGGAGTATGACGTCCTCGTGGTCGGCGCCGGCCCCGCCGGCCTTTCCGCCGCCATCCGCCTCAAGCAGCTCAACCCGGAGCTGGGCGTCTGCGTGGTGGAGAAAGGCGCCGAGGTGGGCGCGCACATCCTCTCCGGCGCGGTGTTCGAGCCGCGCGCCCTCGACGAGCTGCTGCCCGGCTGGCAGGCCGACGGCGCACCGCTGAAAACCGCGGTCAAGCGCGACGATGTCTATTTCTTCACCAGTGCGCTCAAGGCCATCCGCATGCCGGGCTTCCTGGTGCCCAAGCCCATGCACAACGAGGGCAACTGGATCATCTCGCTGGGCAAGCTGGTGCGCTGGCTGGGCACCCAGGCCGAGGGCCTGGGCGTGGAGATCTACCCGGGCTTCGCCGCGCAGAGCGCGATCATCGAGGACGGGGTGGTCAAGGGCGTGACGCTCAGCGACATGGGCGTCAACCGCGAGGGCGAGCGCAAGCCGGATTTCGCACCCGGCATGGAGCTGCGCGCCAAGTACACCCTGTTTGCCGAGGGCTGCCGCGGCCACATCGGCAAGCAGCTGATCCGCCAGTACCAGCTCGACCAGGGCCGCGATCCCCAGCACTACGGCATCGGCATCAAGGAGCTGTGGCGGGTGCCGGCGGCCCAGCACGAGCCCGGGCTGGTGGTGCACGGTGCCGGCTGGCCGCTGGATCTGCTCGGCACCGATGCCCTCGGCGGCTCCTTCCTCTACCACCTGGAGGACCAGCAGGTGGCGGTGGGGCTGATCGTGGATCTGTCCTACACCAACCCGTATCTGTCGCCCTTCGACGAGTTCCAGCGCTTCAAGCACCACCCGAAGATCGCCCAGTACCTGCAGGGCGGCGAGCGGCTGAGCTACGGCGCCCGCGCCCTGGTCAAGGGCGGCCTGAACGCCCTGCCCAAGCTGGTGTTCGCCGGCGGCGCGCTGATCGGCTGCGATGCCGGCACCCTCAACTACGCCAAGATCAAGGGCAGCCACTGCGCGATGAAGTCCGGCATGCTGGCCGCCGAGGCCGCGGCCGAGGCCATCGCCGAGGGCCGCGCCGGGGACGAGCTGAGCGCCTACACGCGCAAGTTCGAGGCCAGCTGGCTGTACGAGGAGCTCAAGGCCAGCCGCAACTTCGGCGTCTGGCTGCACAAGTTCGGCGCGCTGATCGGCGGTGCCATCAACTGGGTGGAGCAGAACCTGTTCAAGGGCCGCTTCGGCTGGACCGTGCACGACCTCAAGCTCGACCACGCCAGCCTCAAGCCAGCGGCGGTGTCGAGCAAGCCGAGCTATCCCAAGCCCGACGGCAAGCTCAGCTTCGACAAGCTCAGCTCGGTGTTCCTCTCCTCCACCAACCACGAGGAAGACCAGCCGGCCCATCTGCGGCTTGCCGATCCCAGCCTGCCGATCGCCCGCAACCTGCCGCTGTATGACGAGCCGGCCCAGCGCTACTGCCCGGCCGGGGTCTACGAGGTGGTCGGCGAGGGCAGCGCCCGGCGCTTCCAGATCAATGCGCAGAACTGCGTGCACTGCAAGACCTGCGATATCAAGGACCCGTCCCAGAACATCACCTGGGTCGCCCCCGAGGGCGGCGGCGGGCCGGGCTACGCGGCCATGTAAACTCGCGGCCCGCGCGGGCCAGCCGCGCCACCGCAGCGCGCGGCCGACCGCGCCACCGTACCGATTGTCTTTGTCACGAGAGAAAGCGATGAAAGTTCTGGTCAGCGTCAAGCGCGTCATCGATTACAACGTCCGCATCCAGGTCAAGCCGGATGGCTCGGGCGTGGTCACCGACGGCGTCAAGATGAGCATGAATCCCTTCGACGAGATCGCCATGGAAGAGGCGGTCCGGCTCAAGGAGAAGGGCAAGGTGACCGAGATCATCGCGGTGACCCTGGGCGGTGCCAAGAACGAGGAAACCCTGCGCACCGCGCTCGCCTTCGGCGCCGACCGCGCCGTCCATGTCAAGGAAGAGGGCGAGATCCAGCCGCTGACCGCGGCCCGGGCCCTGGCCGCCGTGGTGAAGAAGGAAGGCGCCCAGCTGCTGCTCACCGGCAAGCAGGCGATCGATGACGACGCCAACCAGACCGGCCAGATGACCGCCGCCCTGCTCGATGTGGCCCAGGCCACCTTCGCCTCGAAGATCGAGATCGAGGGCAGCAAGGCCACCGTCACCCGCGAGGTGGACGCCGGCCTCGAGACCCTGGAAGTGGATCTGCCGGCGGTGATCACCACCGACCTGCGCCTGAACGAGCCGCGCTATCTCAAGCTGCCGGACATCATGAAGGCCAAGAAGAAGCCGATCGAGACGGTGAGCCTCGCCGACCTCGGCGTCAGCCCGGCAGCCGGCCTGAAAACCGTCACCACCACCCCGCCGCCGAAGCGCAGCAAGGGCGTGATGGTCAAGACCGTCGACGAGCTGGTGGCGGCGCTCAAGGCCAAGGGCCTGGTCAGTTAACGACTTTCAATCGGGGCCTCGCGGCCCCGTCAACGGAAAATGGAAAGCCCCATGTCAAAAGTTCTCGTCATTGCCGAACACGCCGACGGCAAGCTCAATGCCGGTGTGTCCAAGACCGTCGCCGCCGCCCAGAAGATCGGTGGTGAGATCCATGTGGCGGTGTTCGCCGCCGATGGCGCGGCGGTGGCCGCCCAGGCCGCGCAGATCGCCGGCGTCAGCCAGGTGCTGAAGGCCGACCACGCCGCCTTCGCCAACCCGCTGGCCTCGGCGCTGGACAAGCCGGTGGTGGAGCTGGCCGCCGGCTACACCCATGTGCTGCTGCCGGGCACCACCTTCGGCAAGGACCTCGCCCCGCGCGTCGCCGCCCGCCTGGGCGTGGCCCAGGTCTCCGATGTGATGGCGGTGCACGGGCCGTCGAAGTTCGATCGCCCGATCTACGCCGGCAATGCCATCACCACGGTCGAGGCCCCGGCCGGGCAGATCGTCGCCACCGTGCGTCTGGCCTCGTTCACCGCCGCCGCCACCGGTGGCAGCGCCACCATCACCGCGGTGAGCCCGGCGGCGAGCCTGCCGGCCCACACCCGCTATCTGAAGCTGGAGGCGCAGAAGAGCGCCCGTCCGGACCTGCAGTCGGCCACCCGCGTGGTGTCCGGCGGCCGCGCCCTCGGCAGCGCCGACGCCTTCAAGCTGATCTATGACTTCGCCGACAAGATCGGCGCCGGTGTCGGCGCCAGCCGCGCGGCGGTCGATTCCGGCTACTGCCCCAACGACATGCAGGTGGGCCAGACCGGCAAGATCATCGCGCCGGAGCTGTACTTCGCCATCGGCATCTCCGGTGCCATCCAGCACCTGGCCGGCATCAAGGACGCGCGCACCATCGTCGCCATCAACAAGGACGCCGAGGCGCCGATCTTCGAAGTGGCCGACATCGGCCTCGTCGGCGATCTGTTCCAGCTGGTGCCGGAGCTGCAGTCCAAGCTCTGAGGGCCGCCGGTCCGCCTGCCTTCCGGAGCGCCGCGGGCGCTCCGGGGCAGCCCCGGGGTGCGGCGGACCGGACGGTCTGATCGCCGGCCGGCTCGCCCGGACAGGACCGCCCGCCCCCGGCGCCGCGTGCCTTCTCAGCTGTCACCCCAGAGGCCGCGCAAGCGGCCTTTGGCTCATCTGGAGGTCAACAAGATGGCTTACCGCAGTGTCTTCGCTCCCGGCAGCTTCAGCGGCCGCACCATCGTGGTGACCGGCGGAGGCTCCGGCATCGGCCGCTGCACCGCCCATGAGCTGGCCAGCCTCGGCGCCCGCGTGCTGATCACCGGCCGCAAGCCGGAGAAGCTGGAGGCGGTGCTGGCGGAGATCGCCGAGGACGGCGGCCAGGCCGCCGGCTACGCGTTCGACATCCGCGACGAGGAGGCGGTCAAGGCCAATCTCGCCCGCATGCGCGCTGAGCACGGCGAGATCCACGGCCTGGTCAACAACGCCGGCGGCCAGTTCCCGATGCCGGTGGCCAGCATCAGCAAGCGCGGCTTCGAGGCGGTGGTGGCCAACAACCTCACCGGCGGCTTCCTGATGGCGCGCGAGGTCTACAACAGCGGGATGAAGAAGACCGGCGGGGCGATCGTCAACATGCTCGCCGACATGTGGGGCGGCATGCCCGGCATGGCCCACAGCGGCGCCGCGCGCGCCGGCATGATGAATCTCACCGAGACCCTGGCCACCGAATGGGCGCGCGATGGCGTGCGCGTCAACGCGGTGGCGCCGGGCTTCGTCGCCAGCAGCGGCATGGACCAGTACGACCCCAGCTTCACCGCCCAGGTGATTCCGCAGATGGCCGGCACCATTCCGCTGCGGCGGCTGGCCGAGGAGGCCGAGGTGAGCAGCGCCATCGTCTTCCTGCTCAGCGAGGGGGCGAGCTTCATCACCGGCCACACGGTGCGGATCGATGGCGGCGCCAGCCTCAACACCAAGCTGTTCCCGCTCACCGGCCAGGGCAACACGCCCTACACCGGCTTCCACCGTGCCCGGCGGCCGCGGGCGGTCCCCGGCGGGCCCGGCTGAGTCCTCGCCCGCAGGCCTGCTGAGGGTTTCTCCGGCGCCACGCTGGAAATCTGGCTTCCCTATCGAAAGCGCGGTGCCAGCGGCCTAAAATCGCAGCTTCGAGGCGAAGGCCGGAGAAGCTGGAAATGCCTGTTATCGAATCGCGCGTCGATACCCTGTCCCCTGCGTTCGCGCAGAACCGCGAGGGCATGCTGGCCTGCATCGCCGAGTGGCGGGCGATCGAGCAGAAGGGGCGGGACGAGGAGGAGAGCAAGCGCGCGCGCTACCACGAGCGCGCCCAGCTGCTGCCGCGGGAGCGCGTGCACCTGATGCTGGATCGCGGCAGCCCCTGGCTGGAGCTGTCGACCCTGTGCGGCTACAAGCAGCACGACGACAAGGACGGCAGCCTGGCCGGCGGCAACATGATCGCCGGCATCGGCTATGTCTCCGGCGTGCGCTGCCTGATCGTCGCCTCCAACTCGGCGATCAAGGGCGGCACCATGACCCCCTGGGGCGTGCAGAAGACCCTGCGCCTGCAGGAGATCGCCCTGCAGCAGAAGCTGCCGGTGGTGTCGATGATCGAATCCGGCGGCGCCAATCTGCTCTACCAGGCCGAGCTGTTCATCCCCGGGGGCAAGACCTTCGCCAACCAGGCGCGGCTGTCGGCCGCCGGCATCCCCCAGGTGACCGTGGTGCACGGCTCCTCCACCGCCGGTGGCGCCTACATGCCGGGCCTGTCGGACTATGTGGTGATGATCCGCAAGAAGGCCAAGGTGTTTCTCGCCGGGCCGCCGCTGCTCAAGGCCGCCACCGGCGAGATCGCGGTGGACGAGGACCTCGGCGGCGCCGAGATGCACACCCAGATCGCCGGCACCGGCGAGTTCCTCGCCGAGACCGATGCCGATGGCATCCGCATCGCGCGCGAGATCGTCGCCAGCCTCAACTGGAACGCCCAGCGTCCGCGCCTGGAACTGCGCGAGGTGCGGCCGCCGCTGTACGACGCCGAGGAACTCTGCGGGGTGGTGCCGCCGGACTACCGCAAGCCCTACGACTGCCGCGAGGTGATCGCGCGCATCACCGACGGCAGCGAGTTCCTCGAGTTCAAGAACGAGTACGACCAGCAGACCATCTGCGGCCGCGCGGTGATTCACGGCCATCCGGTCGGCATCATCAGCAACAACGGGCCGATCACCACCAAGGGCGCCACCAAGGCCGGCCAGTTCATCCAGCTCTGCTGCCAGGCCAACATCCCCATCGTGTATCTGATGAACACCACCGGCTACATGGTGGGCAGCGAGAGCGAACAGGGCGGTATCGTCAAGCACGGCTCAAAGATGATCCAGGCGGTGGCCAATGCCACCGTGCCGCAGCTCACCATCGTCATGGGCGGCTCCTTCGGCGCGGGCAACTACGGCATGTGCGGACGCGGCTTCGGCCCGCACTTCATCTTCGCCTGGCCCAACTCGCGCACCTCGGTGATGGGGGGCGAGCAGGCCGCCAAGGTGATGAGCATCATCACCCGCGAGAAGTGGCTGAAGGAGAAGGGCGGCATCGGCGAGGCCGAGGAGAAGCAGCTGGCCGCCATCGAGTCGAACATCGTCAAGCAGTTCGACGCGCAGAGCACCGCCTTCGCCGCCACCGCCCGGCTGTTCGATGATGGCCTGATCGACCCGCGTGACACCCGCAAGGTGCTGGGCCTGTGCCTGTCGGTGGTCAACGAGGGTCGCGCCCGTACCGTGTTTCCCAACAGCTTCGGCGTCGCCCGTCTGTAGGCCGCCGCCGCGGAAGCGGCGGGCCAGGACCCGCCGTCCCACCAGGAGAACCCATGAGCTACACCCTCGAACACCAGCAGATCTACGACACCACCAGGAAGTTCGTCGAGAGCGAGATCAACCCCCATGTTGTCGAGTGGGAGAAGTCCGGCCAGTGGCCGGCCCGCGAGGTGCTCAAGAAGATGGGCGACCTCGGCCTGCTCGGCGTGGCCAAGCCCACCGAGGTCGGCGGCATGGGGCTGGACTACAGCTACCAGGTGGCCTTCGCCGAGGCCCTGGGCCATTGCAAGGTGGGCGGCATCCCGATGGCCATCGGCGTGCAGACCGACATGGCCACGCCGGCCCTGGCCCGCGTCGGCAATGACCATCTCAAGCGCAACTATCTGGCGCCGTCGATCGCCGGCGAGCTGGTGGCCTGCATCGGCGTCAGCGAGCCCGGCGCCGGCAGCGATGTGGCCGGGATCAAGACCACGGCGCGCCGCGTCGGCGATGAGTATGTGATCAACGGCTCCAAGATGTGGATCACCAACGGCACCCAGGGCGACTGGGTGTGCCTGCTCTGCAACACTGGCGAGACCGGCGCCAACGGCCGCCATGGCAACAAGAGCCTGATCGTGGTGCCGCTGGACGCCAAGGGCGTGGACCGCCGCACCAAGCTCGACAAGCTCGGCCAGCGCAGCTCCGACACCGCGGTGATCTTCTTCGACGAGGTCAAGGTGCCGGCCAGCCATCTGATCGGCGAGGAAGGCCGCGGCTTCATCTACCAGATGGAGCAGTTCCAGGAGGAGCGCCTGTTCCTCGCCGCCAGCATCCTCTGCGCGATGGAGCGGGTGATCGACGACACCGCCACCTATACCCGCGGCCGCAAGGCCTTCGGCATGAGCGTGCTCGACAACCAGTATGTGCACTTCCGCCTGGCCGAGCTCAAGACCGAGGTGGAGGCATTGCGGGCGCTGACCTGGCGCGCCACCGAGGAGCTGCTGCGCGGCGGCGATGTGACCCTGCTCGCCTCCATGGCCAAGCTCAAGAGCGGCCGTCTGGCCCGCGAGGTGACCGACGCCTGCCTGCAGTTCTGGGGCGGGCAGGGCTATATGTGGGAGTCCAGCGTCGCCCAGTTCTACCGCGACCTGCGCCTGCACTCGATCGGCGGCGGCGCCGACGAGATCATGCTCGGCATCATCAGCAAGCGCCTGGGCTATGCCGGCGGGCGGCGGAGCTGAGATGAGCGCGGCCCTGCCTGCGGTGGAGCATCTGCTGCTGCGTCTGGAGCAGGGCGTGCTGCACCTGACGCTGAACCGCCCGGAATCGCGCAATGCGATGTCCCCGGCCATGCTCGCCGAGATCGAGTCGGTGTTTGCCGCCATCGCCGAGGACCGTGCCATCCGCGCGGTGGTGCTGCGCGGGGCCGGCGGCCATTTCTGCGCCGGGGCCGATCTGAAATCGATGATGGGCAGCAGCCAGCAGGCGGCGCCGGCCGGCGCGGCCGATCCGGTGGCGGCGGTCAACCGCCGCTTCGGCACCATGCTGCGCAAGGTCGGCTACGCGCCGCAGGTGGTGATCGCCATCTGCGAGGGCGGCGTGCTCGGCGGCGGCTTCGGGCTGGCCTGCGTCTCCGATATCGCGCTCGCCCATGTCGATGCCAAGTTCGGTCTGCCGGAGACCACCCGCGGTCTGCCGCCGGCGCAGATCGCGCCCTTCGTGGTCGAGCGCATCGGGCTCACCCAGGCGCGCCGGCTGGCGCTGACCGGCGCCCAGTTCCGCGGCGCCGAGGCCCTGCGCCTGGGTCTGGTCCACCACAGCTTCAGCAGCGAGGACGAGCTGCAGACCCAGCTCGCCAGCCTGCTCGAGCAGGTGCGGCTGTGCGCACCCGAGGCCAACCGGGTGACCAAGGCGATCCTGCTCAATGTCGGCAAGCTGGAGATGGACGCGGTGCTCGACGATGCCGCCGGCCGCTTCGCCGCCTGCGTGCGCGGGCCCGAGGCGCCGGAGGGCATCGGCGCCTTCCTGCAGAAGCGCCGGCCGCGCTGGGCCGATGCGGACTAGCGCGGTCCTGCCGGTGCTGGGTCTGGGTCTCGCCGGCTGCGCGGGGCTGGCCCTGCATCCGGCGCCGGAGCGCTATCGCTGCGCCGGCGAGAGCCTGATCGAGCTCCACCCGCGCGGCGAGGATCGCGAGCTGGTCTGGGAAGGCCATCGCTTCACCCTGCGTCCGGTGCCCGCCGCCAGCGGCCTGCGCTACGAGGGCGAGGGTCTGTCCTGGCACGAGAAGGGCAGCCAGGGGCTGCTCAGCAAGAACGGCGAGACGGTGCTGGCCGAGTGCCAGCGTCAGCCGCCGGTTCCCCCTCTTCCCCGGGTCACCGGGTTTCCACAGGTTCGCCCATGAACGTCAAGCGTTTCGACAAGGTGCTGGTGGCCAATCGCGGTGAGATCGCGGTGCGGGTGATCCGCGGCGCGCGCAAGGCCGGCTACCGCACGGTGGCGGTCTACAGCGACGCCGACCGCGACGCGATGCATGTGCACGAGGCCGACGAGGCGGTGCACATCGGCCCTTCGCCGGCCAAGGACTCCTATCTGGTGATCGAGAAGATCATCGCCGCCGCCCGCGCCAGCGGGGCCCAGGCCATCCACCCGGGCTACGGCTTTCTCTCCGAGCGCGAGGCCTTCGCCCAGGCGGTGCAGGACGCTGGCCTGGTGTTCATCGGCCCCGACCCGGCCTCGATCGAGGCGATGGGCAACAAGAGCGCCTCGAAGATCCGCATGATCGCCGCCGGCGTGCCCTGTGTGCCGGGCTATCAGGGCGATGACCAGCGCGATGCCACCCTGATCGCCGAGGCGATCAAGGCCGGGCTGCCGGTGATGGTCAAGGCCGCCGCTGGCGGCGGTGGCCGCGGCATGCGCCTGGTGCACGAGGAAGCCGCCCTGGCGGCGGCCATCGCCTCGGCGCGCAGCGAGGCCGAGAACGCCTTCGGCTCCGGTCAGCTGCTGATCGAGAAGGCGGTGGTGGACGCCCGCCATGTCGAGATCCAGATCTTTGGTGATCGCCACGGCACCGTGGTGCACCTGGGTGAGCGCGACTGCTCGGTGCAGCGGCGCAACCAGAAGGTGGTGGAGGAGGCACCGAGCCCGGCGGTGGACGAGGCGCTGCGGCTGAAGATGGGCGCGGCGGCGGTGGCGGCGGCCAAGGCGGTGAACTATGTCGGTGCCGGCACCGTGGAGTTCCTGCTCGGCCGCGATGGCGCCTTCTACTTCCTGGAGATGAACACCCGCCTGCAGGTGGAGCATCCGGTCACCGAGCTGGTCTACGGCGTGGATCTGGTCGAGTGGCAGTTGCGGGTGGCCCAGGGCGAGCCCCTGCCGCTGAGCCAGGCGGAGATTCTGGAGAACCGCTACGGCCACGCCATCGAGGTGCGGCTGTGCGCCGAGGACCCGGCCCAGAACTACCTGCCGCAGACCGGAGTGGTGCATCGCTGGCAGGCCCCGGTGGGCGAGGGGCTGCGCACCGACAGCTATCTGCGCGATGGCAGTCTGATCAGCCCGTACTACGACTCCATGCAGGCCAAGATCATCGCCTGGGGCGAGGACCGCGAGACCGCCCGCAAGCGCCTGCTCGGCGCCCTCGACCAGACCCTGCTGCTGGGGGTGAGCTCCAACCGCGACTATCTGCGCGCCATCCTCGCCCACGAGGCCTTCGCCAGCGGCGATTTCAGCACCGGCTTCATTCCCCGCTACTTCCCGCAGGAGCAGCTCGCCGCGCAGCGTCCGGACCCGCGCAGCCTGCGCCTGGCGGCGCTGGTGTTCTATCTCGACGATGCCCGTCGCCTGGCCAGCGAGCATGGGCTGGCCGAGGACTGGCTGGGCTGGCACAGCTCGCATGCCAGCCCCAGCACCGTGCGTCTGCGGGCCGGCGGGGTCGATCACGAGATCGAGATCGAGGCTCTGCCGGGCCGCCGCTACCGCCTCGACCAGGGCGATCATCACGAGACCCTCGAGCTGCTCGAGGTCGCCAGCCACAGCCTGCAGGTGCGGCGCGGCGAGGTGGCCAGCCGGCTGCGCTTCGCCCGCCACGGCCAGCAGCTCTGGCTGGACGCCGAGGGCGCGGTGCTGGCGGTGGAGGACCGCACCCTGGCCCCGGCCGAGGCCGCCGCGGCCGGCTCGGATGGCCGCATCCTCGCCCACAGCGACGGCAAGATCGTCGCCGTCCATGTCAGCCCGGGTCAGCGGGTGGACAAGGGCACGGTGCTGGTGGTGCTCGAGGCGATGAAGATGGAGTTCCAGCTCGCCACGCCCGTGGCCGGTACGGTGGAGACCGTCAGCGTCACCCCCGGCACCCAGGTCAAGGGCCGCCAGCTGCTGGTTCAGCTGCGCCCGGAGGGCTGAGCGCCGTCGCAGCGCTGCAGCCAGCCGCGCAGCAGCGCCAGCAGGTCGGCGCGCATGCCCGGACGGCTGAAGGTGTGATCGGCCTGCGGCCAGTGGTGCAGGTCCAGCCGCGGGTCGTCGCGCAGCGCCGGCACCGCGTCGAGCAGCTGCTCGCGGTAGTTGTATTCGTTCTGCACCTCGCCGGTGTAGAGATACAGCAGGTGCAGGCCGCGTGACTGCAGGCCGGCCAGCTCGCTGTGGAAGCGCGCCAGCGGCGGGGTGACGAAGTAGTCGAGTGCCGACGGGTCGGCCGCACTGTCGGCTGGCGGCCTCAGGCGACGGCCCAGGGCCGCGAGGATGCGCCGCGGATCGCCCAGCCGGCTGAGCCAGTAGCGGCGACGGAAGCGCGCGGTGGCATAGGCATAGCCATCGAGAAAGGCGGCTCCGACGATGCGCGGATCAGCCACCGCCAGGCCATGGGCATCGTGGGCGCCCGAGCACAGCCCGAGCACCCGGTAGCGGCCGCCCAGACCGCGGCTCTGCAGGGCATCGAGGGCGGCGCGCAGATCGGCCACCGCATCGCTGCCAGCGGCCGGGCGGGCGCTGTCGCCCATGCCGGCCAGATCCAGGCGCAGCACCGGCACCCCGTCGGCGGCAAGACCGCGCGCCAGCTCCACATGCAGGCGATTGGGACCGACCCGGTGTTCCAGCCCGGTGTTGGGGATCAGCAGCGGGGCGCGGCCGGCCGCCTCCCCCGCCGGCAGGCTGAGCACGCCGATCAGTCCGCCGCCGGGGCCGAAGCGCAGCAGCTGCTCGCGGGGCTCGGGGCGCGCGCTCATGCGCCGTGATCTCCGTCCAGCCACTCGGCCAGGCGCGCACCCAGCAGGCGCAGCGAGCCCTGGGGATTCCACGGCGTGTAGAGCCCGCGCAAGGTGTTCCAGGGCGTGTGGTCGGGCAGCGCCAGGCGCTCGGCGCCCTCCAGCCAGGGGCAGGGCTGGGTCGCCCCCTGCGCCTGCAGCACTCGCACACCGGGCGGTGCGGGGGCGAGCGTGCTGGCCTCGATCAGCCGGCGGAAATCGGCCGGCAGGGCCAGACCCATCAGCTCGTCCTCGGGCGAGGCGGGGATGGCGTCGCGGCGCGGCCGCAGCCCGTTCTTGCGGGCGAGGTCGAGGTGGTCGAGCCGGCGCTGCTCGCTGAGCCAGTGCGCCCCGCTGGCCGGTGGATCGATCAGCACCGCGGCCTCGGCCGGCAGCCCCTCGCGCAGCGCCTGCAGCGCCAGCAGCGCCCCCAGCCGAACGCCGAGCAGGCACAGCCGCGGGCTGCCGGAGAGGCTGCGCAGCTCGTCGGCGGCGCTGCGCACATCCTCGCGCCAGCTCGCCGCGCTCAGCCCCCGGCTCTCGCCGGCGCTGTCGCCACAGTGGCGCGGGTCGTAGCGCAGCAACTCGAAGCCGCTGGTCGCCAGGCTCTCGGCAAACAGATGCAGGGCGCGGTGGCTGCGCGCCTGTTCATTGCCCCAGCCCGGTACGACCAGGATCGCGTGGCGGCGGGCGCGGCCCTGACCCGGATGGTGCAGACCCAGCAGCGGCTGCTCGCGGCGGCCGAAGAAGAAGGCGTCCATCAGCGGCCGAACAGGCGCACCCACCAGCCGCGGCGGGGCGCGGGCGGCACTGCCGCGGCATCGGCCGATGGCGGGGCGTCCACCCGCGCGGCCGGCGCGCTGTCGCCGAGCTGGGCGGCGGCCTCGGCGAGGCGATCCATCATCACCGTGCGCAGCGGCAGGCGCCGGCCGAAGCGCGCCTGGATCCGCGCCGACAGCTGCACCGCCAGCAGCGAGTGGCCGCCGAGGTCGAAGAACCGGTCCTCGCGGCTGATGCCGCCGACCCCCAGCAGCCCCTGCCAGAGCTCGGCGAGCACCTGCTCGGTGCCGGCCCGCGGCGGTTCGCCCAGCGGCTGGGTGGGACGCTCGCTGGCATAGGGATCGGGCAGACCGCGGCGGTCGATCTTGCCGTTGGCCAGACGCGGCAGCGCCGGCAGCTCCAGATAGCTCTGCGGCACCATGTAGGCGGGCAGCTGCTCGCGCAGATGGCGGCGCAGCTCGCCGCTGTCGGTGCCGCTGGCGGCCACATACCAGGCCACCAGGCGCAGATCGCCGGGGCTGCGCTCGCGCAGGCCGCAGACCGCCTCGGCCACCGCCGGGTGCTGGCACAGGGCGTGCTCGATCTCGCCGAGCTCGATGCGATAGCCGCGCAGCTTCACCTGCTGGTCGATGCGGCCCAGACACTCGAGCTGGCCATCGGCGCGCCAGCGCGCCAGATCGCCGCTGCGGTAGATCCGCCCGCCCGGCTGGAAGGGATCGTCACCGAAGCGCTCGGCGGTCAGCGCCGGCTGGTGCAGATAGCCGAGGCCGACGCCGGCCCCGCCGATCCACAGCTCGCCCGGCACTCCCGGCGGCTGCAGCTGGCCGAGGGCATCCACCACATAGCAGCGGGTGTTGGCAATCGGCGGGCCGATCGGAATCGGCGGCTCGGCGCTCTCCACCCGGCACAGATTGGAGGTGATGGTGATCTCGGTCGGCCCGTAGATGTTCCAGACCTCGCCGATGCGCGGCAGCAGCCAGGCCACCAGATCGGGCGGCAGGGGCTCGCCGCCGAAGACCATGCGGAAGCCGGCGCGGCCGTTCCAGCCGGCGGCCTGCAGCAGGCGCATGGTGGCGGGCGTCGCGTGCACGCTGCTGACCTCGTGGCGCTCGATCAGCGCGCGCAGGCGCTCGCCATCGGCCGTGCTCTCGCGATCGGCGATCAGCAGGCGCGCGCCGACCAGCAGCGGCAGGAAGATCTCGTAGACCGAGAAATCGAAGGCGAGGGTGGCCACCGCCAGGGCCGTCTCGTGCTCGCCCAGACCCGGGGCGCGCGCCAGGCTCTGCAGGCAGTTGACCACCCCGCCGTGGCTGAGCACCACGCCCTTCGGCGTGCCGGTGGAGCCGGAGGTGAACACCACATAGGCCGGATCGGCCGGGCTCAGGGCGGCGGCCGGCAGCGTCACCGGCGGGTCGGCCAGCGCCTCCTCGACGGTGAGCCGGGGGCAGTCCAGCGCCGGCAGCCCGGCCAGCAGCGCACCCTGGGTGAGCAGGGCGCAGGCGCCGGAGCGCTCGACGATCTGGCGCACCCGCTCGGCGGGGAAGATCGGATCAAGCGCCACATAGGCGGCGCCGCTGCGCAACACCCCGAGCAGGGCCGCCGGCACCTCCAGCGAGCGCTCCAGCAGCACCGCGACATAGGTCCCGGGCCCGGCGCCGAGGGCGCGCAGGCGCGCGGCGATCCGCGCCGAGGCCGCCGCCAGCGCCTCGTAGGGCTGGCTCTGCTCGCCGAACAGGACCGCGGTGGCCGACCCGCGCCGCTCGGCCTGGGCCAGCAGCAGGGCATCGAGCGTGGCAGTGGATCGCGGCTGCGCCGGCGGGTTGTAGCCCTCCAGCAGCTGCTGGCGGGTGGCCGCGTCGATCAGCGGCAGCTCGGCGAGCCGCGCACCCGGATCGGCACAGATGCCTTCCAGCAGCTGCTGGTACTCGCGCAGCCGCTGGCGCATCGCGTCTTCGCTGAAGAGCGCGGCGTTGTAGCTCGCCTCCAGCACCAGATCCTGCCCGTTGTCGACCAGATTGAAGAACAGGTCGAACACCTCGGCCTGGCGCTCCAGCACCTGGTAGCGGGTGTCCACGCCCTGGTAGATCACATCACCGCTGCGCACATCGATGTTGAACACCGCGCTGATCAGCGGTGGGCGCGCCGGATCCCGCTCGAAGGCGAGCTGGGGCACGATGCTGCCGAAGCTCGCCCCCTGGTGATCGAAGGCGTCCAGCACCGCGCCGCGGGTCTCGGCGAGCAGCTCGCGGTAGGTCTGCCCGGGCCGTGGCCGCAGCCGCAGCGGCAGCAGGTTCACCGCATGGCCGACCAGGCTGCCCTGCTGGTGGAAGGACTGACCGGCCGCGGCCAGGGCCACGATCAGATCCTCGGCGCCGGTCAGGCGGTGCAGCAGGGTGGCGAAGCCGGCGAGCGTGGTCGCCACCAGGCTCGCGTTGTGCTGGGCGCCGAGCCGGCGCAGCCGGCCGACCAGGCTGGCATCCAGCCGCACATCGAGCCGGCGCGCGGCGAAGCGGCGCTGGGCCGGGCGCGGGCGGTCGTGCGGCAGATCCAGCGCCGCCGGCGGATCGCGCAGCAGGGTGAGCCAGTAGTCGAGATGGGCCCGGCCCTCGGCGGAGGCGACGAACGCCCGCTCGGTCTCGGCGTAGTCGCCATAGCGCGGCGCCTCGTCGAGCGCCGCGGCCTGTCCGGCCACCTGCGCCGAGTAGAGCTTGCCGGCCTCCTGGGCCAGCACCCAGGCGCTCCAGCCGTCGAAGATGGCGTGATGGGCCACCCGGATCAGATGGTGGCGGGTGGGCGATTCGCGCAGCAGCCGCCAGCGGATCAGCGGTCCGCGCTCGAGATCGAAGGGCTGGGCCATCTCCGCCTGCTCGAGGGCGCCGCGCCGCGCCGGGTCCTCGCCGATCTCCTCCACCGGCAGCGCCAGGGTCCAGGGTTCGCGCACCATCATCCAGCGGCCGTCCGGGCTGAAGCTGCCGCGCAGCGCCTCGTGCCGCTCGATCAGGGTCTGCAGGGCGGTGCGCAGGGCGGCCACCTCCAGCGGACCCTCGAAGCTCAGGGTGCCGCCCTCGTTGTAGGCGAGCATCGCCTCCGGATGCAGCTGGCAGGACAGCCAGACCTCGCGCTGGGCCTCGGTCAGCGGCAGCCGCGCCTGCAGCACCGGGCCGGCGAAGGGGTCGTGCGGCGCGGTGTTCATGCCGGGCCTCCGCAGCGGGCCACCATCAGCAGCCAGGGCGATTCGCGCCAGCGCTCGACGGCCAGGAACTCGATCTGCAGGCCCGCCTCGCGGGCCAGCGCGGCATAGGCATGGGAATAGCTGTGCTCGACGCCGAAGGTGGGCGAGCCCTGATCGCGCTCCGGGTCCTGGCCGGGGGCGATCGGTTCGATCAGCGCCACCACGGCCGGTGCCGAGTGGCCGGCCACCCAGGCGAACCAGGCGCGCAGGGTGTCGCGGTCAAAGTACTCGAGCACCCCGCCGTGGCTGAAGTAGGCGGTGCCCGGACCGCCGTGCTGGCGGGCGAGCTCGAGGCCATCGCCGTGGTGGAGCTGGATGCGCGGATCCGGACCGCGGGCGGCGTGCACCGCCACCAGCGCCGGGTTGACCTCCACGCCGATCAGCACCTCGCAGTGATCGAAGCTGCGGGCCAGATGATCGAGCACCTCGCCGGTGCCCGGACCGATCTCGATCAGCCGGCGGCAGCCGCTGTCCTGCATCGCCGCGCGCAGCACCGGCAGCAGGCGCGGCGCGAACTGCTGGGCGAAGCGCTGGTAGCGCCAGCCGGCCTCGCGCTGCTGGAAGCCGGCGGCGGCATCGCTGCGCCAGAACAGACGATGGATCGGCGATAGCGAGGGGCTGGCACCGTCGCGCGCCCGCTCGGCGAGCAGGGCGGCCAGCCGCCAGTAATCGCTCGGCCGCAGCGGGGTATCGGGGCTGCCGGCACGCAGCTGCCGGGTGCGCGCCGGCGACAGCCAGCCGAGCAGGGCGCCGAGCTGATGACGCAGCCAGCGGCGCAGCGGCCCGCCGCTCTGCACCAGTGGAAAGCGCAGGTGTCCGGCGTCGGTGCTCACAGCGCCTCCTCCTCGACCGCGCGGTAGCCACCGGGCGCCTCGGCATCGGCGACATACCAGGCCGGGTTGCCAGCGGCATCGCGGCCGAGGCGGGCGCCGGCGACCGGCGGGGCGTACCAGATCGCACCCGGGCGACGGTCGCCCAGCCCCAGGCTCACCGGCGCGCCGACACGCCCCAGCAGGCCATCCGCCTGCATCTGGCGGATGCCGCCGATGTAGGCCTCGAACAGGGCCTCGAACACCGCCTCGTCATGGGCGGTGGTCATCACCTGGTTGCGATGGTCGTAGGTGTGCACGCCGTTGAGGCGGAAGTAGTGGGCGAGCAGCTCGAAGAAGGGTTCCTCCTGGGCCGCCTCGAAGCGGAAGATGCTGGTGTAGTGGGTCACCCGCACCGGCGCGGCGGTCTCGGCGATGGCCGCGCGCAGCCGCGCCACCAGGTCCGTCACCCGCCGGTTGAGGGTGGGCTGGATCTCCGGGTGCGCCTGCAGATGGCGCAGGGTGGCCAGGCTCGCCGCCATCGCCAGCGGATGGCGCACGAAGGTGCCGGCGAAGAAGGTCACCCCGGCCTCGGGCACCGAGGCATCGCCGAACTGCCACCAGCCGCCGTCGAGCGCATCGAGATAGCGCGGAATGCCGGCCACCGCCCCCACCGGCAGGCCGCCGCCGAAGACCTTGCCGTAGCAGCCGATGTCGGCCTTGACGCCGAAGTGCTCCTGGGCGCCGCCGCGGGCGATGCGGAAGCCGGTGATCACCTCGTCCATGATGAAGGCGCAGCCGGCCTGGCTGGCGATCTCGCGCAGCGCGTGGATGAAGGCGCGCGGCTGCAGATCCTGGTTCCGGCTCTGGATCGGCTCGATCAGGATCGCCGCCAGCTCGTCGGCGCGGTTGCGCAGGATCTCCAGCGATTTCGGATCGCCGTAGTCGAGGATCAGGGTCTGCGAGGTGTGGGCGTTGGGAATGCCGCTGGCGGCCGGAAAGCCGCGCCCATTGGGCCCCGGGCGGACGATCACCTCGTCGTGCACGCCGTGGTAGTCGCCGGCGAAGCTGGCGATCAGATCCTTGCCGGTGACGGTGCGGGCGCAGCGCTGGGCGGCGCTGACCGCCTCCGAGCCGGTGTTGCAGAAGGCCACCCGGTCCAGCCCGACCATCTCGGTGAACAGGCGCGCGGCCTCGCCGAGGAAGTCCTGCACCGGGCCGACCTCATAGCCCTTGTCGATCTGCTCGCGCAGCGCCTGGTCGACGAAGGCCGGCTTGTGGCCGAACAGGGTGGCGCCGAAGCCGTTGACGGTGTCGATGTAGCGATGGCCGTCGAGATCCCACAGATAGGGGCCCTGCGAGCGGGTGCTGACGATGGGATAGACCGCCTCCTTCCACATCGGCTTGAAGCCGGAGACGCTGCGCGGATCGGCGAAATGGGCACGGTGCTGCTGGGTGGCGGCCTTGCTGGCGCCGGTGCGGGCGATGTAGCGGGCCAGCAGCTGGTTGAGGGCGCGGCGCTGCGCCGGGGCCAGCACATCGCGCTCGGTGCTGATCCGCACCGCCGCGCCGAAGGCCTTCCTGGGCCGCCCGGGGTCGGCCGCCTCGCCGGCGGTCTCGTCGCGGCTTGCGCTCGCCGCCGAGCGTGCGCCCTGGGCCTGCAGCCAGGCGGCCAGCCGCTCGAGCGTGTTGAGCTCCTCGAGCAGCTGGCGGAAGCGCAGATCCACCCGGAAGGCGTTCTTCAGCTTGCCGGCGATCTGGGTCAGCACCAGCGAGTCCATGCCGAGCTCGAGGAAGCTGCGGCCCTGCTCGGCCGGGCCCAGGCTGAGGCCGGTGACCGCGGTCATCACCTCGGCAATCTGCTGGGTGAGTGCCGCCTGCGGGTCGACCGCCGTTGCACTGGCGGTTGCCGCCTCCGCGCTGGCCGGACCCTCCACCGCCGTGGAGGACACAGCGCTGGTGAGCGGATGGCTGCCCTCGATCCAGTGCCGCACCCGGGCGAACACGGTACCCGGCAGCGGCCGGCGCTGGCGGGCCACGCCGCCGTGCACGGCCAGCCAGTCCGGCTGCACGCCCGCCTGCCAGAGCCGGCCGAGCGCGGTCATCAGCGCCTCGCCGGCATCGGCCTGCTCCTGGGCCGCGGCCGGCAGCGAGCTCACCACCGGCACGGCCGGGCCGGCGATCTGCCGCAGCGGCCCGCCGAGGGCCTGGCCGGGGCCGACTTCCAGCAGCACCGCCGGCCCCTCCTGCAGGGCCCGGCTCACGGCCGGGGCGAAGCGCACCGGCTCGCGCAGCTGGCGGGCCCAGTAGGCCGGGTCCTGGGCCTGCTCGGCGCTCAGCGGCTCGCCGCTGAGGGTGGAGAGGATCGGCAGCTGCGGCGGCTGGCGCGGCACCGAGGCCACCACCGCCTCGAAGGCCGGCAGCACCGGATCCATCATCGGCGAGTGGAAGGCATGGCTGGTGTGCAGGGCCACGCAGCCGATGCCCTGCTGGCCGAGCTGGGCCTCGAAGGCGCTGATCGCCGGCGTCGGTCCGGAGACGATGCTCAGCCGCGGCGCGTTGAGCGCGGCGATGCCCACGCCCGCCGGCAGCAGCGGCCGCAGCTCGGCCTCGGGCAGGCGCACCGCCAGCATCGAGCCGGGCGGCTGGGCCTGCATCAGCCGGGCGCGCTCGGCGAGCACCTTGAGCGCATCGGCGAACCGGAACACCCCGGCCAGCGTGGCGGCCACATACTCCCCCACGCTGTGCCCGATCAGCCGCGCCGGCTGCACACCCAGCGACTGCCAGAGCCGCGCGGTGGCGTAGGACAGCAGATAGATCGCCGGCTGGGCGAGCCCGGTCTGGCGCAGCGCGGCGGCCGCCGTCTCGGCCTGCTCGGCGTCCGGATAGAGCAGGCTGCGCAGATCCACGCCCAGCAGCGGCTGCAGCAGCGCGCAGCCCTCATCGAGGATCGCGCGGAACAGCGGCTCTTGCCGGTAGAGCGCCTCGCCCATGCCCGGATGCTGCGAGCCCTGGCCCGGGAAGACGAAGATCACCGACCCGAGCCCGGCGCCCGGCGCCGGCGACACGCCCTGCCGCAGCCGGGCGGCGGCCTCCGCGCCATCCCGCGCCACCACGAAGCCGCGCTCGGAAAAGCCGGCACGGCCCTTCTGCAGGGTCCAGGCCACATCGGCCAGCGGCGCGGCCTGCTGGGGCAGCGCGGCGGCCAGGCGCTCGGCGCTGGCCTGCAGCGCCTCCGGCGTCTTGGCCGAGAGCGGCAGCAGCTGCCAGGCGCGCGCTGCTGCGGGTGACTCCGGGCGCGCCGGCGGTGCCTCGAGAATCAGATGGGCATTGGTGCCGCCGATGCCGAAGGAGGACACCCCGGCCCGCCGCGGTCCGCCACCCGCCGGCCAGGGCTGCAGGCGGTCGATGACGCGGAACGGACTGCCGGCGAAGGGAATCTCCGGATTCGGCCGCTGGTAGTGCAGGGTCGGCGGCAGCTCGCCGTGGGCCAGCGAGAGCGCGGTCTTGACCACCCCGGCCAGGGCCGCGGCGGGGTCGAGATGGCCGATGTTGCTCTTCACCGAGCCCAGCCCGCAGCGGCCTTCCTCGACGCCATCGACGGCAAAGGCCGCGTTGAGCGCGCTCACCTCCATCGGATCGCCGAGGCGGGTGGCGGTGCCATGGGCCTCCACATAGCCGATCTCGCGGGCACTGACCCCGGCATCGGCCAGCGCGCGGCGGATCACCTCGATCTGACCCGGCACGCTGGGCGCGGTATAGCCGAGCTTGTCGGCGCCATCGTTGTTGAGCGCGCTGCCGAGGATCACCGCGTGGATGGTGTCGCCATCGCGCTCGGCATCGGCCAGCCGCTTGAGCACCAGGGTGATGGCGCCGCTGGCGCGGATCATGCCGCTGCCCTCGGCGTCGAACACCCGCATGCGGCCATCGCGCGAGAAGATGTTGCCGTCGATCCAGGGATAGCCGGCGGTGAGCGGGGTCACCACCCGCGCGCCGCCCACCAGGGCCACATCGCAGTCGCCGGCCAGCAGGGCCTGGCGGGCCTGGTGCAGCAGCACCCCGCCGGTGGAGCAGGCGGTCTGCACGGTCAGCGCCGGGCCGCGCAGATCGAGCTTGTAGGCGATGCGGGTGGCGGCGTAGTCCTTGTCGTTGGCGAAGGTCAGGTCGACATCCGCCAGCCGGCCGCGGGTGGCCGGGTTGGCCGCGAGGTTGAGCGCGAAATAGCTGTTGCGGGCCACGCCGGCGTAGACGCCGACCCGCTCGGTGCCGGTGCTGGCGCGGCTGGGGTCGTAGCCGGCGTGCTCCAGCGCGGTCCAGGCGGTCTCCAGCAGCAGGCGCTGCTGGGGATCGATCAGCGCGGCCTCGCGGGGGCCGTAGCCGAAGAAGGCGGCATCGAAGCAGTCGGCATCCGCACACAGGGCCACCCGCCGCACATAGTCCGGGTCGGCGCGATGCTCGGCACTCACCCCGGCGGCGTCGAGCTCGGCCTCGCTCAGATCGCGGATCGCCTCCACCCCGGCGCGCAGCTGCTGCCAGAAGGTCTCCGGATCATCGGCACCCGGCAGCCGGGTGGCCATGCCGACGATGGCGATGCGCCGATCCCCGCGCCCGCCGGCAGCGTCGCCAGCGGCCGGGTCGGCGGCCGGCGTGGACCCGGCTGCGGCGCGTCCATCCGCCCGCAGCGGGTCAGCGCCCGGGCTGCGGTTCGCCAGCCGCTGGGCATAGCGGCGCAGGGTGCCGGTGGCGAAGAACTCGGCGATCGGCAGACGCTCCCCGCGCAGCCGGGCGAGCCGGGCGATGAAGCGGATGGCATCGAGGCTGACCCCGCCCAGCTCGAAGAAGGGATCGTCGCGGCCCACCCGGTCCAGCGCCAGCAGCTCGCACCAGAGCGCGGCCATCTGCTGTTCCAGCGCGCCCTCGGGGGGCGCATAGGCCACCGCCAGCGGCGGCCGCTCGCGGGTGGGTCGCGGCAGGGCGGCGCGGTCGAGCTTGCCATGGGCATTCACGGGCAGCGCCGGCAGCCCGAGGTACACGCTGGGCAGCATGAACTCCGGCAGCCGCCGCTCGAGCTGCTGGCGCAGGAGGGCCGGTGCCAGCGGCTCGCCCACCCAGTAGGCGCAGAGGCGCTCGTCGTGCACCGTGCAGGCCGCCGCCCGCACCCCGGGCAGGGCGGCGAGGGCGGCCTCCACCTCGCCGAGCTCGACCCGGAAGCCCCGCAGCTTGACCTGGCCATCGAGACGGCCGAGGTAGTCGAGGCGGCCTTCGTCATCGAGCCGCACGCGATCGCCGCTGCGGTAGCAGCGGCCGGACTCGAAGGGCAGGGTGATGAAGCGCTCGGCGCTGAGCTCGGGCCGCTGGTGATAACCCAGACCCACGCCCACGCCGGCCACCACCAGCTCGCCAGCCTCGCCGGGTGCGACCGGCTGCAGCGCGGCATCGAGCACATGCAGCCGCAGCCCGGGCACGGCGCGGCCGATCGGTACCCGCTCGGCCGGCAGGCGCTGGCCCGGCTCGATGCGGTGCATGGCCACCACCGCGCTGCACTCGGTGGGCCCGTAGCCGTTGAGCAGCACGGCGCGGTTATGGGGGTTGTGCCACCAGCGCGCCAGCCGCTGCGGCTGGATCGGCTCGCCGCCCAGCTGCACATGGGTGAGCGTGGCCAGGCGCTGGAAGTCGGCCTCGCTGGCCTCGTCGATCAGGCCGTGGAAGGCGCTGGGGGTGCAGTTGAGATGGGTGACGCGCTCGCGGCCGATGGTCTCGATCAGCTCGCCCGGGTCATAGACCGCGGAGGCGGGAAACACCACGCAGCCGCCGACCATCAGCGGCACCCAGAGGTTCTTCTGGGTCAGATCGAAGCCCACCGCCGAGAGCACCAGATAGCGCGAGTCCGGACCCGCGGCATGCTCGGCCGCGTAGTGCTCGAACAGATTGACCACCCCGCGCTCGTGCAGCAGCGCCCCCTTGGGCTGGCCGGTCGAGCCGCTGGTGTAGATCAGATAGAAGGGGTCGTCCGGATCGCGCACCGGCCAGGCTGCCGGCGCTGCCGGTGGCGTGGCCGGCTCCGCCGCCGACTCGATCAGCAGCACCGCGCCGCGGGCAGGGCCGGCGCGGCCCAGCCACTCGCTGCGGGTCAGCAGCAGGGCGCCGGCATCTTCCAGCATGAAGGCGATGCGCTCGGCGGGATAGTCCGGATCGATCGGCAGATAGGCCGCGCCGCAGCGGTAGATGGCGAGCAGGGCCACCAGCAGCTCGGGCCGTCGCGGCAGCAGCACCGCCACCCGGCCGCCCGGTCCGGCGCCGGCCTCGCGCAGGCGCCGCGCCAGCCGTTCGGCCTGCTGATGCAGGCCCGCGTAGTCCAGCACCTCGCTGCCGCAGCGCACGGCAGGGGCATCAGGACGGTGGTGGCAGTGGGCCTCGATCCTTGAGGACAGGCCGTCGCTCATTCCCGGGAGGGCACGCCAGGCAGACGAGGGCGGTACGGCGACATCCGCGGGGGGCTCCAGAGCGAAGGCGTTGCTAGCATGCCGCAAGCGCTTGCCAGGTGCGATAGAGCAGGCACACCATCCCGGGCATGGCGCCGCTCCCTTCCTCCTCGCCGGCCTCGGCCTGGCAGCGCGATACCCAGTTCCGCGGTCTGCTGGCGCTGCTGCTGACCTATCTGCTGCTGCTGGCGGTGATCCCGCCCAACTTCGAGTTCGGCCGCTACGCCGCCGCCGAGGACCTCACCGCGATGGCCGAGGGCTCGTTCTGGGGCAAGGTGCAGTTCCTGCCGGTGCTGATGATCGGCGCGGCCATCGTGCTGTGGCGCTACCAGCTGGCGGTGTTCATGGTGCCCAGCCTGAATCTGCCGCTGGTGGCCCTGCTGCTGTGGTGCCTGACCTCGATGCTGTGGTCGGTGGACCCCGCCGCCACCCTGCGCCGCAGCGTCAAGATCATCGGCTTCTTCGCCCTGTTCTGGGCGCTGTGCCTGGCGGCCTGGCATCCGCGCCGCTTCGAGAACCTGGTGCGTGGCGCCGCCAGCCTGCTGCTGCTGGCCTCGCTGGGGCTGGTGCTGGTCAAGCCGGCCTGGGGGGTGACCGACTATGTGGAGCATGCCGGGCTCTGGCGCGGGATCATGCAGAACAAGAACACCCTGGGAAATGTCTCGGCGCTGACCCTGATCGTCTGGGTGCAGGCCTGGGCGGCGCGCCGCCTGCCGCTGCGCTGGACCCTGCCCGGCATCGGCCTGTGCCTGCTCTGCCTGCTCGGGGCGCGCAGCACCACCGCCATTCTCTGCGGCGGGCTGGGCAGCCTGATCGTGATCGCCCTGCTGCGCGCCCCGCTGGATCTGCGCGGCCGCTGGCTGGGGGTGTGGATGATCGCGGTGATCGGCGTGGTGCTGCCGATCTGGTTCGTCGCCGTGTTCCTCGGCACGCCCTCGGTGACCGGGGTGATCGGTCCGATCGCCGGCCTGTTCGGCAAGGACGCCACCCTCACCGGCCGCTCCGACATCTGGGTGCTGGTGCTCGACTACTGGCGCGATCACGCCCTGCTCGGCTCCGGCTACGGTTCGTTCTGGCTCGGGCTGAAGGGCCCGTCCGGGGTGATTGCCGAGGAACTGGGCTGGATTCCCTTCCAGGCCCACAACGGCTACATCGACATCCTCAACGAGCTCGGCCTGGTCGGCCTGATCCTCCTGGCGGCCTGGTTCCTGGTCCATCTGCAGGGACTGCGCGAGGTGCACCGCTTCGACCCTCCGGTGGCGGCCCTGCACCTGGCGCTGTTCGTCTACGCGCTGATCTACAACATCTCGGAATCGGTCTGGCTGCGCCCGCTCAATTTCCTCGATGTGCTGGTGATGTACTCGACGGTGGAGATCTCGCGTCAGCGGCTGCGCCCGCGGCTGGCGCAGATCAGCCGGCCGGCGCCGCGTCAAGCGGCCGGTACACCCTATGGCGCCGCCGGCCAGCGGGCGGCAAGCTAGACCCCGTCAGGACGGCGACCCTCGCCGCCAGCAGGGAGAGAACGACCATGAAAGTGCGCGCCAAGGCGCCGCTGCGGCTGGGGCTCGCGGGCGGGGGCACGGATGTCTCGCCCTACTCGGACACCTATGGCGGCTGTGTGCTCAACGCCACCATCGATCTCTACGCCAGCTGCACCATCGAGACCCGCGAGGACTGGCGCACCGAGTTCCAGGCCAAGGATCTCGGCGGCCACTACGAGGGACCGGCGCAGCCGCGCATCCCGGTGGAGGGCGAGCTCAAGCTGCACAAGGCGATCTACAACCGCATCGTCCGCGACTTCAACAAGGGGGCGCCGATCGGCTGCACCGTCACCACCTTCAGCGACGCGCCGCCCGGCTCGGGCCTGGGCACCAGCTCGACCATGGTGGTGGCCATCCTCAGCGCCTGGGCCGAGCTGCTGCGCCTGCCGCTGGGCGAGTACGACGTGGCCCGGCTGGCCTACGAGATCGAGCGCAAGGACTGCGCCCTCTCCGGCGGCAAGCAGGACCAGTACGCGGCGACCTTCGGCGGCTTCAACTTCATGGAGTTCGGCGCCGCCGACAAGACCATCATCAACCCGCTGCGGGTGCGCGAGCACATCGCCAACGAGCTGCACGCGCGCATGCTGCTCTACTTCACCGGCCGCTCGCGCGAGTCGGCGCGGATCATCGATGACCAGATCCAGGCGGTGAAGAGCGAGGGCTCGAAGTCGGTGGACTCGATGCACGAGCTCAAGCGCATCGCCTTCGAGATGAAGGAGCGCCTGCTGATGAACGATGTGGATGGCGTGGCCCAGCTGTTCCGCGAGTCCTGGGAGGCCAAGAAGCGCATGGCCAGCTCGATCTCCAATGCCCACATCGACCAGGTGGCCGAGCGCGCCATGGGCGCCGGGGCCCAGGCGGTGAAGGTGAGCGGCGCCGGCGGTGGCGGCTTCATGATGATCTTCGTCGATCCGGTCACCAAGCTCGATGTCATCCGCGCCCTCGGCGACGAGGATGGCTATTTCGTCAAGTTCAACTTCACCTCCGAAGGAGCCCAGGCATGGACGGTGTGACCCCTCCCGATATCTCGCTCGGCGCGGTGCGCGCCATGATTGCCGACTCGGTCCGGGTCAAGCAGCAGGTGCTGGAGGACCAGGCCCTGCAGGCGCGCACCCTCGCGGTGGCGCAGCTGTGCATCGAGGCCCTGCAGCGCGGCAACAAGATCCTGCTGGCCGGCAACGGCGGCTCCGCGGCCGACTCCCAGCACATCGCCGCCGAGTTCGTCAGCCGCTTCGAGTTCGATCGGCCGGGCCTGCCGGCGATCGCCATGACCACCGACACCTCGATGCTCACCGCCATCGGCAACGACTACGGCTATGAGCTGCTGTTCGCCCGCCAGCTGCAGGCGCAGAGCAAGCCGGGCGATGTGTTCATCGGCATCACCACCTCGGGCAACTCCAAGAACATCGTCAAGGCGATGGAGCTGGCGCGGGGTCTTGGGGTGACCACCGTGGCCCTGTGCGGGGCCAGCGGCAAGGTGCACGAGCTGGCCGACCATGTGCTGGCGGTGCCCTCCACCCACACCCCGCGCATCCAGGAGAGCCACATCCTGCTCGGGCATGTGATCTGTGCCCTGTGCGAGGAAGCGATCTTCCCGCAGTACAAGAAGCCCAAGCCCTGATGCGTCCGCCGGCGGTGGTGCTGGCCGGCGGTCTCGGCACGCGGCTGGCCAGCGTGGTGCGCGATGTGCCCAAGCCGATGGCACCGGTCAACGGCCGCCCCTTCCTCGAATACCTGCTGGCCCATCTCGAGGGCCAGGGCGTGCGCCAGGTGGTGCTGGCGGTGGGCCATCTGCGCGAGGTGATCATCCGCCACTTCGGCGACCGCTTCCGGGGGCTCGCCCTGAGCTACTCGGTGGAGAGCGAGCCGCTCGGCACCGGCGGGGCGATCCGCCAGGCCTTCGAGCAGGCCGGCTTCGCCCGCGCCTTCGTGCTCAACGGCGATACCCACTGCCCGGTGGATCTGGCCGCCCTGCAGGCCTGCCACGAGGCCCAGGCCGCCGAGCTGACCCTGACCCTGACCGAGGTCGCTGACAGCGACCGCTTCGGTGCGGTGAGCCTGGATGACCAGGGCTGGGTCCGCGCCTTCCGCGAGAAGCAGGCCAGCCGCGGCCCGGGGCTGATCAATGCCGGGGTCTACCTGATGGAGCGCCGGCTGCTGGAACGCGCCCCGGCCCAGCCACGCTTCTCCTTCGAGACCGAGCTGATGCAGGCGAGCGTCGGTCAGGCGGCGATCGCCGGCCACATCAGCCCGGCCAGCTTCATCGACATCGGCATCCCCAGCGAATTCGCCCGCGCCCAGACCCTGTTCCACCTGACATGACCGCCTATCCGCCCGAGGTGCAGCTGCTCAATCTGCGCCTGCACAACCTCACCCGAGCCGAGCTGCTGGAGCGGCTGACCGAGGGCGTCTTCATCAATCCCAACACCGATGTACTGATGAAGCTGCAGCACGACCGCTCGCTCCATCAGATCGTCGAGAACGCCGAGTGGCGGGTCTGCGATTCGCAGATTCTGGTGCTGGCCTCGCGCTTCCTCGGCACGCCGATCAAGGAGCGCATCTCCGGCTCCGATTTCTTCGGCGAGTTCTGCGCGCATCACGCCAGCAATCCGGCGCTGCGGGTGTTCGCGCTCGGCTCGGCCCCGGGGGTGGCAGCGCGCGCCGCCGAGGTGGTGAACGGGCGGGTCGGCCGCGAGATCATCAGCCATGCCCACTCACCCAGCTTCGGCTTCGAGTACAACCGCGAGGAGTCGCGGCGCATCGTCGAGCTGATCAATGCCTCCGGCTGCAGCGTGCTGGCGATCGGTGTGGGCTGCCCCAAGCAGGAGAAATGGGTGGCGGCCTGGCGCGACCAGATGCCCGGCGTGCGGCTGTACCTGTGCATCGGCGCCACCTTCGATTTCGAGGCCGGGGTCAAGCCGCGGGCACCGCGCTGGATGAGCGATCTCGGCCTCGAATGGCTGTTCCGCATGCTCTCCGAGCCCAAGCGGCTGGTGCGCCGCTATCTGGTCGACGATCTGCCCTTCTTCCGCCTGCTCTGGCAGCAGAAGCGCGGCACCTACCGCTCGCCGTTCTGAAGCGACCGCGGCGTGCTGTTCAACTCGCCGGTCTTCCTGTTCGGCTTCCTGCCGCTGACCCTGGCCGGCTTCTTCTGGCTGGCCCGCGAGACCCCACCCGAGCGCAAGCTGGCCATGCTCTGGCTGGTGGCGGCCTCGCTGGTCTTCTACGCCTGGTGGGAGGTGGAGAACCTGCTGCTGCTGGGCTTCTCGCTGCTGTTCAACTACCGGCTGTCCCAGCATCTGATCCGGCGCACCGCCGCCGGCCAGCCGGACCGGCGCGGCCTGATCGCCGGCATCGCGGTCAATCTCGGCCTGCTCGGCTGGTTCAAGTACGCCACCTTCTTTGCCGAGAGCGCCGGTGCGCTGGTGGGCGCCGACTGGCAGCTCGGCCCCATCGTGCTGCCGCTGGCGATCTCCTTCTTCACCTTCCAGCAGATCAGCTATCTGGTCGATGGCCACCGCGGCCGGGTGGCCGCCTGCGCGCCGCTCGACTACGCCCTGGTGGTGACCTTCTTCCCGCATCTGATCGCCGGGCCGATCGTGCGCTACCAGGATGTGCTGCCGCAGTTCCGCGAGCCCTCGGTGTTCCGCTTCGAGCGCAACCGCTTCGGGCTGGGACTGAGCCTGTTCTTCATCGGCCTGTTCAAGAAGATGGTGTTTGCGGACTCCATCGCCCCCTATGCCAACCTCGCCTTCAACGCCGCCGCCGAGGGCGTCACGCTGACCTTCACCGAGGCCTGGGTGGGCGCACTGGCCTACACCTGCCAGCTCTACTTCGATTTCTCGGGGTATTCGGACATGGCGATCGGCCTCGCCTGCCTGTTCGGCATCCGCTTCGCCACCAACTTCCACTCGCCCTACCAGGCGCTGTCGATCCAGGAATTCTGGCGGCGCTGGCACATGACGCTGTCGGCCTTTCTGCGCGACTACCTCTACATCGCGCTGGGCGGCAATCGCCGCGGCGAGGCAAGGCGCTACCTGAACCTGTTCCTGACCATGCTGCTGGGCGGGCTCTGGCACGGGGCGGGCTGGACCTTCATCGCCTGGGGCGGCCTGCACGGGCTGTACCTGGTGATCAACCAGCTGTGGACGCGCTGGACCACCGGCCCGGACGGCGTCGGCCGCCGCTGGCAGCTGCCGCGGGTGCTGGCCTGGCTGCTGACCTTTCTCGCCGTGGTGGTGGCCTGGGTGCTGTTCCGCGCCAGCTCGCTGGAGACGGCCGGCGCCATGCTGGCCTCGATGGCCGGCCTCAACGGCCTGCAGCTGCCCAACTTCCTGGCCGGCCCGCTGGGCTTCCTGCGCGAGGCCGGCGTCAGCTTCGATGGCTTCACCGCCAATGTCGGCATCCCGCAGAAGTATTCGATCGGCGGCATCGGGCTGCTGCTGGGCATCGCCCTGTTCACGCCCAACTCCCAGCAGTGGCTGGGCCGCTGGTCACCGGCGCTCGGCGTTCCCGCCGAGCCGTCCCCGCCGCGGCTGCAGCGCCTGCTGCTGCGCGCCCGCTGGCAGCCGGACTGGCGCTGGAGTGCGGCGGTGGGCGCGCTCGCCGCCATCTGCTTCCTCTGCTTCACCCGCGTCAGCGAGTTCATCTACTTCCAGTTCTGAGCCATGGCGTCGCGCTTCCCGTTCTGGCCCCTGCTGCTGACGCTGTCCGGCCTGCTCGGCTCGGCCACCCTGCTCAACCGGCTGATCGATCCGCTCTGGTACGGCGGCGGCAACCGGCTGAGCGAGGTCAACTTCACCTTCAACGAGCGCATCGGCAAGCTCAACCGGCTGGCGCGCGAGACCCCGCCCGAGGCCTATGACTGCCTGATTCTCGGCAGCTCGCGTGCCACCGCGCTGTCGCCGCGCCGGCTCACCCCGCAGCGCTGCTTCAACCTCGCGCTCAAGGGTGCCGAGCTGCCGGAGTTTCTCGCCTATGGACGGCAGGCGACGGCCCTCGGCCTGCGCCCGGCCACGGTCTATGTCAGCGTCGATGACTTCAACTTCCTCCACAAGCAGGAGACCGAGCGGCGCAGCCAGCCGGTGGTCGCCGCCACCCCGGGCTTCTGGCAGGCCTATGTCTCGGCCGATGTGCTGCTGTTCTCGCTGATGACCCTGGCCGGGGTCTCGCCCGATCCGCACACCTACTACGACCGCGACTTCGAGCTGCGCGAGTTTCCGGGCCGGCGCTATGCCGCGGTCGAGCTGCGCGACGAGGCCGATCTGCGCTGCGATCCCGGCGCGGTGGCCCGCTTCGCCGAGCTGCGTCGTCTGTTTCCACAGGCGCGGCTGATCGGCTGGGTGCCGCCGATGACGCCCTGGGCCCAGGCCAGCCAGCTGGCCTCGCGCGGCGTGCTGGACTGTGTGCTCGAGGCCTACCACCAGGTGGCCGGCGGGCTCGATGCCCTCCACGACTTCGCCCTGCCCAGCCCGCTCACCCTCGATCCGGCGGTGAGCTATGACGGCAGCCACTTCTCGCCCGCCGCCAACCTCGCGGTGGCCGACCAGCTGATGGGACGCCGCCAGGATCTGGCGCTGGCGGTGAAGCCCCTGACCCTGGCCGATTACCGCCGCGAGATCCGGACCCGGCTGGCCGCCTATCTGCAGGCCCAGGGACGACCCGAGCTGCTGCCCTGAGCGGCGCGCTCAGGTCGGGCGCTGCAGCAGACGCCGGGCCTGCCCGCGCAGCTCGCCATCGAGGCTGAAGAGCAGGGCCAGATAGACCAGCCCGGCCAGCATCTGCAGCGCGATCAGCCCCAGCGCCGAGTCCCCGGCACCGCCGCGCCACCAGGCCATGCCACCGAAGCTGAGCAGCGCGCTGAGCAGCGCCGGGAGCGGGGCGCCCAGATAGGCGCGGTAGCCCAGCCCGGTGAGCGGATGGACCAGCACCGCCCACACCGGCCAGATCTGCTGCAGGGCCATCGCCAGCAGCAGGGCGAGGCCCAGCCCGGTGACGCCGTGGGCGCTGCCGAGCGCGGCGGCGAGCCCGAACAGCAGCAGCGAGCCCAGGCTCCAGTGCCAGGCCCGGCGCGTCTCGCCGAGGGCGAACACCAGCCCGCCCGAGGGGGCGCCCAGCGCGCGCAGCAGGCCCCAGACGCCGAGCAGGATGAAGGAGGTCTGATAGGCCTGCAGCCCCGGCCCGAACAGCAGCCGCGACCACTCGGCGCTGAAGGCGATCAGCGAGGCATAGACCGGTGCATGCAGGGCGGCGCTGATCTTCAGGCTGCCGCGGTAAATCCGCGCCAGCGCCTCGCGCTGCCCCTGCAGGCGGCCGAACAGCGGGGTGGTGATGCGGGTGACCACCGGATTGAGCACCCAGCCGATCTTCAGGTGCAGGTCCTTGGCCACGCCGTGTCCGCCGAGATCGGCCGGCGCCAGCCGCTGGCCGCCGATCAGCACATCGGCATGCAGGGCGAGGCCGTTGGCGAGATTGAAGCCGAGGTTGTGGCGGGTGTAGGCCCAGTGCGGGCGCAGCGCCTCGCGGTCGAAGCGGAAACGCCAGTCCTCGCGACGCCAGGGCAGCAGCAGGCCGGCGCTCATCAGCAGGCTCATGCCGAGCGGTGCGATCAGCACGGCGTAGACGCTGCCGGTGGACAGCGCGGTGAGCACCAGGGCGAGCTGGGTCAGCAGCAGGGCGGCGATCTCCACCCGCGCCACCTGGCCGAAGGCCGACTGCTTCTCCAGCAGGGCCCGCCGCAGCTGCCAGAGCGCGTTGAACACAAAGGCAAGTCCGGCCAGCGGCACCATCAGCAGCAGGCGCGGGTCCTGGTAGAGCGTGGCCAGCGGCGCGGCCAGCGCGATCAGGCCCAGGCTGGGCACCGCACCGGCCAGCAGGGCGAGGCCGCGCACCGCCGCCAGTTCCTCGTGGTCGAGCGTCTGGCGGTGCATCACCAGATTGCCGATGCCGATATCGGCGAACCACTGGGCGGTGCCGTGCAGGGCGAACACCAGCACCACCAGGCCCAGATCCGGCCCGGCGAACAGGCGCGCCAGCACCACCAGCTGGATCACCTGGGCCAGGGCGCGCACCAGGGCCGCCAGCGCGGTCCAGCGCGCGGCCCCGGCCAGCTCAGCGGCCGAGTAGCTGCTCATAGAAGGCCAGCGTGCGATCGGCCAGCCGCGGCCAGTCCAGGGAGGACAGATCCGGACGCCCGGCCGGCGGCGGCGTCTGCAGCAGGCTCTGCAGATGCGCGGGCTGCAGCTCGCCCTCGTAGAGTCGCAGCCAGTCCGCCCCCACCGCGGCACTCAGACCCACCAGCGAGCCGCGCGCCGGCGCCAGCACCGGACGGTCCAGCGAGAGGGCCAGCAGGGCGCTGCCGGAGTTGGCGATCTCCAGAAAGGGCAGGGCCACCGCATCCGCCGCCGCGAAGTAGCGCTGCAGGGCCGGCTCGTCCTGCGCCTGCAGGTCCAGCCGGATGCGCGGATCCCCGTCCGCCGCGGCGAGCAGCACGGGCCGCAGCGCCGGATCGAGCAGGCGTCCGGCCACGATCAGCCGCGCCGGTCCGAGGGTGGCGCGGCGAAAGCACTCGATCAGCCGCGGCACATTCTTGTACGGACGCACCAGACCGAAGAACAGCAGGACCTTCTCGTCCTCGCCGATGCCCAGCGCGGCGCGCGCCTCGCGGCGGCTCGGCGGAGCCGGATAGACCGAGCGGTAATGCCCGTGGGCGATGACCACCGAGGGCTTGCCGCGCAGGGCGGGATGGGCGGTGAGCGCCGCCTCGCGGGTGGCCTCGGAGAGGAACACCAGGCCATCGCAGCAGGCCGGGAAGTGGCGATAGAACCAGGCGGTCAGCCGGGGCCGGCGGATCTCGTGCGGATGCAGGTTGTGCACCGTCCACACCAGCCGCAGGCCCTGCAGGCGGATGCGCAGCAGCCGCGCCAGCAGCAGCACCAGCTCCTTCACGCAGCCCAGCGCACGCGGATGGCTGAGGAAGGCCTCGGGCCAGTGCAGATGCCAGATCCGCGCACCGCGCGCCGGCACCCACCAGCGCGCCTCGGCCACCCGCACCCCGCGCTCGCGCAGGGCCTGGTAGAGCAGGGCGTTGTAGGGGTTGGCCGCACGGTTGGCAAAGGCCGGGTCGGCGAGGATCAGCATGGTGGAAACACACCCGTCAGGCGGCGCCCGGTCTGACGCATGATAGACAGGTGTTCCCCGCCACCGGCAGCGCCATGCCTGAAGTCAGCGTCTGCATCTGCACCTTTCGCCGCGCCGCCCAGCTGCGCCTGCTGCTGCAGGACCTCGCGGCACAGACGCACCGTCCGCAGCAGGTGGTGGTGGTCGACAACGACCCCAGCGGCAGCGGCCGGCCGGGGACCGAGGGCGACTGGCCGTTCGCCCTGCACTACGACATCCAGCCCGAGCGCAACATCTCGCTGACCCGCAACCGCACCATCGCCCATGCCACCGGCGAGTGGATCGGCATCCTCGATGATGACGAGCGGGTACCGGCAGACTGGCTTGCCACCATGCTCAGCACCGCCGCCGAGGGTGGCGCCGAGGTGGTGGTGGGCCCGGTGCTCTACCGGCTGCCTGAGGATGCCCCGGGCTGGATCAGCCCGGCGCTGTTTCCGACTCCCCGCCATACCCATGGTCGGCCGTTTCCGATCAACCGCATCGGCGGCGGCAACGCCCTGCTCAAGGCCAGCCGGGTGCGCGCGCAGTGCCGCGAGGGCTGGGGCCCCTATGACCCGGCGCTGGGCATCACCGGCGGCGAGGATGTCGAGTTCTTCCTGCGCCTGCACCATGCCGGCGCGGTCATGGTCTGGTGCGACCGCGTGGCGGCCTGGGAGCCGGTGGCCGCCGAGCGTCTGAACTGGCGCTGGATCCGCCGCCGCGCCCTGCGCGGGGGGCAGGACTATGCCCGCAACACCCGGCTCGGCCACTTCGCGCCGCGCCGGCCGTGGACGGCGCCGGCGTTTCTCGCCGAGGCGCTGGTCAAGCTGCTGATCGCCGCGGCCGTCTGTCTGCTGTGGCTGCCGCTGAGCCGGCGTCGGGCCGCCCCCTGGGCGGTCAAGCTCTGGGCCAATGCCGGCAAGCTCGGTGGCTGGTTCGGCGCGCATTACCGCGAGTACGCGCCGCGCCCGGGCGAGCGCAGCGCCTGAGGAGTGCCCACCGCCATGACCGCGCTGCTGATCGTTCTCTATCTGCTGGCGAGCCTGCCCCTGCTGCTGGCCATCCTCTATCTGCTGCTGCTGACCGTGCTGTCCGGCACGCCGCGGCCCCCGGGTGCGGCGCTGCCGCGGCGCTTCGTGGTGGTGGTGCCGGCGCACAACGAGGCGGCCTGCATCGAACGCACGGTCAAGAGCCTGCTGGCGCTCGACTGGCCGAGCGAGCAGTGGCGGCTGTGGGTAGTGGCCGACAACTGCAGCGATGACACCGCGGCCCTGGCCCGCGCGGCCGGTGCCGAGGTGCTGGAGCGCCACAGCGAGACCGAGCGCGGCAAGGGCTATGCCCTGCAGCATGCCTATGCCCGCCTGCTCGACGAGGGCTGGGCCGAGGCGGTGGTGGTGGTGGATGCCGACTCCGAGGTCAGCCCCAATCTGCTGCGGGCCTTCGCCGCTCGCCTCGCGGCGGGTGCCCAGGCGGTGCAGGCGTACTACGGCGTGCTCAACCCGCAGGCCAGCTGGCGCACCCGGCTGGTCACCATCGCGCTGGCCCTGATGCACCGGGTGCGGCCGCGGGGCCGCGAGCGGCTGGGCATGTCCGCCGGCCTGCGCGGCAACGGCATGTGCTTTTCCACCGAGCTGCTGCGACGGGTGCCGCACCAGGCCTATTCCCTGGTCGAGGATCTGGAGTACGCCATCCGCCTGGCCGCCGCCGGGGTGCGCGTGCACTACGCCGACGAGGCCAGTGTCGACGGCGAGATGGCCTCCAGCGGCAGCGCGGCGGCCAGCCAGCGCCAGCGCTGGGAGGGTGGTCGCGCCCAGATGATCCGCCTGCACGGGGGCTCGCTGCTGGCACGGGCGCTGGATGCCCCCTCGCGCTCGCGCGGCGGCAGCAGCTGGCGCGGCCTGCCGCTGCTGCGCCACGCCCTGCGTGCGCACAACCGGCTGGCCTTCGATACGGCGATGGAAGTGCTGATCCCGCCGCTGAGCACGCTCGCACTCGGCAGCCTCGCCGCGGGGCTGGCAGGCGGCCTGCTGGTGGCGCTGGCCGGCGCACCACCGGCCCTGCTGGCCGTGCCGGCACTGATGCTGGGCAGCCTCGTGCTGCATGTGCTGCGCGGGGTGCAGCTCAGCGGGCTGGGCTGGGGCGCGCTGGGGGTGCTGCTGTTCGCGCCGCTGTTCGTGCTCTGGAAGCTCGGGCTGCGGCTGCGGCGCGGACCCGGCAGCGAGTGGATCCGCACCCGCCGCGAGGGCGAATCGCCGTGACTGTGCCGACCGTGCCGCTGGCCATCGTCTCGCCGGTGCGCGACGAGGCGGCCTATGTGCGGCGGATTCTGGACTCGATGGTGGCGCAGACCGTGCGGCCCTGCGAATGGCTGTTCGTCGACGACGGCTCGCGCGACGACACCCGCGCGATCATCGAGGCCTACGCCGCGCACCATCCCTGGATCCGCGTGATCCGCCGCGCCGATCGCGGCCGGCGCCAGGTCGGCGCCGGGGTGATCGCCGCCTTCGACGAGGGGCGGGCCCAGCTGCAGAGCCGGGACTACCGCTACCTCGCCAAGCTGGATGGCGATCTGTCGATTCCCCCGCGCTATCTGGAAATCATGCTGGCGCGGCTGGCCGCCGAGCCGGACCTGGCCGCGGTGTCCGGCAAGGTGTTCCGCCCGGAGGGAGGGCGCGAGGTCGAGGAGTTCATGATCGACGAGCAGGTGGCCGGCCAGTTCAAGCTCTACAAGCGCGAGGCCTTCGAGGCGATCGGCGGCTTCACCCAGACCCCGCTCTGGGATGGCATCGACATGCACCGCTGCCGTCTGCACGGCTGGCGCACGCTGAGCTTTCACCATCCGCAGGCGCGCATCTACCACCACCGCCTGATGGGGTCCTCGGAGAAAAGCATCTACGAGGGGCGCAAGCGCCTCGGCCGGGCGCTGTGGTTCGTTGGCTACCACCCGCTCTATGCGCTGGCCTCCGGGGTGTTCCGCATGGCCGAGAAGCCCCGGGTGATCGGCGGGCTGCTGATGCTCTACGCCTATACCCGGGCCGCGCTGACCCGCCAGCCGCAGTTCGAGGATGTGGCGCTGCGCCGCGAGCTGCGGCGCTGGCAGCTCGAGCGGCTGCGGCGCCTGCCCGGCTTCCTGCGCCGCCAGTTCGGCCGCGCTCAGCGCTGAGCGAGCTGGCGCCGGGCCCGCAGGATCAGGGCCTGGCCGGCGATCAGGCTGAGCAGCTCGCCCACCGCCATGCCGAGCACCACCCCCACCGGACCCATCGGGCCGGCGAGCGCCCCCATCGCCGCCAGGGCGCTGAGCGATCCCGCCACGCTGATCCAGGCCATCCGCTTCAGCTGCTCCAGCGCCAGCAGGGCCGATTGGTAGAGGTCACGCACCAGGGCGATCAGGGTCACCAGGGCCCAGGCCAGCAGCAGGCGATCGAGGTCCTCGATCTGGGTGCGCAGCACCTGCACGGTGAGCCAGTCGCGGAAGATCCAGACCAGGCCGATGTAGAGCAGATCCAGCACGGCCAGCGCCAGGATGAAGCGGGTCAGCCGCCGCAGCAGGGCATCCAGCCCGCTCTCCTGCAGCCAGCGCGCCGCGCTCGGGGTGAGCAGGCCGCGGATGCCCACCGTGAGCACCCAGGTGGGCATCAGCAGCAGGCGCACCGCATTGACCGCGGCCACCGCCTCGACATCGAAGCGCAGCGCCAGCAGGTAGTTGTAGCCCTGGGCATAGAGCCAGTAGATCGCCGCCCCGGCCGCCGCCCAGGAGCCCAGGGGCGCGAGCTGGCGCCAGACCGGATCGCCCACCGGTGCCGGATGCCAGCCCGGGTCGCGGGCCAGCAGACGGTCGGCCCGCCAGCCGAAGCTGGCCCCGGCCAGGGCCACCGCCAGCACCGCCCAGACCTCGCTCGGGCCCGGCAGCCACACCGCCAGCAGCACGCCGCCCACCAGCAGGCCGGCGTAGAGCAGATCGGTCTGCAGCACCTCGCCGGCACGGCCGTGGATGTACAGCACCCCGCGCAGGTACTCGCGCAGCAGGGCGGTCCAGCCGGCGAGCAGGCCGGCCGCCAGCAGCAGGGCCAGTGGCAGCTCCCAGGCGCCCAGCAGCAGGCCGGCGGGTGGCAGCAGCAGGCCGAGGCCAACCAGCCCGCGCAGGCTGCGCTGGCCGTCCCGGTAGACCCGGCCGACCATGGCATCGCGACGGGCGTCGCCCTGCTTGGGCGCCACCAGCGCCAGCGGGGTGAGGATCCAGGCGCCCTGGGCGGAGACCAGCAGGGCAATCGCCGATTGCACCAGCACGTAGTAGCCGTAGGCGCTGTCCTCGGCCATGCGGATCAGCAGCAGGCCGACCACGAAATTGGCCGCCGAGAGCACCGCCTGGTCGACCACCGCGCTGCTGAACCTGCGCAGCAGGGAGCCGGGAAGCAGTCGGCGGATCATCGGGGCGGCGCCACGGGCACTGGGTGAAATCCGTCAACTCGGAAAGTCGCGAGGCCTGTGTAGACTATCGCAAGGCTGATGAGAGCCTCAGCTGTCGGCCTTCCCCCACCTGCCGCCGAGTCGACGTTGAACCGCTCCAACCAAGGCACCGCCACCCTCGTGCAGGGGGTGATCTACGCCAGCGTCGTCACCGGCAATCTGATGGTCCTCGCCCACTTCCACGGCGTGGGCCAGAGCCTGCCCTACCAGGTGCTGGCGATGCTCTCGGCCGCGCTGAGCTATCTGGTGCTGCGCCGCTTCGACCTGACCATCCCCTGGAATCCCGGCCGCCCGGGCTCGATCGGCAATGCCATCTTCTGGTCCTGGCTGGGGCTGGTCGGCACCTTCCTGTTCCTCGCCTATCTGACCAAGTTCTCCGAGTACTTCTCGCGGCGGGTGCTGATCCTGTGGTTCCTCAGCACGCCGGTGCTGCTGTGGCTGATCCACGCGCTGGTGATGCTGTTCCTGCGCCGCTTCCTGCCCACGGTCTCGGCCCGCCGCAGTGCGGTGGTGGTGTTCGCCAACGAGACCGCCCGCCAGCTGGCCCGCAATCTCGCCCGCTCGGAGAACTACCGGCTGGTCGGCTTCTTCGACGACCGCGATGTCGATCGCATCGGCGGGCCGATGGAGGACACGCCCTATCTGGGCAAGGCGCGCAATGTCGCCCAGTACGTGCGCGATCACGATATCGAGGTGGTGTTCGTGGTGCTGCCGGACGATGGCGGCAAGCGCGCGGCGGTGGTGATGGACGAGCTGGGCGACACCACCGCCTCGGTCTACTACGTGCCGGATTTCCTGATCTTCAATCTGCTCGAGGCGACCGTGCAGGAGATCGAGGGCATCCCGGTCCTGCAGGTCAGCGAGACGCCTTTCTACGGGGCTGACGGGATTCTCAAGCAGCTGTTCGATTTCGCCTTCTCGCTGGGCGTGCTGATCGCGCTGTCGCCCCTGCTGCTGCTGGTGGCGGCGGCGGTCAAGCTCACCTCGCCGGGTCCGGTGTTCTTCAAGCAGAAGCGCTACGGCCTCGGCGGCCAGCGGTTCTGGGTCTACAAGTTCCGCAGCATGTATGTGGGCGATGACGCCCAGCGCCAGCAGCAGCAGGCCACCAAGGACGATCCACGGGTGACCCCGGTCGGTCGCTTCATCCGCCGTACCTCGATCGACGAGCTGCCGCAGTTCCTCAATGTGCTCAAGGGCGACATGAGCGTGGTGGGGCCGCGTCCGCACTCGGTGGCGCACAACGAGCAGTACCGCAAGGAGGTCAAGCGCTACATGGCCCGCCACAAGGTCAAGCCGGGGCTCACCGGCTGGGCCCAGGTCAACGGCCTGCGCGGCGAGACCGCCAATCTGGAGCGCATGGAAGAGCGCATCCGCTACGACCTCGAGTACATCCGCAACTGGTCGCCGATGCTCGACATCAAGATCATCTTCATGACCGTGCTGATGATCTTCCGCGACGAGAATGCGTACTGAGGCGCTGGCCGCCCTCTGCCTGCTGCTGCCGGTCGCCGGGCTGGCCGGCACTCTGGAGGGCGAGCCCTTCCTGCGCTACCGCGTCGAGCACGACTCCAATCTGTTCCGGCTCGAATCCGAGGCCCAGGCCGAGCAGCTCACCGGCGATCCGGAACGCGGCGACCGCCTGCAGGTGCTGGGCGTGGGCGCGGCCCTGCAGTACAGCTGGGGCCTGCAGCGGGCCTTTGTGGGCGCCGAGGCGCGCCGCCAGCGCTATCAGCGCAACCCCCAGCTCGATCACTCCGGGCACGAGCTGCAGGCCGGTCTCGACTGGCAGGCCGGGCGCGCGCTCGATGGCGAGCTGCGGCTGGACCAGGAGAAGCGCATCCAGTCCTTCAACGAGCGCGAGGACCGGGCGCTCGGCTTCGTCGAGGAGCGTCGCCTCGAGGCCGCGGCGCGGCTGGCGGTGACCCCGCGCTACGGCTTCCGCGCCCAGGTGGAGAATCGCCAGAGCCGCAACAGCCTGCTGCGCTCGCGCTTCTCCGATCTCGACGAGAACAGCCTGCGCCTGGAGGCCCTCTATACCGGCGAGCCGGTGGCCAGCGCGGGGCTGGCGCTGGATCTGGCGGTGGGCCGCTACCCGGCGCGCCAGGCCGGCAACGGGGTCACCCGCGAGTACGAGCAGATCGGTCTGAATCTGACCAGCGACTGGCGGCCCAGCGGGCTGTCACGCCTGAGCGGCGAGATCGGCCAGACCTTCCGCGACAACGACGGCGGCGAGGACGATTTCAGCGGCCTGACCGGTCGCCTCGCCTACCAGCGCACCGTGTCCGGCAAGACCCGGCTCACCGCCGAGCTGTTCCGCCGGGTGGAGAGCGTGGAGGAGATCGACGCCAACTATGTCGAGGAAACCGGGCTGGGTCTGGGGCTGAACTGGCAGGCGATGAGCAAGATCGGGCTGTTTGGCCGCTATGAGTGGCGCGAGGCCGCCTACGAGGGCGGCACCGCCAGCGCCGATGGCGGCCGCGAGGACCGCATCCAGCAGGCGGATCTGAAGCTCGACTGGCGGCCGCTGACCGGCTTCACCCTGACCCCGGGCCTGCTCTACGAACAGCGCGACTCCAACCGCGCGCTGCGCTCCTTCGAGGATGTCCGCCTCTACCTCGACCTCGAGGCGCGCTACGACTGAGCCGCCTCGCGGCGCTCGCAGGCGAGCAGGGTGTTGTGCATGAGCATGGCCACGGTCATCGGCCCGACCCCGCCGGGCACCGGGGTGATCCAGGCGGCGCGCTCGCGGGCGGTCTCGAAGTCCACATCGCCGCACAGCCGGCCATCCGGCAGACGGTTGATGCCGACATCGATCACCGTCGCCCCCTTGCGGATCCACTCGCCGCGCACCAGGCCCGGCTTGCCAGCGGCGGCGATGACGATGTCGGCGCGCGCCACTTCCTCGCCGAGGTCGCGGGTGAAGCGGTGGCAGACGGTGGTGGTGCAGCCGGCCAGCAGCAGCTCGAGCGCCATCGGCCGGCCGACGATGTTGCTGGCGCCCACCACCACCGCGCGCAGGCCGTGCAGGTCCTGCCCGGTGGCGGCGAGCAGCTCGATCACCCCGTAGGGCGTGCAGGGGCGCAGCACCGGCAGGCGCTGGGCCAGGCGACCCAGGTTGTACGGGTGGAACCCATCGACATCCTTGTCCGGCCGGATGCGCTCGATCACCGCGGTGGGGTCGAGCCCGGCCGGCAGCGGCAGCTGCACCAGGATGCCGTCGACGCTGTCGTCCGCATTGAGCCGGTCGATGGTCTGCAGCAGGGTGTCCTGACCGACCTCGGCGGCCAGGTGCACGGGCAGCGACTGGATGCCCAGCGCCGCGCAGGTGCGCCGCTTGTTGCGCACATACAGCTCCGAGGCGGGCTGGGCGCCGACCAGCACGGTGGCCAGGGTCGGGATGCGCCGTCCGGCGGCAGCCCGCCGGACCACCGCCTCGCGCACCTGGGCGTGGACGCGTTCGGCGACCTGCTTGCCGTCGATCAGTTGGGCAGACATAGACAGGAGGTTTTGACGGGAGTCCGGCTGGCGTCTCGACCTTTGCGCGCCGCCGCGGCTTGTCTAGTCTAGCGGGGGGCCGTGGCTTGCGTGCCCCCGCCGGTCCGGGCGCTGGAAACGGACCTGGCCAGGACGGCCGCGCGGTCCGTGACGGACCCCACCGAGTGTGCGTGCTGACCCCAGACCTGATGATGGCCTTCTCCCTCCTGCCCCGCGCCGACTGTCGGCCGTCCCCTCGCGGTCTGTGCCTGGGCCTGTCGGTGGCGCTGTGGATGACCCCGCTCTCCGTCTGGGCGCTGGGCCTCGGCGAGCTGGCGCTCGGGTCGGCCCTGCAGCAGCGGCTGGAGGCCGAGGTGCCGGTGTTCGAGGCCAGTGCCAGCGAGGGCCTCGGGCTGCGCGTCGAGGTGCTGGCGCCGGAGCAGGGCGAGGCCGCCGGCATCGCTGCCGAGCTCGGCAGCCGCGGGGGTCAGCCGGTGATCCGGCTGCGCTCGCGCGAGCCGGTGCGCGAGCCGGTGCTGCAGCTGCGCCTGGAGGTGCGCCAGGGTGGCGTGCGGGTGGCGCGCGACTACACCCTGCTGCTGGATCTGCCGGGTCCGGCGCCGGTGCCCGCGCGCCCCGACCGCGGCCCGGCGCTGCTCGCCAGCGATCCGCCGCAGCCCCCGCTTCCCGCGGTGCCGGCGGTCGCGCCACCGGTTCCCGCGGCGGCGTCCGCTGATCGTGATGCCGCGGGTGCGGTCGGCTGCCGGCCGTGGTCGGCCGCCAGCCCGCAGCCGCGTCCGGAGCGCCTGCGCCGCTACGATCCGGAGACCCATCGCTACGGTCCGGTGGAGCCGGGCGAGAGCCTCAGCCGCATCGCCTACCGCCTGCGCGCGCTGTACGGCTGCGCGCCCCAGGCGCCGCTGCGCGAGCAGCTCTATGGGCTCAATCCGGAGGCGTTCGAGGGCCGGCCGGAGGCCCTGATCGTGGGCAGCTGGCTGCGGCTGCCGGAGACGCTCGGCACCGGTGAGGTCGCCAGTGAGCTCGCCGGGGAGGGTGCCAGCACGGCTGGGGCGGAACCCGACCCGGTGGCGCTGCCGGCGACCGGCGAGGCGGACGCACCGGTGACGGGCGAGGTGGACCCACCGGCGCCGCTGCCGAGCCTCACCAGTGCGGGCCTGCCGTCGCTGCGCCCGAGCGAGCGGCTGCAGACCATCCCGGCCACGGCCCCAACCCCGGCGCCGCTCGCCGCCGCTCCACCGGGTGTGGAGGCTGCGGTGGCGCCGTCGAGCCGGTCCGCAGCGGTGGCCGACCGCGGCCTGCCCTGGGTCTGGATCCTCGGCACCCTGCTGCTGGCCGGGCTGCTGTGGGTGCTGGCGCGCCGGCGTCCGCGGCGGAGCGCGCGAGCCGCAGCGGTTCCCGAGCCGATGATGCCCCCCGCGGAGGTCCTGCCTCCGCCCGCTGCGCCCCCGGTGGCGGCCGCCGCTGCGGTGGAGACGCTCGCCGAGGTGCGGCCGGCCGCGCCCGCGCGGCGCGACGCCGAGGCCCTGGTCGCCGGGGAGCTGGGCGAGACCGTGGATTTCTACAGCGAGCTCGCCGAGCTGCTGCACCACTCGCTGCAGGCCGAGCCGGGACGACAGGATCTGCGCCTGAAGCTGCTGGAGGTCTACTACACCGCCAACCGCCGCGAGCCCTTCGGCGAGGAGGCGCTGACCTTCCGTCGCCGCGCCAGCGGCCGCGATCTGGAGGACTGGCCGCGCATCCTCGAGATGTGGAGTCTGCTCGCCCCCGGTGAGCCGCTGGGCACACAGGCGCTGCCGGAGGCGCCGCTGGCGCCGGCCCGCCGCTTCGCCGATCTGGGGCTGCGCCTGGGCCGCGAGGCCCTGCAGGACTTCGCCTCCGAGTGCGACGCGCTGCGTCGCCAGCCGCACTTCTATGACGAGCTGGCGGCCGAGCTGTCGCCGCTGCTGGCCCGGCCCAGCGCCCTGATGGAGCTGCGCAACTGGACCGAGGGACACCGGGGCGCGCGGCTGTTCCTCAAGCGCGAGGATCTGCGCCAGGTGCCCCCGGAGAAGGACAACGCGCTGGCCCAGGCCCTGCTCGCGCGCCGGCTCGGTCGCCGCCGGCTGGTGGCCAGCGCCGAGCCGCTGGCCCATGCCGAGGCGGTGGCCTGGAGCGCGGCGCGGCTGGGTCTGGCCTGTACCCTCTACGCCAGCCGCGAGACCCTGGCCTTCCACGCCCGCGAGGTTCAGCTGCTGCAGGGGCAGGGCGCCGAGCTGCGCGAGGCACGCAGCCTGCCGCTGCTGGGCAGCGACCCCCGCGAGGCGGCCCTGCGCGACTGGCTCACCGCCCCGCGCGAGGCCTATCTGCTGCTCGATCGCAGCGCCGGACCGATGCCGCATCCCACCCTGGTCCGCGGCAGCTTCTCGCTGCTCGGGCGGGAGACGCTCTCGCAGTTTCTGGCCGCCGGTCTGCCACTGCCGGCGGCGATGGTGGCGGCCACCGGCTCGCGCAGCGATGCCCTCGGCTTCATACAGCCCGCGCTGGAGCACAGCGGCATCGCCCTGTATCTGGCGGAGTCGGCCTCCGGCGCCGCTTCCAGCGGTGAGGACGAGGCGCTGGCCGGGCTCGCCCGTGAGCACGCCTGGCTGCGCGCCAGCGGGCGGGTGCGCTATGTCGCGGTGGGGGATGCCGAGACCCAGACCGCCCAGCGGCAGCTGGCGGCGGCGGTCGATCTGCAGACGCGGCTGGATGACGCCCGCGCGCTGGCGCTGGCGTTCCAGGTGGCCGCTGGGCTGGGGGAGGAGCAGTCAGTGGTGCTGCTGCTGGCGGGCTGAGCCGCCGCGAGGCCAAACCGGAGATGGTGGGTTGCCAGGGACTCGAACCCCGAACCTACTGATTAAGAGTCAGCTGCTCTACCATTGAGCTAGCAACCCGGTTTGCTTCTGCCGCCACAGACGAGAAAGTGGGGTGACCGACGGGGCTCGAACCCGCGACAACCAGAATCACAATCTGGGACTCTACCAACTGAGCTACGGCCACCGCAGCGGGCGCGCAGTGTAAGGGTTCATTTCGCGCATTCCAAGCCCTTTCGTCATAAAAACAACCGTCGCCGATCCGACCAACGGTGCTGACGGCCCTTCCAGCGCTGGCCTCCCGCGGCCCAGACTCGGAAAAAAAGGAAGGGGGCAGCGATGGATGCGCGCGAACAGGCCTTTCCGGCCGCCCTGGCCAGGCTGGAGGCCGCCTTGCTGCAGCGCCGCCGTGGCCTGCCCCCGCCGGGTGCCGGCACGGCGATCGCCAACGACCGGGTCGGTCTTGCGCTATCCGGCGGCGGGATCCGCAGCGCCACCTTCAGTCTGGGATTGTTCCAGGCGCTGGCGCGAGAGCGTCTGCTCGGACGCATCGACTATCTCTCCACCGTCTCCGGAGGCGGCTACTTCGGCAGCTTCTACGGGCGCCTGTTGACGCGGCCGGGGGTGGATGTGGCGGCGGCCGAGACCCTGCTCAGCGGCGGTCCTGGCCCCGAGGCCAGCGGCCTGAATGGCGCGGCGATGCTCCGCTGGCTGCGCGAGAACGGGCGCTATCTCGCCCCCCAGGGGGCGGGCGACTATCTGATGGCCCTGACCGTGCTGCTGCGCAACTGGTTCGCAGTGATGACGGTGATGCTGGTCAGCGGGCTGGCCGCAGCCCTGCTGCTGGTGCTGGGTCAGGCCTGGGTGACCGCCGCCCTGCTGGTGCCTTCCGGCGCTCTGGCGCTGGGGCCGCTTCCGGCCAGCCTCTGGCTGGGGCTTGCCGGCGTTCTGTTCGCGGGCCTGTTGTTTCCGCTCAACTGGGCCTACTGGATCGCGGCGCTGACCTGGGCCCGCGATGGCCGTCGTCCCTTCCTCACCCGGCCCCTGCTGCTGCCCTGGCTGCTGCTGCTCTCGCCCCTGCTGCTACCCCTGCTGGGCGGCTTGCTGTCCCTGCTGCCAGACCGGCCATTCGCGCTGCCAGAACCGGCGGATCGGCCGCGGTACCTGTCACTGATCTGGACGGCCGCGGTGGCGGCAGCCGGCCTGGCGCTCGCGGCCTATTACCTCGCGCGCTACCGCAGCCTGCACGATCTGCGCCAGGCGCCGCACTCGGCGGTGGCGCCCGAGCAGCGGCGAGACGGCACGCTCCGCCTGGCCCTGCAGGTCTGGGCCTGGTTCTACGATGAGGGTCCGGCGCGGGTGCACTACCGCCATCTGCTCACCAAGCGCCTGTCCAACTGGCTCGCTGCCGGGCTGTGGTGGACCCTGCTGCTGGTGGCGCTGGGTCTGCTCGACACTCTGGCGAGCACCGTCTACGACCACTGGCAGAGGGGCGGTCTGGCCTCGATCCAGCTCTGGCTCTCCGGATTGCTCGCCGCGGTGCTCGGTCTGATTGCGCGCAGCCAGACCCTGCTGGGCAGCCTGCTCAGCGAGGAGGCGCAGTCCCGCTTCCGGGTGCCCCTGCAATGGCTGGCCGCCGGCGCCGGTGTGCTGCTGGGTTTGCTGGTGACCGTGATACTGCTGGTGCTGGCCTACGGCGTGGTGTGGGAACGCTGCCCGGTGGATCTCATGCTCCAGCCTCCCGGTGCCGAACGGGCGCTGTGGCTGCTGGCGGGCCTGACCGCGCTCGCGCTGTATCTCGGCGGGCAGTGGGCCTTCCTCAACCGCTCCACCCTGCAGCCGCTCTACAGCGCGCGTCTGGCCCGGGCCTATCTCGGCGCCTCCAACCCAGCCCGTCAGGGCCCCCAGGCCCGGCCGGTTACCGAGCCGATCGAGGGCGATGATCTCGATGAATCGCGCTACTGGTCGGCCCAGGGGCCGGTGGCCCAGGGCGGCCCGCTGCACCTGGTCAATGTCACCATCAACGAGACCGTGCTGGGTGATTCGCAGATCCAGCAGCAGGACCGCCGCGGCGTGCCGCTGGCCATCGGTCCGGCCGGCTGGAGCGTCGGGGTGCGTCATCACCTGCTGCGCCGCGATCCGGGGCTGGAGGCCCTGCCCACCGGCGGCCACCAGGTGTTCGGCTATGGCGGTGCGGCGCCGTCGCTGCCCGAGCCGTTGAGTCTCGGCCAGTGGGTGGGGATCTCCGGCGCCGCCTTCACCACCGGCATGGGCTTTCAGACCCGCTTCGGGCTGTCGCTGCTGATGGGTCTGCTCAATGTCCGCCTTGGCTACTGGTGGAACAGCGGGGTCCGCCGGCGCGGGCAGCTGCCCCTGTTCGAGGTGCAGCGCTTCCTCCTGCAGGAGTGGCTGGCCCGCTTTCCCGGCACCCACGCCCGCCACTGGCCGCTATCGGATGGCGGCCATTTCGAGAACACCGCCGCCTACGAGCTGATCCGCCGGCGCCTGCGCCTGATCATCCTCTCCGACGCGGGTGCCGACCCTGACTACCAGTTCGATGACCTCGCCAATCTGGTGCGCAAGGCCCGCATCGACTTCGGCGCGGAGCTGCGCTTCCTCGATGCCCTTGAACTACAGAAGCTGGGCATCGGGCGGGAGCAGGGCATTGGCAGTCTCGAGCAGCTCCGCACGGTGGCTCCGCGGCCCACCTGCGCCGCCCTGGCCCGGGTGCGCTATGCCGACGAGGCGGAAGGCGAGCCGCACTGGCTGCTGCTGATCAAGCCCGTGCTGATGCAGGACCTCGACGCCGACCTGCTGAACTACCAGCAGGTCAATCCCAGCTTTCCCAACCAGACCACGGTCGACCAGTTCTTCGACGAGGCGCAGTGGGAGAGCTACCGCCGGCTCGGCGAGCAACTCGGCAAGAAGCTGTTCGGCGGCGTCCCGGCAGAGCTGGCCCATCCGCTGTATCCCTTGCTCGGCAGCCGATCCCTCCTGGAGTCTGGGGTATGACGCGTTCCCATCTTGGCTGGCTGACACTGCCCCTGCTCGGGCTGCTGAGTGGGTGTGGTGTCTGGACCGAGTACCGGCGCAATCAGGCCCAGGAAGCCACCCAGCACCAGCTGGAGCGGGTGGCCAAGGACTGGAGCCAGATGATCGGCGCCAGCCAGATCATTCCGGTCTATCCCATGACCGAGGATCTGGTTCCCGGCGATGTGTTTCTGGTGACCACGCCCATCGATCGCCAGCGCGAGGCCTACCGCGACAAGGGCTATCTGCCGCTCGCCCACCATCTGTACCGCATCAAGCCCTGCGGCTACGAGAACTTCTACAGCCCCGAGGTGGCAAGCAACAACCGCTGCAGCGCCAGGCGCACGCTGGAGCGCTACCCGCGCGCCGCCTTTCCCAGCTACTCCTTCCAGCTCAACGAGGAGCGCGGCTTTCGCGTCGCCCTGCCGCTGTCGGCGATCAATCTCGGGCTGGGCCTGCTGGCCAGCGACAACATCGAAGGCACCGTCTCGCTGCAGGACGCCTATACCTATGGCGTCGATGTAGTCTCGCTGACCCACGACGTGATGGGCGTGCTGCGCGGGCTGGACCGCGATTCGCTGTCCTTCTACGGCCGTCCGCTGAAGGATCCCGAGGCGAACTACATCCGCGTGGTCAGCCGGGTCTTTCTGGTGAAGAAGGTCAGCGTCTCGATGGTCAGCCGCGCCAAGGACCAGGCCAAGGCCAGCGCGGAGCCCGGTCTGGGTCTGCTGCCCGGCATGACCCGGGTTCCCACCGTCGGCGAACTCGGCAATCTGGTGGCGAGCCAGCAGGCGCTGATCTGCCAGTCCACGCCGGGCGCCGTGCTGCTGAGAAAGGTCGATGCCGTCGGCGGCGTGATCTGTCAGCCACCGCGGCTGCCAGATCTCCCTAAAGCGCCGAAATCCCCGAAGCTCCCGGAGCCCAAAACCATCGCCACGCCGATCACAGGGTCGCTGTTTGAGCTCGCTGATAGCGCCCTTGACACTCTGGGCGCCGTCCTGCCCAAGGCGGGAGGGGAGGTGAGTTTCACCAGCCTGCGGCAGCGCAGCGTGTCGATGGAGGAGACCTTCCAGAAGCCCCTGGTAATCGGCTATCTGGGCTTTGACATGCAGATTCTCGAAGACGGCCGCTTTGGTCCGCCCCTGCCCACCTTCATCGAGCTCAACCAAAAGCCGGAGTTGCGGGCCTTCGGCCGGGTCAATGTGGCGATCGGCGCGCGGCAGAGCCGCGAGGCTGCCGCGAAAGCCAAGAAGGACCAGGAGAGCTTCAGCTGCAACTTCGAGCCGATCGAGTGCTACCAGCAGCATCGGCGTCAGCCCAAGATCGCCTGGCCGGTGGTCTGGGACCATCTGGTGCAGACCAGGGACGCCCATGCGGTCGGCACGGACGCCCGCGCCCAGGTCGATGCCTGGGTGGCCGCGCAGGCTGTCAAGAAGTGCAGGCGCGTGATCGACAAGGACCTGTGGGCTCTCTGCGAGGACCACGAGGGGTCGAGGGCGCCCACCGCCGAGGAGCGTCTGACGGTGCGCCGCGCCCGCGAGGATGCCTATCGCGAGCTCAACCAGCAGATCGCCCGGCTGGTACAGCAGTCCAAGCAGGAACGGAGCCCGCCATGATCGACATCGCCCTCGCCCTGGGTCTGGTCTTCCTGCTGTTCTCGGCCCTGGTCAGCGGGATTTACGAGTGGCTGGCCGGCCTGTTCAATCTGCGTGGCCGCACCCTTCTGGCGGGTCTGGAGGGTCTGCTCGGTGACGCGCGGCTGGCCAGCGGCGAGCGTCTGCGCGAGCAGTTGCTGGCCCATCCGCTGATCGCCGCCCAGCAGCAGCCGGCCAACTGGCTGGAACGGGCCCAGGGCTGGACCCGGCGCCCGCCCTCGTATCTCGCCGCCAGCCGCTACGCGATGGTCCTGGCCGATCTGCTGACCCGGGATCTCGGCACCCACCAGGCCCTGCTGCGCGGGCTGCCCGAGGCGGTCAGCCGGCTCGGCGAGGGCCCGCTGCGCGAGAGCCTGCAGGTGCTGGTGGCGCAGGCCGAGGGCGACGCCCAGCGGCTCCAGCAGGGCATCGAGCAGCAGTTCGACGAGGTGATGAGCCGCGCCTCCGGCTGGTACAAGCGGCGCGCCCAGCGCTGGCTGTTCGTGATCGGCCTGCTGGCAGCGGCGGTGCTGAATGTGGATGCGCTCTACATCGGCCGTCAGCTGGCCACCGATGCGGCGCTCAGCGCGCGGCTGGCCGCCGAGGCCCAGCGGACGGTCGAGGCCGGTCCCCCCAGCGGCGAACGGGAGGACGCCTACGCCGCCCTGCGCGAGGCCCGGCTGCCGATTGGCTGGAGCCAGGCGGCGCGGGAGCAGGATGATGTGCTGCGGCTGATCGGCTGGCTGATCAGCGCGCTCGCCGCCTCGCTGGGTGCGCCGTTCTGGTTCGATGCGCTGTCGCGCCTGGTCTCGCTGCGCACCGCCGGTGCGCGACCGCCACCGGCAGGGGCACCCATACCCGCGGCGAGCCCGCCGCCGGCGGTGCTGGTGCTGCCAGCGGCGGGCGGGGCAGCGGCGGGGAGTGAGGACGGGCCCCTCAACGACTTCGAGCGCGACCAGCTCAACGAGGTCGACATCGAGGCCCTGCAGGCGGCGCTCGGTCTGCCCGAGGCGCAGCGCAGTGGCCGCCTCGATGCCTCCACCCGCGCCGCGATCCGCGCCTGGCAGCAGGGGCGCGGCCAGGCGCCGAGCGGAGCGCTCGACGAGGCGCAGGTGATGGCCCTGCTGTATCCCGAGACCTGAGCCGGAGATGCCCATGCCGAGCCTCGTTCCCGCCCAGCGTCCGCAGCTGCCGCGCAGCGCCTTCGAGGCCCTGCTGCGCGGTCTGTCGGTGGATCTCGAGCGCTATCCGCTGATCGTCGGTGGTTTGCGCGGCTACTTCGGCGCCCAGATGCATCCGGGCGAGCACAACCGCCGCGCCGTCTACGACGATGCGCTGTTCGTCTACGCCCCGGCGCTGAACCTCTACCGCGGCTTCAACGGCAACACCGATCCCTCCTCGGTGCGCGAGGGCTATGGCCAGGCCGAGGCCACCCGCGGCATGGCCTGCCTGCTGCCCGGCTTCTGGCCGGCCTATCGCTTCGATGTGCACGGGGGCAGCCAGCCGCACGAGGCGATCTGCCAGCGCGCCGCCGATGTCGAGGTGCTGCGCGATGGGCGGCCGCCCTACCGTCATCGCGGCCGCTTCGGCATCAACATCCATCGCGGTGGCTATCGCGGCACCTCCAGCCTCGGTTGCCAGACGGTGCCGCCCTCGCAATGGCCGGAGTTTCTCGACACCGCCCAGCAGGCGGCCCGCCAGCTCTTCGGCACTGGCTGGAAGCAGCGCGTGGTGGGCTATGCCCTGTTCGATCAGGCCAGTTACACCGGCTCCGAAAACCGACCGGTGGCTGCCGCCGGCAGTCCGCGCGAGCGCGCGCTGGCCTTTCTGGAAGGCACCCTGCGCCCGGTGCTGCAGGCCATGGGCGCCCGCTTTGCCTCGCGCCATGCCGAGCAGCTGCTGCTGGGCACTGCCCTGGTGGAGAGCGATCTGACCCATCGGCGTCAGCTCGGCAATGGGCCGGCGCGCGGGCTGTTCCAGATGGAAATGGCGACCCACGACGACATCTGGCGCCACTACCTCGCCTATCAGCCGGCGCTCGCTGCCCTCGCCCGCGGCTTCAAGCGCAGCGCCGAGGCCGATGCCGAGACCGAGCTGGTGGAGAACGACCGCTACGCCTGTGCGATGGCGCGCCTGCACTACTTCCGGGTGCGCAGCGCGCTGCCCGCCAGCGGCGCGATCCGCGACCTCGGCCAGTACTGGAAGGATCACTACAACACGCCGCTGGGGCGCGGCACGGTGGAGAAGTTCGTGCAGAAATGGCAGGCGGCGATGGGCACGGCCTGAGGCCGCACCCGCCGCCGCCGGCCACCGTCAGGGGCGCGGCTCGCGCACTTCCACCACCTGCTGGAAGGTGGGACGGTTGGTCCAGTGGATCGGCGCCACCTGATAGAAGCTGATCGGGGTGTGCTCGACGGCGTCGTAGTCCTCCACCACCGCCCCGGCGCGATTCTTGGCGTTGGGCAGCTGGCTGCCATCCCAGCCGGCCTGGTTGGCCAGGCCGCCGAGGCGGACCAGTGCGGCATCCAGCGCCTGCAGGGCGGCGCTGCGGCAGCCCTCGGCGCTGCCATCGGCGCAACGCAGGGCGCGGTAGGGCGCCGGGCTTTCCCCGTTGACCATCTCCACCACCCGCTTGAGATGCTGGAACCAGCCCTCCTGGTAGGCGCTGCCCTGGGCACGCGGCGGGTCCGAGGCGCGCGAGTTGCCGACGAAGCCATCCTGTGCCACCAGCTGCGGCAGCAGTTCGAGGATCAGCTCCGGATACCAGGCATCCATCAGCACCACCGCGGCGCGATGGTCGTAGACGCCGTCGCGGTCGCGATCACGGCGGTAGGCGCCGAGCCCTTCGCCACCATCAATCCAGGCCCGGGAGCCATCGGCCAGCCAGCGCTCCAGCAGATCGAGCGCACCGCGCTGCTCGGCGCTGAGGCTGCCGCTCTCCAGCAGACGCAGCAGGGGCGGCAGCAGGGTCTGCCCGCGCAGATCGACGAAGGCCGCGTCGGCGGCGATCTCGGCCAGGGTCGCCACATCGTGCTTGCGGCCGCTGGCCTGGAAGGCCTCCAGCCGCGCCAGCAGGATGTCGGCGCGGTGGGTGGGGCCGAAGGTGCCATTGAAGTCCGCCGCCCACCAGCCGGCGGCCGGGTTGTTGTTCCAGCTGTGGATGTGGCCCAGCGGCGGGTTGATCACCTGCGGATGCCGGCTGCGCGGCAGATAGTTGACGAACTCCACGCGCGCGCGCAGCGGATCGCCTTCGAAGGCGATGCCGACCCGGCCCGGGTAGGGCGTGTCACCGCCGAAGCGGCTGAAGAAGTCGGCCGGCAGGTTCTCGTCCGCCGCCCACTCGAAGCGGCCATCGCCCCACACCGGCAGCTCCGGATGGGCCTGCGGATGGCGCAGCGGATAGAGCCCGCTGTGGATGAAGGCGATGTCGCGGTGGTCGGCATAGAGCCAGTTGAAGGTGCCGCTGACGCCGTTGAACACCTCGATGAAGCTCTGCGCGTCCTCGATGGTCGGGGTGGAGGCGACCATGAACGGGGCGATGGTGTCGAGCTCGCCGAAGAAGGTGGCGCGCTGGCGCGACAGCACCACCGGCTCGCCGCCGACGGTGCCGGTGGCAAACACCGGGCCGTAGTGGGTGCGCAGGATGAAGCGGTTGACCGTCTCCGCCACCTCGCGGCAGGCCGGCCCCGGTCCGCCGGCGCAGCCGAGGCCCAGACTCGCCACCGTGGTGTTGGCCGTCCATTCGTCGACGCGCCGGTACAGCGCCCGGCACTGCGGGCCCTGGCCATCGCCGGCATCGAAGAGATAGCCATCGGCATCGGGGAAGCCATCGCCGTCGGCGTCCTCGCGCGAGGCCGGACCGCCGTCCAGATTGCACAGGCGGGAGACCCGGATATCGGTCAGGTCGGAGCCACCGGAGGTGGCGCTCCAGGCGTAGTCGAGGCCGCGGCCGATGTTGATGTAGGGCAGGTCACCGAAGACCACGCCGCGGCCGGCGAAATCGAGCGCCGTGCCGCCGCGGCTGACCACCGCCACCTCCCACAGCAGCTGGGGCAGGAAGTAGCTGGCCTGGGGGCCCATCACCACGATCGGATGTCCGCTCTGGCTCTGGTCGGCCGTGACCCCGACGAAGTTGCTCATCGTCCGCGGCAGCGGGAAGCCAGCCGCCGCCAGCGCCTGGCGGGCGCCTTCCACCGCATCGGGCTGGGCGCGTACCTGGCGCGGCTGCGGCCGCTGCGGCGGCTGCACCGCGAAGGCCGGCTTGGGCGGCGCGCCGTAGGACTCGAAGCTCGGCAGGCGCAGCCCGGCGACGGAGCGGCGGGTCGCGGCAGCCGGCAGCGGCACCACCGGGGTGGCCTGGAACACCACCCGGTTTTCCAGACTGCCCGGATCGAGAATCGCCGCGCCTGCCGGCAGCGGCTGCGGGCAGGTCTCGTCGACACGGTTGGGCGCCTGGGTGGCGAAGTTCTCGACGATGGTGCGCGGGGTTTGCGGATCATCGGCATGGCGCACATCGCGCCAGAACTCGCAGGCGGCCTGCGGCACCGCGCCGCTGGCCGGGCCGAAGCCCGGATCCAGCCGCTGCAGCAGCTGCATCGCCACATGCTCGCCGCCGCCGCCGTTGGCGAAGATGCTCTGGATCAGGATGGCGCTGGCGACGATGTCGTTGCGATTCCACGGCGCCGGAGGGAAACGCGGCAGGCCTGCCGGGGGCACCTGGGCGGCCAGGCTGCTGTACTCCGGCGGCACCTTCTCGGCCCCGGCCGGGGTCTGCAGGAAGGCGATGTAGTCGTTGATGCCGGCCACCATCGCATCGATGTCGCGGATCGCCTGCTCGCCGAGGGCGCCGAACTTGGCGCGGGTGGCCTCGACCTGCTGGGTGATCTCCTCCTCGCTGTAGCCGGCCACCACGGCGAGGTTGGCGTCGAAGTCATAGGTGTCGTTGGCCGGCCCGAGGTACTCGGAGAAGCGGCCACGGCCGATGTTGCGCAGCAGATCGTGCAGCCAGAGACGGTCCTCGGCGCTGGCATAGCCCACCCCGTACATCGCCGCCTCGCGGTTGGCACCGTCGACGAACGGCGTGCCCCAGCCATCGCGCTGGATGGTCACGCTGCCGCCGTTGGGTGCGGTCAGGGTCTGTTCGGAGACCACCACATCCGGAGTCAGGCCGCTGTTCTTGTAGTAGTTGCAGAGCTGGTCGGACTCAGGCGTGTGTTCGTCCAGGCTGCGCGGCGGGGTGCAGGTCTGCGCCTGCAGCGGGCTGCGCGCATAGGCGAGGTTGCCGTAGAGCTGCAGGGCATCGTCGAAGTTGGGCGGCGGCTGCTCCGGCACCATCTGCGGCACGCCGACGCCGCCGGCCGAGTTGCCGTTGGAACCCGGCGGCATCGCATTGAGGAAGGTGCTCGCTCCGGCGGCATCCGGCGGGGGCGTGCCGGTCACCGGCGCCGAGCTGCTGCCGCAGCCGCCGAGCATCAGCAGACCCGACACCACCAGGGCCTGCAGGCCCTGCTGCCTATACTGTTTCATGTGCTCCTCGCTCCTGATGCGCCGGGGCGCTGTCTGCCCCTGCTGCCGTGTTTTCGTGCGCCATGCTACCCAGCCTCACCGACCCCGCCGCTAGGAAGATCAGCCCGCCGGTGCTGCCGGTCTCGGCCCTGCCGCCGCAGGCCCTGGAGGCCCTGTTCAGCCCCTACGGGCTGCAGCCCGCCTGGGTTGCAGACGACCAGCCGATCCCCGGCAGCTACTGGGGTGAGCCGGAGGCCGGGCTGGTCGGCCATCAGCTGTGGCTGCGCGCGGATACGCCGGTGCACTCGGCCCTGCACGAGGGCAGCCACTGGCTGCTGATGCCGCCGGAGCGGCGGGCGCAGCTGCACACCGATGCCTGCGGCAGCGACACCGAGGAGAACGCGGTGTGTCTGCTGCAGTGCGTGCTGGCCGACCGTCTGGCCGGCTACTCGCGCGCGCGCTGCTTCGCCGACATGGACGCCTGGGGCTATCACTTCCTGCTCGGCAGCGCCGCTGCCTGGTTCGCCGGCGACAGCGCCGATGCGCGGGCCTGGCTGCGCACCCAGCGGCCGGCGCTGTGGGCGCGACTGCCCCCCGAGGCGCAGTGATCGCCTAGTATTCGTCCACCTTCTGTCTCAAGCGCATCCCCCGCTGCGCCTGCCCATGACCCTCCGCCCTCCGGCGGGCCTCGCCGACCGCTGGCTGCGGCCCGGGGTGGCTCGTGATGTGCTGCTGCTGACCACGCTGCTGATCCTCGGTCTGGGCCTGCTGCTCGGCGTGCTGCAGTGGCGCCTGCTGCAGGGTCGCGCCAATGTCGACCAGCTGGTGGAGCGGCAGCAGACCTATCGCCATCTCAACCAGCTCGGCTATCGCTTCACCCTCTATCAGGCGGCGATGCTGGCGCTGCCCCGCGAGGCCGAGCGGGTGGGCCGCACCCGCGCGGAGCTGCTCGCCGTGCTCGATTCGCTGGCCGCCGCGGCCCCGGCGCTGGCCCCGCCGCTGCGCGCCCAGCTGGAGCGGATCGAGTCCGATCTCGAGGAGCTGCACCGGCAGCTGAGCGCCGGCCAGAGCGAGGCCGCCGAGACCACCCGGCTCGCCGCCCGCACCCAGGTGCTGCGGCTGAGCGCGCTGCTGCGCGAGCAGATCGACGGCATCGACCAGGACTTCCAGCAGCAGTTCGAACGCACCCGCGGCGAGCTCGGCCGGCTGGAGCGGGGCCTGCGCCAGGGCGTGCTGCTCGGGCTGGTCGGGCTGATCGCCTACGCCCTGTTCCTGCTGCGGCGGGTGGTGGCCCCGCTGCGCGGCCTGACCCCGGCGATCGAACAGGCCAGCCGCGGCGAGTCGCCGCCGGTGCTGGCCCGCCAGGGCGAGTTCCGGCTGATCAGCGAGGCCCTGCAGGGCTGGGTGGACCAGCAGAACGAGACCCGCTGGCAGACCCAGCACGACCCGCGCACCGGTCTTTTCAACGAGTCCGGCCTGCTCGCCCGGCTGCGCCAGCAGCTGGCCCAGGCTCCGGTCACCCTGCTGCTGATCGAAGTGCCCCAGGCGGCGGCGCTGCGCGAGGCCGATGGCAGTGCCGCTGCCGAGGCACTGATCCGCAGCCTTGGGCTGCGCCTGCTCGATTCCGGCGATGGCGTCGACGCGGTGGCCCGCGTCGGCGATTTCTGCTTCGGCCTGCTGCTCGACGAGGCCGAGCTGCCGCCGGCGGTGCTGCGCGCGCGGCTGGAAGGGCTTTACACCCTGGACAACGGCATGCGGGTGGAGGTGGTACTGCGCCTGGGGCTGGCGCGGCTGACCGCCGGCAGCCGCGCCGACGAGGGCCTGCGCGCGGCCCAGTGCGCGCTCTACGAGCCCGAGGGCGAGCCCGGTGCCCTGCGCGTGTATCACCCGCAGATGGCCGAGCGGCAGCGGCAGATCCTGCAGCGGCTGGCCGAGCTGACCCAGGCCCTGGCCAATGGCGAGATCGAGGCCTGGTTCGAGCCCACGGTGGATCGCCGTGACGGCCGGGTGGTGGCGGTGGAGGCGCTGGCGCGCTGGCAGCATCCGCGGCTGGGCCTGCTGCCGCCCAGCGAGTTCGTGCCGCTCGCCGAGCGGGCCGGGCGCATCGCCAGTCTCGATCAGGCGGTGCTGCGCCAGGCGCTGCAGCACTTCGCCCGCCTGCGCGAGCAGCGGCCCGAGCTCAAGCTCGCCTTCAATCTCTCGCCCAGCAGTCTGGACGAGCGCTTCACCCAGGCGGTGGCCGGCACCATCGCCCGCAGCGGCATCCCGGGCGAGAGCCTGATCGCCGAGCTCACCGAGATCGCGGTGATCGCCCACGGCGAGGAGCTCAACGCGCGCATCGAGGCGCTCAGCACGCTGGGTGTGCAGACCTGCCTGGATGACTTCGGCACCGGCTATTCCTCGCTCTCCTATCTGCTGCGGCTGCCGGTGCGGCGGATCAAGATCGACCGCAGCTTCGTCAGCGGCATCGGCCGCAGCGCGATCGCCGAGAAGATCATCGAGGCCAGCATCGTGCTCGCCCACAAGCTCGAGCTCGATCTGGTGGCCGAGGGCGTGGAAACCGAGACCCAGGCGCAGTGGCTGATGGTGCAGGGCTGCCATCTCCACCAGGGCTGGCTCTACAGCAAGGCCAAGCCGGTGGAGGAGATGCGCGCCTGGCTGCCGTCGGTGGGCACGGCGGTACCGGCCTGAGCTAGGCCGGCCGCCGCGGATTCAGCCGGGCAGCAGGCTGGCGCAGGCCTGGGGCGATTCCGGTGGTGGCGGCGGCAGCGCTGCCTCGCGCGGCTGGCAGTCGGCCGCCACCCGGCGGGTCGCGGTGAGAATCCCCTGCAGCAGATGCTCGCGGAACTCGGGCAGCTGGTAGAGCGCGGCCTCGTGACCCAGTGCGGTGTACCAGGCGCGGCCGCCGAGGCGGTCGTGGCACCAGCTCATCGGGTGATCGCCCATCACCCCGGAAAAGCCGTTGGGAAAGGTCGGGGAATCCGGCAGGCAGGTGGTGTTGGGATCCTGCGCGTAACTGGTCTCGTCGATGTTCATCAGCACCCGCACCAGACCGCGCGGATTGGTCTTGAACGAGTAGAACTCGTCGAAGACGGTCCAGGGATCGGGCAGGGCGGCGACCGCCGGATGGTCCGCCGCCTCGATCCGCAGGCGCCCCAGCTGCTGCACCGGATGGCTCTTGAAATAGGCCCCCACCAGCTCGCCATACCAGGGCCAGTCGTGCTCGGTGTCGGCAGCCGAGTGGATGCCCACATAGCCACCGCCGGCCTCGATGTAGCGCTGCAGCGCCTCGCGCTGCGCCTCGGTATCGAGCACGGTCAGGGTGGTGTTGAGCCAGATCACCGCCGCGTAGCGGGCCAGCGTCTCCGGGTTGAACACCGTCGGGTCCTCGCTGGCGTCCACCGCGAAGCCATTGGCGCGGCCGAGCTCGCCGAGGGCGGCGATGCCCGGTTCGATCGAGGCATGGCGAAAGCCCGCGGTGCGCGAGTAGACCAGCACCCGGAACTCGCCGTCCTCGACGATCGGCGTGGTCCCGGCCGGGGCGCGGCTGCCGCCGCAGGCGCTGAGCAGCAACAGGCTGGCGAGAAGGAACAGGCGCATGGTCAGGCTCCCTGCTGGGCGATGGCGCGGGCGATGCGCTGCGCGTTGGCGAGGATGGTGAGGGTGGGATTGAAGCCGGGGAAGGTGGGGAAGCTCGAGGCATCCACCACATGGACATTGGGGCAGTCGTGGAGGCGGCCGAGGGCGTCGCAGACGCTGGTCTGCGGGTCCTCGCCCATCCGCGCGGTGCCGGCATGGTGGGCGGTGTTCTGCGGCGCGTCGCCGAGCAGCGGACCGGGCGTGACCACCGCCCCCACCGCGCCCGGGGTGGCCAGCAGCCAGGCCTCCAGCAGCGGTGCGGTGTACTGCGCCGCGGCGCGCTCATGGGCATGCGGGCTCCAGGTGACCCGGGCCACCGGCAGGCCGCGCCAGTCGCGGCGCTCCGGGTCCAGATCGACCCGGTTGCCGGCCTGCGGGAGATCCTCGCCGACGAACTGGATGCCGGCGATGCGCCGGCGCGCCAGCGAGGCGCGCATCGCCTGCTTGTGGGCACTGCCGTGGGGAATGCCGAGCCCGGCGTAGAAGAAGGCCTCGGCCAGGATCGGCAGGCCGCTGCCCACCTGCACCAGCCCGCCCTTGATCCAGGGCACGCCCAGGGCCTGGATCGCCGGGCCGCTGAACGGACCGACCAGATCGTCGACTTCCACCGTGGTGCTCTGCGCGCGCAGCGACTGCACATCGCGCTCGAAAAAGGCGCCGCCCAGGGTGAAGTAATGGAACATCAGATTGCGACCGACCTGGTCCGAGCGGTTGCCCAGACCGCGCGGATGGGCTGCCGAGGCCGAGAGCAGCAGCAGGCGGGCGGTGGAGATCGGGCTGGCGGCGAGCAGGATCTTCTCCACCGCGAGCCGCTGCTCGCGCCCCTCGGCATCGAGGTAGCGCACGCCGGTGGCCCGGCCGCCGTCGGCGCGGGTCTCGATGCGGGTCACCAGCGCGCGTTCGATCACCCGTACCCGGCCGCTGATCACCGCCGGGTTGAGATAGCTCACCAGGGCATCGCCACGGGCATTGATCGGGCAGCCGAAGCCCGAGCACAGCCCGCAGGAATTGCAGGCCGGGCGGCCGTCGAACCCGGTGGAGTTGACCGCCGCCGGATAGGGATAGGGCGTGTAGCCGACCCGTTCGGCCCCGGCCGCCAGCAGGCGCGCGGCATAGCCGGTGGGATTGGGCGGCATCGGGTACTGGCGGCGCCCCGGCGTCTGCTCGGCGGTGCGCGCCGGCAGGCGGGTGATGTCGCCCTGCACGCCGATGTGCTGCTCGACCTCGTCGTAGAACGGCGCGAGGTCGGCATAGCCGATCGGCCAGTCGGCGACCTGGGCGCCGGCCTGCGGCCCCAGCGCGGAGAGGGTGTGGAAGTCCTGCTGCCAGAAGCGCGGGAACTTGGCGTTGTAGTGCAGGGCGGTGCCGCCGACCGCGCTGCCGAGCTGGATGTGCAGGCCCTGGACGCTGCGCGCGGTGCCGGCCTCGGCCTCGGCCCGGGTGCGGCCGGTGATCGGCTCCAGCAGCGGATGCGGAAAGCCGAACTGCCGCGCGCCCTTGAGCTCGTCACTCGAATAGAGCGTGCCGAGCTCGGCCGAGGGCCGTTCGCCGAAGCCGGGCCGCAGATTGCGGCCGCGCTCGAGCACGGTGACCGTCCAGCCGGCGCGCGCCAGCTCCCAGGCGCTGATGCTGCCGGCCGGACCGGAGCCGATGATGATCGCCTCAGGCATGGTCGGACCCGAGCAGGCGGCGCAGCGCGCGCAGCGAGCCGCCGGCCGCTGCGATCACACCGGCGAGCAGCTCCATCGACGGCGCCTGCGCCGGCGGCGATGCCGGCGGCAGGGGCATGCCGCCCGCATGGCGGCCGGTCAGCGGGCGATGGGGGGCTGCCGAGCGCCGCGCCGGGTCGTGATAGGACGGTGGCAGCAGGGCGTCGAACGGCCCGGGGTTGTCGGCATTCACCACCTGCTCATCGCTCCAGCCGCGGGGCTGCACATCGCCGGGATAGGCGGTGAAATCCCAGCCGACCAGGGCGGCGTTGCCGCCGTACTCGGGCGGCCCGTAGTAGGCCTCCAGCGTGGCGGGAAAGGCGACATCGAGCAGGGCGGCGATCGCCGCATCTGCGCCATCGTTGAGCAGCTGGTCCTGTACCGGCGCCGGCAGCGCCGGGTAGGACTGGCCGTACTCGGCGGCGGCGCGCGCCTCCAGCCGCTCCAGCCCTTCGCGGTAGATCGTCTGCAGGCCGGTGACCGGCCCGTTGAACTCGCGCTCGGGACGCCCCTGCGAGCCTTCGATGCGCAGACGCCAGCCGAGCTGCTCGTAGGGGTCTGGCGTCAGGAAGCGCGCGAAGTCATTGCGCGCGGCGCCGGCGCGATCGGAGAACGGCGCCCCGGCAAACAGAAACGGCGGCTCCACGCTGAAGGCGCCGAGCAGGGCATCGATGGCCCGTGCCGCCTGCGCCGCGGCCGCACCGGGATCGCTGTCGCCGGGAATCAGCCGCTCCACCACCGCTTCGAGGGTGGCCCGCAGCGGCGCCGGCAGATGGCGGGGCAGGGCCGTGGCGCCGGCCGCCTCCCCGCCCGGCGGAGCGGTCGAGCGCCCGCAGGCGGCCAGCGCCGGTGTGGCCAGGGCCAGCTGCAGAAGCTGGCGCCGGGTCGCCGAGGTCGTCCGGGTCGGGTCCATCGTTTCTCCTCCCCGCTGACCTCGCCGCCTGCCTGCCGACGGTCGGGTTGCGGTGCCTGGGCGTTACTCTGCCACGCCGACCGATCCGGAGAGACCCGATGATGCTGAGCACCGCCCTGCGCCTCGCCGCCGAGCAGGGCTGCGAGATGGAGCCGGTGGAGCAGGGCGCGCGCTGGTGCATCCGCGCCATCGGCTACGACGCCGACGCCACCGAGATCAGCGCCCGCGAGCTGGCGCGGATCAGCGAGGCCGAGTTTCTCGCCGAGTGGCTGCCGCAGCGGCTCTAGCGAGGCCGGTCTGCCCCCGACCGGTCATGCTCGGGTGCTATATCTCCGGGTGACGACCGGAGCTGACCATGGATGCTCGACGCCGCGCCCTCCTGCAAGCCGCCGCCGCCCTGGGTCTGGGCGCCACCCTGCGGTCGGTGCCGCTATGGGCGCAGCCGCGCTTCCACACCTCGCCGTTCACCCTCGGGGTCGCCAGCGGCGATCCCCTCGCCGATGGCTTCGTGATCTGGACCCGGCTGGCGCCCGAGCCGCTGGACGGCGGCGGCATGCCGGAGGCTGCGGTGGAAGTGCACTGGGAGGTGGCGGCCGATGAGCGCTTCCGCCAGATCCGTCGCGCCGGGGTGGCGCTGGCCCACCCGGAGGCGGCGCACAGCGTGCATGTGGAGGTCGAGGGTCTGGCCGCCGACCGGCCCTACTGGTACCGCTTCCGCTGCGGCGAGGCGCACAGCCCGGTGGGGCGCAGCCGCACCACGCCGAGGCTGGGACAGCCCTGCGCGCCGGTGACGCTGGCCTGGGCCAGCTGCCAGCACTACGAGCAGGGTCATTACGCGGCCTGGCGCCATCTCGCCAGCGAGCCGCCGGATCTGGTCCTGCATCTGGGCGATTACATTTACGAGAGCAGCAGCGGCGAGCCGGTGCGCCGCCACGAGGGGCCGGAGCCGCGCACGCTGGCGGCCTATCGCAACCGCCACGCGCGCTACAAGCTCGACCCCCATCTGCAGGCCGCCCACGCCTGCGCGCCCTGGCTGTGCACCTGGGACGATCACGAGGTCGACAACGACTACGCCGCCGAGCACAGCCAGGACGGCGAGCCCAGCGAGGGCTTCCTGGCCCGCCGTGCCGCGGCCTACCGCGCCTACTGGGAGCATCTGCCGCTGCGCCGCCGCGCCCGCCCCGAGCAGGCCGAGGCGCTGCTCTACAGCGCCAGCGGCTGGGGCGATCTGCTCGGTCTGTTCGTGCTCGATACCCGCCAGTACCGCGCCGACCAGGCCTGTCCGCTGCCCGGCCAGGGCGGTGGCCGGCTGATCGAGGACTGCGCGGCGCGGCTGGCGCCGGAGCGCAGCCTGCTCGGCCCGCCGCAGGAGCGCTGGCTGCTCGGCCAGATCGGGGCCTCGACCCAGCGCTGGAATGTGCTGGCCCAGCCGATGCTGATGGCGCCGCTGGACCAGAAGCCGGGCGCCGGTCAGGCCTGGTGGAGCGATGGCTGGGATGGCTATCCGGCGGCCCGCGCCCGCATCCTCCAGCATCTGCACAGCCGCGCCGTTCCCAACCCGGTGGTGCTGGGCGGCGACATCCACAGCTTCTGGGCCAGCGATCTGCATCTGGATGGCGCCGATCCGGCCTCGCCGCGGGTGGCCAGCGAGTTCGTCGGCACCTCGATCAGCTCCCACGGGGTCTCGCAGCAGACCTTCTCGGCGCTGCTGCCGGACAACCCCCATGTGCGCTACTTCGATGCGCGCTTTCGCGGCTACGCCCGGGCCCGGGTCGATGCCCGCGAGTGGCGCACCGAGTTCCTCGCGGTGAGCGAGGTGCGCGACCCGGACAGCCCGGTGGCGGTGCACGCCCGCTTCGTGGTGGAGGCCGGCCGCCCCGGGGTGCAGACGACCTGAGGCCGGCGTCATCACGCGGTCACCGGCGCCCTCTAGCCTGCGCGGCCCTCAGGATATCGGGAGCGGCAGATGGGCAAGCGGATGGTGCGGCGGCGGCTGGGCCTGGGGCGGCGCCAGTTCCTGCGTCAGGCCCTGGGCAGCGGCTCGGCGCTGGTGGCCCTGCCCTGGCTCTCGGCCTGCGGCAGCAGCGATCCCAGCCGGCTCGATCGCACCCCGCCGCCAGCGGCCGGGACGGTGGCCTTTCTGCACGGCGTGGCCAGCGGCGACCCCTATCCGGACTCGGTGGTGCTGTGGACCCGCGTCACCCCGGGTGCCGAGGGGCCTCTGGCGGTGGGCTGGCGGCTCTATGCCGATCCCGAGCGCCGCGCGCTGGTGGCCAGCGGCGAGGTGGTGACCGATGCCGCGCGCGACTACACGGTGAAGGTGGTGCCGGGCGGTCTGGAGCCGGCCCGCAGCTACTACTACGAGTTCGCGGTGGCGGAAATCCGCTCGCCGCTGGGCCGCACCCGCACCGCACCGGCGGCGGATGCCACGGTGAGCCGGCTGCGCTTTGCCACCACCAGCTGTGCCTGGCTCACCCAGGGCTATTTCAACAGCTATGGCGCCATCGCCCGCCGTGCCGATCTGGACGCCGTGTTCACCCTCGGCGACTACCTCTACGAGTACGGCCCCGAGGATGTCGGCGGCACCCTGGTGCCGGGCCGAACCTTTGATCCGCCGCGCGAGATGGTCACCCTCGCCGACTACCGCCTGCGCCACGCCAACTACAAGCGGGATCTCGATCTGCAGGAGGCGCATCGCCAGCACCCCTGGCTGTGCATCTGGGACGATCACGAATCCACCAACGACAGCCACGCCACCGGCGCGCAGAACCACACCGAGGGCGAGGAAGGGATCTGGACCGAGCGCAAGGCCTCCAGCATCCAGGCCTTCTTCGAGTGGATGCCGGTGCGCGAGGAGGTCAACCCGCTGCAGAACCCGGGCCAGCATCTCTACCGCCGCCTGCGCTATGGCGATCTGGTCGAGATCTTCCTGCTCGACACCCGTCTGGAGGGCCGCGATCCGCAGCCCGCCGATGCCACCGAGGCCGCCGCCGCGGGCCGGCGGATGATCTCCGCCAGCCAGGAGCAGTTCCTGCTCGACGGGCTGCTGGAGACCACCGCGCGCTGGAAGCTGATCGGCCAGCAGACCATGATCGCGCGCCTGTTCACCACCCCGGGCACCGCCTTCACCCTCGATGCCTGGGATGGCTATCTGGACCAGCGCAACCGTCTGCTCGATTTCATCGGCGGCACCAATCCGCGTGGCACCCCGATCGAGAATGTGGTGGTGCTCACCGGCGACATCCACACCGCCTTTGCCATGGAGCTGACCCGCGATCCCACCGATACCGCGGCCTACACCCCCGGCGAGCAGGGCAGCGTCGGCGTGGAGATGGTCTGCCCCTCGATCACCAGCGTCGGCTTTCCCGAGGTGCAGGCGCTCAAGCAGACCAACCGCCACATGCGCTACGCCGAGGCGAGCGGCGATGCCGGCCACGGCTACACCCTGCTCGACATCACCGCGGAGCGCTGCCAGGGCGAGTGGTATTTCTCCACCACCGTGCTGACCCCGAGCAGCACCGAGCGGGCCGGTCTGATGGGGGTGTGGAAGGCCGATGACGGGGTTCCGTTCCTGAGCCCGGGCACCGCCTCCACCGCGCCGCCGGCGCCGCCGCTGGCGCCCTGAGGGCGGGCCCGCTCCCGCGAGCCGGCATGATCGATCTCTACTGCGAGCGGCTGGATCCGGGCTTCTGGGCCGAGCCGCTCAATGCCCTGAGCAATGCTGGCTTTCTGCTCGCCGCCGGGCTTGCCGCGCGGCAGCGCCAGAGCGGCGGCTCCATGCTGCTGGTCGCCGTGCTGGCGCTGATCGGCCTCGGCAGCTTTCTGTTCCATACCCTGGCCACGCGCTGGGCGCTGTGGGCGGATGTGCTGCCCATCCTCGTCTTCCAGCTGCTGTTCCTGGCCCTGTATCTGCGCGGCGTGCGCGCGGTCAGCACCCGGCACACCGGTCTGGCGCTGGCGGGCTTTCTCGCCGCCGGGGTGCTGATCGAGTGGCTGCCGCTGCCGCCGATGAATGGCTCCGAGGGCTATCTGCCGCCGCTGCTGGTGCTGCTGGGGCTCGCACCGGGCCACTGGCGGCGCGGCGGGGCCGAGCGCGCCGGGCTGTGGCTGGCCGCCGGTCTGTTCGCCGTCTCGCTGACTCTGCGCAGCCTCGATCAGGCGCTGTGCCCGCTATGGCCCTGGGGTACCCACTGGGCCTGGCATCTGCTCAACGCGCTGGTGCTCTACCGCTGCATCCGGGTGATCCAGGCCGCCGCTCCGCGGCCGCCCGCCACGACCCTGTCATCCTGATCCGACAGGCTGCGCGCCTTTCTGAGCAGGGGGAGGCGTCATGCGGCTGCGTCGCCGGCCGGGTCTGACCCGGCGTCATTTTCTGCGGGCGGGTCTGGCGGCCGGCAGCCTGCCCTGGCTTGCCGCCTGCGGCGAGTCCGGCGCACCGGTCAGCAGCCGCGAGCCCGCGGCCAGCACCGCCTTCCGGCATGGGGTGGCGAGCGGCGATCCGCTGGCCGACCGCGTGCTGCTGTGGACCCGGGTGACCCCGGCGGCGGGGCAGGCGGCGCTGCCGGTGCGGCTGAGCGTCTACGCCGATCCCGGGCTCGAGACGCTGATCGATCAGCGCGAGACCGAGGCCCGCGCCGAGCGCGACTACACGGTGAAGATCGATCTCGACGGCCTGCAGCCCGGCCAGACTGTCTACTACCGCTTCGAGGCGGAGGGCGCGCAAAGCCCGGTGGGCCGCGCCCGCACCCTGCCGGCGGCCGGCGTGGAGCGGCTGCGCTTCGGCGTGGTGGCCTGCTCGCAGTACACCAACGGCTATTTCAACGCCTATGCGGCCCTGGCCCAGCGCGCCGACCTCGAGGCCATCCTGCATCTGGGCGACTATCTCTACGAGGCCGAGTATGTGCCGGTGGTGGCCGAGCGCGCCCACACCCCGCCGCGCGAGATCACCACGCTTGCCGACTACCGCGAGCGCCACGCCCAGTACAAGACCGATCCGGATCTGCAGGCCCTGCACCGCCAGCATCCGATGATCGCGATCTGGGACGATCACGAGTCCACCGACAACAGCTACCGCGACTCTGCGCGCAACCACACCGAGGGACCGCCCCCGGAGGGCGAGGGCCGCTGGCTGCAGCGCAAGGCCTGGGCCCAGCAGGCCTACTTCGAGTGGATGCCGATCCGCGAACAGGCCCCGGGTGATGTCGATCGGATCTATCGCCGCTTCGCCTACGGCGATCTCGCCGAGCTGGTGATGCTCGACACCCGCCTGCAGCGCGATGTGGCGCCCGCCGACTTCCCTGCGCCCTGCGAGCCCAGCCTGAGCGATCCGGCGCGGCAGATGCTGGGCGCCACCCAGGAAGCCTGGTTCGCCGAGACCCTGCGCGCCTCCACCGCGCGCTGGCGGGTGGTCGGCTCCAGCGTGATGTTCGGCCAGTGGAAGGTGGCGGGTGCGCCCAATGCCGCCTGCGGCGGGCAGTACCTCAATGCCGATCAGTGGGATGGCTACCAGGCCGCGCGCGACCGGGTGTTCGCCCTGCTCTCCGGGGCCGATGGCGGCGCCCCGGTGCGCAACAGCGTGTTCCTCGCCGGGGACATCCACTCCGCCTGGGCGCTGGACCTGACCGAGGACCCCAACAACCCGGCGACCTACGACCCGGTGAGCGGTCGCGGCGTGCGCGCGGTGGAGTTCGTCTGCAACTCGGTGACCTCTGATTTCCCCACGCCCGGGGATTCCGGGGCGGCCTTTCTCAGCGCCAATCCGGCGATCCGCTACATCCAGACCGCCAGTCGCGGCTATCTGCTGCTCGACATCGATCGCGAGCAGGTCACCGGCGAGTTCTGGCTGACCCCGGATGTGAGCCGGCGCAGTGCCGAGGAACGCTTCGCCCGCGGCTACAGCAGCCGCCACGAGGCGCAGAGCCTGAGCCTGGTCACCGCCCCCCGCGAGCCGGCGCCGGCACCCCCGCTGGCGCCCTGAGGCGGCCAGGGGGTGCACTGGCCACGCTGAGCCGTGGCCCGGGGAGGCTCAGGGCCGGCATGCGCCCCGGGGGCGCGCCCGGGCTGCCGGATTGGTGAGGCGTGGTGTGGCGTCGCCCGGGGTTTTTGTCTCCCGGGGTGCAGCCGCGCGCCGTCGCTACTTCGCCCGCGCTTGGTTGGCCACCGCCTCGGCGGCGCGGCGCGCGGCCTCCGGGTCGCCCAGATAGCGGTGGCTCTTCACCTGCAGGCGCTCGTCAAGCTCGAAGCGCAGCGGGATGGCGGTGGGAATGTTGAGCTCGAGAATCGCCGACTCGCTGACCTGGTTCAGATACTTGTAGAGCGCACGCAGCGAGTTGCCATGGGCGGTCACCAGCACGGTGCGGCCGGCCTTGAGCTGGGGCGCGATGTGGTCATGCCAGTAGGGCAGCACCCGGGTCAGGGTGGTGGCGAGGCTCTCGGTGCCGGGCAGGGCGGCCGGGTCCAGCCCGGCATAGCGCGGATCGTGCACCGGGTGGCCGGGATCGCTCTCGGCCATGGCCGGCGGCGGCACGTCATAGCTGCGCCGCCAGATCTTCACCTGGGCCTCGCCGTGACGGGCGGTGGTTTCGGCCTTGTCCAGACCCTGCAGGGCGCCGTAGTGGCGCTCGTTGAGGCGCCAGCTCTTGTGCACCGGAATCCACAGCTGGTCCATCACCTCCAGCGCGGTGTAGCCGGTGCGGATGGCGCGCTTGAGCACGCTGGTGTGCATCACATCGAAGCGCAGGCCCTCGGCCTTCATCAGCTCGCCGGCGCGCACCGCCTCCTGGCGGCCGGCCTCGGTGATGTCCACATCCACCCAGCCGGTGAAGCGGTTGTCGAGATTCCACTGGGACTGGCCGTGGCGCAGCAGGACGAGGGTGCTCATGGGCGGCAGGTTCAGGCGGGGCAGGGTGAAGCCGAACGCCCGGCGGGCGTCCAGCGGGAATCGATGCGGGCGAGCCGGCTCACCGGCGCCCGTCCGAGCGTCTGGTTGATCCAGCGCGCGGTGTCGCAGAGGGCGTCGAGGTCCACGCCGCTGTCCAGCCCCAGACCCTGGAGCATCCACAGCAGATCCTCGGTGGCGAGATTGCCGCTGGCCCCGGCCGCATAGGGGCAGCCGCCGAGGCCGGCGACGCTGGCATCCACCACCCGCACGCCGGCCTCCAGGCAGGCCGCGACATTGGCCAGGGCCTGGCCGTAGGTGTCGTGGAAGTGCACGGCCAGGCGCGCCATCCCGACCTCGGCGGCGCAGGCTTCCAGCATCGCCCGCGCGGCGCGCGGGGTGCCCACGCCGATGGTGTCGCCGAGGCTGATCTCCTCGCAGCCGGCCTCGGCCAGGGCCAGCACCACCCGCCGCACATCGGCCAGGGGCACCGCGCCCTGGTAGGGGCAGCCGAGCACGGTGGAGACATAGCCGCGCACCGCCAGGCCCGCGGCACGGGCCTGCGCCACCACCGGGCGCAGACGGGCCAGGGACTCGTCGATGCCGGCGTTGATGTTGCGGCGGTTGAAGGCCTCGCTGGCGGCGCTGAACACCGCGATCTCGCGCGCCCCGGCGGCCAGCGCGCGGCTCAGGCCGGCCTCGTTGGGCACCAGCACCGGCAGACGCACGCCGGGCAGATCCGGCAGGCCGGCCAGCACCTCGGCGGCATCGGCCATCTGCGGCACCCACTTGGGGCTGACGAAGCTGGTCGCCTCGATGCTGCCGAGCCCGCAGGCGGCCAGCCGCCGGATCAGCTCGATCTTGGTGGCCGTGGCCACCGGGCGCGCCTCGTTCTGCAGGCCGTCCCGCGGGCCGACCTCGACGATGCGCACCGCCGCGCCGGCCATGCTCACTCCAGCTCGAGCGGAGTGGTCTGGATCGCCGGCGGCGGGGAGCGGTTGGCGCGCGAGAAGCTCGGATCCGACCACTTGGTGACGAACAGATCGATGTTGGCCAGCACATCGTTGTTGTTGCGCAGGATCGGACCGAGGCTGCCGACGATCAGGCTGTGGCTCATCTTCGGGTAGATCACCGTCTCCACCGGCCCGCCGGCCTTGGCCACGGCGCTGGCGAGGTTGCGGGTGTTCTTCACCCACACCGCCTCGTCATCCTCGCCATGCATCAGCAGCAGCGGCGGATTGCCGCCGGTGGCGTAGAGAATCGGCTGGGACTTCTCGAAGCTCTCCGGCGGGCCGAACAGATCGCGCAGATCCGGATCGGTGATCGGCATGAAGTCATAGGGCCCGGCGAGACCGATCATGCCGCGCAGCACGCCGCGGCTGAGACCGACATTCTTGAGGTGGCTCTCGTCGAGCGCCAGCATCGCGGCGATGTGGGCACCGGCCGAATGGCCCATGACGAAGATCTTGGCCGGGCTGCCGCCGTGCTCGCCGATCTTGCTGCGCACCCACTTCACCGCGCGGGCGCCGTCCTCGACGAAGGCCGGGAAGCGCACCGACGGGTAGAGCCGGTAGTTGGGAATCACCGCCACGAAGCCGCGCGAGGCCAGGGCCTGGCCGACGAACTTGTACTGGGCCTTGTCGCCATCGCTCCAGCGGCCGCCGTAGAAGAACACCACCACCGGTGCGTTCTGGGCGTTGTCGGGCTGGTAGATGTCCAGCCGCAGATTGCGCTCCGGGTCATAGGCCAGATTGCTGACCCGCTCGTAGCCGCTTTCCGGGGTCATGCGGTTGAGCACCCCGGTGCCGGAGCAGCCGGTGAGCACGCCCAGGCCCAGGAACAGGATCGCCAGCACGCGGTACGGAAGAGACACGGTCACCTCGACGGTCGGACAGCCGGTTGTTGCACTGCGGAAAGTCTAGCCGATGCCGGCTAGACTCCGGATTCCCTTGAGGGTTCCTCGCGGAGTCACGCCATGACGCTGATCGTGCTGCTGGGTCTGGGCCTGCTGGTGCTGGGGTATGTGGTGGTGATCTACAACGGGCTGGTCAACCTCAAGCACGGGGTGACCAAGGCCTGGAGCAACATCGATGTCCTGCTCAAGCAGCGCCATGACGAGCTGCCCAAGCTGGTGGAAACCTGCAAGCAGCACATGCAGTTCGAGCAGGGCACGCTGGAGAAGGTGATGGCCGCCCGCGCCGGGGCCAAGCGCGCCGCCGACCAGGGCGATGTCAAGGGCGTCGGCCAGGCCGAGGGCCTGATGCGGGCCGGGCTGGGCAGCATCATGGCCACCGTCGAGGCCTATCCCGAGCTCAAGGCCGATGCCTCGATCCAGACCCTGCTCGGCCGCATCAGCGGGCTGGAGAACGCCATCAGCGACCGCCGCGAGTTCTACAACGAGGCGGTCAATGTCAACAATGTCCGCATCGAGCAGTTCCCCGATGTGATCGTCGCCCGCCTGTTCGCCTTCAAGGCGGCGGAGCTGCTGGAGTTCAGCGCCGAGGAGACCGCGGACATCGATATCAAGCAGCTGTTCCGCGCTTGATCGAGGCCCTGCACAGCGCCTTCGCCCGCGAGGTCCAGGGCGCCGAGCCCGGTCCCTTCCTCGCCGCCGTGCTGATCGGCGGTCTGCTCAGCCTGCTGCTCTGCGGCTGGGCCTTCCACCGCCTCGGGCGGATCCGCCTGATCGAGAACCTGCCCACCTCCCGGGTGCGCTCGGCGGCCCAGGGCTTCGTCGAGCTCGAGGGGCAGGCGCGCCCGCTGCCCGGGGAGCCGGTGCTGGCGCCGCTCACCCGCAAGCCCTGCTGCTGGTGGCGCTACCGCATCGAGGAGAAGCGGCAGCGCCGGGTCGGCAACCAGACCCGCACCGAGTGGGTGACCATCGACAGCGGCCACAGCGACGCCCTGTTCCGCCTCTGCGACACCACCGGCGACTGCATCGTCGATCCGGTCGACGCCGAGGTGATCCCCAGCCAGTGCGACACCTGGTACGGCCGCACCCGCGGCTGGAGCGGGCCGCCCGCCACCGGCTGGAGCAGCCGGCTGTTCGCCCGCTACCGCTACCGGGAGGAGCGGGTGGCGCTCGGCGATGACCTCTATGCCCTCGGCTGGTTCGCCAGCCAGACCGCCGAGACCAGCCCCGACCGCGCCGCCCAGCTGCGCGAGGGCCTGGCCGAGCTCAAGCGCGATCCGCGCCGGCTGGCGGCGCTCGACCGCAACGGCGACGGGCTGGTCGATGCCGAGGAGTGGGACCAGGCCCGGCAGACGCTGGAGCGCCAGCTGCGCGAGCAGGCGGTGAGCCAGAGCGTGGATCCGGATCTGCATGTGCTGCGCAAGCCGCCGGATCGCCGCCCCTTCCTGCTCTCCACCCGCGCCCAGGCCGAGCTGGTGCGCCAGGGCCGCTGGGCCGCCGCCGCCGCGCTGGCCGGAGCCCTGCTCGCCGCCGGTCTGGTGCTCGCCGCCCTGCGCCTGCGCGGCCTGCTCTGAAGGCGAGCCGCGTCCTATCCTCGGCTTGAATTGCCCCTGGCCTCCCTCACGCTTGAGCTGCTCCCGTCTCGCCTTGCCGCCATGAATCCCCTGCTCGACCCCCGCCCGCTCAACGCGCTGCCCGATTTCAACCGCCTGGCCCCCGAGCACGCGCTGCCGGCGCTGCAGACGGTGCTCGCCGAGGCCCGCGCCGCGCTGCAGGAGCGGCTCGGCAACCCGCAGCCGCCGCGCTGGGAGACCCTGGTGGAACCGCTGGACGCGCTCTCCGAGCGGATCGCCCAGGTGTGGGGGCCGGTCTCGCATCTGTTCTCGGTGAACTCCACCCCGGGCTGGCGCGAGGCCTACAACGCCGGCCTGCCCCTGCTCACCGAGTACAGCCTGGAGCTGGCCCAGTCGGAGCCGCTGTACCGCGCCTGGAAGGCCCTGCCCGAGCCCGCCGAGCCGGTGCGGCGCAAGATCCGCGACGACGCCCTGCGCGACTTCGAGCTCTCCGGCATCGCCCTGCCCGAGGCGCAGAAGGCGCGCTACAAGACCATCGCCCTGCGCCTGTCGGAGCTGCAGACCCGCTTCGAGGAGCATCTGCTCGATGCCATCCAGGCCTATGGCCTGCTGATCGAGGATGAGCAGCGGCTTGCCGGGATGACCCCGGCGGCGCTGGCGCAGGCGCGGCAGAAGGCCGAGGCGCGCGGCGAATCCGGCTACCGGCTGACGCTCGACTTCCCCAGCTACGACGCGGTGATCAGCTATGCCGATGACCGCGAGCTGCGCCGCCGCCTCTACGAGGCCTATGCCACCCGCGCCTCCGATCAGGGGCCGCAGGCCGGCCGCTTCGACAACGGGCCGCTGATCGAGGAGATCCTCCGTCTGCGCCAGGAGCAGGCGGCCCTGCTCGGCTTCTCCGATTACGCCGCCTATTCGCTGGCCACCAAGATGGCCGACTCCGCCGATCAGGTGGAGCGGTTCCTGCTCGATCTCGCCCGCCGCGCGCGTCCGCGCGCCGAGGCCGAGCTCGCCGAGCTGAGCGCCTTCGCCCTCGAGCAGGGTGGCCCGCCGCAGCTGGAGCCCTGGGATCTCGCCTACTACGCGGAGAAGTTCAAGGCGGCGCGGCTGGGTCTGTCCGACGAGGAGACCCGGCCCTACTTCCCGCTGCCGCAGGTGCTCGAGGGCCTGTTCGACCTGCTCGGCCAGCTCTACGGCCTGCGCGTGGTCGAGCAGCCGGACGCCCCGCGCTGGCACCCGGATGTCCGCCACTACCGGCTGCTGGATCGCCAGGGCGAGGTGCTCGGCGGCTTCTGGCTCGACCCCTACGCCCGCGACGACAAGCGCGGCGGCGCCTGGATGGACGAATGCCACAACCGCCGCCGCCACGGCGGCCGGCTGCAGTGGCCGGTGGCCTACCTGGTCTGCAACTTCCGGCCGCCGGTGCACCCGGGCGAGCCGGCCCTGCTCACCCACGACGAGGTGGTGACCCTCTTCCACGAGTTCGGCCACGGCCTGCACCTGGTGCTCACCGAGGTGGACGAGCCGAGCGTGGCCGGTATCCACGGCGTGGAATGGGATGCGGTGGAGCTGCCCAGCCAGTTCATGGAGAACTGGTGCTACGAGCCGGCGACCCTGCGCGCGCTCGGTCGCCACTGGAAGAGCGGCGAGCCGCTGCCGGATGCCCTGATCGACAAGCTGCGCGCCAGCCGGGTCTTCCACTCGGGCCTCGCCACCCTGCGCCAGGTCGAGTTCGCCCTGTTCGATCTGCGCCTGCATCGCGACCACGGCCACGCCGGCGGCGCGCTGGACTGGCTGGGTCTGCTGCGCGCAGTGCGCGCCGAGGTATCGCTGCTCAGCCCGCCGGCCTTCAACCGCATGCCCTGCAGCTTCAGCCACATCTTCGCCGGCGGCTATGCGGCGGGCTACTACAGCTACAAGTGGGCCGAGGTGCTCTCGGCCGATGCCTTCGCCGCCTTCGAGGAGGCCGGTCTGTCCGCCCGCCCGCTGGCCGAGGTGGGGGCGCGCTTCCGCGCCTCGGTGCTGGCCCGCGGAGGGTCGGCCAAGGCCGCCGAGCTGTTCCGCGCCTTCCGCGGCCGCGACCCGGCGATCGAGGCCCTGTTGCGCCATTCCGGGCTGGAGCGCGTCAGCCCGTAATCCACGCCCTCCTATACTCGGGACGGCCGGCTGACCGGCGCGGGCAGGGCGGGTGATGGCCGAGGGGCTCGGTTCCAGGGGACAGCTGTTCCGCTTCGGCGAGTGCTGCTTTGAATCGCGCAGCCTCGAGCTGCGCGTGCGCGGCGAGCTGATCAAGCTGGAACCCAAGCCCCTCGAGCTGCTCCAGCACCTGCTGCAGCACCCGGGCGAGGTGCTGACCAAGGACGAGCTGCTGCAGGCCCTGTGGCCGGGCCGCATCCCTTCGGAGTCGGTGCTCACCAAGTGCGTGGCCAAGCTGCGCCAGGGCCTGCGCGACGAGGAGCAGACCCTGGTCAAGACCGTGCACGGCATCGGCTACCGGCTGATGGCGAGCGTGCAGACCGAGTCGGTGGAGGGGCCGCTGACACCGGCCAGCCTGCGCGAGCTGCAGCCGGGCGATGTTCCGCCGCTGCGGCCGCACTGGCGGCTGCTGCAGCGCCTGGGCAGCGGGGGCTATGGCGATGTCTGGCTGGTGGAGCACAGCAAGACCCACGAGCGGCGCGTCTTCAAGTTCGCCCGCGAGGCGCAGCGGCTGGCCGCGCTCAAGCGCGAGATCACCCTCTACCGGGTGCTGCGCGACACCCTCGGCGAGCGCGCCGATCTGGTCCATCTGCTCGACTGGAATCTGGAAGAGGCGCCGTACTTCATCGAGTCGGCCTATGAGCCGCTGGGCAGCCTGCAGGACTGGGCGCAGGCGCGCGGGGGGCTGGCGGGGGTGCCGCTCGAGCAGCGTCTGGATCTCGCCGGCCAGCTCGCCGAGGCGCTGGCCGCGGCGCATCGCGCGGCGGTGCTGCACAAGGATCTCAAGCCCTCCAACCTGCTGCTGAGAAGCCGCGCCGACGGCGCTCTGCAGCTGATGCTGGCCGACTTCGGCAGCGGCCGCATGCTCGATGAGAGCTGCCTCACCGCGCTGTCGATCACCCGGCTGGGCTTCACCCAGGCCGGTGCCGGCGAGGGCACCAGCGGCACCCCGCTGTATCTGGCCCCGGAGATCCTCGCCGGACAGCCGCCCACGGTGCAGACCGATCTCTACGCCGCCGGGGTGCTGCTCTACCAGCTGGTGGTGGGCGATCTGCGCCGGCCGCTGGCACCGGGCTGGGAGCAGGATGTGGCTGACGAGCTGCTGCGCGAGGACATTGCGCTGGCCGCCGATGGTCATCCGCAGCGCCGGCTCGGCGATGCCGGCCAGCTCGCCGAGCGGCTGCGTCAGCTGCCGCAGCGGCGCGAGCGCCTGCAGCTGGCCCGCGAGCAGGCGCGGCTGACCCGCCAGCTGCGCGAGGATCTGGAGCGCTCCCAGCTGCGCCGGCGCTGGCTGCGCGGGATCGCGTTCGCCTCGCTGGCCGGCGTGCTCGCCAGCGCCACCGGCTTCTGGCAGGCCCGCCAGGCCCAGCAGCGCGCCGAGCAGGCCGCCGCCGAGGCCCAGCAGGTGAGCGACTTCCTCACCGGGGATCTGATCGCCGCCGCCGATCCGCTCGCCACCGGCAGCCGCGAGTTCAGCGTGCGGGCCCTGCTCGACGAGGCGGCGCGACGGCTGCCGGACCGCTTCCCGGATCAGCCGCAGGCGCAGATCCGGATTGGACTGGCGCTGTCGGCGGCCTATCGCGGGCTGGGTGATACCGGCACCGCCCGCCGGCTGGTCGACGAGGCCGGTCGCCGCGCCCGCGAGGCGCTCGGCGCGGACCATGAGCTGAGCCTGCTGGCCGCGGTGCGGCGGGGCGACATCGCCCTGTGGACCGGGGATTTCGAGGACGCCGGCATGGCCTACCGCGAGGCGCTCGACGCGCGCGGCCTGCTCGGCGAGCAGCATCCGGTGATCCTGCAGGCCCGCGATGGCCACGCCTGGGTGCAGTTCGAGCTCGGCCGCTATCCGCAGGCGGCGCGCGAGTACGAGGCGCTGATCGCCGATGTGCGGGCCGCCACCGATCGCGACGAGCACTTCCTCACCAGCCTGATCTGGAACCTGCCCGAGGTCTACATCGAGCTCAACCGCTTCGACGAGGCCGAGCGTCTGCTGCGCGAGACCCTGGCCCGCTTCACCGCCAGCCTCGGGCCGGACAATCCCAAGACCAGCGAGGTGCAGCAGTCGCTGGGTCATCTGCTGATGGAGGTGGGGCGCTTCGACGAGGCGGCGCCGCTGTTGCAGCAAACCTATGAGCGCACCCGCGACCAGCTCGGGCCGGATCATCCCAACACCCTCACCGCCCTGCATTTCGTCGGCCTGCTGGCCCTGCACCGCGGCGAGCCGGAGCGGGCGCTGCCGCTGCTGCGCCAGGCCCTGGACGGGCGCCGGCGGGTGCATGGGCCGGAGCATCCCTATGTCGGCTACAGCGAGAACCGGGTGGCCGAGGCCTGTCTGCAGCTCGCCTGCGCCGACGAGTCGCTGGCCCTGGCCCGCCACGCCCAGTCCACCGCCGAGGGCGAGCTGGGTCCGGCACACCCCAACAGCCTGATGTTCTCCACCACCCTGGCCGAAGCCATGGCCCGGGCCGGCGAGGGCGAGTCCGCCGAGCGGCTGCTGCGCGAGGCCCTGCGCCAGGCCGGCCAGTCGCTGCCGGCGGACAACAGTCGCCACGGTCATCTGCAGTGGTCGCTGGCGCGGGTGCTGGCCACCCTCGGCCGGCCCCGCGAGGCGGCCCAGGCCTATGCGGCGGCCGAGGCGGTGTTCCGGGCGGCGCCGGCCGGCAGCCAGGACTGGCGCCTGCAGCGCCTCGCCGCCGAGCGCGCTACCCTGCCGCCGCCGATCTGAGCCCCGCGCGGGCGAGCACCCCATGTCTGTTCTGCCCTGGCGCGCCCTGCGCCACGAGGCCGGCCCGCTGTTGCGCCTGGCCGCCCCGATCATCGTCACCCAGCTGGCCTTCTCCACCATGACCACGGTGGACACGCTGTTTGCCGGCCGTCTCGGCGCCGCCCCGCTGGCCGGGGTGGCGGTGGGCGGCAATCTGTGGTTTCTGCCCTTCGTCTTCCTGCTCGGGCTGTGGATGGCCCTGTCCGCCCTGGTGGCGCAGCAGGTGGGCGCGGGCGAGGCGGCGCCGCGGATCGGTGCCCGGGTCCGCGCCAGCCTGGTGCTGGCCACGCTCACCGGGGTGCTGTGGATCGCGCTGCTGATGCTGATCCGCGAGCCGGTGCTCGATCTGCTCCGGCTGGATGCCGAGACCCGCAGCCACGCCACCGACTTCGTGGCCACCGTGCAGTGGGCGGCCGTGCCGTTCTGCTGGAGTTTCGTGCTGCGCAATGTGGCCGAGGCGCATGGCCTCACCCGCCTGCCGCTGCTGGCCGGGGTGGCCGGCCTGCTCACCAACATCCTGTTCAACAGCCTGCTGGTGCTGGGGCTGTTCGGGGCGCCACGGCTGGGGGTGACCGGTACGGCGCTGGCCACCGTGATCGCCGCTTTCGTGATGGTGGGCTGCTATGCGCTGATCTACTGGCGGGTGCCGGCGCTGCGCGCCCTGCAGCTGCTGCGGCCGCAGGCCCTGGCCCTGGGCCAGACCGCCCGCGAGGTGCTGCGCCTGGGGCTGCCGATTGCGCTGATCCTCACCGCCGAGGCCTCGCTGTTCCTGCTCGGGGCCCTGGCGATGGCGCGCTTCGGCCGCGATGCCGTGGCCGCCCACCAGATCGCCATCAATGTCGCCTCGGTGGCCTTCATGGTGCCGCTGTCGATCGGGCTCGCCACCACGGTCCGGGTCGGTCATGCGGCCGGGGCCGGCCAGTGGCGCGAGGTGGCCCTGCGCGGGCGCACCGGCATCCTGCTGGGGGTGGCCTTCGCGGTGATCTCGGCCCTGGTGATGGCCCTGCTGCCCGGGCCGATCGTGCGCAGCTTCACCCTCGATCCCACGGTGATGGCGCTGGCGATCCACTTCCTTGCCTTCGCCGCGGTGTTCCAGATCTTCGACTGCGTGCAGGCCACCGCCGGCGGCGCCCTGCGCGGGATCAAGGACACCCGCCAGCCGATGGTGATCACCATGCTCGCCTACTGGCTGGTGGGGCTGCCGGTGGCCGCCGGTCTGGCCTTCCTCACCCCGGTCGGGCCGGCCGGCATCTGGTGGGGCTTCATCGCCGGCCTCGGGGTGGCGGCGCTGGGGCTCAGCGCCCGGGTCTGGCGGGTGATGCCGCTGGCGGCGCCCGCACCGTCTGGCGTGCCGGACCCCGCCTAGGGCGGGCGCCCAGCCCGCCCCGGCGGGTGGCCGCGCTAGAGTCGGGACCGTGGTGCGCGTGACCCTGTCCCTTCCTGCCGAGAGCTGCCATGTCCTCGATCCGTCGTCTGCTGGTGGTGGTGGATGCCGATGTCTTTCCCAGCCCGGCGGTCCTGCGGGCGCTGGAGCTGGCGCGCCGCAGCGGCGCCCGGGTGGACCTGTTCGAGCCGCTGTTTGACCTGCGCATCGCCGGTCTGGCCGAGGCGGTGGATGGCGAGGTCGAGGCCCTGGCCCGCGAGCAGCTGCTGACCCAGCACCGCCAGCGGCTCGAACAGTGGGCGGGCGAGCAGCAGCGGCTGGGGCTGAGCCTGGGGGTGGAGGTGGCCTGGGTGCCCGAGCTGTACGAGGCGGTGAACGAGCGCTGCGCCGCCGGCGGCGGCGATCTGGTGGTCAAGGATCTGCGCTTCCAGTCCTTCCTGCGTGCCTGGTCGGTGGTGCATCCGGACGATCTCAAGCTTGCCCGGCGCTGCCGGGTGCCGCTGTGGCTGGTGCAGGCCGGCTCGCGTCACCTGCCGCGCGCGGTGATGGCGGCGGTGGACCCGATCCATCCCCTCTCACGGCCCAGCGGGCTGGATGATCAGGTCCTCGCCCAGGCCCTGCAGCTGGCGCGCGCGAGCGAGGCCCGTCTGCAGCTGATCCATGTGTTCCCCTTCCGTCCGGCGCGGCTGGGCTCGGCGGCGCGGGTCAATGCCCTGGTCGAGCAGCAGCGGCTCGAGGACGCCGAGCGCTTCAACGCCTTCGCCGATCACCACAGCGTGCCGCCGGAGCAGCGGGTGCTGCTCACCGGCGAGCCGGCCGAGATGATCCTGACCGCGGTGGCCAGCCAGGGCATCGAGCTGCTGGTGCTGGGGGCCGAGTACCGCGACGGGCTCGATCGCTTCCTGCTCGGCAGCCAGGCCGAGGCCCTGGTCCGCCACGCCGGCTGCGATCTGCTGCTGATCCACCCGGCAGGCTGAGGCGGCGGCCCCGCCGGCGAGGGCGGGCGGTCGCCAATGGGTCTATCGATAGAACCACGCCGCGGGTTGACGGCCGGCGGTGGCCGGGCATGCTAGGCGCCCCGCCTGTGGAGACCGACCATGACCCTGCGACTGGGCGACATCGCCCCTGATTTCGAGGCCGAGACCACCGAGGGCCGCCTGCGCTTCCACGACTGGGCCGGCGATCACTGGGTGGTGCTGTTCAGCCACCCCAAGAACTACACCCCGGTGTGCACCACCGAGCTGGGCTACACCGCCCGCCTGAAGGCGGAGTTCGAGCGCCGCCGGGTCAAGGCGATCGGCCTGTCGGTGGACCGCCTGGAGGATCACCACGGCTGGGCGCGCGATATCGAGCAGACCCAGGGGGCGGCGCTCAACTTCCCGCTGATCGCCGATGCCGACCGCCGGGTGGCCACGCTCTACGACATGATCCACCCCAACGCCAGCGACACCTTCACCGTGCGCAGCGTGTTCATCATCGACCCGCAGAAGAAGATCCGCCTGACCCTGACCTACCCGGCCAGCACCGGGCGCAACTTCGACGAGGTGCTGCGGGTGATCGACTCGCTGCAGCTCACCGACGGCTACAAGGTCGCCACGCCGGTGAACTGGAAGCCGGGCGAGGAGGTGATCATCGTGCCCTCGCTCAAGGACGAGGACGCCGCCCGCCTGTTCCCCGGCGGCTGGAAGGCGCTCAGGCCCTACCTGCGGCTGGTGCCGCAGCCGGGACGGAAGTAGCCGACAGCCAGGCCTCCAGCGGCGCCGCGATCGCCCCCAGGCGGTCGTGGAAATGCCGCCAGATGGCCTGGTCCCGCGGGTTGAGGGCGGCGGCCAGGGCGCGCGCCTGGGCCAGATCCTCGATCTGGTTGTCGGCGCGGTCCTCGGTCCGCCGCTGGTAGACCGCCGGCTCGCCGCCGATTCCCAGCAGGCGGAACAGCAGACGGCAGGACAGCGCGTACTGCTCGACCGTGCCGACGAAGCTGAAGTGCTGCTCGAGGTCTTCGATCACCTGCTCGGCGCCATCGGTGGGACGCCGGCGCAGGAAGCGGAACATCTTGTCCTGGGTGCGCGGGTCGCGCAGATAGTCCTCGATCGTCGGGTAGCGCGCGATCACCTCCTGCCAGGTCGGGTGGGCCGGCGTGCGCATGTAGCGGTAGTCCGAGATCACCCGCGCCACCGGCTCGCGCAGCATGGTGATGAAGCGGCTGCGCGGATGGGCGCGACGGATCGCCTGCAGATCGCTGCGGCGCAGGTGGCCGGAGGCGAAGCGGTGCGGCTGGGCGGGCAGCCGCTCGAGAAAGGCCTGCAGGGCGGCGCGGGTCTTCTCGATCTGCGGCCGGCCGTCGTTGTCGTGGCTGCCGACGAGGTTGACCTCCGGGCGCAGGCGCTGGGCCAGTTCCTGGCGGAAGGAGGAGCCAGCGGTCTTGGGGATGTGCAGAAACACCCAGAGATCGCCCGGGCGATCCCGCTCGCGCTGGTAGTGGGCGTCGAAGCGCGCCTCGTGCAGGGCCAGCAGACTCACGCCGCACTCCCCAGTCCGCCCGGCGATCCGGCCAGCGCCGGCTCGCGGCGATCGTCGATCAGCTGCTCGTAGAGCAGCACATGCTGGGCCGCCGCCTCGGTCAGCGAGGGCGGCTTGCGGATGCCGGCCACCAGCCGCGGCCACAGGCTCTCGTCCTCGATCGCGCGGGCCAGCACCTCGGCCAGCGCCGCCGGGTTGCGGGCGCGGAAGTGCAGGCCATCGACGCCGTCGCGGACCTTCTCGGCCATGCCGCCGATGTCGCCGACGATCATCGGCCGGCCGTGCAGGAAGGCCTCCTGGATCACCATCGGCGAGTTCTCCCACCAGATCGATGGCATCACCACCCAGTCGACCCCGGCGATCAGCCGCGGCAGATCCTCGCCGGCATATGGGCCATAGGCCTTGACGCTGCGGTGGGCCTGGTCGAGCAGGCCGTCAAGCCGGGCCTTGAAGGCGTCCGGCAGATGGTTGGCACCGCCGTGGATCTCCAGACTGGCGAGCTGGCGCAGCCGCAGCGGCAGCAGCGCCCAGGCCTCCAGCAGCACATCGATGCCCTTGAAGGGATTGAGCTGGCCGAAGAAGGCGAAGCGCCGCCGTGGCCGCGCCAGGGTCTCGGCCGGCGGTGCCGCCTGCGGATAGCGCTGGCCGTTCTCCAGCACGGTGATCTTCTCCGCCGGCAGGCCCCAGTCGATGTAGCGCTGACGCAGGAACTGGCTGGGCGCGATGAAGTGATCCACCTCGCGGAAGAAGGCCTGCAGGTAGCGCTGGCGCAGCTGGAAATCCACCGGCCGGTGCGCCGGCAGGCAGGCGTGGCAGACCGCCGGCCCGCTGGCCGTGCAGAGCTGGCCATTGGTCTTGAGCATCTGTCCGTTCTGCGCACAGATGGCGAGGAACTCGTGCAGGGTGACCACCACCGGCACCTGCGGATTCCAGTGGCGCACCCAGCCAATCATCTCCAGCCCGACCTGCCAGTAGTGATGCAGATGCACCACACCGGGCTGGAGGCGTTCGAGCAGGGCCAGGAACTGCCGGTGCAGGCCCTGCGGGCCGCGGCTGGAGAAGGTGAAGAAGTCGGCCTCGGCGTGGAACAGGGTTTCCTGTTCGCCGCGGTGGCGCAGGAACAGCTGCTCCGGATCGACCAGCCCCGGCAGGGCGTGGCGGCCGAGGAAGTGCGAGGCCCAGAACGGCAGCTGGTTGAGCCCCTCGTGGAGGTGGTGGGCCGCCACCTCGCCGCCCCCCTTGGAGAAGTCCGGGTGGGCGTGGCTCACCATCAGAACGGTCTGGGTCATCGCGGCGCCTCCGCGCCTTCGCGCTGCTGCAGTCGCCAGCAGTCGTAGAGCTGGACATTGGCCACCAGCGCCGGGTCGCCGTGGCGCGGCTCGCGCGCTTGCAGGGTGGCGTCGCGCAGGCCCAGCCGGGTCAGTGCCACCGAGGGCACCACCACGCTGTGGCGGCCCTGGCGGGCCAGGCGCTGGCAGTAATCCAGGCCCAGCAGCGACTCGCCGAGGTAGCCCGCATCCAGCCCGCCGGCGGCGAGGAACTCGGCGCGCCGGGTGAACAGCCCGCAGCTGGGCAGGCCCGGCACCGGCGCCACCGCGGGCGGACGGCGGTCGAGCGCGCGCGGGCCCTGCAGCGGGGCCAGACCCGGCAGCGCTTCGAGCTGCTCGCCGGCGCTGGCCAGCGCGCCGTCGCGATGCAGCAGCAGCGGACCGCTGGCGCCGCAGGCCGGGTCGGCGAGCAGGGGATGCAGCAGGGGCGCCAGCCAGTCCTCGCTGGGCAGCAGCAGATCGGCATCGAGCAGGCCCAGGAACTCGCCCTGGGCGACCGCCGCCAGCTGATTGAGCAGGGCCGCGTAGCCCAGCGTGCCGCGGCTGCCGAGCAGGCGCAGGCGCAGGCCGTAGCTCGCCGTCCATTCGGGCAGCTGCTCGCTCCACTCGCGGTAGAGCAGGGGATCGTCCACGCCGATCAGCCACTCGAGATCGCGGCGGCCGGCCAGCGGCATCAGGCCGGCCAGCACCACCCGCAGCGGATCGCTCGCCGAGAACACCGGCAGCAGCAGACTGAGCCGGGGGGCGCTGGCGGGCTGGCAGGGCGCGGCCTCGATCAGCGCGCTGCTACGCGGGGGTTGGCGCCGCTGCTGGGCGGCCCCCAGCGGCGCGCCGAGCTGGCGCTCGAGCAGATCGACCAGGCCCTCGGTCTGGCGGCTGCGGAACAGACCCAGCAGCACCGGCAACACCTCCTGCGGCGCCAGGGTCCGCGGGCTCACCGGCAGGCTGAGATCGCGGCTGCCGTCTCCCAGCAGCAGGTGCAGCTGACTGGCCGGACCCAGCAGGGCAGGCGGCACCCGCACCACGAAGCCGGTGTGCAGGGCCGCCGGCAGCAGGTGGCGGATGCCGCTGTAGACATCGGCCCGCTCCACCCGCGACCAGCAGGCCGAGACCGGCCGCTCGGCACCGCTGGCGAGATCGACCAGGGTGGCCTCGATCGGCTGCTCGTCGAGCTGGTAGCACCAGCCGCTCAGCAGCAGCTCGCCCTCCGGGAGCAGCAGAGCCAGATCCAGATGACCGCGCAGGCGGGCCCCGGGCAGCGACTCCGCGGGGGCCAGCCAGGCGCGCAGGGCGGGGGCGCCCGCCGCCGCGGGCCAGACGGCGCGCAGGCTTTCCAGCCAGCCCGGATCGGTGGCCGGCAGCAGGGTGCGCTCGCCGGCCGGCTGCCCGCGCCAGGCCGGAAGGCCTATCGGCTGGTTTGCAGTGAGGGCGAACGCGGCGAGAAAACCGAAACCGCCGTCGGTCTCCCCGCGGCGCAGAAAGGCCGCCACATCCGGGCGCGGATGGCGGCTGATCCAGGCGGCCGGCCCGCCCTCGGCGAGCCGCAGCTGGTCCGGCTCGAGACGGCCATCGGCCCAGCCCAGGGCGAGCAGCCAGTGCCCGTCCGGACTTAGGCCGAGCTGGTCCAGATGCCAGGACGGCGGCGGGCCCGCCGCGGCGTCCGCCTCGCCGGTGGCAGGCGCTGCCTCCGGCGGGGCGGCGGCTGGCGGCGCGGATTTTCTGAGGCCGAAGGCCATGGTCGGGGCGAGGGTGTGAAGATCAGCCCGGAGTGTAGCGGTGCCCCGTGGCCCGCTGGGCGTGCGACGGTGGCTATCCTGCGCCCTCGACCCCCGCCTCGCGCCGCCCGCTCCATGGATCCCGCCACGCTCGCGCGCTGCAGCCCCTTCCTGGCCGCCCAGCAGGCGCGCTTCGCCGAGCCCCCGCCGCGCCCCGATCCGCAGGCCGAGGAGCCGGTGCTGATGCGCCAGCTGCGCGACTGGCGCTACTACCGGCTCGGCCAGATCGGGCTCGCCGAGCTCGACGGACCGCCAGCGCTGGATCAGACGCTCGCGGCGCTCTCCGATCTCGCCGACGAGTGCCTGGGCTGGGCGCTGGATCACGCCTGGTCGGGGCTGGTGGCGCGCCACGGCCTCCCCCGCGAGCCGGATGGCCAGCCGATCCCGCCGGTGATTCTCGGCATGGGCAAGCTGGGCGGACGCGAGCTCAACTTCTCCTCGGACATTGATCTGATCTTCTGCCACCGCGCCGCCGGCGAGAGCGATGGCGAGCGGCCCCTGCACAGCGACGAGTTCTTCGCCCGCCTGTCCCAGCAGGTGGGCCGGCTGCTCTCGCAGCGCACCGCCGAGGGCTTCGTGTTCCGCGTCGATACGCTGCTGCGTCCGTTCGGCTCGGCGGGGCCGCTGTCGATCTCCTTCGATGCCGCCGAGGACTACTACCAGCAGCATGGTCGCGAGTGGGAGCGCTATGCCCTGATCAAGGCGCGGCCGGTGGCCGGCGATCTCGCCGCCGGGCAGGCGCTGCTGGCCCGGCTGCGGCCGTTCATCTACCGGCGCTATCTGGATTTCAATGCGATCGCGAGCCTGCGCGAGCTCAAGCGCCTGATCGCCGCCGATGCCGAGGCGCGCGGGCTGGAGGACGATGTCAAGGTCGGCCCGGGCGGCATCCGCGAGCTGGAGTTCATCGTCCAGTCCTTCCAGCTGGTGCGGGGCGGCCAGGACCCGCGCCTGCGCGATCCGCGCCTGCGGCCGGTGCTGCGCCTGCTCGGCGAGCTGGGCCTGCTGCCGGCGGCCACCGCCACCCAGCTGGACGCCGACTATGGGTTCCTGCGCCGGCTGGAGAACGCCATCCAGTTCTACGCCGACCAGCAGACCCACCGCCTGCCGGTCGAGCCCGCGCCGCGCAAGGCCCTGGCCCTGGCCCTGGGATTCCGCCGCTACGCCGATCTGGAGCGCCGCTACCGCCAGGTGGCGGCGCGGGTGCAGGCCGAGTTCCAGCGGGTGTTCAGCGAGCCGGCCGGCAGCCCGCTGCGCTCGCCCTTCCAGGCGGTGCTGGCGGCGGTGGAGGACCGCTCCCGCGCCGCCCTGGCGCTGGCGCCCTTCGGCAGCGCCGCCGAGGCGCTGGCCGAGGAATGGGCGGCGCTGCTGGGGTCCAGCCGGGTGCGGACGCTCTCGGAGTCGGCGGCGCGGCGCCTGCAGGCCCTGGTGCCGCTGCTGTGCGCGGCCGCCGCTGAGCAGGCCGAGCCGGCGGCCTGCCTGCGGCGTCTGCTGGCGGTGCTGCGCCAGCTGCTCGGCCGCAGCACCTATCTCGCCCTGCTGGAGGAATCCGAGACCGCGCGCGCCCAGCTGGTGCGTCTGTGCGCGGCCAGCCCCTACATCGCCGAGCAGCTGGCGGCGACCCCGGCCCTGCTCGATGTGCTGCTCGATCCGCGCACCCTCTACAGCCCGCCCGGCCCCGAGCTGCTGCGGCGCGAGCTGGAGGACCGGCTGGCCGGCTTCGGGGTGGACGAGACCGAGGCGGCGATGGACAGCCTGCGCCGCTATCGCCACGAGACCAGCCTGCGCATCGCCGCCGCCGATGTCAGCGGCCAGCTGCCGCTGGTCAAGGTCAGTGACCATCTGACCTGGCTGGCCGAGGCGGTGATCGCGGCGGCACTGGCGCGCGCCGAGGCCGAGCTGGGCCGGGAGCTGGGCCGGCCGCTGCGCCGCGATGGCCAGCCCGCCGGCTTCGCGGTGATCGGCTACGGCAAGCTGGGCGGGCTGGAGCTGGGCTATGGCTCGGATCTGGATCTGGTGTTCCTGCACGATTGCGATGCCCTCGACGAGGACAGCCAGGGCGGCCAGCGCGCGATCAGCAACGGCGTCTGGTTCGGCCGGCTGGTGCAGCGCCTGGTGCACTGGCTGTCCACCCTCACCGCCGCCGGGCGGGCCTATGAGATCGACCTCGAGCTGCGTCCCAGCGGGCGCTCGGGGCTCGCGGTGGTCTCGCTGGAGGCCTTCGCCCGCTACCAGCGCGAGCAGGCCTGGACCTGGGAGCACCAGGCGCTGAGCCGGGCCCGGCCGGTGGCCGGCAGCCGCGCGGTGGGGCAGGGCTTCGAGCAGATCCGCGAGGCGGTGCTGCGCAGCCCGCGCGAGCCGCAGCGGCTGCGCAGCGAGATCGCCGAGATGCGGCAGAAGATGCGCCGGCATCTGGATCGCTCCAGCGCCCGCCAGTGGGATCCCAAGCAGGGCGAGGGCGGGCTGGTCGACATCGAGTTCCTGGCCCAGTACCTGACCCTGCGCGAGGGTCCGCGCCTGCCGGTGCTGTGGCCGGACACCTGGCGCCAGCTGGAGGCGGTGGCGGCGGCCGGGGCCCTGGCGCCGGCGGAACTGGCCCCGCTGCTGGCGGCCCAGCGCGCCTGTCGCGAGTTTCTCCACCGCGCCAAGCTGGATGCCGGATCGCCCTTCGCCGCCCCCGCCGCCTGGGCCGCCCACCGCAGCGCGGTCAGCCGCCTGTACCGGGCCTATCTGGGCTGAGCCGGCGCTGGTGCCACCAGTGCGCCCACAGCGCCGCGCGGTGCTCCAGCCGCCTGCCCCAGGGCAGATCCGCGCGATCGAGCAGCCGCAGGTAGTGGCGCAGGTCCTGACGGTCCGGCTGCGGCCAGGTGCGGAACTCGTGCTTGAGGTGGCGCAGCAGCTGTCCGGGTGCGGCGGCGTCGAGGCCGGCCCGCGACCGGTAGTGGGCCAGCAGGGCCTCGCTGCGCAGCCGGTAGCGCAGCTCGCTCTCGGCATCCCGGTGGCGTCGCAGCCAGGCATTGGCACCGTGCACCCGGTACGCCACCAGCGCCTCGGCCAGATAGACCTTGCGCGCGCCGAGGATGTCGGCCCCGGCCGCCAGCCAGTCGTCGGCACGGGTGCGCCACTCGCTCCAGTAGCGGTCCGGAATCTCCAGCACCCGCTGTGCCAGCGGCAGACGCAGCGACAGCGCCGAGGTGGCGCTGGCCTGCCAGCGCGGGGCGAAGGCACCCAGCAGGATCGACAGCCCCAGTTCCCGCGAGGGTTCGCCGGCAGGGCGGAACAGGCCCTCGCGCTCACCGAAGTAGCGCAGATTGGTGTAGACGAAATCCACCCGCGGGCGGCTCTGGTAGATCGCCGCCAGCCGGGCCAGATAGTCCGGCTGCCAGCGGTCATCGGCATCGAGCAGGCACAGCACCTCGCCCTCGGCGCGCCGCGCGCCCTCGACGAAGCCGGCCAGCTGGCCGCGGTTCTCGCGGCGGATCAGGCTCAGGCCCGGGCGGTCACCGAAGCGCTGCTGCACCAGGGCGGCGCTGCCATCCCGAGAGCCGTCGTCGATGACCAGGATCTGCGCCGCCGGATGGTCCTGCGCGAGCACCGACTCGATCGCCTCGGCGACGAACCGCTCGTAGTTGTAGCAGCTGATCAGAACGCTGAAGCGGATGCGGTCGGCCATGGCAGCAGGAAAAACAGACGCGGCCTCAGCCTAGCGCTGGCGATGGCCCCGGCGCATCCCCAACCGGGTCGCGGCGCTGCTCAGGGACGCAGCTCGCGGTAGACCGCGAGGTTGCCGGCCACCATCGCCTCGGTGGAGAACTGCTCGCGCGCCAGCCGGCGGCCGCCCTCGGCGAGACGGGCGCGGGCCGCCGGGTCGGCCAGCAGGCGGCCCAGCGCCTCGGCCAGCGCCGGTGCATCCCCCGGGGCCACCAGATGGCCGTTGATGCCGTCGAGGACCGCCTCGGGGATGCCGCCGGCGCGGCAGGCCAGGATCGGGACCCCGGCCGCCGAGGCCTGCAGCAGGGACACGCCCAGCCCCTCCATGAAGGCCGGGTGGACCAGCAGATCGAGCCCGCCCAGCCAGTGCGGCAGATCGCGGCGGAAGCCGGCGAAGCGCACCGGCAGCGGCAGCCCGGCCGCCTCGGCCTCCAGCGCCGGGCGCAAGGGGCCCTGGCCGAACAGGACCAGGCTGGTCGCCGCCGGGGCCAGCTGGCGCAGCGCCTCGAACAGCACGCGGTGGCCCTTGCGCTCGATCAGCTGGGCCACCACCCCGATCCAGCGGTGCGAGGGGTCGAGACCGAACTCGGCCGCCATCGCCGCCCGCGCCGGCGCCGTCTGCCAGGGGCCGGCGTCCACCGCACTGCGCACCACCCGCAGCCGGCCCGGCGGCGCCCCGGCGGCGTGCAGCACCTCGACGATGCCGGCGGAGATCCCGATGGTGCGGGCGTACAACCGGTACTTCAGCCGCGCCCAGGCGCGCGCCTCCGGGTTGTCGACCCGCCGCGACAGCACCGCCGGCACGCCGGCCAGGCGCGCCGCCACCCCGCCGAGCAGATCGGCGCCGCGCCGCGAGTGCAGATGGATCAGATCCGGCCGCCAGTCGCGGATCACCGAGCCGAGGCGGGCGATGAAGGCCAGGTCCAGATCGCCGCCGCAGGCGCGTTCGAACACCGGCAGCTGCAGCTCGCGCACCGCCCCGGCGATCGCCGCGCCGGGCACGCAGACCAGGGCCGACTGCACCGGGTGGCGGCGCAGCCCCGCCAGCAGGTACACCACCTGCTGGGCGCCGCCGTAGAGATGCCGGCCGGTTTCCACATGCAGCACACGGATCATCAGCGTCTCGGTCTCGGCAACATCGGTCTCGGCCGCCGGCGCGGGGCCGGACGGCGACGGCGGCCCCATCGGACCCCTTCGACAGGCCCGTATCATAGGCACTCGCCCCGCCCAGCGACCCCTCACCGGCCGCCTGGCACGCGGGTTTCTGCCCGACCCGCGGGCGCCATCATCGAGCGAGGACGCGCGGTGCGCATATCGGGCCTGAGTTTGATCCGCGACGGCTTCCGTCTCGGCTATCCCTTCCTGGAAGCGATCCGCTCGATCCTGCCCCTGGTCGACGAGATGGTGGTGGTGGTGGCCGCCTCCACCGATGGCACCCGCGAGGCGATCGAGGCGATCGGCGATCCCAAGATCCGCATCATCGATTCGATCTGGCCCGAGCAGATCCGCCCCAAGGCCTGCGTGCTGACCCAGCAGACCAACATCGGCCTGCTGCAGTGCACCGGGGACTGGGTGGTCTATGTGCAGGCCTGCGAGGTGTTCCACGAGGACGATCTGCCGCGCCTGCGGGCGCAGATGGCCGAGCATCTGCACAACGACGAGGTCGAGGGCCTGCTGATCGAGCGGCTGGTGTTCTATGGCGATCACCAGCATGTCAACCGCCTCTATCCCGAGCGGTTCAAGTATGTGGTGCGGGCGATCAAGCCCTGGACCGGGGCGCTGTCGGTGGACACCGCCATGGGCTTCGCCATCTTCGATGCCTACGGCAAGATCGGCCGCGAGGTGCGCGCCATCGACTCGGGCGTCAACCAGTTCCGCTACAGCCAGGCGATCGCGCCGCGGGCGATGGAATACAAGCTGCGCACCGCGCCGCATACCCTGATCGAAGGCGCCACCTTCTCGGGCGAGCACTACTACACGCGGGTGCCGAAATCCTTCATCGCCCGCTATCCCGGCACGCCGCCGGCGGTGATGAAGGCCTTCACCGAGGCCCATCCCTTCCGCCTCGATCCGGACAGCCCGCTGTGGCGCACCCGCCCCACCCGCAAGGAGCGCTGGCGGCTGATCGAGACCGCGCTGTACCGCCGTCTCGGCATTCCGCGCTGGCGGCACGGCCGCTACACGCTGATCGGCGACTGGGTGCGCAAGGACCGCGGCTGGGAGCAGGCGAGCCTCGCCGATGGACCCGGCTGACGCGGAGCGGGCCTCTGCCGCCGCCGCGCCGTATGCTGCCCGCATGCGCTGCGAAATCCATCGCTCCGGCGGCACCACCCTGTGGTACGACCCCGACCTCTGGCCCGACGCCCGGGCCGGCAGCCTCGACTTCGCCCACCGCAGCCACCGCGGGGGCGAGTGCCTGGACAGCGGTCGCGGCAATGCCCTGATCTGGACCCGCGCCGATGGCCGCGAGTGGGTGCTGCGCCACTACCGGCGCGGGGGCTGGATCGCCCGTCTCTCGCCGGATCGCTATGTCTGGCTGGGCGAGGCGCGCAGCCGGGCCTGGCGCGAGTTCACCCTGCTGCAGGCCCTGCACGCCGAAGGTCTGCCGGTGCCGCGGCCGGTGGCGGCGCGGGTGGTGCACGAGGGCCCGTTCTATCGCCAGGACCTGGTCACCGAGCGGGTGCCGGGTGCCCGCCCGCTCAGCGAGCGGCTGCAGCAAGCACCGCTGCCGCCGGAAGGCTGGGCGGCACTGGGCCAGACCCTGGGGCGCTTTCACCGCGCCGGTGTCGGCCACGCCGATCTGAACGCCGCCAACATCCTGGTCGATGACCAGGGCGGCTTCTTCCTGATCGATTTCGACCGCGGCCGGCGGCCGGCCAGCCGCGCCTTCCAGGCGCGCGCCCTGGGCCGGCTGCGCGCCTCGCTCGACAAATGGGCGGGCCGGGTCCCGCGGTTCCACTTCCAGGCGGCGGACTGGGCGCAGCTCACCCGCGCGCTGCCCGCCGCCGGTGGTGGCTCGGGCCGCCTGCGTTCGACCCTGGTGTGGGTGCAGCAGGCCCTGCTGCCGCTGGTGATGGTCTGAGGTCCGCTCGTTCGTGGAGTCCGCCGTGTCCGCTCTTCCCCCGCTCACGCCGCGTGCGCCGCGGCGCCACACGCTGTCGGTCTGCATGATCTGCAAGAACGAGGCGGACCGCATCGAGGCCTGCCTCGAGTCGGTCAGGGACTGGGCGGACGAGATCATCGTCTTCGACTCCGGCTCCAGCGACGGCACCCTGGAGATCGTGCGCCGCTATACCGACCGCATCTGGCAGACCGACTGGCCGGGCTATGGCCCGCAGCGGCAGCGCTCGCTGGAGGCCGCCCGTGGCGACTATGTGCTGACCATCGATGCCGACGAGCGGGTGACCCCGGAGCTGCGCGCCGAGATCACCGCGGAGCTCGCCAAGGAGACCGTGCCCTGTGCGGTCTACCGGATGCCCTGGGGGCCGATCTTCTTCGGCCAGCGCCTGCGCTGGGGCGGGCGCTACGCCAGCCCGCAGGCCAAGCTGTTCAGGCGCGAGGGCGCCGAGTTCCCGCCGGTGCAGGTGCACGAGACCCTGAAGTTTCCACCGGGCCCGGTCGGTCATCTGCGCGGCCGGCTCGACCACGACAGCTACCGCGACTACCGCCATCTGGTCGACAAGCACACCCAGTACGCCTGGCTGCTGGCCCAGGAGAAGTACGCCCGCGGCAAGCGCACCACGGTGATCACCCCGGTGCTGCGCTTCCTCTGGGAATTCCTGGTGCAGTACCTCGCGCGCGGCCTGGTGCTGGATGGCGGCCGCGGCTTCCTGCTCGCCGTGGTGCTCAGCCAGTACGCCTACCACAAGTACGCCGCACTCTGGACCCTGCAGGCCTCGCAGGCGCCGGTGGATCCACGCTTTGCCCCGCAGCTGCGCCAGCGCCGCCGCGAGCGGGAGAGCCGCGGCTAGCGCTGCCGCAGGTAGTGCCGCCACATCGCCAGGCGATGCTCGAGGCGGCGGGACCACGACAGCTCCGAGCGGCCGAGCAGGCGCGAGTAGTCGCGGAGCATCGCGAAGCTCGGATCGCGCTTGGTGCGGAACTCGTGCTTGGCGCGTCCGCGCAGGCGCGCCTCGGCCTCCACCGGCAGGCCGGCGCGGTGGCGGTAGAAGCTCAGCATCTTCTCCACGGTGATCCAGTGCTGGGTATCGCGGATCGCATCGCGGGCGCGGTCCAGATAGACATTGCGGCCGTGGGCGCGATAGCGCGCCAGCGGCTCGGCGAGGAAGTACTTGCGCCCGCCGAGGATGTCGGCGCCGGCGTTGAGCCAGTCGTCGGCGCGGGTGCGGCCGAGCGGCTGCAGGGCCGGCGGGATGTCCAGCACCGCCTGCGCCAGCCCGCGGCGCAGCGACATGCCCGAGGTGGCGGTGGCCTGCCAGGCCGGCTCGTAGGCGCCGAGCAGGATCGACAGGCCGAGATCGCGCGAGCGGCGATCGCGGGTGTAGAGCCCCTCGCGCTCACCGAAGTAGCGCAGATTGGTGTAGACGCAGCCGATCTCCGGCCGCTGGGCATAGATCTCGCCGATGCGCGCCAGATAGTCCGGCTCCCAGACATCGTCGGCGTCGAGATAGGCGATCACCTCGCCGCGCGCGCGGGCGCTGGCCTCGACGAAGCTGGCGAGCTGGCCGCGGTTCTCGCGCACGATCAGCTCCAGCCCCGGCCGTGCGCCGTGGTGCTGGCGCAGCCAGTCGCCGCTGCCGTCGGTGGAGCCGTCGTCCACCACGATCAGCTGCTGCGGGGCGTGGCGCTGGGCGAACACCGAATCCAGCGACTCGGCGAGGAAGTCGCGGTAGTTGTAGGTCGCCATCACGACGGTGACGCTCGGCAGCGCGGTCATGCTCTCCCCTGGTGGTGCCCGGCCGGCCGCGGTGCCGGCAGCGGCCGCTGTCATACGATCGCGATTATGGGTTCCCCGCTCGCCGCCTCGCCATGACCATGCGCCTGCTCACCCCGACCTATGCGCCGGACCTGCAGCGCTTCCGCCTGCTGCGCGAATCCCTGCTCGCCGCCGGCTGTCCGCTGCCGCATCTGGCGGTGGTGCAGACCGAGGATCTGCCGCTGTTCCAGCGCGCCGGCTTCGACGAGCGGGTCGAGCTGCTGGCCTCGGCCGAGGTGCTGCCAGGACCGGTCGACCGCCTCCGCCAGCGCGTCCATGCCCGCCCCAAGTGGCTGCGCAAGCTGCGCCGCAGCCTGAACAAGCGCAGCGGCTGGTGTGCCGATGCCAGCTACGAAGGCTGGTCGGTGCAGCAGATCGTCAAGCTGCAGCTGGCCGCCCGCGCCGACGCCGAGCTGACCCTGACCCTCGACTCCGATGTGATCGCCTGCGCGCCCTGGGAGGGCTCGGCCTATGTGCGCGATGGCCGCATCGCCCTGCAGACCCAGATCCGCGAGGACACCCTGCAGCCGCACTGGATCGCCGCCGCCGGCCGTCTGCTCGGACTGCCCGAGCGCAGCCAGCCGACCTGGGAATATCTCGCCCACCCGTTCTCCTTCAGCGGCGAGCGGGTGCGGGCCCTGATCGCCCATCTGGAGCGCCGCCATGACGCGCCCTGGTGGCAGACGCTGCTGGCGCAGCGCGCGGGTGACTTCTCCGAGTTCACCGTCTACGGCCGGTTCGTGCGCGAGGTCGGCCAGCTGCAGGGCTGCTTCGAGGCCCCGGCCAATGCCCACACCCGCTGGGTGTTCACCGCCGAGGACCGCGCCCGCGTCGATCAGCTGATCGACCAGAGCTTTGCCAGTGCCGACTGCCGCTTCATGGTGCTGCAGGCCGATCATCGCCATCCGGTGGACGCGCACGCTCAGCGGCTGCGCCGGCACTTCCAGCAGCTGGCGGCTCGGCCAGCAGGCGGTTGAGCGTGGCCTCGATGCGGGCCGGACCGAGTTCGACCAGACAGGGATAAGCACCGCCGCAGGTGGGCCGGCGCTTGCAGGGCGAGCAGGGCAGGCCCAGCCATTCCACCGCCAGCGGTGCGCGTCCGCCGCTGCGGTAGGGCAGGGTGGAGCCGAAGATCGCCACCGTCGGCCGGTCGCAGGCCACCGCGATATGGGTCAGGCCAGTGTCCATGCCGATCACCGCGCGGCTGTCGGCGATGCATTGCACCGCCTCCGCGATCCCGGTGCGACCGACCCGGTCATCGACCGCGATGCCCGCCGGCAGCGCGGCGAGGATGCGATCGGCGGCGGCGCGGTCGGCCGGCCCACCGAGCAGCATCAGCGGATGCCCGGCGCGGTGCAGGCGACCGATCAGCTCCACCCAGTGCGCCTCCGGCCAGTGCTTCTGCGGGCGGGTGGTGAAGGGCACCAGGGCCAGGGTGCCCGCGGCGACCGGCGCGGCCGGGGCCCCGGCGGGCCGTTGCAGGCGCGGGGTCTCGCCGTCCACGCCCAGCAGCTGGCGCAGGTAGCCACGGTGCTCGCGGCCCATGCGCGGGTCGTCCGCCTCGCGCTGCAGCAGGGCCTGCATCAGCGCGCCGCCGGGCTCCTTGGATTCCGGTCCGACCCGGTAGCGGCCGCCGGCCAGCCAGGCCAGCAGCCGGGCCTTGAGCAGGCCCTGGCCGTCGATCACCCAGTCGTAGTCACGGGCGCGGAGCGCCCGGCGGAAGGCGCGGACCGCGCGCCACAGGCTGATCCAGCGCAGCTGCCGGAACAGCCGGCTCCACTCGCGGCGGTCCCAGCTCAGCACCGTGTTGATCGCCGGCTGGGTGCGCAGCAGACCGGCGAACTCGGGCTGCACCAGCCAGTCGATCTCGGCGTCCGGAAAGGCCTTGCGCAGGCCGTGGAGCAGGGTGGTGGCAAACACCACATCGCCGAGGGCCGAGAGGCGGATGATCAGCAGCCGGCGGGGCCGCGGCGGGACGGGAGAGAGCCGGGGAGCGGCAGTCACGGGCAGGGCCGGCAAGGCGGTCGGGAACCAGCCCGCAGTATAGGCCGCTGCCGGCGCCGGCCGGACCGCCCGCCCGGACCGCTCAGAGCGCGGCCAGGGCCTCGAGATGGGCCTGCAGGGCGCCACGATGCGGCGCCAGCGCCGCGGCGGCCGCGAGCCCCTGCTGGCGCCGCCGCGCCGGGTCGTCGAACAGGGCCTGCACGGCGCCTGCCAGGGCCTCGGCATCGGCCACGGTCTGGGCAGCGCCCGCGCCCAGCAGAATCGACTGCGCCGGCAGGAAGTTGTGCATGTGCGGGCCGAACAGCACCGGCAGGCCCAGCGCCGCCGGCTCCAGCACATTGTGGCCGCCCACCGGCACCAGCGAGCCGCCGACGAAGGCGAGATCCGCCAGGGCCAGGTAGTGGGCCATCTCGCCCATGCTGTCGCCGAGCAGCACCGCCGGCGGTGCCGCCGGCCAGCCGGCGCTGCGCGCCGCCCAGGACAGACCGCTGGCATCGAGCTGGGCCGCCACCGCGGCAAAGCGCGGCGGATGCCGCGGCACCAGCACCAGCACGGCCCCGGCATGGCGCTGGCGCAGACGCTGGTGGGCGAGCAGGGCGGCGCGCTCCTCGCCTTCGTGGGTGCTGGCGGCGATCCACACCGGCGCCTGCCCCCAGCGGGCCCGCAGGGCGCGGCCGGCGGCCACCTGGGCGGGATCGGGTTCGGCGTCGAACTTGAGATTGCCGAGCACCGCCACCCGGGGCGCGCCGAGGGCGCGGAAGCGCGCCCCGTCCGCCTCGCTCTGGGCCGCCACCCGGGTGATGTCAGCGGTGACGCTGGCGGTGAAGCCGGCGATCCGCCGGTAGCGGCCCATCGAGCGCGGGGACAGCCGGGCATTGCCGATCATCAGCGGAATGCCGCGCCGCGCCAGCTCGCGGAACAGACAGGGCCAGAGCTCGGTTTCCATCACCAGCACGCGCGCCGGCCGCACCCGGTCGAGAAAGCGGCGCAGCGCGTGCGGCAGATCGTAGGGGGCGTAGCTGTGGTGCACGCGCGCCCCGAGGGCGGCGAGCACCCGCTCGCTGCCGGTCGGGGTGCCGGTGGTGACATAGACCTGCCCCTCGCCGTGGCGCGCCACCAGGGCGCGGATCAGCGGCAGGGCGGCCAGCACCTCGCCCACGCTCACCGCGTGCACCCACACCGCCACCCCGCCGGGGATCGCCGGCACATGGCCGAAGCGCTCGGGCACGCGCCGGCGGTAGGCGGGGTCGCGACGACCCTTCCACCACAGGCCCAGCCAGAGCAGGGGTCCGAGCAGGTGCAGGAGAACCAGATAGAGCAGGCGCATGCCGGCGCAGCTTAGCGGGCTGCTAGCATTTCGCGATGACGCCCCGTGAGCGCCCGTTCCGCGCGGCCTATCTGCTGCCCCGCTACTGGCCCACCTGGCTGGGCCTGGGGCTGCTGCGCGCCTGCACCTGGCTGCCGCTGGCCTGGACCCGCGCCTTCGGCCGCGGGCTCGGCCGTCTGCTCGGCCGGCTTGCCGGCAGCCGGCGCCGGGTGGTGCAGGTCAATCTGGCCCTGTGCCTGCCCGAGCTCGACGAGGCGGCCCGGGCGCGACTGGTGGAGGCGCACTTCGCCGCCATCGGCGCCGGGCTGTTCGAAACCGCCTTCGCCTGGTTCGCCAGCGACCGCCGCATCCGCGCGCTCGGCAGCGTCGAGGGGCTGGCGCATCTGGATGCGCTGCAGGCGCGCGGCGAGGGCGCGCTGCTGCTCACCGGCCACTTCACCACCCTCGAGCTCGGCGCGCGCATGCTGGCGGTGGAGCGGCCGTTCCACGCGATGTATCGCCATGTCAACAACCCGCTGATCGATGACTTCATGTACCGCTCACGGCAGCGGCGCACCCGTCTGCCGCCGCTGCCCAAGCAGGATCTGAAGACCCTGGTGAGGGCGCTGCGCCAGGGGCGGGCGATCTGGTACGCCCCCGACCAGACCCTGGGCAACCAGACCGGGCTGTTCCTGCCCATGTTCGGCCAGCCCAGCTTCACCATCACCGCCACCGCGCGGCTGGCGCAGATGGGCCGGGCGCGGGTGCTGCCGTTCTTCACCGAGCTGGAGCAGGGACGCTACCGGGTGCGCTTCCAGCCGCCGCTGGAGGCGTTTCCAGGCCCCGACGAGGCGGACGACGCGGCCCGCATCAATGCGGTGATCGAGGCGGCGGCACGGCGCTCGCTGCCCGAATACTTCTGGGTGCACCGGCGCTTCAAGGCCCGCCCGCCCGGGGTTCCCGACCCGTATCGCTGAGCCACCGCCGCCGGGTGCGCGGAGGGCCAGTGCCTATAATGCCGGCCTTCCGCACTCACACACCCCCGAGAGAGTTTGGTCATGAGCATGTCCGACCGCGACGGCTGGATCTGGTACGACGGCAAGATGGTGCCCTGGCGCGAGGCCACCACCCATGTCCTCACCTACACCCTGCACTACGGCGTCGGCTGCTTCGAAGGGGTGCGGGCCTATGCCACGCCGCGCGGCACCGCGATCTTCCGCCTGCAGGAGCACACCCGCCGCCTGTTCAACTCGGCCAAGATCATCGGCATGCCCATGCCCTACAGCGAGGACGAGCTCAATGCCGCCCAGCTGGCGGTGCTCAAGGTCAACGAGCTGAAGGAAGCCTATCTGCGGCCGATGGTGTTCTACGGTTCGGAAGGCATGGGCCTGCGCGCCAGCGGTCTCAAGACCCATGTGATCGTCGCCGCCTGGACCTGGGGCGCCTATCTGGGCGCCGACAACATGGCCCGCGGCATCCGCGTCAAGACCAGCTCCTTCTCGCGCCACTATGTCAACGCCGCCCTGTGCCGGGCCAAGGCCAATGCCAACTATCTGAACTCCTCGATGGCCCTCAACGAGGTGCTCCGCGACGGCTATGACGAGGCCCTGATGCTGGACCCGGAGGGCTATGTGGCGGAGGGTTCGGCCGAGAACATCTTCGTGGTCTACGGCCGCGAGATCAGCACCCCGGATGTGACCAGTGCGCTCGACGGCATCACCCGCCGCACGGTGATGCAGCTGGCCCGCGACCACGGCTACACCGTGCGCGAGCGGCGCATCACCCGCGACGAGCTCTATGTCTGCGACGAGGCCTTCTTCACCGGCACCGCCGCCGAGGTCACCCCGATCCGCGAGGTGGACAACCGCCCGGTCGGCAGCGGCACCCGCGGACCGGTCACCGAGAAGCTGCAGAGCGCCTATCTCGCCCTGGTCAAGGGCCAGAGCGAGCAGTACCCCGAGTGGCTGAGCTACGTCTGAGCCGGTGAACCCCGCCGCGCCGCCGCTGCCGGATTTCCGCCGCGCCCGGGTGCTGGTGGTGGGCGATGTGATGCTGGACCGCTACTGGAGCGGGCCCACCCAGCGCATCTCGCCGGAAGCCCCGGTGCCGGTGGTGCAGGTGCGCGGCGAGGAGGCACGCCCGGGCGGCGCGGCCAATGTCGCGCTGAACCTGCGCGCCCTCGGCTGCGAGGTGCACCTGGTGGGCGTGGTCGGTCGCGACGAGGCGGCCGCCCAGCTGCGCCAGCGGCTGGAGGCGGCGGGCGTGGCGCTGTCGCTGATCGAGACCGGGCGTGCGCCGACCATCACCAAGCTGCGCGTGCTGTCCCGCCATCACCAGGTGCTGCGGCTGGATTTCGAGCAGCGGCTGGATGCACCGGGAGTGGTCGATCCGGCCGCGCTGCTGGCCGCCGCCGCCCGCGGGCTCGAGCAGGCCGATGTGCTGCTGCTCTCCGACTACGGCAAGGGCACGCTGGCCGACCCGCCGGCGCTGATCGCCGCGGCGCGCCAGCGGGGCTGTCCGGTGCTGATCGATCCCAAGGGCAGCGACTACCAGCGCTACGCCGGGGCCACCCTGCTCACCCCCAATGTGCCGGAGCTGGAGGCGGTGGTCGGCGCCTGCGCCGACGAGGCCGAACTGGTGAGCCGCGGCGAGGCCCTGCGTCGCCAGCTGGGCCTGGCCGCCCTGCTGGTGACCCGCAGCGAGAAGGGCATGAGCCTGCTGCGCGAGGCGCAGCCGCCCCTGCATCTGCCGACCCTGGCCCGCGAGGTCTACGATGTCACCGGTGCCGGCGATACGGTGATCGCCACCCTGGCCGCCGCCCTGGCTGCCGGCAGCCCGCTGGAGCAGGCGGTGTGGCTGGCCAATGCCGCCGCCGGGGTGGTGGTGGGCAAGGTGGGTACGGCCACGGTCAGCCCGGCGGAGCTGGCCGCCACCCTGCAACCGGGTCCTTCCGGGCTGATGGACGAGCCGGCGCTGCTGAGCTGGCGTGAACGCCAGCGCCACCACGGCCGGCGGGTGGTGATGACCAATGGCTGCTTCGACCTGCTGCATGTCGGCCACCTGCGCTATCTGCAGGCGGCGCGGGCGCTCGGCGATGCCCTGGTGGTGGCGCTCAATGACGATGCCTCGGTGCGCCGGCTCAAGGGCGAGTCGCGCCCGCTCAACCCGCTGGCCGCGCGCGCCGAGCTGCTGGCGGGGCTGGCCTGCGTGGACGCGGTGGTGGCATTTGCCGAGGACACGCCGGCGCGCCTGATCGCCGCGGTGCTGCCGGATGTGCTGGTCAAGGGCGGCGATTACACGGTGGCGCAGATCGCCGGTGGCGAGGCGGTGCGGGCGGCCGGCGGCGAGGTGCGGGTGCTCGACTTCCACCCGGGCCATTCCACCACCGCGCTGATCGAGCGCGCCCGCGCCAGACCCTAGCCGGGCCGGCGCGGCACCCCGGGCGCCGGAGCGACAGGCGTATAATGCCGCTTTGACGGAGCGCCCCATGCGTATCGAGTCCGAGGCCCTGACCTTCGACGACGTCCTCCTGCAGCCCGCCTACTCGGAGGTGCTGCCACGGCAGGTGGAGCTGAGGACTCAGCTGACCCGCCGGATCAGCCTCAACATCCCCCTGCTGTCGGCGGCGATGGACACCGTCACCGAGGCCAAGCTCGCCATCGCCATCGCCCAGGAAGGCGGTCTCGGCATCGTCCACAAGAACCTGCCGCCGGCCCGTCAGGCCGCCGAGGTGCGGGCGGTGAAGAAGCACGAGTCCGGGGTGATCGTCGATCCGATCACGGTGCCGCCGACGCTGACCATCGGCGAGGTGCTGCAGCTGACCCGCGCCCACCGCATCTCCGGGGTGCCGGTGGTGGACGGCGATCAGCTGGTCGGCATCGTCACCTCGCGCGATCTGCGCTTCGAAACCCATTTCGACCAGCCGGTCTCGCAGATCATGACCCCCAAGCCGCGCCTGGTGACGGTGCGCGAGGGCGCCAGCCGCGAGGAAGTGATCACCATGCTGCACAAGCACCGCATCGAGAAGGTGCTGGTGGTGAACGATCGCTTCCAGCTGCGCGGGATGATCACGGTCAAGGACATCCAGAAGTCCAGCGACCATCCCCTGGCCTGCAAGGACGAGCGCGGCCGCCTGCGGGTGGGTGCGGCGGTGGGCACCGGGGCCGACACCGACGAGCGCGTCGCCGGGCTGGTGGAGGCCGGCGTGGATGTGGTGGTGGTGGACACCGCCCACGGCCACAGCAAGGGCGTGCTGGACCGGGTGCGGGCGATCAAGCAGCGCTACGGCGACAGCCTGCAGGTGATTGGCGGCAACATCGCCACCGCCGAGGCGGCGCTGGCGCTGGCCGATGCCGGTGCCGATGCGGTCAAGGTCGGCATCGGCCCGGGCTCGATCTGCACCACCCGCATCGTCGCCGGCGTCGGCGTGCCGCAGATCAGCGCGGTCATGGCGGTGGCCGAGGCCCTCAAGGGCCGCGGCATTCCGTTGATCGCCGACGGTGGCGTGCGCTACTCCGGGGACTTCGCCAAGGCCCTGGCCGCCGGCGCCTACGCGGTGATGGTGGGTTCGATGCTGGCCGGCACCGAGGAGGCGCCGGGCGAGGTCGAGCTCTACCAGGGCCGTTCCTACAAGAGCTACCGCGGCATGGGCTCGCTGGGCGCGATGAGCCAGGGCAGCAAGGACCGCTACTTCCAGGACACCACCGCCGAGGTCGAGAAGCTGGTGCCCGAGGGTATCGAGGGCCGGGTGCCCTACAAAGGGCCGATGGCGGCGATCGTCCACCAGATGATCGGCGGGCTGCGCGCCTGCATGGGCTACACCGGCTGCACCACCGTCGAGGAACTGCGCACCCGCACCCGCTTCGTGAAGATCACCAGCGCCGGCATGCGCGAATCGCATGTGCACGATGTGACCATCACCAAGGAAGCCCCCAACTACCGGACCGAGTGAGGACCGCGCTGCGGACCTCCAGCCCCGATGAACCTTCATTCCGACAAGATCCTGATCCTGGATTTCGGCTCCCAGGTCACCCAGCTGATCGCGCGCCGGGTCCGTGAGCTCGGCGTCTACTGCGAGCTGCACCCCTACGATCTCGACGAGGCCCGCATCCGCGCGTTCGCCCCGCGCGGGATCATTCTCTCCGGCGGTCCGGAATCGACCCTGGACCCTGCTTCCCCCCGCGCCCCGGACTGCGTCTGGCAGCTCGGCGTGCCGGTGCTGGGCATCTGCTACGGCATGCAGACCATGGCCCTGCAGCTGGGCGGCGAGGTGGCCCCGGGCACGGTCAAGGAGTTCGGCTACGCGGAGCTGCGCGCGCGCGGCCATTCGCGCCTGTTCGAGGGCATCGAGGATCGTCGCAACGCCGAGGGCCACGGGCTGCTCGATGTCTGGATGAGCCATGGCGACTTCGTCAGCAAGCTGCCACCGGGCTTCACCCGCATCGGCTCCACCCAGGACCTCGAGCTGGCGGCGATGGCCGATGAGTCGCGCCGGTTCTACGCGGTGCAGTTCCATCCCGAGGTCACCCACACCACCCAGGGCACGGCGATCTACGCCCGCTTCGTCCACGACATCTGCGGCTGCGGCCGGGCCTGGACGCCGGGCAACATCGTCGAGGATGCGATCGCCCGGGTCCGCGCCCAGGTGGGCCACCGCAAGGTGCTGCTGGGCCTGTCCGGCGGGGTCGATTCCAGCGTGGTCGCCGCCCTGCTGCACCGGGCGATCGGCGATCAGCTGACCTGTGTCTTCGTCGACAACGGCCTGCTGCGCCTGCAGGAAGGCGACGCGGTGATGCGGATGTTTGCCGAGAACATGGGCGTGCGGGTGATCCGCGCCGACGCCGAGGCCCTGTTCCTGGACCGCCTGCGCGGCGTTGCCGATCCCGAGGCCAAGCGCAAGATCATCGGCAAGACCTTCATCGATGTCTTCGAGGCCGAGGCGGCCAAGCTCCAGGAGGTCGAGTTTCTCGCCCAGGGCACGATCTATCCCGATGTGATCGAGTCCGCCGGCGCCACCATCAAGTTGCCGGACGGAAGCGTCCGGGCGGGCAAGGCCCATGTCATCAAGAGCCATCACAATGTCGGGGGGCTGCCGGCCCACATGCGGATGCAGCTGGTCGAGCCGCTGCGCGAGCTGTTCAAGGACGAGGTCCGCGCCATCGGTCTGGAGCTCGGCCTGCCGCGCGAGATGGTGTTCCGCCATCCCTTCCCGGGACCGGGGCTGGGCGTGCGCATCCTCGGCGAGGTGAGCAAGTCTGCTGCCGATACCCTGCGGCGGGCCGACCACATCTTCATCGAGGAACTGCGGCGCAGCGGCTGGTATGAGAAGACCTCGCAGGCTTTCGCCGTCTTCCTGCCGGTACGCAGCGTCGGCGTGACCGGCGATGGTCGCCGCTACGAGCCGGTGATCGCCCTGCGCGCCGTGCAGACGGTGGATTTCATGACCGCCCACTGGGCGCATCTGCCCTACGAGCTGCTCGATGTCTGCTCGCGGCGCATCGTCAACGAGGTGCCCGGGGTGTCGCGGGTGGTCTACGACATCTCCGGCAAGCCGCCCGCCACCATCGAGTGGGAATAGGGCCGGCCGGCCATGGGCATCGCCGCGGCCGAGGATGAGCGCTGGATGGAGCAGGCGCTGGCCTGCGCCGCGCAGGCCGAGGCCGCCGGCGAGGTGCCGGTTGGCGCGGTGCTGGTCTGCGACGGCCAGCCGGTGGCCGAGGGCTGGAACCAGCCGATCCGCCGCCACGATGCCAGCGCCCATGCCGAGATCCTGGTCCTGCGCGCGGCCGGCGCCCACTTCGCCAACTACCGGCTGCCGGCCGGCTGCACGCTGTATGTGACCCTGGAGCCCTGTCCGATGTGCGCGGCGGCGCTCCTGCATGCCCGCCTCTCGCGCCTGGTGTTCGGCGCCTGGGACCCCCGCGCCGGCGCGGTGGATTCGGCCTACGACCTGATCGCCCGGCCGCGCCTGAACCACCGCCTGGACTGGCGCGGCGGAGTGCTGGAGGCGCGCTGCGCCGAGCAGCTGCGAGCCTTTTTTCAGCAGCGCCGGGGTCGCAGCGAGCCATGAGGACCGCCCCATGAGTACCGACCCATGAGCACCGACGGTCAGTCGCTTGCCGCCTGCCGGGCGCGCTTCCGCGTTGCCGACCGCCCGCGGCAGGGCCCAGCCACCGGGGTCTATCACGCCGCCTTCACCGGCCCGGCCTGGCTGGGGGCCATCGCGCCCGCCGGGCTGCGCCTGAGCGGGCTGGCCGGCTGGTGTGGCAAGCAGCTCGACGCCGGCGGCGGGGTGAATCTGCTGCGCGGGGCCGATGGCCGGATCACCCCGCGCCTGCGCATGAGCGGGCAGCTGGCCCTCAGCGGCGCCGATGGCGAGCCCTGCTGGCAGCTGCGCTATCCGCGGCAGGCCGGCTGGCCCTGGCGCTGGGTGGTGGACGAGCTGCGCCCGCTCGATGCCGCCGGCGAGCACTGGCTGGGCCTGACCTGGCTGGATCTGCCGGGCCTGCGCGGTCTGTCCTTTCCGTTCCGGCTGCAGCGCGAGCACGGCGTCGGGCTGACGCCCGCCTCGGCTTGAGACGGCATCGGCGAGCGGCTACACTGCGCGCCCCTGAATTGGGGCAGTAGCTCAGCTGGGAGAGCGTCGCGTTCGCAATGCGAAGGTCGGGAGTTCGATCCTCCTCTGCTCCACCACTCATCGGAAGCTCGCCGTGCGCGGGCTTTTTTTCGTTGGTTCCCGGGTAATCCCCCCTCTCCACCGGAGCGGCCCATGTCCCTGACCCGCCAGACCTTTGACCAGGTGATGGTTCCCAACTACCAGCCGGCGGAGATCATCCCCGTGCGTGGCGAGGGTGCCCGTCTGTGGGATCAGCAGGGACGCGAGTACCTCGATCTGGCCTGTGGCATCGCGGTGACCGGCCTCGGCCACTGTCATCCGCGGCTGGTGGCGGCGCTCACCGAGCAGGCCGGCAAGCTCTGGCATCTGTCCAATGTGATGACCAACGAGCCGGCGCTGGCCCTGGCCAGCCGGCTGGTCGAGCTGACCTTTGCCGACAAGGTGTTCTTCTGCAACTCCGGCGCCGAGGCCAACGAGGCCGCCTTCAAGCTGGCGCGCAAGCATGCGTCGGCCCACGGCCACGCCGGCAAGCACCAGATCATCAGCTTCTACAACGCCTTCCATGGCCGCACCCTGTTCACGGTGAGCGTCGGCGGCCAGGCCAAGTACACCCAGGGCTTCGAGCCGCTGCCCGGGGGCATCACCCATCTCGCCTTCAACGACCTCGACGCGCTGCGGGCGGCGGTCGGTCCGCAGACCTGTGCGGTGGTGATCGAGCCGGTGCAGGGCGAGGGCGGCATCCTGCCGGCCACCCCGGCCTTCGTGCAGCTGGCCCGCGAGCTCTGCGACCGCCACGGTGCCCTGCTGATCTTTGACGAGGTGCAGTCCGGCAACGGCCGCAGCGGTCATCTGTTTGCCTACCAGCACTACGGGGTGAGGCCGGATGTGCTGACCACCGCCAAGGGCCTGGGCGGCGGCTTCCCGGTGGGCGCCATGCTGGCCACCGATGCGGCGGCCAGGAGCCTCGCCTTCGGCACCCACGGCTCTACCTATGGCGGCAACCCGCTGGCCTGTGCGGTGGCGCTCGCCGCCATCGACGAGATCATGCGCCCGGAGACCCTGGCCAATGTGACCGCGCGCAGCCAGCAGATCCGCGAGGGCGTGGCCGCCATCGGGGCCCGCTACGGTCTGTTCGAGGGCGTGCGCGGCCTCGGTCTGCTGCTCGGCGCGCCGATGAGCGCGGCGTGGAAGGGCCGCGCCAAGGAAGTGGTGAACGCCGGCCTGCGCCACGGCGTGTGGACGCTGGTGGCGGGGCCGGATGTGCTGCGTCTGGCGCCCCCGCTCAACCTCACCGAGGCCGAGGCGGCCGAGGCGCTGCGCCGGCTCGACCGTGCCTGCGCCGAGCTGGCCAGCCCGGCGCGGGCTGCCAACGGCTGAGCGGCCGCCCCGCAGGTCGCGGCGGCTTGGGGGTGGTCCCCGCGCGGGGGTAAGATTCGGCTGTTCCGCCCTCCCGGCGGTTACCGCCCCCGCATGAGCCTCCGCCGACTGTCACCGTCGCCCACCACCCCCCGCCTGGTCCTGCGCCCGGTCCGGGTCCGGAGCGCGTGGTGATGGCGGTCGATCCCCTCACCGTGCTGGCCGATCCCCCGGGGCAGCCGGCCCTGTCCGAGGAGCTGTTCGCCCAGGTGGTGCGCGCGGTGCGCCTGGCGATGGGCATCGATCTGTCGCCCTACCGGCGCTCCAGCGCGCTGCGCCGGATCCTGCGGCGCATGCGTCAGCTGGAGATCGACCGGGTCGAGGCCTATGTCGAACGCCTGCTCGCCGATCGTGACGAGGCCCAGCGCATCGGCCGCGAGCTGCTGCTCTCCAGCGGCAATCTGCTGCGCGACCCGGATGTCTACGCCAATCTCTCGCGGCGCCTGCCCGGCCTGCTCGCCGAGGCGCGCCGGCCGCAGTTCTGGGTGCCCGCCTGCGGCAGCGGCGAAGAAGTCTTCACCGTGGCGATGCTGGTGGCCGAGGCCCAGGGCGCGCGCGAAGCCCCGGATGATTTCATCGTCTTCGGCACCGATCTGGATGCGCCCTCGCTCGATCGCGCGCGCGAGGCGCTGATCAGCCCGCGCGACGCCGAGCGGCTGCCGCCGCATCTGCGCGATCGCTATCTGCAGGCCGAGGCCGACGGGTACCGGGTGGTGGAATCCCTGGCCAGCCGCTGCGTCTTTCTCAGCCACGATGTGCTGCAGCCGGCGCCCTTCTCCGGTCTGGATCTGATCTGCTGCCGCAATCTGCTGATGTATCTGCAGCTGCCGGCGCAGCGCCGCTTGCTGGAGCTGTTTCACCGCACCCTGCGCCCGGGCGGCCTGCTGATGGTGGGCCGCAGCGAGGCCCTGGCGGCCCACCACGATCTGTTCTCGCGGCGCAATCTCGGCCCCGGTCTGTATGAGCGGGGCGGCAGCACGCCGGCGGTGATCAGCGCGCCCGAGGCAGTGGAGCCGGCCTACCGGCAGATCTTCGATCTCAGCTCCACCCCGGCCGCGCTGGTCGATGCCGATGGCCGCATCCAGGACGCCAACAGCGCGCTGTGCAGCCTGTTCAGCGAGTCGCGCAGCCTGCTGCTCGGCCGTCCGCTGGGCGATCTGTTCGAGCGCAGCGAGGGCGCGCGGGTGGTCGAGGCGCTCTCGCGTCTGCCGCCGGATGCGCAGCAGCAGCTGAGCCTGACCCTGGCCAGCGGTCCGGAAGGCCGCCGCGCCCAGCGGCTGAGCCTGCGCCGGCCCCCCACCGGCAGCCCCAACGGAGTGCTGGCCGAGTTTCACGCCGATCTCTCGGTCGAGCAGGTGGAGCAGCACCTGCTGGTGCAGTCGAGCCGGCTGATCACCGGACTCAAGCTGATGTCCGAGGGCATGGTGGCGACCGACCCGCAAGGCCAGATCATCGAGATCAATCCAGCCGCCGAGCGGATCACCGGCTGGTCGCGGGCCGAGGCCCTGGGCCAGCCGCACGACCGGGTGGTGCGGCTGGTGGGCGGCGGCGGGGCGGTGCAGGCGAGCCCGCTGTGGACCTGCCTGCGCGAGAACCGGGTGCTGCCGCGCGGCAGCCAGGAGCATTACCTGCTCAGCCGCGACGGCCGCCGCCTGACCCTGCGCCTGGCCTGCGCGCCACTGGCCGGCAACGGATCGCCAGCCGGCGCGCTGCTGCTGTTCGAGGATGCCACCGAGCAGAGCCTGCTGGCCGAGGAGCTGGCCTATCGCGCCGCCCACGATCCGATCACCGGCCTGCTCAACCGCGACGAGTTCGAGCGCCGGCTGTCCGCCGCGGTCACCGAGGCCCAGCGTGGCGGGGTGACCCATGTGCTCTGCTACTTCGATGTCGACCAGTTCAAGGTGGTCAACGACACGCTGGGCCATTACGCCGGTGATGATCTGCTGCGCCAGATGGCGGCTGTGCTGCGCGCCCGCCTGCGGCCCCAGGATGCGCTCGCCCGCCTGGGCGGAGACGAGTTCGGCGTGCTGCTCGCCCGCACCGATGAGGCGGCGGCCCGGCCGCTGGTCGATTCCCTGCTGGAGGCCGCGCGCCAGTTCCGCTTCCAGTGGGATGGCCAGGGCTATGCCAGCACCATCAGCGTCGGCGTGGCCCTGCTCGACCGCCAGACCGAGAGCACCGCACGGGTGCTCTCCGCCGCCGATGCCGCCTGCTACGCCGCCAAGGACAGCGGCCGCGACCGCGCCCGCTGGGTCAGCGGCGATGCCGAGATCCAGCGCCGCCACGGCGAGATGGGGCTGGTCACGCAGATCGGCCGCGCGCTCGACCAGAACCTGTTCGAGCTGTTCTACGAGGATGTCACCTCCACCCGCGAGCCGCGGCGCATCCGCTACCGCGAGCTGCTGATCCGCATGCGCGGGGCCAATGGCGAACTGCTGCGTCCCGGCGGCTTCATCGCCGCTGCCGAGCGCTACTACCTGATGACCGCGCTGGACCGCTGGGTGGTCAGCCACGCCCTCGAAGGGCTGGCGCGGGTACCGACCGACGACATCATCTATGCGGTCAATGTCTCCGGCCTGTCGCTGTCCGACGAGAAGTTCCTGCAGTACACGATCAACTGCCTGGACCAGAGCGGCGTGGCGCCCGAGCGGGTCTGCTTCGAGATCACCGAAACGGCGGCGATCTCGCATCTGTCCGAGGCGGTACGCTTCATCCAGCGCCTCGCCGAACTCGGCTGCCGGTTCGCCCTCGACGATTTCGGCGCCGGCATGGCCTCGTTCTCCTATCTCAAGAACCTGCCCGTGCATTTCATCAAGATCGACGGCAGCTTCGTCCGCACCATGCGCGAGTCGCGGGTCGACCGCGGCATGGTCGAGGCGATCAACCGCATCGGCCACGAGATGGGACTGACCACCATCGCCGAGCATGTCGAGGACGCCAGCCTGCTCGAGGCCCTGGCCGGCATGGGCGTGGACTGGGCCCAGGGTCAGGCGGTGGCCTGCGGTCGTCCGTTCACCGACCTCCATGCGCACTGAGCGCGTCCTCGGCTGGGCGCTGCTGCTGCTCGGTCTGGGCAGCGGCACGGCCGCGGCCGCCTCGCTCCTGCGGGTGGAGGCGCTGGAGGGCGAGGCCCACCTCGAGCGGCAAGGGCAGCGTCTGCCGCTGAGCGCCGGCATCAGCGTGCTGGAGCGCGACCGCCTGGTCACCGGCGAGGATGTGCGCACCCGGCTTTCGCTGCGGCTGGGGCGCCAGGGTCTGGTCGAGCTCGGTCCGCTGGCAAGCCTGCGGGTGGAGCGGCTGCCGTTTGCCAGCCACGCCGACGATCTGCGCACCGTGCTGCGGCTGGATCAGGGGTTTCTGCGGATGGTCTGGCAGCGCCCGGCCTTCAACACCGACTGGCCGCTGTTCCTGCAGGTCGGGCCGCATCAGCTGCAGCCGGTCTCCGGCGAGTTCTTCGTGCAGGACGAGGAGGGCCGCCTGGCCGCCTGTGTGGCGGCAGGAGAGCTGCGCCTGACACCGGCCGGGGCCGCCACCGCCGCCACCCTGATGCCCGAGGCCTGCCACCGCCTGAGCGCGCCGATGGCCAGCGTCGAGCGCGACCCGGATCAGTGGTTCGATGTGCGGCAGGCCCTGCACCTGCCGCCCTGGCTGCTGCCCGAGGCGCCGTAGCAAGGGGCTGCGGAACCCGCAGCGCGCCCCGATCAGGCCGGGGCCGGGGTCGCCGGATCGGCCCTGACCGTCACCGGCCGGCCGTCTTCGGTCCGCAGCGGCTGGGAGGCGGCGCTGATCAGCAGCACCGCGCTGGCCTCGAAGCCGCTGCCCAGCGCCACCGCATCGAGCACCTCGCCGGCCGCCGCCGCGTCGGCCGTGCGCAGGCTGCTGCCGGGTGCCGGTGCGGGGCCGTCCCCCGCCAGGCGGAACAGGGCGCGCTTGGCCTCGCCGAGGTAGTGCAGGCGGGCGACGATTTCCTGGCCGGTGTAGCAGCCCTTGTCGAAGGCCAGGGCGCCGAGGCGCTCCAGCCCGGCCATCTGCGGCACATGGCGGTCCTGGGTCTCGGGCCAGATCACCGCCGCTCCGGCACGGATCTCGGCGAGCCGCCAGCCCTCATCGTCGGCGGCGATGTCCGCTGCCGCCGAGGGGGCGATCCACAGCAGCCGGTCGGGGCCGGGTCGGCGGATCAGCAGGCCGTCCGCGCCCGATACCTGTTCCCACACCGCCTGCGGCAGCGGGGCTGACCAGCCCGCCGCCTGCAGGCATGGGCCGCTGCCGAACAGCAGCGCCCCCTGGTCGAGCGGGCTGAGCTGGACCCGGGCGCGCAGGATGAACATCCGCAGGCGCTTGAGCAGGGCCTCGCGCAGTTCCGCACGCACCTCGATCAGCACGCTGCCATCGCGGTCCTCGATCAGGGTCAGCACCGCCAGCAGGCGGCCCTTGGGGCTGAGCAGGCCGGCCGGCAGGGCGCGGTTCGGCGCGAGCCGGCGCAGATCGGCGGTGAGCTGGCCTTGCAGGAAGGCGCGAACATCCTCGCCGGTGGCGCGGATCAGGCGGAGCCCGGAAGCCAGGGCAGGGGGGGCGGCGGCCAACATAGACATGGATTGCGACGGCTCTCGGCAGTTTGTCACACTATGCGACGCCGCTTTCCGCGGTCTGTCCGCGTCCGATCGTGTCCGAGACTGCCGTTCCCCTCGCCGAGTTTCTCCGCCAGCAGGCCGCCCCCGCGCCGGCGCCGGCGGTTCCCCCGCCGCCTGCGGACCCGCAGCGGGTGCCCGAGATCGGAGGACGCCGCGAGGGCCTGGAACCCACCCGGTATGGCGACTGGGAGAAGCAGGGTCGCTGCATCGATTTCTAGCCGTATCGCCTCCACCCACACCGGTCGCCGCTCCGCGGCCGACCTCTGAAGGTCACCATGTCCAAACCCACCGCCTCCCGGCCGCTGTCGCCCTTCATGATCGGGCCGTACTACCGGCCGCAGCTCACCTCGATGCTGTCAATCACCCACCGTGCCACCGGGGTGGCGCTGAGCCTGGGCACGCTGCTGCTGGCCGGCTGGCTGATGGCCCTGGCGGCCGGGCCGCAGACCTTCGACGCCTATGCCGTGCATGTCGGCGCCTGGTACGGCCAGCTGCTGCTGATCGGCTGGAGCTGGGCCCTGCTCTACCACCTGTGCAATGGCATCCGGCATCTGTTCTGGGACGCCGGCTATGGGCTCGAGATCAAGACCGCCTATGCCAGCGGCTATGCGGTGGTGGCGCTCAGCGCGCTGCTCACCGCCGCCTGCTGGGGCCTCGCCTACGCCCTTTGAACGGTTCCGCCTCCTGTCTCCACCGGTCCAGCCCATGAGCCTGCGTTCTCCCCTCGGTCGCGCCCGCGGCCTCGGTTCCGCCAAGGATGGCGTCCATCACTTCTGGGTGCAGCGGCTGTCGGCGCTGGCACTCATTCCGCTGTCGCTGTGGCTGGTGTTCAGCCTCGCCCAGCTCTCGGGTTCCGGCTTCGGCCCGGTGGCCTGGTGGGTGAGCGCGCCGCCGGTGGCGGTGACCCTGGTGCTGTTCATCGCCGCGGCCTTCTACCACTCGTCCCTGGGCCTGCAGGTGGTGATCGAGGACTATGTGGCCAGCGAGGGACGCAAGCTCGCCCTGCTGGTGCTGGTGAAGTTCTCCCACCTGCTGCTGGCCACCGGCGCCATCTTCGCCGTGCTCAAGGTCGCGTTGACTTGAACAAACCCGGAAGCGGGGACCGAGAATCGGCCATCGTAGAAGCCCGGATGCCGCCATTCCCGCCGTCCCCGTCCCGAGTCCCTCTTTCCGCTTTCCGGTAACCCCCATGCCCGACGCCTCCTCGCCCCGCCGCGCCACGCCCGCCTACGAGATCATCCATCACGAGTACGACGTGGTGGTGGTCGGTGCCGGTGGCGCCGGCCTGCGTGCCACCCTGGGCCTGGCCGAAGCCGGCCTGAAGACCGCCAACATCACCAAGGTCTTCCCCACCCGCAGCCACACGGTGGCGGCGCAGGGCGGCATCTCCGCCGCGCTCGGCAACATGGGGGAGGATGACTGGCGCTGGCACATGTACGACACCGTCAAGGGCTCCGACTGGCTCGGGGACCAGGACGCCATCCAGTACATGTGCCGCGAGGCGATCCCGGCGATCATCGAGCTCGAGCACTACGGCGTGCCCTTCTCGCGCACGCCGGACGGCAAGATCTACCAGCGCCCGTTCGGCGGCATGACGCAGAACTTCGGCGATGCCGCCAAGCCGGCCCAGCGCACCTGCGCGGCGGCGGATCGCACCGGCCACGCCATGCTGCACACGCTCTACCAGCAGAGCCTGAAGTGCAAGGCGCAGTTCTTCATCGAGTATTTCGCGCTGGACCTGATCATGGACGATCACGGTGCCTGCAAGGGCGTGCTGGCCTGGGATCTGTCGACCGGCCAGCTGCACCGCTTCCGCGCCCACACGGTGATTCTCGCCACCGGCGGCTATGGCCGCGCCTACTTCTCGGCCACCTCCGCCCACACCTGCACCGGCGACGGCAACGCGATGGCCAGCCGCGCCGGCATCCCGCTGCAGGACATGGAGTTCGTCCAGTTCCACCCGACCGGCATCTACGGTGCCGGCTGCCTGCTCACCGAGGGCTGCCGTGGCGAGGGTGGTTACCTGACCAATACCAAGGGTGAGCGCTACATGGAGCGCTACGCGCCGAACGCCAAGGACCTGGCCTCGCGCGATGTGGTCAGCCGCTCGATGACCATCGAGATCCGCGAGGGTCGCGGCTGCGGTCCGGAAGCCGACCACATCCTGCTGCATCTGGAGCATCTCGGACCCGAGGTGCTGCACAAGCGCCTGCCCGGCATCACCGAGACCGCCAAGATCTTCGCCGGCGTCGACGCCACCAAGGCGCCGATTCCGGTGCTGCCGACGGTGCACTACAACATGGGCGGCATTCCGGCCAACTTCCACGGCGAGGTGGTCACGGTCCGCAACGGTGATCCGGAAACCATCGTCCCCGGCCTGATGGCGGTGGGCGAGGCGGCCTGCGTCTCGGTGCACGGCGCCAACCGCCTGGGCTCCAACTCGCTGCTCGACCTGGTGGTGTTCGGCCGCGCCGCTGCGCTGCGCGCCGCCCGGGTGGTGGAGAAGGGCGCCCCGCACAAGGCGATCAGCAAGGCCAGCGAAGAGGCGGCAATCGCCCGCCTGGATCGGCTGCGCTATGCCCAGGGCAGCCGCAAGACCGCGGAGATCCGCCTGGAGATGCAGAAGACCATGCAGGCCCATGCCGCGGTGTTCCGCACCCAGGCCTCGATGGACGAGGGGCTGGCCAAGCTCACCCGCACCATCGACAGCTTCGCCGATGTGCAGGTCAGCGACCACTCGCTGGTCTGGAACTCGGATCTGGTCGAGACCCTCGAGCTCGACAACCTGCTCGGCCAGGCCCTGGTGACCGTGGCCTCGGCGGCCAACCGCAAGGAGTCGCGCGGGGCGCATGCCCACGAGGACTTCCCGGAGCGCGATGACGAGCACTGGTTCAAGCACACCCTGGCCTTCCGCAAGGGGCCGACCGAGGTCAGCATCGATTACCGTCCGGTGCGCATGCACACCCTGGACGATGAGATGCAGGTGATTCCGCCCAAGAAGCGCGTCTACTAACCGCGGGGAAGCGGGCCGGGGAGACGGGCGATGCAAGCGGCCCGCTCCACCGCCTCCCGTCTCCCCTCTCCCGTCTCCCGGAGCAAGCAATGGCCCAGTTCACCCTCCCCCAGAACAGCAAGATCGACAAGAGCGCCGGCAAGCATTTCCCGGCGCCGGCGGGCGCCAAGAATGTGCGCAGCTTCAAGATCTACCGCTACGACCCGGACACCGGTGCCAACCCGCGGGTCGACACCTACGATCTGGACATGGATGCCTGCGGTCCGATGGTTCTGGACGCGCTGATCAAGATCAAGAACGAGATCGATCCGACCCTGACCTTCCGCCGCTCCTGCCGCGAGGGCATCTGCGGTTCCTGCTCGATGAACATCGACGGCACCAACACCCTGGCCTGCATCAAGGGCTGTGACGAGGTGCGCGGCGAGGTCAAGATCTACCCGCTGCCGCACATGCCGGTGATCAAGGATCTGGTCCCGGACATGACCCATTTCTACGGCCAGCTCGCCTCCATCGAGCCCTGGCTGAAGACCGACTCGCCGGCGCCCACCCGCGAGCGCCTGCAGAGCGAGGAGGACCGCGCCAAGCTCGACGGCCTCTACGAATGCATTCTCTGCGCCTGCTGTTCGACCAGCTGCCCGAGCTACTGGTGGAACGGCGATCGCTACCTCGGTCCGGCCATCCTGCTGCAGGCCTACCGCTGGATCGCCGACTCGCGCGACGAGGCCACTGGCGAGCGGCTGGACGCGCTGGAGGATCCGTTCAAGCTGTACCGCTGCCACACCATCATGAACTGCACCAAGACCTGCCCCAAGGGTCTGAACCCGGCCAAGGCGATTGCCGAGACCAAGAAGCTGCTGGTGGAACGGCGTGGCTGAGCCGCGCCGGGCCACCGGGTGCGCGGCCCGCCCCGGACGGGTCGCGGGATGAACGAGGGGCGCCTGAAGTGGCTGCTCCGCCGGGGCATGAAGGAGCTGGATGTGATGGTCAGCCGCTATCACGCCCAGCGCTACGGCCAGGCCAGCGCGGACGAGCAGGCCCTGTTCCTGCAGCTGCTGCAGGAGGTTGAAGACCCCGACCTGTGGGCCTGGGTGATGGGATACCAGCCGGTGCCGGCGCCCTATCAGACGCTGGTGGAGCGGCTCCGCGAGGGCGGATGAGCAGCGCGGTGCTGGATCTGCGTCTGCGGCCCTCCGGCCGGGGCCAGCAGCTGCTGTTCTGGGTCCACGCGCTGCCCCTGCTGCTGATGATGCTCAGCGACGCCCCGCCGCGGCTGTTGCTGCCCACCGTGCTCGCGGTCGGGCTGTCCTGGTGGTGGCTGCGCCGCCATGCGGTGCTCGGGCACGGCCCCCGGGCGATCCGTCAGCTCCAGCTGGATCTCGAGGGTCAGTGGCGGCTGGGCACGCTGGCGGTGGCCCTGGGTCCGCAGACCCGCGTCGACTGGCCGCTGCCGGGCACCGTGTGGCTGGTGCTGGAGCAGGAGGGGCGCCGCCACTGCCGTCTGCTGCTGGGCGATGAGCTCGACGAGGCCAGCTACCGGCGCCTGCGCCAGCGGCTGCGGGCGCCCGCCGCTGCTGGCGGCTGAGGGCTATGCTGGGGCTCGTCCTCCTGCCCCAGCCGACCATGCCGCGTTCATCCCTGTGCCGCCCCGCGCCTGTCCTGCTCGCCCTCGGTGCGCTGCTCGGCGGCTGCGCCAGCGGCTTCGAGGAGCGCCGCAGCCTGGTCCTGGCGCCGGCCGATCTCGACGCCTGGGAGATTCGCCATGAGGCATTTGACGGCTGTCTGCTGCGGCAGCAGACCCCGGCGTTCTACCGGGTCGAGCGCAGCCGCTACCAGCTCTCGCTGCGGGTGCTGGCTGGCGATGCGGCGAGCCCGCCGCAGCTGGAGGTGGCGGTCAGCGGGGAGGGCGCGCTGCGGCTGGAGGCCGAGGGTGTCGAGGTCCGGCGAGACGCCGCCCGCGACCGCCTGCGGCTGATTCCGGGCGAGCGTGGCGAGGAGGGTCGCCTCACCCTGCGGGTCCAGGCGGGCGAGGCGCTGGTGGGCGAGGAGCGCATCGGCTACCACACCCGCCGCTGCACCGGCCTGCGTCTGGGTGCCCGGCCGGCCCGTTCCTGACCGCTCGCCGCGCTGCCCAGGGCGGATCCAAGGCCGCTCGCGCCGGACCGGCGCGCCAATGAAAAAGGGTCCCCGGTTGCCCGGGGACCCCGCTGTAACGCAGTTGGGGAGAGTGGGGGAGACTGCGCTACAGTGAACCGCACACCCTCAGACCATACGGGTCTGAATGGTGTTCCGAAAGTTTATTCGACTTCGCCGTCGGCTTCAGCGGAGGCCTTGGCGTCCACCTTGGCATCGACCTTCACATTGGCGGAACCGGCCGCGCCCACCGCACCATTGACGGCACCGCCGACGCCGCCGAGCAGACCGCCGACCGCACCGGTGCCGGTCTGCGCGGCACCGCTGACGCCTGCACCGACCTTGGCACCACCGGACTGCACCGCCGCCGCGCCCTGGGCCGCACCGGCCTTGGCCTTGTCGGTGGCCGCCGCAGCACCGGTCTTGGCCTGCGCCGCGGCACTACCGGCCGCTGACTTCACGCCACCCACCGCCTGACCACCAAGGGCCTTGCCCTGCTGCAGCGCCGAGCTGCCGGCACCGGTGGTGGCGGCCGCACCGCCGTTCACCGCACCGGCCGCACCCCCGGTCACGCCCTGGACAGCGGCGCCGGCCTGGGCCTTGGCTTCGGCCGCCGCGGCAGCCTTGACCGCATCCGTGCTGGCCTTGGCATCCACCGAGGCACTGCCCTGGACCTCCGCCGCGGAGGCGGAGCCCACCAGCAGCGCGCTGGCCATCAGAGTGCGGATCGCAAAGCGGGGCTTGAACATGGAAACTCCTGAAGTCCCTTGGGGACTGGTCGCTAGTGTAGGAAAAAGATTACGCCCGTGCCGGAGCCAGGGATAGGAAGATCAGCCCCGGTGTCCTGCCAACGCCCGGCCAGTCTGTTCGCCAGCCCTGAATCGGTCCTGAACCCTGCACATGCCTGCCAGCCCTGCGGCCACTGCCGAGCACAACCGTCAGCGCATCCTGCAGACCGTGCGTCGCATTCCGGCCGGCTGCGTGGCCAGCTATGCCCTGGTGGCAGCGGTGGCCGGGCTGCCGGGCCGGGCGCGGCTGGTCGGCCGGGTGCTGGCGGATGCCGGCCCCGGCGTGCCCTGGCACCGGGTGCTCGGCGCCCAGGGCCGCATCGTGCTGCCGGCGAGCAGCCCGGCGGCGCTGGAGCAGCGGCGCCGGCTCGAGCGGGAGGGCGTGGTGTTTCTCGGGGCGCGGGTCGATTTCGCGCGCCAGGGCTGGCGCCCGTCGGACTGGGCCCCGGTGCTGGACTGAGCGGGCCCAGCAAAAAGGGCGGGAATCGCCGCGCGACGCCCGCCCCCGTTGGCCGCGACCGCTGGCCTCACCAGATCTTGATGCGGCTCTCCGGCGCGGTGTAGAGACGGTCGGTCTCCTGGACCTCGAACGCGGCGTAATAGCCGGGCAGGTGGGTGACCACACCGTTGCAGCGGTATTCGCTCGGCGAGTGCGGATCGGTCTTGAGCCGGTTCAGCAGGTTCTCCTCGCGATAGTTGCGCCGCCACACCTGGGCCCAGCCCATGAAGAAGCGCTGGTCGGCGCTCAGCCCGTCGATCACCGGACCGTCGAGCCCGCCGAGCGAGAGCTTGTAGGCCTGGTGGGCGACGGTGAGCCCGCCGAGGTCGGCGATGTTCTCGCCCAGGGTGAACTTGCCGTTGACGCGGTAGCCCTTGACCGGCTCGTAGGCGTCGTACTGGGCGGCCAGACGCGCGCCCAGCGCCTCGAAGCGGGCGCGGTCCTCGGCGGTCCACCACATGCGCAGATTGCCGTCCCCGTCGTACTGCGAGCCCTTGTCGTCGAAGCCATGGCTGATCTCGTGGCCGATCACTGCGCCGATGCCGCCATAGTTCACCGCATCCTCGGCGCGCACATCGAAGAAGGGCGGCTGCAGGATGGCGGCCGGGAAGACGATCTCGTTCTTCTCCGGGTTGTAGTAGGCGTTGACCGTCTGCGGGGTCATGCCCCATTCCTCGCGGTCGATCGGCTGGCCCAGCTTGGCCAGGTTGCGCTCGTACTCGAAGCGCTGCGCGCGGCGCACATTGCCGAGCAGATCACCGGCCTGCACCTCCAGCCGGCTGTAGTCACGCCAGCGGTTGGGGTAGCCGATCTTGTAGGTGAACTTGGCGAGCTTCTCGCGCGCCGCCTTCTTGGTTTCCGTGCCCATCCACTCGAGCTGGTCGATGGCCCGGCCATAGGCCTGGATCAGGTTCTTCACCATCGCTTCCATGCGCGCCTTGTTCTCGGCCGGGAAGTGGCGCTGCACATAGACCTGGCCAACCGCCTCGCCGAGCGCCTCCTCCACCGCCGCCACGCCGCGCTTCCAGCGCGGCTGGTTCTCCTGGATGCCGTTGAGCGTGCGGCCGTAGAAGGCGAAGCTTTCATCGACCAGGGGCTGCGACAGCAGCGGCGCCGCCGTGCTCAGGACCCGCCAGCGCAGATAGAGCTTCCAGTCCTCCAGCGGCACGGCCTCCAGCAGCTTGCCAAAGCTCGCCACATGGCCCGGCTGGCTCACCAGCACCTCGGCGAGATCGCCATAGCCGACCGCGCTGAGGAAGCGGTTCCAGTCGATCTGCGGGGCGAGGCTGGCGAGCGCCTCGCGGGAGAGCCGGTTGTAGCGCTTGACCGGATCGCGGTTGATCACCTTGTCGACATGACCCTCGGCGAGCCGGGTTTCCAGCGCGAGCAGGGTGCGCGCCTTGGCCGCGGCCTCGGGCTCGCCGATCAGGCCCAACATGGCGCTGATATGGGCCACATAGGCCTCGCGGATGCCGGCGAACTTGGCGTCCTGCAGCAGGTAGAAATCCCGGTCCGGCAGGCCCAGCCCGCCCTGCCAGAAATCGCCCGCGTACTGGGTCGAGTCCTTGGCGTCCTGGTGGACATAGACCAGCATCGGCATGTTCACACCCTCGCGCACCAGCGCCGCCATCTGCTCGAGCAGCGCGCCGCGCGAGTCGATCGCCCGGATGCGCTCGAAGTCCGGGGCCAGCACCGCAGGACCGCGCTGGTTGAGCGCCGCCTCGTCCATGAAGCTGGCGTAGAAATCGCCCACCTTCTGCTCGATCGAGCCCGGCGCCTTGTCGGTCTTGGCTGCCAGTTCCTCGATGATCACCCGCAGCTGGGCCTCGGCATCGTCGGCCAGCCGGGTGAAGCTGCCGTAGTTCGACTTGTCCGCCGGAATCGGCGTGTTCTTCAGCCAGCTGCCGTTGACCGCGCGGTAGAGGTCATCCTGCGGTCGCACACTGGCATCGAAGGTGCTGCGGTCGATGCCCGAGGTCAGCACCGGCGCCGCCGGTGCGGCCACCGGGGCTGGCGGCGGTTCGCTGCGCCCGCAGGCGCTGAGCAGGGTGGTGGCGCAGAGCGCGCTGGCCAGAAGTCGGTTCATGATCGGATCACGGGGGTGGAGACCCGGCTTCGACGGGGCAGGCCGCTGCCGGGTTGGGAGGGGGAGAAACGGGCCGCAGTGTGCCGTGGCCATCGTCCACTGCAAGCGCGCTGAGGGGTTTCGCCGTCCGCCGCTGAGGGATGCTCAGGCCGACAGCGCCAGTCCCAGCAGGCCCAGGTAGTAGGTCGACAGGGTGGCGGCCTGCCCCCACGGCGGATCGTGGACGAAGCGGCGCCAGGCCAGCACCGCATCGGACAGCGCGAACAGGCCGGCCCCGATCAGCGCGGCCTGGGTCGCTGCGCTCGCCAGCGCGGCGTCGCGCGCGGCAGCGGCAGCCAGCACACCGAGCAGGGCGAGCAGATAGGCGATCACCGCCGGGCGCAGCCGGCCCAGCCGCGACCACAGGCGCTGCAGCAGCCAGAGGGCCGCGGCCAGCGGCAGCAGCAGCCACGGCGGCGGCGCGCCCGCCGCGGGCAGCAGGGTGCTGATCATCAGCAGATGCCCGACCAGGAACAGCAGCAGCCCGCCGATGAAGGCGGCGCGCGTCCGGCTCATCAGGGCGATGTCACCGGCGAGGCAGAAGACGAAGGCGAGGGTCAGTCCGAGCCGGTAGCGCTCGCCCTGCTCCAGCGGTGCCAGCCAGAGCAGGCCGATCAGCAGCAGGGTGGTCAGCGGCTTGAGCAGATAGAACGGCGGACGCCGCTGACGCCAGTCCGCGGCGATGGTGGCCGCGGCGCAGAGCAGGATGGCGGTGATCAGCAGGGTCAGCACGGCGGGCTTGTGGCGGACTTGCGGCGGCGTGGCCGGGCCACCAGTATGCCGAGGGGTTCACGGCAGTCAGCAGTCCGCGTCCGGCGCGGCAAGGGGTTGGGGTCGATGCGGGTGCACTGGCTGCAGCATGCCGAGTTCGAGGGCCTGGGAGGGCTGGCGCCCTGGCTGGCGGCCCGGGAGATCGAACCCCGCTGCACCCGCCTGCAGCGCGGCGAGGCCCTTCCCGAAGACCCCGCCGCCATCGATCTGCTGGTGGTGATGGGCGGGCCGATGAATGTCGACGACGAGGCGCGCCACCCCTGGCTCCGTGCCGAGAAACGCTTCATCGAGGCGGCACTCGCGGCCGGTGTCCAGGTGCTCGGCATCTGTCTCGGCGCCCAGCTGCTGGCGCGGGTGCTGGGCGCGGCCGTGCGGCCGAACCCGGTGCCCGAGATCGGCTGGTTCGAGGTGGAGCGCACCGCAGCGGGGCAGAGCCATCCCTGGTTCGCCGAGTGGCCGGACCGGACCGCGGTCTTCCACTGGCATGGGGACCGCTTCGAGCTGCCGGCCGGCTGTCAGACCCTGCTCCGCAGTGCCGCCTGCGACCACCAGGCGTTTGCCGTGGGAGAGCAGATCCTCGCCCTGCAGTTCCACCCGGAAGTCACCGCCGCCGAAGTGGCGCTGTGGCTGCGCCACGAGACGCCGACCCCGGCGCCCACCGTGCAGACCGCCGCGCAGATGCTGGCGCCGCTCGCCGACTACGCTGCCGGGCAGCGCCGCCTGGACGCGCTGATGCAGCGCTTCTGCGGGCCTGCCGTGGCGCTCAGGCCTTGAGCGGCGCGGTCGCCACGGCGGCGCGCGGCCGGCGGCTGCGGCGCGGCTGACGCACCAGCTCGCCGATGTAGCGGTGCAGGGTCTCGATCGCCTCGGCGCGGCCATCGCCGGGCTGCTCGCCCATGTTGGCGACATAGCGCTCGTGCTGGGTGAGGAAGCGATCGACATCGCTGGGAGTGACGCGGTTGAGGTCGGCCCGGCTGCCGATGCCCATCTGCTCCACCAGGAAGGCATTCAGGCGCTGCTCGAAGGCATCCTCGGGCAGGGCCAGCACCGGCTTGCGGAAGTGGATGGCCTCGCCGAGGGTCTGGTTGCCGGCGGTGCTGATCACTGCCCGGCAGCCGGCCAGGTCGCGCACGAAGCCTTCCTGGCTGGGTGCGCGGAAGTCGAGGTTGTCGACCCGGCCGCGGTAGGGCGTGCCGTACACCACCACCGGCAGATCGAGCAGGCGCAGGGTGCGGTCGAGCGCCGGCCCGTACTGGTGCTGGCCCTTGTTGAAGTAGGCGAGCAGGTAGTCGCCGTGGCGCGCCGGCGTGGCCTTGACCACATCGCGCAGCATCGGACCGACGATGCGGGTATGCGGCAGTGCCGGCTCGGCGCGATAGAAGCTGGAGATCAGGATGCGCTCGGGAATGCCCATCAGCTGGCGATAGGCGAGGGCGTCGCGCATCCCGGTGAGCCAGAGATCCGGCGGGAAGTGCGGCTTGCAGTAGGCGATCACCCCCACATGGTCGAAGCTGATCCGCGGCAGGCCGAGCTTCTGTGCGGCGCGGTGGGTCCAGGCCTCGGAGTCGGAGATCACCAGCTGGATGCCGCGCTCGCGGAAGGCGCGTTCCACCGCGCCGCAGCCCTCGCCGCCGAACAGCAGATCGGCCATCGGTGCCAGATTGCGCCGTACCGTGCGCAGCAGCGAGTGGCGACCGTGATCGTTGTAGACATAGCGGATCAGCGGGATGCGCACGGTGGGAAAGTCCGGCGCCAGCGCCTCGTAGGCGTCCTCGGCGGCGAACACCGTCACCTCGTGTTCCTTCATCAGCGCCGGCAGCACGCTGGCGGTGCGCATGGCGTGACCGCGGCCATAACCCATGACGCCGTAAGCGATGCGCATGACAGTCTCCCGTCGATCCGTTTCATCCACGCTAGGCGACGCGCCTGACCCGGCGGTGACACCCCGGTGACGGTTCCATGAAAACCCGCGGTCGTGTCAGCCACATCCCACAGTGCGCGCGGCGAATACCTGATGGGCGATTCGGGCCCCGTCAGGGGAGGCTACAGGCCCCTGCGCTGTCCTCTGACACGACTCCGGAGACCCCTCGATGAAAAAGATGCTCGCCCTTGCTGCTCTCGCCACGGTTGGTGCCGCCCAGGCCGGCAGCCTGCTCTCGGTCCCGGCCGGCAGTGCCGAGCCCGGCCGCTACATCGTGGTGCTGAATGACGGCGCCACCGTGCCGCTGGCCCGTCTCGATGTGCGCCGCGCCGCCGGCGAGCTGAGCAAGGTGTACGGCGGTGAGGTGAGCAAGGTCTTCGGCAGCGCCCTCAAGGGCTATGCCGTGACCATGACCGATCTGCAGGCCGCGGCCCTGGCGGCCGATCCGCGGGTGCGCTATGTGCAGCCCGACACCTATGTGAGTCTCTCCGCCACCCAGACCAATGCCACCTGGGGTCTGGACCGGGTCGATCAGCGCAACCTGCCGATGGATGGTCTGTACATCTACGACCGCACCGGTGCCGGCGTGCATGTCTATGTGATCGATTCCGGCGTGGCCGGCACCAACAGCGAGTTCAGCGGCCGCATCGGCCCCGGCTACAACGCGGTGCCCGATGTCGGTCTGCTGCTCGGCCCGACCATCGACTGCAACGGCCATGGCACCCATGTCGCCGGCACCGCGGTCGGCACCACCTACGGCGTGGCCAAGGGCGCCACCCTGCACCCGGTGCGCACCTTCAGCTGCGCGCCCACCACCCTGTCCAGCTTCATTCTCGACGGCATCGACTGGGTGACCGCCAACCACATCAAGCCGGCGGTGGCCAACCTGAGCCTCGGTGGCGCGGCCAACCAGGCGACCGATGACGCGGTCAAGGCCATGGTGGCGGCGGGCGTGAGCGCGGCCATCGCCGCCGGCAACGACAACGACAATGCCTGCAACTACTCGCCGGCGCGGGTGGCCGAGGCGATCACCGTCGGCTCCACCGAGCAGGGCGATGCCCGCTCCAGCTTCTCGAACTTCGGCAGCTGCGTGGATCTGTTCGCGCCGGGTTCGGATATCGAGTCCGCCAACTACCTGCCGACCGGCGGCCCGGCGGTGCTCAGCGGGACCTCGATGGCCAGCCCCCATGTGGCCGGCGCCGCGGCGCTGTATCTGCAGGCCAATCCGACCGCCACGCCGGCCCAGGTCGATGCGGCGATCAAGGCCAACGCCACGCCCAATGTGATCAGCGATGTGCAGGGCTCGCCCAACCTGATGCTCTACACCCGCTGAGCCCCCGGCAGCACCAGGCCCGGTCATCCGCGAGGGTGGCCGGGCCTTCTTGTTGGGCGCGCTGGCATCATAGGCGGGTCAACCCGCTCTTCTGCCGCCCATGCTGGATGCCTTTCTGACGCCCGAGGCCCTGATCGCCCTCCTGACGCTGACCGCGCTGGAGATCGTGCTGGGCATCGACAACATCATCTTCCTCTCCATCGTGGTGGCCAAGCTGCCGCCCGAGCAACAGCCGCGGGCGCGCTTCATCGGCCTGGCCGGTGCGCTGCTGATGCGGGTGGGCCTGCTGTTCTCGCTGAGCTGGATCGCCGGGCTCACCGCCACGCTGTTCTCGATCGGCAGCCATGCGGTGTCCGGCCGCGACCTGGTGCTGCTGCTGGGCGGCCTGTTCCTGCTGTGGAAATCGGTGGTGGAGATTCACGCCAGCGTCGAAGGCGGCCCGCACAGCCACGAGCCGGGCAAGGCGGCGGCCACCTTCGGCGCGGTGATCGTCCAGGTGATGATTCTGGACATGGTGTTCTCGCTGGATTCGGTTATCACCGCGGTGGGCATGACCGACAACCTGCCGGTGATGATCGTCGCGGTGATCATCTCGATCATCGTGATGATGCTGTTCGCCCGCTCGATCTCGGAGTTCGTCGATCGTCACCCGACCATCAAGGTGCTGGCGCTGTCCTTCCTGATCATGGTCGGCTGCGCGCTGATCGCCGAGGGTCTGCACTTCCACATTCCCAAGGGCTACATCTACTTCGCCATGGCCTTCTCGGTGGGCGTGGAGATGATCAACATCCGGGTGCGCCGCAACCAGCCCAAGGAGTCCGCATGAGACAGATCATCACCACCCCCGCCGCCCCCGCCGCCATCGGCACCTACTCGCAGGCGGTGCGCTGCGGGCAGACCGTCTATCTGTCCGGGCAGATCCCGCTCGACCCGGCGACCATGACCCTGGTCAGCGGCGACATCGAGGCGGAGATCCACCAGGTGTTCCGCAATCTGCAGGCGGTGGCCGAGGCGGCCGGCGGGCGTCTGGCGCAGATCGCCAAGCTCAATGTCTTCCTCACCGATCTCGGCCACTTCGCCAAGGTCAACGAGATCATGGGCCAGTACTTCCAGCCCCCGTATCCGGCGCGTGCGGCGGTGGGTGTGGCCGCCCTGCCCAAGGGCGCGCGGGTGGAGGCCGACGCCATCCTCGTGCTCGACGCCTGAGCATGACGAGCGCCCGGCCGCCGCTGCGGCTGGAGTCTCCGCTCACCTATCTCAAGGGCGCCGGTCCGCAGGCGGCGGCGGTGCTGCGCGGCCTGGGTCTGGAGCGGGTCGGCGATCTGCTGTTCCACCTGCCGATCCGCTACGAGGACCGCCGCGCCCCGGTGCCGCTGGCGGCCCTGCAGGCCGGCGAGGACCAGCTGGTGCGCGCGCGCATCCAGGAGGCGCGGCTGGTGTTTGCCGGCCGCCGCCAGCTGCGGGTGCTGCTCGAACAGGACGGCGCCCTGCTGCTGCTGCGCTTCTTCCACTTCAACAGCACCCAGCAGGCGGCGCTGCAGCCCGGTCGCTGGGTGCAGGCCTTCGGCACCGCCCGCGCCGCCACCGGCGGCTTCGAGATGGTCCACCCGGAGTACCGCACCGGGGAGCGTCCGGAGGAGCTGGCCGGCGAGGCCGGGGCGCTGACCCCGGTCTATCCGCTGACCGCCGGCATGACCCAGCCGCGGCTGCGCCGCCTGATCCAGCAGGCCCTGGAGATCGCCCGCCGCGATCCCGCGCTCGCCGAGACCCTGCCCGGGCTCGCCGCCCCGGCCACCCGCGAGGCCCTGCAGCAGCTGCACCAGCCCGGGGACGAGCGCGATGTGCGCGCGCTGCAGGCGGGGCGACATCCCGCCCAGCAGCGGCTGATCGACGAGGAGCTGCTGGCCCACCAGCTGTGCATGCGCCTGCTGCGCCGGCAGATCCGCAGCCGGCCGGCGCCGGTGCTCGGCGGCCTGGCGGCGGCGGTGAGCGAGCTGCGCACGGTGCTGCCCTTCGACTACACCGGCGCCCAGCGGCGGGTGATGGGCGAGATCGGCGCGGACCTCGCCCAGCGGCGTCCGATGCTGCGGCTGGTGCAGGGCGATGTCGGCTCCGGCAAGACCGTGGTGGCTGCGGTCGCCCTGCTGGCGGCGGCGCGCGCCGGCTGGCAGGCGGCCCTGCTCGCGCCCACCGAGCTGCTCGCCGAGCAGCATGCGCGCACCCTGTCACGCTGGCTGCAGCCGCTGGGCGTGGAACTCGCCTATCTGTCCGGCCGCCTGCGCAAGCGTGAGCGCGAGGCGGTCGAACTGGCGGTGGCGGAGGGTCGCGCCACCGTGGTGGTGGGCACCCACGCGGTGTTTCAGGAGCGGGTGCGCTTCGCCCGCCTGGGCCTCGCCGTGGTGGACGAGCAGCACCGCTTCGGCGTGCAGCAGCGGCTGGCCCTGCGCGACAAGGCGCCGGCCGGCTCCGCCCCGCATCAGCTGATCATGTCGGCCACGCCGATCCCGCGCACCCTGGCGCAGACCGTCTACGCCGATCTCGATGTCAGCGTGATCGACGAGCTGCCGCCGGGGCGCACGCCGATCGTCACCGGGGTGCTCGCCAACGCCCGCCGCGACGAGGTGCTGGCGCGCATCGGCGAGGCCTGCCGGCAGGGTCGTCAGGCCTACTGGGTGTGCACCCTGATCGAGGACTCCGAGGAGGTCGAGGCCGAGGCCGCCGAGGCCACCGCCGCCTGGCTCGCCGCGGCCCTGCCCGATCTGCGGGTGGGGCTGGTGCATGGCCGCCAGAAGGCGGCCGAGAAGGAGGCGGCGATGCGTGCCTTCCAGCAGGGACAGACCCAGCTGCTGGTCGCCACCACGGTGATCGAGGTGGGCGTGGATGTGCCCAACGCCAGCATCATGGTCATCGAGAACGCCGAGCGGCTGGGCCTGTCGCAGCTGCATCAGCTGCGCGGGCGGGTCGGCCGCGGTGCCCAGGCCTCGCAGTGTCTGTTGCTCTACCAGCCGCCGCTGGGCGAGGCCGGGCGCGCCCGTCTGGCCACCTTGCGCGAGAGCAGCGATGGCTTCTACATCGCCCAGCGCGATCTGGAGCTGCGCGGGCCCGGCGAGATTCTCGGCCGCCGCCAGACCGGGCTGGTGGGGCTGAAGATCGCCGACCCGGTGCGCGACGCCGCCCGCGTGGCGCCGCTGCAGGGGCTGGCCGACCAGTGGCTGCAGCAGCATCCGCGGCTGGCCGAGCGGCTGATCGATCGCTGGGTGGGGAACATCGAGCGCTACGCCCAGGTCTGAGCGTCTCCTCCGCCGCGGATGCCGCGATGCGCCCCTGGCTATGCCTGCTGCTATGGCTGTTGGCGCCCGCGCTGGCCCTGGCCGAGGGCGCCGGTGCCGGGCCTGCGCCGCCCGCGGCCGATCCGGCGGGCTTGCGTCAGGGCAGCCCCGGCGGCCTGGCTTTCCGGGTGCCGCTGCCGGCCGGTCCGCTGGAGGAGGCCGAGCTGAAACTGCGCGACGCCCAGCGCGGCCTGCCCAGCCTGGGCACCGAGCCGGCACCGGCCTCGGCTGCGGCCGCCCGCATCGCCGCCCTGTGGCGGCGTCACTTCGTGCCGCGGCCGCTCAACACCGCGGAGGCGGCCTTTGCCCGCCGTCTGGCGCAGAGCAGCGCCGGTGGCGGCGGGGACAGCGACAACTGGACCTGGACCCCGCCCAGCCGCGAGGATGAGCGCCCCTGAGTGCCCCTCCCGCGCGCGCCGTCATGGCTGCTTCGCTCTCCACCGCCCGCGCCCAGCTCGGCGCCTATCTCCGTCTCGCCCGGCTCGATCGTCCGGTCGGCATCTGGCTGCTGCTCTGGCCGACCCTGTGGGGGCTGTGGGTGGCGGCCGACGGTCTGCCGGATCTGCAGGTGCTGGCGGTATTCGTGCTCGGCACGGTGCTGATGCGCTCGGCCGGTTGTGCCATCAACGACTACGCGGACCGCGGCTTCGATCCCCATGTGGCGCGCACCCGTGGCCGACCGCTCGCCACCGGCGAGCTGAGCCCGGATCAGGCGCTGCGGCTGTTCGTGGTGCTGAGCCTGATCGCCTTCGGCCTGGTCAGCAGCCTGCGCAACACCGTTCTGCTGATCGCCTGTCTGCCGGCGGTCGCGCTGGCCGCGCTCTATCCCTTCACCAAGCGTTTCCTGCAGGCGCCGCAGGTGGTGCTCGGCATCGCCTTTTCCTGCGGGATTCCGATGGCCTGGATCGCCCTCGGCCAGCCGCTGGAGGCGGTTGCGATCGGCCTGCTGATGGGTGCCAACCTCGCCTGGGTGGTGGCCTACGACACCTGGTACGCGATGGTCGACCGCGACGACGACCGCCGCATCGGCGTGCGCTCGACCGCCCTGCTGTTCGGCGCCCACGACCGGCTGGCCATCGGCCTGCTGCAGCTGCTGGCCCTGCTGCTGCTGGCGGTGCTGGGTCTGCGGCAGGGCTACGGCGCGGTCTACTTCGCCGGCCTCGTGCTGGCGGGGCTGCTGGCCGCGCGCGACCACCACCGCGCCGCCAGCCGCGACCCCGCCGCCTGTTTCCAGGCCTTTCTCGCCAGCCATCGCTTCGGGGCGGTGATCCTGCTTGGGCTGGTCGTGGACCGCCTCGGCTGAGCATGGCCAGCGGCGAGCCCGGTCCGGCGGTCTGCGCCAACTGCGGCAGCGCGCTCACCGATGCCTACTGCGCGCACTGCGGCCAGCCGGCGCGGGTCGAGATCCCCACCGTCGGCCGGTTTGTCGCCGAGCTGTCCGAGAAGCTGCTGGCGGTCGACGGCCGGCTCGCCCTGACCCTGCGCACACTGCTGCTGCAGCCGGGACAGCTCACCCTCGATCATCTGGCCGGCCGGCGCCAGCGCTACATCAAGCCTCTGGCGCTGTATGTCGCGGTGAGCCTGCTGTTCTTCCTGGCGCTGGGCCAGGTGCCGGGCATCCGCATCAGCATCGGTCCGGCGCTCGAGATCGAAACCCTCGGCCAGCCGGTCTCGACGGTGGTGGCCGACACCGGGATCGCCGCGCTGGACCAGCAGGTGGCCCGCTTCGCCGCCCTGCCGGCGACGGTGCAGGACGAGGTGCTGCGTGGCGGCATGCTGCGGCAGGCCCCGCGCGCGATGCTGCTGCTGGTGCCCACCTTCGCCCTGCTGCTGCAGCTGCTGATCCGCCGGCGCCGCTACGGGGAACATCTGCTGTTCGCCCTGCATCTGCACAGCTTCGCCTATCTGCTGCTGATGCCCGGCCTGGTGCCCTGGCCACAGCCGTTTCACGACGGGCTGAACAATCTGCTCACCGCCCTGCTGCTGCTGTATCTGGCGCTGGCCCTGCGCCGGGTCTATGGCGGCGGCTGGGGGCCGACCGTGCTGCGGGTGGCGGTGATCGGACTCGCCTATGCGTCCGCTCTGGCCGGCGCCGCCGTAATGGCGGTCGTGCTCGCCCTGTAGTGCCCGATGACCTCCGCTCCGCTGATTCTGATGACCGTGCTGACCCTGCTGCTGTCCGCCTGCACCCGTCACCTTGGCGCACCGGCCGCGCCGCCGCCGGCCCGCCCGGCCCAGCCCTGGACCGTGGAGCGCGATCTCGGCTTCACCCCGGCCGGCTGGCCGCAGGCCCTGCAGGCCGATCTCTACCGCCCGCTCGGCGAGGGGCCGCATCCGGCGGTGCTGCTGATCCACGGCGGCGGCTGGGAGCGCGGCGATCGCGAGCAGGTCCAGGGCATCGCCTGGCGGCTGGCGGAGGCCGGCTACCTGGTGATGAACACCACCTATCGGTTTGCACCGGCCCATCGCTTCCCCGCCCAGCTGGAGGATGTGCAGGCGGCGGTGCGCTGGCTGCGCTCGCCGGCCGGCCGTGAACGCGGCGTGGACCCGGCCCGCATCGCCGCCTTCGGCTATTCCGCCGGCGCCCATCTCGCCGCCCTGCTCGGGGCCACCCCGGCGGTGGCCGGGCTGGGCGATCCGGCGACCGCGGTGCAGGCGGTGGTGGCCGGTGGCACGCCGAGCGATCTGACCAAGTACGGCGGTGGCACCCTGGTGCCGCAGCTGATCGGCGGGCCGCGGCGCAGCCATATCGAGCAGTTCCGCCGCGCCTCGCCGGTGTTTCATGTGACGCCGGCGCACCCGCCGACCTTCCTCTACCACGGCGGGCTGGACACCCTGGTGGGGCCCGATCACGCCCAGGACTACTACGACCTGCTGCGCCAGAACGGCGTGGAGGCGGAGCTGTTCCTGCTGCGCGGGCGCGGCCACATCACCGCCTTTCTCACCGATGGCCCGGCGGTGCGGGCGGCCATCGCCTTCCTCGACCGCCAGCTGCGCTGAGTTCAGGGCGTGCGCGCGCAGGCCCAGGCCAGCACCTCGCGGGCCCCGGCCGCCTTCGCCGCCCGGGCCAGGGCCTCGAGGGTGGCGCCGGTGGTCATCACATCATCGATCAGCGCCACCCGCAGGCCGCTGAGATCGCGCTCGACCACGAAGGCGCCGCGCAGATTGCGGCGGCGTTCGGCGGCGCGCTGGCCGATCTGGTCCGGCGTCGCATGCAGCCGGCGGGCGGCCTCGCGCGCCAGCGGCAGGGCCAGACGCCGGGCCAGCGCCAGCCCCAGCAGCAGCGCCTGGTTGTAGCCGCGGCTGCGCAGGCGGCCGGCATGCAGGGGGACCGGAATCAGCAGATCCGGGCGTGGCTGACCGTCGAAAGCACTGACCAGCGTGCCGGCCAGGGCCTCGGCCTGATCGAGCCGGCCGTGGTACTTGAGCGCGTGCACCGCCTCGCGCACCGGCGAGGCCAGACGCAGCGGCACCCAGGCGGCCTCGAAGGGCGGCCGCCGTCGCTGGCAGCGCGGGCACAGCCCGCCGCTTCCCACCGGCTGGGCGCAGCCCGGGCAGGCCGGCCGGTTCCAGGGCAGGCTGGCGCGGCAGGCCGGGCAATGCCCCTCGCGGCTGGGAAGGCCACAGAGCAGGCAGTGCGGGGGCGCCAGCCAGTCCCGCCAGTCGTCAACCCAGCCTGGGCGGTTCAAGTTGACAGTCCTCCCCCTGGCTTGAACACTTCGGCAGCCTGCGCGCTGGCCGACGGTCCTGGCAAGCGTGTGCCAAATAATCAAACAAAACGGTGATGTCTGATGAATGATCTCGGAACCACGGCCCGGCCGGACCTGCGCCATGACTGGACCCGCGCCGAGGTGGAGGCGCTGTTCGCCCGGCCGTTCACCGAGCTGCTGTTCGAGGCCCAGCGCCTGCATCGCCTGCACCAGCCGGCCGACAGCGTCCAGCTCTCCACCCTGCTGTCGATCAAGACCGGTGCCTGCCCGGAGGACTGCGCCTACTGCCCGCAGTCGGTGCGCTATGACACCGGCCTGAAGAACGAGCCGCTGATGTCCCTGGACGCGGTGCTGGAGGCGGCGCGCGCCGCCAAGGCCCAGGGGGCCGGCCGCTTCTGCATGGGCGCGGCCTGGCGCAGCCCCAAGGACCGCGATCTGCCGGCGCTCGAGGCGATGGTGCGCGGGGTCAAGCAGCTGGGCCTGGAAACCTGCCTGACCCTGGGCATGCTCAAGGAGCACCAGGCGCAGACGCTCGCCGAGGCCGGGCTCGACTACTACAACCACAACCTCGACACCTCGCCGGAGTTCTACGGCGAGATCATCGGCACCCGCCGCTATGAGGACCGCCTGGAAACCCTGGCCCATGTGCGCAAGGCCGGGGTCAAGGTCTGCTGCGGCGGCATCGTCGGCATGGGCGAGCAGCCGGCCGACCGCGCCGAGCTGCTGCGCCAGCTGGCGGTGATGGACCCGCATCCGGAATCGGTGCCGATCAACCAGCTGGTGCCGGTGCCGGGCACGCCCCTGCACGGGCAGGCCCCGGTGGACCCGCTCGACTTCGTGCGCACCCTCGCGGTGGCGCGCATTCTCATGCCGGCCTCGAGCGTGCGCCTGTCGGCCGGGCGCGAGGCGATGAGTGACGAGCTGCAGGCCCTGTGTTTCCTCGCCGGTGCCAACTCGATCTTCTACGGCGATCGCCTGCTCACCACCGCCAACCCGCAGGCCGAGAAGGACCGCGCCCTGCTGGCGCGGCTCGGTCTGCGCGTACAGGGCGCGAGCCCGGACCCGGCCACGGCGTGAGCCCGGCGCTTGCCGCCCGCCTGCAGGCGGGGCTGCGCCAGCAGCACGAGCAGCAGCTGTACCGGCGCCGCCGCGTGGTGGAAGGCGCCCACGGCCGCCGGCTGCGGGTGGACGGACGCGACTGCCTCAACTTCTGCAGCAACGACTATCTGGGCCTGGCCGCCGATCCGCGGCTGGCCGAGGCCGCCGCCAGCGCCCTGCGCCGCTGCGGCACCGGCAGCGGCGCCGCCAGCCTGGTCAGCGGCTACAACCACGAACACCAGCGGCTGGAGGAGGCGCTGGCGGCCTTTCTCGGCTGCGAGCGGGTGCTGCTGTTCTCCTCCGGCTGGGCCGCCAACCTGGGCGTGCTGCGCGCCCTGCTCGGACGCGGCGATGCGCTGGTGGCCGATGCGCTCAACCACGCCTCGCTGATCGATGGCGGGCGCCTGAGCGGGGCGCGCTACCTGCGGGTGCCGCACGGGGAGCGGGACGCCTTTGCGGCGGCGCTGGACGAGGCGGCCAGCGGGGGCGGGCTGAGCCTGCTGGTCACCGACGGGGTGTTCAGCATGGACGGCGATCTGGCCGATCTGCCGGCGCTCTCGGCACTGTGCCAGGCCCGCGGTGCGGCGCTGATGGTGGACGACGCCCATGGCTTCGGGGTGCTGGGCGCGGACGGGCAGGGCGTGATCGCCCACTGGCGCGAGGCCGCTGCGGCCCCGGTGCTAGCCGATGTGCTGGTCGGCACCCTGGGCAAGTCCCTGGGTGCGGCGGGCGCCTTCGTCGCCGGCGAGGCGGCGCTGATCGAGACCCTGATCCAGAAGGCCCGGCCCTGGGTGTTCTCCACCGCGCCGCCGCCGGCGATGGCCGCCGCCGCGCACGAGGCCCTGCGCCTGGTCCAGGCCGAGCCGGAGCGCCGCCGGCGCCTGCACGCCCACATCGCCCACTTCCAGGCCGGCGCGCGGGCGCGCGGGCTGCCGCTGGGCGTCGGCGGGAAGCTCTCGGCCACCCCGATCCAGCCGCTGCTGCTGGGCAGTGCCGCGCGGGCGCTGGCGCTGTCGGCGGCGCTGTTCGAACAGGGCTACTGGGTGGCGGCGATCCGGCCGCCCACCGTGCCCGCCGGCACCTCGCGGCTGCGCATCACCCTCAGCGCGGCGCACGAGACGGCCGACATCGACGGCCTGCTCGATGCCCTGCAGGCCGGGCTCGCGGCGCTGCCTGCGGCGGACGACAGCCCATGAGCACGCCGCGGCGCCTCTTCATCACCGGCACCGATACCGGCGTGGGCAAGACCTGGGTCACCGTGCGCCTGCTCGAGGCCGCCCGCGAGCGCGGCCTGCCGGCCTGTGGCTACAAGCCGATCGCCTCCGGCGCCGAGCGCCACGGTCAGGGCTGGGCCAACGAGGACGCCCTGGCCCTGCAGGCGGTTTCCTGGGGATCGCCGGGTTACGAGCAGGTCAACCCGCTGCTGCTGCGCGAGGCGGTGGCCCCGCATCTGGCCGCCCGCAGCGAGGGACAGGTGATCGACACCGCCCGCCTGAGCGCAGGGCTGGAGCGCCTGCCGGCGGGTCATGCGCTGTGCCTGATCGAAGGCGCCGGCGGCTGGCTCACCCCGCTCGACGAGCGCCGCAGCTACGCCGACTGGGTGGTGGAACAGGGCTGGCCGGTGGTGCTGGTGGTGGCCCTGCGGCTGGGCTGCCTCAACCACGCCCAGCTCAGCGTCGCCGCCATCCAGGCGCGCGCCCCGCTGGTCGGCTGGATCGCCAACCTGCCGGATCCGACCATGCCGCGCTGGGCGGAGAACCTGGACGACCTGCGTCAGCGCCTGCCGGTGCCCCTGCTGGGCGCCTTCACCGACGGCGCGCCCGCGCCGGTGGCGGCCACCGTGCTGGCGCGCCTGCTCGACGATCCGCGGCCGGCGTCCGACCGGCGGTGAAAACCGCTGCCGAGGGCCTTCCCAGCTTTTGCGGGGCCTCGACACCATGCTCTACAATCCCGCTGCTCTGCGACACTGCGCTCGTCCCTGCACCGGCTCCCTCCCGTGACGCCTGTTCCAGCGGTTCGGATCGTGATCGGCCCCAACGCCTCGCTGACCCCTCGGGGCGCCTGGCTGTTCATGGGCCTGATGAGCGCCGGGGCCGGCGCGGTGTGCGGGGTCTGCGTCGCCATGGGGTTCTGGCCGGTGGTGCCCTTCGCCGGGCTGGAGCTGGCCGCCCTGGGCGGTGCGCTGTGGATCACGCAGAAGCGCAACCGCTACCGCGAGGTGGTGAGCGTCGACGCCGATCAGGTGGTGGTGGAGACCGGGCTGCTGGGGCAGGGCGCACAGAGCCGGGTCGAGTTCCCACGGCTGTGGACCCGGGCCGAGCTGGAGCGGCCCCGGCGCCGCAACCAGCCGACGCGGCTGAGGCTGAGCAGTTCGGGGCGGCGGGTCGAGATCGGCCGCTGCCTCACGGATGAAGAACGCGAGCGGCTCTGCCTTCGCGTGCAGGGATTGTTGAGGGAGGGGCCGCAGGCAGTCGCGGCGCCGCCCGAGGTGGGCATCCGCCCGGCAGGTTCGTTTCTTGGAGATTGGTGAATGTTGAAGCTCGCTCGGCACCTCGGAGTGCTCGCCAGCCTGGTCCTGAGTCCCACGGCGGCGCTGGCCTACACCGGCTCCCGCTACAACCTGCCGGAAGGGGTGACCGAGATCAGCCGCGAAGTGCACGACCTGCACATGATGATGTTCTGGGTCTGCTGCGCGATCGCCGTGGTGGTGTTCGGCGCGATGTTCTACTCGGTCTTCGCCCATCGCCGGTCGAAGAACCCGAAGCCGGCCGACTTCCACCACTCCACCACGGTCGAGATCGTCTGGACCGCGATTCCCTTCGTGATCCTGGTGGGCATGGCGATTCCCGCCGCCGGCACCCTGATCAAGATGGATGACACCCGCGGCTCCGAGCTGACCGTGAAGGTCACCGGCTACCAGTGGAAGTGGCAGTACGAGTACCTCGACCAGGGCGTGAGCTTCTTCTCCACCCTGAGCGCCGAATCCAACCGCGCCCGCCAGGTCGGCTCCGGCATCGATGTGACCCAGGTGCCCAACTACCTGGTCGATGTCGACAACCCGCTGGTGCTGCCGGTGGGCAAGAAGGTGCGCTTCCTGATCACCTCCAACGATGTGATCCACGCCTGGTGGGTGCCGGCGATGGCGGTGAAGAAGGACGCCATCCCGGGCTATGTCAACGAGGTCTGGGCCAAGATCGAGGAGCCGGGCACCTACCGTGGCGTCTGCGCCGAGCTGTGCGGCCGTGACCACGGCTTCATGCCGATCGTGGTCAAGGCGGTCCCGGAAGAAGAGTTCCAGGCCTTCCTCGCCGCCAAGGGCGGCAAGGCCAGCGAGGTCGCCGCCGCGAGCCCGGTCGCCGAGGTGGAAATGGCCGCCGCTGCGGCGCCGGCCGCGGTGGAAGTCGCCGCCGCCGCGCCGGTCGCGCTGAGCGAGGCGGACCTGCTCAAGACCGGCGAGAAGGTCTATCTCGCCAACTGCTCGGCCTGCCACCAGCCGACCGGCCAGGGTCTGCCGCCGAACTTCCCGAGCCTGGTGGGCAGCAAGCTCGCCAACGGCGAGGCCGCCACCCAGATCGCCCAGCTGCTCAAGGGCAAGGGAATCATGCCGGGCTTCGCCCATCTCTCCGATGCCGATCTCGCCGCGGTTGCCACCTACACCCGCCAGTCCTGGGGCAATGGTGGCAGCACCGTGCAGGCGACCGACATCGCCGCCGCCCGCTGATCCGCCGTTCCGTTTTCTTCCTCTCGCCGCACCTGTAGTCGGAGTCTCCCATGGCCCACGCCCACGCCCACGACCACCACGACGCCCATGACCACCATGGCCCCGACAAGGGGATCATGCGCTGGATCAAGACCACCAATCACAAGGACCTGGGAACGCTGTACCTGGTCTTTGCCTTCATCATGTTCTTCATCGGCGGCCTGATGTCGCTGGTGATCCGTCTGGAGCTGTTCCAGCCGGGCCTGCAGTACGTCAACCCCGAGTTCTTCAACTCGATGACGACCATGCACGCCCTGGTGATGATCTTCGGCGGCGTGATGCCGGCCTTCACCGGCCTGGCCAACTGGATGGTGCCGATGATGATCGGCGCCGGTGACCTGGCCCTGCCGCGCGTCAACAACTGGGGTTTCTGGATCCTGCCGTTCGCGTTCACCCTGCTGCTGTCCACCCTGTTCCTTCCGGGTGGCGCGCCGGCCGGCGGCTGGACCATGTACCCGCCGCTGGTGCTGCAGACCGGCGAGGCCTTCCCCTTCCTGATCTTCGCCGTCCACCTGATGGGCATCAGCTCGATCACCGGCGCGATCAATGTGGTGGTGACCATCCTGAACATGCGCGCGCCGGGCATGACCCTGCTGAAGATGCCGCTGTTCGTGTGGACCTGGCTGATCACCGCCTACCTGCTGATCGCCACCATGCCGGTGCTGGCGGGCGCGGTGACCATGCTGCTCACCGACAAGTACTTCGGCACCAGCTTCTTCACCGCCTCCGGTGGTGGAGACCCGGTGATGTTCCAGCACATCTTCTGGTTCTTCGGGCATCCCGAGGTCTACATCCTGATCCTGCCGGCGTTCGGCATCGTCTCCTCGATCATTCCGACCTTCGCCCGCAAGAAGCTGTTCGGCTATGACTCGATGGTCTACGCCACCGCCTCGATCGCCTTCCTCTCGTTCATCGTCTGGGCCCACCACATGTTCACCGTCGGCATGCCGCTGGCGGGCGAGCTGTTCTTCATGTTCAGCACCATGCTGATCGCGGTGCCCACCGGCGTGAAGGTGTTCAACTGGATCGCGACGATGTGGAAGGGCTCGATGACCTTCGAGACCCCGATGCTGTTCGCCGTGGCCTTCGTGTTCCTATTCACCATCGGCGGCTTCTCCGGCCTGATGCTGGCGATCGCCCCGGTGGACTTCCAGTACCACGACACCTACTTCGTGGTGGCCCACTTCCACTATGTTCTGGTGCCGGGCGCGGTGTTCTCGATCCTCGCCGCGGTCTACTACTGGATTCCGAAGTGGACCGGCGTGATGTACAACGAGACGCTGGGCAAGGTGCACTTCTGGCTGTCCGCCATCTTCATCAATGTCACCTTCTTCCCGCAGCACTTCCTCGGCCTGGCCGGCATGCAGCGCCGCGTGCCCGACTACGCCGTGCAGTTCACCGACTTCAATGTGCTGTCCTCGATCGGTGCGCTCGGCTTCTTCCTGGCCCAGTTCATCTTCATCTACAACATGGTGATGTGCATGGCCCGCAAGGGTGAGAAGGCCAGCACCGAGGTCTGGGAAGGCGCCCACGGTCTGGAGTGGACGGTGCCCTCGCCGGCGCCCTACCACACCTTCGAGGACCCGCCCCAGATCGGTGAGGACGGTCTGCCGGTGGGCCATCGCAAGGCCGCCGCTCACTGAGGACACAGGCCGGGCGTCGCTGCCGACGCCCGGCCGGACCGCGCGATGAACCCTCCCGACTCCCCCGACGCCGACCGCGCCCGCAACCGCCGCAGTGTCTGGCTGGGCCTCGCCCATGCCCTGCTGGCGGTGCTGATCCTGGCCGGCTTCGTCTACGTGCAATCGCAGAAATGAGCGAGGCGCCCGTCTCCACTCCCGGTTCGCTGCGCCGCCACGGCCTGCGTCTGCTGCTGGTGGTGGTGGGAATGTTCGGCTTCGGGTTCGCCCTGGGCCCGCTCTACACCCTGATCTGCGAGGTCACCGGCATCAACGGCAAGGTGCCGACCACCGCCGCCGAGGTCAGCCGGCTGTCGGCGGTGGACACCTCGCGCGAGGTGACGGTGGAGTTCGTCACCACCGTCAACGGCGGCAAACCCTGGGTGTTCCGTGCCGAGCAGCCGCGCATCAAGGTCCACCCGGGCCAGATGATGACGGTCAACTTCGTGGCCGAGAACACCGAGGCGCGCGACCTGGTGGCCCAGGCGGTTCCCAACGTCGCGCCCTGGAACGCGGCAAAATACCTGCGCAAGACCGAGTGCTTCTGCTTCAACAACCAGCCGTTCAAGGCCGGGGAGCGCAAGGACATGCCGGTGCGTTTCGTGCTGGACCCCGAGCTGCCGCCCGAGGTCGACACGGTGACGCTGAGCTACACCTTCTTCGAAGTGACCGAGACCGCTGCCTCGGCGCATCCGTAGTCGTCTGACCTCACCCGAGATTGCCCATGGGCTCCGCTGCAACCCCGAATCCCAACCGCTACTTCGTGCCGGCGCCCAGCGCCTGGCCCTTCGCCCTGACCGTGGGGCTGGCGCTGGCCATCATCGGCTTCTCGAGCTTCCTCGAGCAGCGCGAGATCGGACCGATCCCGACCATCGCCGGCTCGGCGCTGGCGATCTACATCATCTACCGCTGGATCCGCGGCGTCTGCCTGGAGAGCGAGGGCGGCTTCTACAACGCCCAGGTCGACATGACCTACCGCATGGGCATGGCCTGGTTCATCTTCTCCGAGGTGATGTTCTTCGGTGCCTTCTTCGGCGCGCTGTACTACGCCCGCGAGCTGTCGGTGCCCTGGCTCAGCGGCGAGGGCGCCAAGGTGGCCACCCACAGCCTGCTGTGGTCGGGCTATGAGAATGTGTGGCCGACCAACGGCCCGTCGGAGCTGGGCGGCAAGTTCTCCACCATCGGCGCCTGGGGCATCCCCTTCCTCAACACGGTGATCCTGGTGGTGTCCGGCATCACCCTGGAGACCGCCCACCACGCGCTCAAGGAGAACAAGCGCGGGGTCACCATCTTCTGGATGTGGGTGACCGTGGGCCTGGGCGCGCTGTTCCTCTACTTCCAGGGTTACGAGTACATCCACGCCTACCGTGATCTGAATCTGACCATGGAGTCCGGCATCTACGGCTCCACCTTCTTCATGCTCACCGGCTTCCACGGCTTCCATGTGACCCTGGGCACGCTGATGCTGCTGATCATCACCATCCGCCTGATGGTCGGTCACTTCAAGCCGGACTCTCATTTCGGCTTCGAAGGCGTGGCCTGGTACTGGCACTTCGTGGATGTGGTCTGGATCGGTCTGTTCGTGTTCGTCTACGTCGTCTGAGGCGGGACGGCGAACCCAAAAAGGCCCGCGGAGCGGGCCTTTTTTCTGATCATCGACTGCTGCGTCGCAGCATCAGCCGCCGACCGGATGGGGTTCGATCCAGCCCATGAAGAAGGCCAGCACCAGGAACAGGATCAGCGCGGCCTGCAGGCCCACCCGCCAGCTCAGCGCGTACAGGGCGCGGCGCTTGGTGCCCGGGTCCTTGACCACGAAGTAGCCGCCGAACAGCAGAGCCACCACGATGGCGAGGATGAAGGCGATCATGACGAGCTTGACGAACATGGGCGGTCCGGGCGAGGTCGAAGGCCGGCACTGTAGCGCCGGCTGCCGTTGCCTCGCGAGCGCGGTCTAGACGCCATGCCGTCCTATCGTTTCCGCCCGCCCTGGTGGGCCACCCTGGGTCTGCTGCCGCTGCTGCTGCCGATGATGGCGGCCGGTTTCTGGCAGCTCGACAAGGGCCTGGCCAAGGCCGGGCTCGCCGAGCAGATGCAGCAGCCGGCCAGCGCCGCCCTGACCCTGCGCCGCGAGACCCCGGCGCCCTCGCGCCGCGGCGCCCAGCCGGCCCAGGCCCGGGGCACCTACGAGCCCCAGCGCCAGCTGCGGCTGGACAACCAGTCCCACGCGCGCCAGCCGGGCTATCGGGTGTGGACGCCGCTGCGGCTGTCGGCCGAGGACGGCGGCGGGCTGGTGATGGTCGACCGCGGCTGGCGGCCGCGCACCCAGCTCGACGAGGCGCTGAGCGTGGACGCCGGCCCGCGCACCCTGCGCGGACTCTGGCGGCCGCTGCCCGAGCCCGGCCTGCGACTGGGTGACAGCGCCTGTGCAGCGGCCCCGGCCTGGCCGCTCACCGTGCAGTATCCCACCGCCGCGGAGCTGGCCTGCCTGTACGGGGAGCCGGTGGCGGACGGGCTGCTGCTGCTGGACCCCGCCGAGCCCGAGGGCTATGTGCGCGAGTGGAGCCCGGTGCGCGAGGTGCCGGCCTCGCGCCACTACGGCTACGCCGCCCAGTGGTTTGCCTTCTCCGCGACCCTGCTGTTCTTCTACATCAAGCTCAACCTCAAGCGACTGCCATGACCTCTCTCGCTCCGCCCGCCCCGCGCGGCCGCCTGCAGCTGGTGTTGCTGGCCCTGCTGTTCTTCGGCCCGCTGGTGCTCTCCTACACCCTGTTCTTCGCCTTCCCGGACCTGCGCCCGGATGGCCAGACCAACTACGGCCAGCTGGTGTCACCGGCACGGCCGCTGCCGGCGCTGCAGCTGCGCGACGAGCAGGGCCAGCCGCTGGAGCAGCCCTGGCCGCCCGGGCGCTGGACCTATGTCCATCTCGCCGGCGCCGGCTGCGAGGGCATCTGCCTGCAACGGCTGATCCTGACCCGGCAGACGCGGCTGGCGATGAACGAGAAGCGCTCGCGGGTCCAGCGGGTGCTGCTGGTGGACTCGGCCGCCGCTGCCGCCACCCTCAAGTCCCAGCTGCAGGGCGAGCAGCCGGATCTGCTGGTGCGGGTGGCCGATGAGCCGGTGCGCGGCTTCTTCCAGCCGGCCCCGGCCGATGCCCTGTACCTGCTCGACCCGCTGGGCAACTGGCTGATGGTCTACCCGGCCGGGCGCGAGATTCCGGAGGACTTCAAGGGCCTGCAGAAGGACCTCAAGAAGCTCCTGCGGCTGTCCCAGATCGGCTGACCACAGCCGCTTCCAGTTTCCAGTTTCGAGTTTCCAGTTTCGAGTTCCCTTTTTCCTGCTTCCCGGTTCTCCTTCCATGCGCCTGTTCCGCACTCTCAATCTCGTTGCCGTGCTGCTGTGTTTCTGCGTGGTGGTGTTCGGCGCCTATGTGCGCCTGGCCGATGCCGGTCTGGGCTGTCCGGACTGGCCCGGCTGCTACGGCCATCTGACCATCCCGCAGACCGATCAGGAGGTGCTGCGCGCCGAGCAGGCCTACCCGGAACGGCCGGTGGAGGCGCCCAAGGCCTGGAAGGAGATGATTCACCGCTATCTGGCCTCGGTGCTGGGTCTGCTGATCGTCGGCCTCGCCCTGCTCTCGCTGAAGGTGCGCGAGGCCCCGCGGGTGCTGCCCTGGGCCCTGCTGGGGCTGGTGATCTTCCAGGGCGTGCTCGGCATGTGGACGGTGACCTGGCAGCTCAAGCCGCTGGTGGTCACCGCCCATCTGCTCGGTGGCATGACCACCCTGAGCCTGCTGTTCTGGCTGTGGTGGTCCACCCGCCCGGCGCGGCAGCTGGCGGTGAGCGCCACCCCGGCGCTGCGCGCCCTGGCGCTGGCCGGCCTGGTGGCGGTGGTGATGCAGATCTTCCTCGGCGGCTGGACCTCCACCAACTACGCTGCGCTCGCCTGCCCGGACTTCCCCACCTGCCACAACACCCTCAGCCCCGAGCTGGATCTGCCGACCGCCTTCGATCTCTGGCACGGGCTCGGCATCAACTACGAGTACGGCATTCTCGATGCCCGCGCGCGCATCACCATCCACTGGGTGCACCGGCTGGGGGCGATCGCCGTCACCGCCGTGCTGCTGGGTCTGGCCTGGGCGCTGTGGCGGCGCGGCGAGACGCTGTGGAAGGGCTGCGCGCTGGCGGTGGTGGCGGCGCTGAGCCTGCAGATCGTCATCGGCATCAGCATCGTCAAGCTGCAGCTGCCGCTGCTGCTCGCCGCCAGTCACAATGGCGGGGCCGCGCTGCTCCTGCTGACCCTGGTGACCGTCACCGGTCTGGTCTGGCAGGCCCGGCGCTCCGCTGCATGAGCCAGTCCCTGTCCCGGGTCGACCCGATGATCGCCGCCGCCACCCCTGCTGCCGAGCTCCGCCCGCTGTGGCGCGAGTACTACGAGCTGTGCAAGCCGCGGGTGGTGATGCTGATCGTGTTCACCGCGATCATCGGGATGTTCCTCGCGGTGCCCGGGCTGCCGCCGGTCGCGGCCCTGGTCTGGGGCACGCTGGGCATCACCCTGCAGGCGGCCGCAGCAGCGGCGATCAACCAGATCATCGACCGCAACATCGACCGGCGCATGGCCCGCACCTGCGGCCGGCCGCTGGTGACCGGGCGGCTGGGCATGACCGAGTCGATCGCCTTCGCCACCGCGCTGGGCCTCGCCGGCTTCGCGCTGCTCTGGTTCAAGGTCAACCCGCTGAGTGCCTGGCTCACCCAGTTCACCCTGATCGGCTACGCCGGCATCTACACCCTCTGGCTCAAGCGCGCCACGCCGCAGAACATCGTCATCGGCGGGGCGGCCGGTGCGGCACCGCCGGTGCTGGGCTGGGTGGCCGCCACCGGCGAGATCCACGCCCACGCCCTGATCCTGTTCCTGATCATCTTCATCTGGACGCCGCCGCATTTCTGGGCGCTGGCGATCGAGCGCGCCGAGGAATACGCCAAGGCCGAGATCCCGATGCTGCCGGTCACCCACGGCATCGAGTTCACCAAGACCCAGGTGCTGCTCTACACCGTGCTGCTGGTGGTGGTCACCCTGCTGCCCTTCGCCACCGGCATGAGCGGCTGGCTGTATCTGGTCGGCGCGCTGGGCTTCGGTGCGGTGTTCCTCGCCTATGCCTGGCGGCTCAAGTTCGCCCCCCGGCCCGGCCTGCCGATGAAGACCTTCGGCTATTCCATCGTCTACCTGATGGCGATCTTCACCCTGCTGCTGGTCGACCACTATCTCCGCTGACCACCGCTTCACGAAGGCCTTGAAGGCCTGGCCAGGGGGCGTGTCGGCTCGATGCCGGCTGATGGCCCCGGCCTCCATTCGACCGTCAGCGGCCGCTGCGGGGCGAGCACGCTGCGGGCGGCGACGCCGAACATGCTGCGGAAGGCGTGGCTGAAGTGAGAGGAGCTGGCGAAGCCGGCTTCCAGCGCGGCCTCGGTGAAGGAGGCGCCGCGACCGACCTGTTCGAGCGCGCGACGAAAGCGCAGCCACAGCCGCAGGCGGCGGACCGGCACGCCGAGCTCGGCCAGAAACAGATGCTGCAGCCGGCTGGCGGACAGCCCCACCGGATGGGCCAGCGCCTGCAGCGACAGGTTCTCGCTGACCTC
>DASUDX010000062.1:0-10742 GCA_036275365.1 Nevskiaceae bacterium | reverse complement strand
GCGTCCTCAGAGATAGCGGCGTTGTTCGCCGGCGCCGTCGACATTCTCCACACAACGCTGACACAGCGTCGGATGGGCAGCCAGCGAGCCCACCTCGGGGCGCTGGTGCCAGCAGCGCTCGCACTTCGCATGGGGTGAAGGCTCGGCCTCGACCTCCAGCCGCTCCTCCCCCTGCCCGTCTCCCGCCTCCCCGACCGTCACCTCGGAGGTGATCAGCCAGAAGCGCAGCTCCTCGCCTGGCGTGCGCAGCGCCTCCAGTAGCGCGCCGCGGGCCTGCAGCCGCACCCGGGCACTCAGTCCGGAACCGATCCGGCCCTGGCCGCGCAGGGTCTCGAGCTCCCGCCGCACCGCCTCGCGAGCCGCCAGCAGACGCGGCCAGTCCAGTCCACCGTCCTCGTCGCCTTCCGGGAAGCGATGCCAGGTCTGGGCGAACAGGGAGGCGCTGCGATCACCCGGCAGCAGCGTCCAGATCTCGTCGGCGGTGAACGAGAGGATCGGCGCGATCCAGCGCACCAGCGCTTCGGCGATATGGAACAGCACGGTCTGCGCCGAACGCCGCGGCAGGCTGCCGGCGCGGGTGGTGTAGAGGCGGTCCTTGAGGACATCGAGATAGCAGCCGCCCAGATCCACCACACAGTAGTTGTGGAGCTTCTGGTAGACCTGATGGAACTCGGCCTGGGCATAGGCCTCGCGAATCTGCTCCTGCAGCTGACGGGCCTGGATCAACGCCCAGCGGTCGATCGCCACCAGCTCGGACAGCGGCACCGCATCGCGGACCGGATCGAAGTCCTTGAGACTGCCCAGCAGATAGCGGGCGGTGTTGCGGATGCGCCGGTAGGCATCGGCCATGCGCTCCAGCAGCTGGTCGGAGATGGCGATCTCGCCGCTGTAGTCGCTGGCCGCCACCCACAGCCGCAGCACATCGGCACCGAGGGTCTTGAGCACCTGCTGGGGCGCGACCACATTGCCCAGGCTCTTGCTCATCTTGCGGCCCTGCTCGTCCACCGTGAAGCCGTGGGTCAGCACGACGCGGTAGGGCGACTCACCACGCATCGCCACCCGGGTCAGCAGCGAGGACTGGAACCAGCCGCGGTGCTGGTCGGAGCCTTCCAGATAGAAATCGGCCTGCGGGGCCTGGCCCTCCACCAGCGCCTGCGGCTGGGTGCTCTTGAACGAGCACTGGTGCACCACCCCGGAATCGAACCAGACATCGAGGGTGTCGCTGACCTTCTCGTACTCGACCGGGTCGACCCCCCAGTCCTCCGGTCGCGAGCCGAACCAGGCCTCCAGCCCCTCGCGCTCCACCCGCTCGGCCACCGAGCGCAGCAAGCGCGCGCTGTCCGGATGCAGGGTCTGGTGCTGGCGATGGACGAACAGGGCCACCGGGACGCCCCAGGTGCGCTGGCGCGAGATGCACCAGTCGGGACGGCCCGCCACCATCTCGCGGATGCGGTTGCGGCCCCAGTCCGGAATCCAGCGGGTGGTGTCGATCGCATCGAGAGCCTGCTGGCGCAGACCGGCCGCCTCCATGGAGATGAACCACTGCGGGGTGGCGCGGAAGATCAGCGGGCTCTTGTGCCGCCAGCAGTGCGGATAGCTGTGGGAGAAGGCAGCGCGGTGCAGCAGCCGCCCGCTGGCGTCCAGGGCCTCCAGAATCGGGGCCTCGGCCTTGCGCACATGCAGACCGGCCACCACCGGCGTGCCCTCGGCGAACACGCCGCTGGACAGCACCGGGTTGTCCACCGGCAGGCCGTAGCGCAGACCCACCGCATAGTCCTCCACGCCGTGCGCCGGGGCGGTGTGCACCAGCCCGGTACCGGTGTCGAGCGTCACATGCTCCCCGAGGATCACCGGCACCTCGCGCGGTGCGAAGGGATGGCGCAGACGCAGCCCTTCCAGCGCGGCCCCGTCGGCCTCGGCAAGCACGGTCAGGGCAAGCCCATAGCGCCGTGCGCTGGCCTCCACCCGATCCGCCGCCAGCACCACCAGATCCTGCGAGGGCAGACGCACCAGGGCATAGCGCAGGCTCGCGTTGACCGCGACCGCCTGGTTGGCCGGCAGCGTCCACGGCGTGGTGGTCCAGATCACCAGGGCCGCTGGCGTGGGCTGATCCAGGCCGAAGCGGCGCGCCAGATCGGCGGCATCGCTCACCGCAAAGCCGACATCGATGGCGGTGGAGGTCTTGTCCTGATACTCGACCTCGGCTTCTGCCAGCGAGGAGCCGCAGTCCAGACACCAGTGCACCGGCTTGAAGCCGCGCACCACATGACCGCGCTCGACGATGGTGGCGAGGCAGCGCAGCTGCTCGGCCTCGAAGGCCGGCTGCATCGTCAGGTAGGGTCGCTCCCAGTCGGCGAGGATGCCCAGCCGCTTGAAATCCACCTTCTGCCGCTCGATCTGCTCGAGGGCATAGGCACGGCACTGGGCGCGGAAGGCCGGGGCCTCCAGCTTCTCGCCGACCTTGCCGTGCTTCTTTTCCACCTGCAGCTCGATCGGCAGACCATGGCAGTCCCAGCCCGGCACGAATGCCGCCTGATGACCGTTCAGCCTCGCCGCCTTGCAGATGATGTCCTTGAGCACCTTGTTGACCGCGTGTCCGATATGGATGTCGCCGTTGGCATAGGGCGGGCCATCGACGAACCAGTAGGGCGGCCGGCCGGCGGTGGCGGCCATCACCTGGTCGTAGGCCGCCTCGCGCTCCAGTCGCGCCACCCACTCCGGCTCGCGCTTGGCGAGCCCCGCCTGCATGGGGAAGACCGTCTCCGGCAGGTTCAGGGTGGACTTGTAGTCGCGACGGTCGCTCATGAAGGGTCTCGGGACAAACGGGTACGGGCCGCCTCGGCGTCGGCCTGCATCTGAGCCGCCAGCGCGGCCAGGGAATCGAAACGGGCCTGGGGTCGGAGGAACTCGACGACCTCGACGCTCAGCCGCCGGCCGTAGAGGTCGGGACGATCGTCGAAGACATGGACTTCCAGCAGGCACTGGCTCAGGCCCAGGGTCGGCCGCACGCCGAAGCTCGCCACCCCCTGCCAGCGCCGCCGCCCCTCGCAGACGCGAACCGCGTAGACCCCGTGGGCCAGGGCCAGCGGGCGACGGAAGGCGAGATTGGCCGTCGGCATGCCGAGATCCCGACCCAGCTTGAGCCCGTGGCGGACCACGCCGCTGAGGGCATAAGGGCGTCCGAGCAGCTGGCGTACCCCGGACAAGTCACCGGCGCCAAGGCGCTCGCGCAGCAGGGTGGAGCTGCAGCGCAGCCCGTCGAGGGTGATGGTGCCGATCGCCTCCACTGCCCGGCCCTGCGGACGCAGTTCGCGGGTCAGCAGCTGCACATCGCCGCGCCGGGCCTGACCGAAGCGGAAATCTTCCCCCACCACCACCGCCCGCACCGCCAGGCGCTCGAGCAGCAGCTGGCGGATGAAGGCCTCGGGCTCGAGCGCGGCGAGCGCCCGGCTGAAGCGCAGGATCAGCCAGGCATCGGCCCCGGCCGCCTGCAGCGCGGCCCGCTTGTCGGCCAGCGGCAGCACCCGTGGCGGTGCCGCAGCAGGCTGGAACAGCTCGCGCGGGGTCGGCTCGAAGCTCATCACCACCGCCCGCGTCGCTGCGCCGGTGGCGAGGGTGCGGGCGCGCTCGACCAAGGCCTGATGCCCGCGGTGCACCCCATCGAAGTTGCCGATGGCCACCACCGCCCCGCGCAGGTCCTCCGGCAGGTTGTGCAGGCCTCTGACCAGCGGCAGTGCGCTCATGGCGTGGCTCCAGGGCGGCGCAGAAACTCGCGCGGCCGCAGCCCGAGCGCGAGCAGGGCCAGCCCATAGCTGCCGATGGCGAGCAGCACCAGCCGGCCCATGTCGGCCGCCCGCTCAGTGGCCGAGGCGGCCAGCCACTGCTCGGCAGGGCCGGCCATGATCAGCAGCACGCCCACCATCACCAGATTGGCGCCCATCAGCTGCAGGACATACCGCCGCCAGCCCGGCTGCGGCTGGTAGATCCCTTCGCGGCGCAGGCCGCGGTACAGCAGCCCGGCGTTGAGCAGGGCCGAGCAGGAGGTGGCCAGCGCCAGCGCCGCGTGGGGAGCAGGGAAGCGCTGCCAGAGGCAGAGACCGACCAGAACCAGACTCAGTCCCATGCCGACCAGCAGACTGAGGATGCCGAAGCGCACCGGGCGGCGGGTCTCTTGCCGTGCGTAATAGCCGGGCACCAGCACCTTGACCAGGGAAAAGCCGAGGAAGCCGAAGGCATAGGCCATCAGCGCCCAGGCGGTCATCTCGACATCGTTCACGCCAAAGGCGCGGTACTGGAACAGGGTGATCACCAGCGGCTTGGCGAGCAGCAGCAGGGCCAGCGCCGCCGGCAGACCGATCAGCAGCAGCAGGCGCAGCCCCCAGTCCAGGGTGCGGCGGAAGGCGGCGGGGTCGGCATCGGCATGCTGGGCCGAGAGCACCGGCAGGATCACCGTGGCCACCGCCAGCGTGAAGATGCCGAGCGGGAACTCCATCAGACGATCGGCGTAGTACAGCCAGCTGACGCTGCCGGTGACCAGAAAGCTGGCCAGCACGGTATCCAGCAGCAGGCTGATCTGGGCCACCGAGGAGCCGAACAGAATCGGCACCATCAGCTGCACGATGCGACGGACCCGAGAATCGCGCCAGGCCCAGCGCGGACGCACCAGCAGACCGAGCTGGGCCAGCGCCGGCAGCTGGGCCAGCAGCTGCAGAACCCCGGCGAGGAACACCGCGTAGGCCAGCAGGCGCACCGATCCGGCATCGATGAAGGCGGTGCTGATCAGGCAGAGGTTGAGGATCACCGGGGTGGCTGCCGGGACCGCGAAACGGCCATAGCTGTTGAGCACCCCGCCCGCCAGCGAGACCAGCGAGATGAACATCAGATAGGGAAAGGTCCAGCGCAGCAGCTCGGCGCCGAGCTGCTGCTTGTCCGGCTCATCGGCGAAGCCGGGCGCAAACAGCCAGAGCAGGGCTGGTGCGGCCAGGCAACCGATCAGGGTCAGCACCGCCAGCACCCCGGCCAGGGTGCCGCTGACCACCGCCAGCAGCTCCCGCGCCGCCAGCCGGCCCTGCTGGGTGCGGACCTCGGTGAACACCGGGACGAAGGCCTGGGAGAAGGCGCCCTCGGCGAACAGGCGGCGGCCGAAGTTGGGGATCTTCAACGCCACCAGGAAGGCATCCATGCCCGCCCCGGCGCCGAAGGCGGTGGCAAACAGCACATCGCGCACGAAGCCCAGCACCCGGGACAACAGGGTCATCAGGCTGACGATGCCGGTGGACTGGAGCAGGGCTCGGGACATGCGTCGGGGCCGCTGGCAGTGCCGCGGGCGTTGATTGACAGGAAGATGGCAGACCCGAATACTAGCGCGCTTGGCGGCTCAAGGGCCGCCCGCCCGCACCCCGCGGGCTCCCTGGAACCGCAACCGCCTCATTTGGAGTTTCATCCTTGGCCAACACCGCCAGCGCCCGCAAGCGCGCCCGCCAGAACACCGTCGCCCGCGCTCGCAACGCCAGCCAGCGCTCGATGATCCGCACCACCATCAAGAAGGTCGTCAAGGCGGTGGAGGCCAAGGACAAGGCCGCCGCCGAGGCCGCCTACCAGGAGATGGTGCCGGTGCTGGATCGCTACGCCAACCGCGGCATGATCCACAAGAACAAGGCTGCCCGTCACAAGAGCCGCCTGCTCGAGCACATCCGCGCGCTGTAAGACCGCTCGCGGTTCTGCAGTCTCCATCGCCGGCCTCGCGCCGGCGATGTCGTTTCCGGGCTCAGCGCAGGGCCAGATTGTCGCGGTGAATCAGCTCCGGCTCGCCGGGATACCCGAGCAGCGCGGCCAGCTGGTCGCCCCGGCAGCCCAGAATCCGCCGCGCCTCCGCCGCGCTGTAGTTGCTCAGCCCGCGGGCGATCTCATGACCGTCCGGGTCCACGCAGCTGACCAGGTCGCCGCGCTCGAACTCGCCGTCCACCGCCCGGACCCCCACCGGCAGCAGGCTCTTGCCCTGTTCGCGCAGCTTGCTGACCGCACCGGCATCCAGATGCAGGGTGCCGCGCTTCTGCAGCTGGCCAGCAATCCAGCGCTTGCGCGCCGCCATGGTGTTCTGCGCCGGCGTCAGCAGCGTGCCGACCGGCTCCCCCGCCCGGATGCGGGGGAGCACGCCGGGCTTGCGGCCGTGTGCGATCACCGTGGCCGCGCCGGAGCGGGCCGCGATCTGCGCAGCGGAGAGCTTGGTGCGCATGCCGCCGCGGCCGAGCTCGCCCTTGCTGTCCCCGGCCATGCCGACCAGCAGCGGATCGGACAGCGCCGCCTCGGAGACCAGGGCCGCCGTCGGGTGCAGACGCGGGTCGGCCTCGAACAGACCCTCCTGGTCGGTGAGGATGACCAGAACATCGGCTTCGATCAGATTGACCGTCAGCGCACCGAGGGTGTCGTTGTCACCGAGGCGGATCTCGTCGGTGGAGACCGTGTCGTTCTCGTTGACCACCGGCACCACGCCGAAGCGCAGCAGGGTCTGGAAGGTGCCGCGGGCATTGAGGTAGCGCTGGCGGTCGGCAACATCCTCGTGGGTGAGCAGGATCTGCGCGGCACGCAGGCCATGACCCTCGAAGCCCAGCTCCCAGGCACGGACCAGGCCCATCTGGCCCACTGCCGCGGTCGCCTGCAGCTCGTGGAGCGCCCCCGGGCGCCGGGTCAGACCGAGCCGCGCCATGCCCTCGGCCACCGCCCCGGACGAGACCAGCACCACCTCACAGCCCTGCTGGCGCAGGCCGGCGATCTGCTCGCACCAGTCGGCGATCGCCTCGCGGTCCAGCCCGCGGCCCTTGGCGGTCACCAGCGAACTGCCGATCTTGATCACCCAGCGCCGGGCCTGGGTCAGCCGCGCCCTGCTCATCCGCTCGCCGCAGGCCCGTCTTGGGTGACGGCGGCGAGCGCGTCCGCCCGGGTTTCCAGGTCCAGGGCCTGGGCATCCACCCACTGCATCGCCGCCTGGCAGAGGGTCTCGCAGCCGAGGCCGGTGCCGGCGGAAATGACGAACCAGCGCCCCTTCCAGCGCAGCCGGCGCAGGCTCGCCTTGATCAGGCGTTCGCGCTCAGGCTCGGGCAGCAGGTCCGCCTTGTTGAACACCAGCCACTGCTCGCGGCCGGCCAGCGTTGCGCCGAAGGCCTCGACCTCGCGGCGGATGGTGCGAATGTTGTCGACGATATCCGCGCCACTGGGCGGCAGCAGATCGACCAGATGCAGCAGCAGGCGGGTGCGCTCGAGATGCTTGAGGAAGCGGATGCCAAGGCCGGCGCCCTCGATCAGCCCCGGGATGTCGACCATCACGAAGGACTTCAGCGGTCCCACCCGCACCACGCCCGGCTGGGGATAGAGGGTGGTGAAGGGGTAGTCGGCGATTTTCGGACGCGCCGCGGACACCGCCGCCAGCAGGGTGGACTTGCCGGCATTGGGCAGACCGAGCAGGCCGACATCGGCCATCAGCGAGAGCTCCAGGCGCAGCTCGCGGCGCTCGCCCGGCGAGCCCGGCGAGGCCCGGCGCGGCGCGCGGTTGGTGCTCGACTTGAAGCGGGTGTTGCCCAGGCCATGAAAGCCGCCCTGCGCCACCTTGATGCGCTGGGTCGAGCGGGTCAGCTCACCGATCAGCTGCTCGGTTTCCACATCGATGATGCGGGTACCGAGCGGCATGGCCACCTCCAGATCGCCGCCCGCCCCACCCCGGCAGTTGGCTCCGCTGCCGTTCTCGCCGCGCTGGGCCCGGAACACCCGGGTGAAGCGGAAATCCGCCAGCGAATTGAGGTTGGGATCAGCCACCGCCCACACCGTGCCGCCGTCGCCGCCGTCGCCGCCATCCGGTCCGCCGAAGGGAATCGCCCGTTCGCGGCGGAAGCTCACGCAGCCGTTGCCACCGTCGCCGGCATGGACTTCGATCAGGGCTTCATCGACGAATTTCATCTCGGGCTCCAGGCCGCTTCAGCGCACAAAAAAGCCCCGGAGACCGGGGCCTTTTGGTCGACGCCGACGGGTCAGGCCGGAATGATGTCGACGTAGGTGCGGTTGCTCGGCCCACGCGGACGGAACACCACCTGGCCATCGGCCTTGGCGAAGATCGTGTGGTCCTTGCCCAGACCGGCGTTGAGACCGGCGTGGACGCGGGTGCCGCGCTGGCGGACGATGATGTTGCCGGCGATCACCTGCTCGCCGCCGAACTTCTTGATGCCGAGGCGCTTGCTCTCGGAATCGCGGCCGTTACGGGTACTGCCGCCTGCTTTCTTGTGTGCCATGGGACAACTCCGGGAGGGTGCGGACGGGGATCAGGCCGAGAGGATCTCGGAGACCTTCACTTCGGTGAAGTTCTGCCGGTGACCCTGCTCCTTGTGATAGTGCTTGCGGCGGCGGTGCTTGACGATGCGCAGCTTCTCGCCACGACCGTGGGCGAGCACCTCGGCCTTGACCAGCCCACCGGCGACGCGCGGCGTGCCGACCTTGACGGTCTCGCCATCGGCGACCATCAGCACCTCGTCGAAGGTGATCGTCGAGCCGACATCGGCCACCAGGCTCTCGACCTTGAGCTGCTGGCCGGGCGCCACCTTGTACTGCTTACCGCCGGTTTTGATCACCGCGTACATCGTGAAACTCCAGATTCGTGGGGCAGCCGAGCGACCGAGCCCGAAAAAGAGCGCGGAGTTTAGGGATCTGGCCGCCCAGCGTCAATGGATTGATCAAGCTTTCGTAACATCCGGCGGCCATCATCGATCGGCCGCGGTTTGACCGCCCCCGGAGGCCTCTCTAGCATGCCGCCGCCTCGGGTCACCCCACCCTTCCCTCTCTTCCGCCTCCATGGATCTGCGCGCCCTGCTTGCCCCTGTCGCCGAGGACCTGTCCCGCGTCGACGGCTTGATCCGGGCCCGGCTGTCCTCCGAAGTGGCGCTGATCAACGATATCGGCGGCTACATCGTCTCGGCGGGCGGCAAGCGGCTGCGGCCGGCCCTGGTGCTGCTGGCGGCGCGATCGCTGGGCGCGTCCGGCGCCAAGCCCGAGCTGCTGGCGGCGGTGGTGGAGTTCATCCATACCGCCACCCTGCTGCATGACGATGTGGTCGACCACTCCGATCTGCGCCGCGGCCGCAAGACCGCCAACGCGGTCTGGGGCAACAGCGGCGCGGTGCTGTCCGGCGATTTCCTCTATTCCCGCAGCTTCCAGCTGATGGTAGAGGCCGGCGAGATGGCGGTGATGCAGGTGATGGCCGACACCACCAATGCCATCGCCGAGGGCGAGGTCCTGCAGCTGATGAACTGCGGCGATCCCGATGTGGATGAGGCGCGCTATCTGCGCGTCATCGAGCTCAAGACCGCCGTGCTGTTCCGCGCCGCCTGCGAGGTGGGCGCGATCTGCGCCGGGGCGAGCCCTGGCCAGCGCCGCGCGATCGCCCAGTACGGACAGGCGCTGGGCATGACCTACCAGCTGATCGACGATGTGCTCGATTACACCGCCGATCCGGCCGTGACCGGCAAGGCGGTGGGCAACGATCTTTCCGAAGGCAAGCCCACCCTGCCGCTGATCCATGTGCTCAAGACCGGCAGCCCGGAACAGGCGGCGCTGATCCGTGGCGCGATCCGCTCCGGCCGGGTGGATCGCCTCGATGAAGTGCTCGCTGCCGTTGAAGTCACCCGCGCGATTCCCTATACTTGCGCGCTCGCTGAACGGTATGCCGATCAAGCGATTGCAGCGCTCGGCGAGCTTCCGGATTCGCCCTACAAGAGTGCGTTGCGGGACCTCGCGCAGGCGTCGGTCCGCCGGGTGCAGTAACCGTGTCGGGGCGTAGCTCAGCTTGGTAGAGCGCTTGCTTCGGGAGCAAGAGGTCGCAGGTTCGAATCCTGTCGCCCCGACCAATCCAGTTGATGAGAGCCGCCTCCGGGCGGCTTTTTCATGCCCGCGAGACCCCGCTCAGGGCTCGCCGATCCAGTTGATCTTCGGCGCAATGCTGCCCCAGCGCTTGCAATTGGGGCACTGCCAGAACAGCAGGCTCGGCATCAGCCCGCAGTGGTCGCAGCGATACCGCGGCAGCCGCCCGGCGGCGGTCTGGAGCGCGCTGCGCATGCCTTGCAGGGCCTCGCCGAGGCGATGCCCCGGCGCCAGCTCCAGCCGCTCCAGCAGGGCCTGAAGGACGGTCCAGCTCGGCTTGTGCGCCAGCGAGGCGGCCAGCAGCGGCTGGGGATCCAGTCCGGTCTCCCGGCTCAGTTCCGCCTGGGCGATGACCGCCGCGGGCGGCAGCTCGGCGGGCGCGGCCAGACTGGCCAGCCAGCTGGCATAGGCATCCAGCCGCTGCTCCTGTTCGTGGCAGCGGCGCAGGCCCGGCAGGGCTTCGGTCAGGAAGCGCGCGTCGAGGTCCACCACCTCGCGCAACAGCACGATGGCGGCGGCCGTATCTCCCCTCTTCTCCAGCAGGGCCGCCATCTGCAGACGGGCGCGCACCGAGCGCGGGTCGAGCTGGCGCGCCTCCCGCAGCCGCTGCAGGGCTGCAGCGGTCTGGCCCTCGCGGGCCTGACGATCCGCCTGCTCGCAGCAGTAGTGCGCGGCCCGCTCCTGGCGCGCCTCGCCGCTGCTGGCCTCCAGCCGCCGGTTGGTCTGCAGGGCCTGCGCCCAGTCGTTGGCCTGCTCGTAGACCTGCACCAGCAGCTCGAGCGCCGGCACCACCCGCGAGCCCTGCACGGCCAGCCGGTGCAGATACTGCTCGGCGCGGTCCA
>DASUDX010000061.1:0-25976 GCA_036275365.1 Nevskiaceae bacterium | reverse complement strand
CCCTGCTGAAGCACAACGGCGGCATGGGCCTGCTGTTCTGCGGCGTGCCGGGCGTGGCCCCGGCGCGGGTGCTGGTGCTGGGCGGCGGCGTCGTCGGCCTGAACGCGGCGCGCATGGCGCTGGGCCTCGGCGCCGAGGTGGTGGTGCTGGAACGCTCCATCCCGCGCATGGCCTACATCGACGAGGTCACCCAGGGGCGCGTCATCACCCGCTACTCCTCGATCGGCGCGGTCGAGGAGGAGTTGGTCAAGGCCGACGTCATCATCGGCGCGGTGCTGGTCCCGGGCGCCGAGGCGCCCAAGCTGATCAAGCGCGAACATCTGAAGCAGATGAAGCCGGGCTCGGTGCTGGTCGACGTCGCCATCGATCAGGGCGGCTGCTTCGAGACGTCGAAGCCCACCACGCACGAGGACCCGACCTACGTCGTCGACGGCGTGGTGCATTACTGCGTGGCCAACATGCCGGGCGGCGTGCCGCGGACCTCGACCTACGCCCTCAACAACGCCACGCTCCCGTTCACGCTGCAGCTGGCGAACCTCGGCTGGAAGAAGGCGCTCGCGGCCAACCCGCACCTGCGCGCCGGACTCAACGTCTGCGAGGGCAAGGTGACGCACCGCGAGGTGGCCGGGCGGATGTCGATCCAGGCCGGCGCCCATGCCATGGAGAAGGCCCAGGCCGGCAATGGCGTGCTGCTCGGCGGCGTGCCCGGCGTGCCGCCGGCCGAGGTGCTGGTGATCGGCGGCGGGGTGGTGGGCTACAACGCGGCCCGCATCGCCGTGGGCATGGGCGCCAATGTCACCATCCTCGATCGCTCGCTGCCGCGGCTCAACCAGCTCGATGCCCTGTTCAACGGTCGCCTCAACACGATTTATTCCACCGAGGATGCGGTCGACCAGTACACCCGCCAGGCCGATCTGGTGATCGGTGCGGTGCTGGTGCCGGGTGCGGCGGCGCCCAAGCTGGTGCGGCGCGAGCATCTGCGGCGGATGAAGCCGGGCTCGGTGGTGGTGGATGTGGCCATCGACCAGGGCGGCTGCTTCGAGACCTCGCGCGCGACCACCCACCAGAAGCCCACGTATGTCGAGGAGGGCATCGTCCATTACTGCGTGGCCAACATGCCGGGCGGGGTGGCGCGCACCAGCACCTTCGCGCTCACCAACGCCACGCTGCCGTTCGCGCTCTCGCTGGCGGACAAGGGCTATCGCCAGGCGCTGATCGACGATGTGCATCTGCGCGAGGGTCTGAATGTGCATCGCGGCCGGGTCACCTACCAGGCGGTCGCCCGCGATCTCGGCTACGACTGGCAGCCGGCCCTCGACGCGCTCAAGAGCTGAGCCGGCACGGCGGGCGGCGCTCGCGCGGGGCCAGCGCAAGGCGTAGGGTGGGGCTCCCGGGCCGGGAGGCGGGCCAGCGTCGGCCGATTCCCGGCTCAGCCATCGCGGAGGTGCCGGTCATGACTGATTTCACCGAGCTCAAGAAGAAGCACCGGGCGGTCTGGGCGCTGGGCGAGTACGACCGTATCGCCGATGGCCTGACCCTCTCCACCGACCAGACGCTGCGGGTGGCCCGGGTCCGTCCCGGCGAGCGGGTGCTGGATGTGGCAACCGGCACCGGCATCACCGCGATCGCCGCCCGCGAACGCGGCGCGGTGGTCACCGGCGTGGACCTCACCCCGGAGCTGATCGCGGTTGCCCGCGACAAGGCCGCCGAGGCCGGCTATGCCGACATCGACTTTCGCGAGGGCGATGCCGAGCAGCTGCCCTTCGCCGATGCCAGCTTCGATGTGGTGCTTTCCACCTGCGGCCATATGTTTGCGCCCGACCAGCCCCGCGTGGCGGCCGAGCTGGCGCGGGTCACGCGCCCGGGTGGGCGGGTGGTCTTTCTGGCCTGGACCCCGGAGGGCGGTCTCGGGCGCTGGTTTCGCATCACCAACCAGCATGTGCCGCCACCGCCCGGGGTGCCCAGCCCCTTCAACTGGGGCGACCCGGATCAGGTGCGCAGCCTGCTCGGGCCGGCCTTCAGCGAGGTGGGTTTCGTCCGCGGCGACTGTCCCCAGTTCGGCGAGTCGCCGGAGGACATCTGGGCGCTGTTCTCGCAGCGCTATGGCCCGACCGTCCGCGCGCTCTCGACGCTGCCGGCGCCGGCCGCCGCCGCCTTCCGTGACGAGATGCTCGCCTTTCTCGCCGGTTATCGCGCGGCCGACGGCAAGGTGCGCTGGGGCCGCGAGTACCTGATCACCCGGGCGCGGCGAGCGGCCTAGTCGCGGAAGCGGCGGGTGAGCTCGCCGTAGGCATCCACCCGGCGGTCACGCAGGAAGGGCCACCAGCGGCGCACGGCTTCGCTGCGGGCGAGGTCGACATCGTGCACCAGATGCTCGGCGGCCTCGCCAGCCCGGCACAGGATCTCGCCCTGCGGACCGGCGATGAAGCTATGCCCCCAGAAGCGCTGGCCGGCGGTCTGTCCGCTCGGATCGGGCTCGCTGCCGACCCGGTTGGCGACCAGCACCGGCAGCCCGTTGGCCACCGCATGGGCGCGCTGGATGGTCACCCAGGCCTCGCGCTGGCGGGTCTGTTCGTCCAGCGGGTCCTGGGGATTCCAGCCGATGGCGGTGGGATAGAGCAGCAGATCGGCGCCGGCCAGGGCCATCAGCCGCGCCGCTTCGGGGTACCACTGGTCCCAGCACACCAGCACGCCCAGCCGGCCCACGCTGGTCTCGATCGGGGTGAAGCCGCCGCGGGTGGCGCCGCCGGCCTCGCGGTGCGGGGCATCGCCGGGGGTGAAGTAGAACTTCTCGTAGTAGCCCGGATCGTCCGGGATGTGCATCTTGCGGTAGGTGCCGGCGATCGCCCGCGAGCGATCGAACACCACCGCGGTGTTGTGGTAGAGCCCCGGCGCCCGCTTCTCGAACAGCGAGGTGACCAGCACGATGCCCAGGCTTTCCGCCAGCGCGCCGAACTCGGCCGTGGACGGCCCGGGAATCGGCTCGGCGAGATCGAACAGCTCGGTGGCCTCGTGCTGGCAGAAGTAGAGCGAGGTGTGCAGCTCCTGCAGCAGCACCAGCTGGGCCCCGGCGGCGGCGACGGCGCGGATGCCGGCCACGGTCGCGGCCACGGTGGCGGCACGGTCGGCCGAGCAGGGCTGCTGCACCAGGCCAACGCGCAGGGTCTTGGCGGGGGTCATGGCCTCTCCTTCAGGCAGCGGGAATCTGCATGGTGACGCAATGCAGGCTGCCGTACTGGGCGATCAGCGCCCGGCAGTCGATGCCGATCACCTGGCGATCCGGGAACAGCGGCCGCAGCCGCGCCAGCGCCTCCTCGTCGTGGCGATCGCCGTAGACCGGCACCAGCACCGCGCCGTTGAGGATCAGGAAGTTGGCATAGCCGGCCGGCAGCCGGCGGCCCGGACGGCCCTGCTCGTCCAGCTCGTGGATCGGATCCGGCAGCGGCAGGGCCACCAGGCGGTAGGGCGCGCCGTCCGGCGTGCGCAGGGCGCGCAGCTCCTCGGCCATCGCCGCCAGCTCCGGGTAATGCGGATCGGCCGGGTTGTCACAGGCCTGGTAGGCGAGGGTGCCGGCATCGCAGAAGCGGGCGAGGGTATCGATGTGGCCATCGGTGTCGTCCCCGAGCAGATCGCCATGGCGCAGCCACAGCACCCGGTCCACCCCCAGCAGGGGCTTGAGCACCGCCTCGATGCCGGCGCGGTCCAGCCCCGGATTGCGGGTGGGGGCGAGCAGGCAGCGCTCGGTGGTGAGCAGGGTGCCGCGACCGTCCACCTCGATGCCGCCGCCCTCGAGCACGAAATCCACCGTGCGCACCGGTGCCGAGAGCGCGCCGCGCTCGGCGAGCCGACGGGTGATCTGGTCATCCAGCGCCGCCTCGAACTTGCCGCCCCAGCCATTGAAGCGGAAGTCCAGGTGGACCCACTCGCCGTCGGCGTCGCGCACGGTGATCGGTCCGTGATCGCGGCACCAGACATCGTTGGACTCCACCACCTCGATCCGCACCCGGCCGGGCACGGCGCCGGACTGGGCGAGGCGGTCGCGCAGCAGCACCGGGTCCAGCCCGTAGTTGATGTGGACCGGCTGGAAGCGGCTGATCGTCACCGCGATCTCGATGAAGCAGCGCTCCACCGCTTCGAAGCTGCGGGCGAAGTCACCGTCGGCGCGCGGCCAGGTGAGCATCACGGCGGATTGCGGTGCCCACTCGGGCGGAAGCTGATAGGACATGGGGATCGACAGGAAATGAAAAGCCCCGGTGGCGGCGGCCACCGAGGCTGGAGCAGACCGGTGACGGGGAGGTTACGGAGCGGGTGTCAGCCGTTCGGGGTTGGCGACCGGTGCCGGCGCACCCGCCACCACGGCATCGATCACCGTGCCCTTTTCGAAGAACACCGAATACCCCTCGTAATCCCAGCGGGTGATCGGCGGATGCTGGGGCTGGCCACCGCCCACCGCGCCGTGCTTCTTCTGGGGCGCGCCGAAATCACGCTCCACCGCGGCCATCGACAGGCCCTTGGCCGGCAGGCTGATCGGCGGCTTGGGCGGCATGGTCGATTCCGGCAGGGCCAGCGTCTCGGCGCCCAGCGGCAGGCTCAGCAACAGCGCCGGCAAGATCAGAAACGCTTTGCGCATGGCCACTCTCGGTGCGGTCTTCGCGCCAGTCTAACGGGTGTTTCCTCTTGATACGCGGTTCAGGTTTTGTTGTGCTTGCCCAGCGGTTCGGAGCCGCGTCCCTGGTGGAGCAACAACCCGATGTGGTCACCCCTGAAGCGGCAGCGGTTCTGGGTTCTGGTCCTGCTGTCGCTGGGAGTCGTCTCGCCAGGCGCTTTGGCGGAGGAGGAGACCCGGGTCATCCCGGTGGAGTCTCGTCCGGCCCGTCAGCCGGCCGTTGCCGCCCCCGATACGGACGACCTCTGGCTCACCCCGGCACTGGGCTATTACAAAGGGCAGGGGTACGACAATGTCTGCCGCTCGTCCACCCCGGATTGTGATGATGTCGGCGGACCCTCCGGGCACCTGAGCCTGAATCTGCGGACGCCCCGGCTGCTTGTGCGCCTGCGGGCGAGCTATCTCGTCGGCTACACCAGCAATACCGCGGAGGAGGTTGCCCTTGGCCTGGGCCTGCCGCTCGGCTCGTCGGGGCGACGCCACTTTGTCGTCGGGGTCAGCCGCCTGACCGATGTGGCGGCCGATCGCCAGGGGCCCACCGTCGGGGTGCCGCTTGAGCTGCTTCTGCACAGCAGCGAGGGCGGTGTGGAGTTCTCTCTGCACGGCAATCTCAACGACGACTCGGATTTCATCGGGGCCCTGGTCGGCTGGCCCTTTGGCTACGGCACCTGAGCGATCAGGGCGAGGAGGCAGACATGGACGCCAGAAGATTCAGCCCTGTCGCGCGCACCATTGCGGTGCTGATTGCCCTGCTGCTCTCGGGCGAATGCTCGGCCGCGGTACTGGGCCCGGGCCTGGCGGAATGGCGCGAGCGCGCCGAGGCGAACGCGCTGGAGAGCGTGGTGGTGACCTTCCACGGCGATGCCGCGGGCAGCGCCCATGCGCCGCTGCTGCGTGAGCTGGGCCTGACGGGCTTCCACTTCCGCGCGCTGCCGATGGCCGGCGTGCTCGCCACGCCCGCCCAGCTGCGGGCGCTGCAAGCCGATCCGCGGGTGCGCTCGATCTGGCGCAACGAGCCGCTGGTCTACACCAACCGCGATTCCACCGAGCTCACCGGCGTCAACCGCCTGCGCGCGGATGCGGCGCTGCGCTCGGCCGAGGGTCTGCCCTACAGCGGTCGTGGCATCGGCGTGGTGATCAACGACAGCGGCGTCGATGGCACCCATCCGGATCTGCAGTTTCCCCAGCATCTGGTGCAGAACGTCACCGCCATCACCAGCCCGGCCGCCTACGGCAATCTGGTCAACGACCCGGATATCGAGGCGCTGATCGGCGACGCGCCGGTGGACACCGGAGGTCTGTTTCCGGTGCGGGTCAGCGAGAACATTCCCAACACCGATTCAACCGGCAGCCACGGCACCCATGTGGCGGGGATCGTCGGCGCCACCGGCCAGGCCAGCGCCGGCAAGTACGCCGGCGTGGCGCCGGGCGCCAACCTGATCGGCTACGGCTCGGGGGCGGGTCTGCTGGTGCTGGACGGCCTCGGCGGCTTCGACTGGACCCTCGCCAACCAGGCCCGCTACAACATCCGCGTCATCAACAATTCCTTCGGCTCGCCCTCCGACATCGGCACGCCGTTCAATCCGGATCATCCGTTTGCCGTGGCGAGCAAGAAGCTCGCGGATCGCGGCGTGGTGGTGGTGTTCGCGGCCGGCAATTTCTTCGACGAGGACTCGCTCGGCGGCAGCTGGGTGAAGGCGCCCTGGATCATCGTCGCCGGTGCCGGCGACCGCTACGGCCGCCTGGCCGATTTCTCCTCGCGCGGCGCCTTCGGCCAGAAGCCCTACCGGGTGACGGTGGATGGCGAGCGCTTCGTGGTGGAGGACCGCCCGACGGTGATCGCGCCGGGCGCGCATGTGATTTCCACCAAGGCCACCAGCGTCGATCCGGTCACGCTGACCGGGGTGATCAACACCGATGAGGTGGAGAACTTCGGCCAGCCCAATGTCAGCCCGGCAGAGGCGCCGTTCTACATCGCCTACACCGGCACCTCGATGGCGGCGCCGCACACCGCCGGCGTGGTGGCGCTGATGCTGGAGGCCAATCCGGCGCTGGGCTGGCGCGAGGTCCGGCACATCCTCCAGCGCACCGCCACCGCGGTGCCCGGCCGGGGCAGCTGGGAGGTGGGCGCGGGCTATCTCAATGCCCATGCCGCGGTGCGCATGGCGGCTGGACTGGCCGAGGACTACGGCGCCTATCTGCCGCTGTTCACCGCACCGCTGGCGCGCCTGCAGACGCCGCTGCTGCGCGAGCAGCGCCTGCCGGTGGCGATCGCCCCGGGCAGCCCGGCCGAGGCGGTGCTGGAGGTCGGTGCCGAGACCACCCGGCTGGCGGCCTGGGCAGTGGCCGGGCAGGGCGCGGTCAACCTCGCGCTGACCGGGCCGCAGGGCCAGCGGGTGGTCAGCCCGATCTTCAGCCAGCCGGTGCTCGACCCCGGCCTCTCGGTGATGGCGGTGGCCGAACCCGGGTCCTGGACGGTGAGCCTAGAGGAGCCGCTGCTGTCGATCATCGGCTTCCCGCAGCTGCTGGTGCCGCATGCGCCGGGCACCGTGGAGGTACGCCTGCGCGAGTTTGGCGGGCGTGCCGATCTGGGGCTGCGCGATCTCATCGACCATCCCGAGGCCGGGGCGCTGCGGGAGGCGCTGCGCCTGCGCCTGATCGATGCCGCCGAGCCCGGCCGCTTCCGCCCCGAGCGCCGCTACACCCGCCTCGAGCTGGCCCGCTCACTGGCGGCCGCGGGCCTGCGCCAGCCGGCGGTCGCCGCCGCGCCCTTCGTCGATGTGGCGGCCGATCAGCAGGGGCTGGCGGCGGCGCTGACCCTGCCGGGGGCTGCGCTGCGCGACCGCAGCGGCGTGCAGGCGCCGCTGCTCGAGCTCGCCAACCCGCGACGCTTCCGCCCGGACGCTGCGCTGAGCCGGCTGGAACTGGCGCATGCGCTGATCCAGGCGCTGGGCCTGCAGGCCCAGGCCGAGGCGCACCAGGGTGGGGTCAGCGCCCTGGTGGAGGGCAGCCCCCAGCCGGTGGCCGATGTGGACACGCTCAGCGATCGTCAGCGCGGCGATCTGCAGCTGGCGCTGGACCGCGGCCTGCTGCGGGTCACGGTGAGCGATGGCGGTGTGCGCCTGCGCCCGACCGATGCCGCCACCCGCGCCGAGGCGGCGCTGGCCCTGCTGGCCTACCAGCAGCGCACCCTGCTGGTGGCGCCCTGAGCATCGGCGAGGCCAGTCACCGCGGCCGGCCCGGCCCCGCCCCTGTGCAAGAATCCGCGCATGCGGATTCCCTATGAGCTGTTCGCCGGCCTGCGCTACACCCGGGCCAAGCGGCGCAATCACTTCATCTCCTTCATCTCGCTGGCCTCGATGCTGGGCATCGCCATCGGGGTCACCGCCCTGATCACCGTGCTGTCGGTGATGAACGGCTTCGAGCGCGAGCTGCGGGTGCGCATTCTCGGCATGGCCAGCCACGCCACCGTCTCGGCCTACGAGGGTGCGCTGGAAAACTGGCCGGATGTCGCCGAGGCCGCCCTGCACAACCCCGAGATCGTCGGTATCGCTCCCTACATCGAGGGCGAGGCGATGGTGAAGCAGGGCGCCGAGCTCTCCGGCACGCTCTTGCGCGGCATCCTGCCCGAGCAGGAGGTCAAGGTCTCCGACATCGGCCAGAAGATGAAGGCCGGCGTGCTGGAGGATCTGCGGGCGGGCGAGTTCAAGGTGATTCTCGGCCGCGAGCTGGCGGTGGCCCTCGGGGTGGAGATCGGCGACAAGATCGATCTGATGATCCCGCAGGCCAGCGTCACCCCGGCCGGGGTGCTGCCGCGCTTCCGCCGCTTCACCGTGGCCGGGGTGTTCCAGGTGGGCATGTACGAGTTCGATCGCGGCCTGGTGCTGCTGCACCTGGCCGATGCCCAGGCGCTCTACCGGCTGGGCGGGGGCGTCACCGGGGTGCGCCTGAAGCTCGAGGATCTGTTCCAGGCGCCGCGGGTGGCGCGCGAGCTGGCCAACAGCCTGCCCGGGGTCTACTACGTCAATGACTGGACCCGCAGCCATGCCAACTTCTTCCGTGCGGTGGCCACCGAGAAGATGGTGATGTTCATCATCCTCTCGCTGATCGTCGGCGTGGCCGCCTTCAACATCGTCTCGACCCTGGTGATGGTGGTGCAGGACAAGCAGGCCGACATCGCCATCCTGCGCACGCTGGGCGCCAAGCCGGGCTCGATCATGGCGGTGTTCATGGTCCAGGGCTCGATCATCGGCATCTTCGGCACCCTGCTCGGCGTGGCCGGCGGGGTGGCGCTGGCGCTCAATGTGGAGAACCTGGTGCCGCTGCTGGAGGCGCTGATGGGGCAGCAGTTCCTGGCGCCGGATGTCTACTACATCAGCGATCTGCCCTCCGAGCTGAAATCCACCGATGTGATCCGCATCGCCGTGCTGAGCCTGAGCCTCGGTCTGCTCTCCACGCTCTATCCGGCCTGGCGCGCCTCGCGCATCCAGCCGGCGGAGGCGCTGCGCTATGAGTGAGCCGCCGCTGGCCAGCGACCCGGGGCAGGCTGCGCCCGCACCGGCAACGCCGGTGCTGCAGGCCATCGGCCTGTCCAAGACCTTCGACGACGGTCGTCTGCGCCTGCAGGTGCTGGAGGCCGTCGATCTGCGGGTGGAGCCGGGCGAGCGTCTGGCCATCGTCGGCGCCTCCGGCTCGGGCAAGTCCACCCTGCTGCATCTGCTGGGGGGGCTGGATGCCCCCAGCAGCGGCGAGGTCTGGGTGGCCGGCCAGAACATGGCGGCGCTCGGGGATGCCGCGCGCGGCACCCTGCGCAATCGCCAGCTCGGTTTCGTCTACCAGTTCCACCATCTGTTGCCGGAGTTCACCGCGCTGGAGAATGTGGCGATGCCCCTGCGCATCCGCCGCCAGCCCTGGGCGCAGGCCGAGGCCGAGGCCAGCGCGCTGCTGGCGCGCGTCGGTCTCGGCGAGCGGCTGCGGCACAAGCCGGGCGAGCTCTCGGGTGGCGAGCGCCAGCGCGCGGCGGTGGCCCGCGCCCTGGTCACCCGCCCGGCCTGCGTGTTGGCCGACGAGCCGACCGGCAATCTCGACCGGCGCACCGCCGAGACGGTGTTCGAGCTGATGCTCGAACTCAACCGCGAGCGGGGCACCAGTCTGATCGTGGTCACCCACGATCTGGGTCTGGCCGCCCGCATGGATCGCCAGCTGACGCTGGTGAATGGACGGCTGCAGGCCGCCTGAGCCGAGCCCTGGGGAGCCGGGTGGATGAACCCGGCGCCCCGTCTCGCGCTGGCGGTCGCGCTCGGCATCGGCGGGGTCCACGCCCTGCCCGAGCTGCCCGGGCTTGCCTGGCTGGTCGCGCTGGCCGCCCTGGCCCTCCCCGGCGGCCGCGGGGCCCTGGAGCGTCGCGGCCTGGCGCTCGGGGTGCTGGCCTGTACCCTCGCCGCCCAGCAGGCCCTCGGCGAGCGCCTGCCAGTGAGCCGCCACGGCGAGACGCTGAGCGTGCGCGGCATGGTCAGCAGCCTGCCGGAAGCGGGACCGCTCGAGGACGGTACGCGCACCTGGCGCTTCCGCTTCGCACCCGCCGACAGCGGCCTGCCACCGGCGCTGCGGGTGAGCTGGTACCGCAGCAGCGAGACGGTGCGCGGCGGCGACTGCTGGGTGTTCGATCTGCGCCTGCGCACGCCGCGGGGCTCCCACAACCCGGCCGGCTTCGATTACGAGGCCTGGCTGCTGCGCGAGGGTCTGGGCGCCACCGCCAGCGTGCGTGCGGCGCAGCGCTGCGGTGAGGACCAGGGCGGCTACTGGCTGACCCTGCGCCAGCACTGGCGCGAGCGCTTCGAGCGCAGCCTGCCGGATCATCCGGGGCTGCCCTGGCTGCTGGCGCTGACCATCGGCGATGACAGCAGCCTGCGCGATGCCGACTGGGAGGCGCTGCGGCTGACCGGCACCAGCCATCTGGTGGCGATCTCCGGCTTCAATGTGGGCCTGGTGGCCGGCCTGGCCTTCTGGCTGGGCCGTGCGCTGTGGAGCCTGTGGCCGCGCGCCCTGCTGTGGCTGCCGGCCCCGCGCGCCGGGCTGCTGGCAGCCGCCCTCTGCGGGCTGCTCTATGCCCTGCTGGCCGGCTGGGAGACGCCGGTGCAGAGGGCGGCACTGATGCTGCTGGTGGTGACCGCCGCGGCCTGGATGAATCGTCTGCAGCAGGGCCGGCAGGTGCTGTCCCTGGCGCTGCTGCTGGTGCTGCTGCACGACCCTCTGCAATGGACCAGTCCCGGTCTGTGGCTGTCCTTTGTCGCGGTGGCGGCGCTTTACTGGCTGGGTCACCGCGGCCGTGCCGCCGAGCCTGGCTGGCGGCTGCTGCTGCGCCTGCAACTGGGCCTGAGCCTGCTGCTGCTGCCGCTGGGGCTGCTGTTCTTCCACGGACAATCGCCGTGGTCACCGCTGGTAAATCTGCTGGCGGTGCCGCTGCTGGCGGTGCTCACGCCGCTGGTGCTGCTGGCGGCCCTGCTGTCCACCCTGCCGGTGGCCGGCAGCACGCTGTTGCTGGGCGTCTGCGCCAGTGCCCTGGCCCTGCTCGGCGAAGGCGTGCGGCAGCTGGCCGCCAGCCTGCCGATGCCCTGGCTGCCGCTGGCCCTGCCGCCCAGCGCGCTGCTGCTGCTGGGGTTTGCCCTGCTGCTGCTGTGGCTGCCGCGCGGCCTGCCGCTGCAGCCGCTGGGCGCCACGCTCGGCCTGTTCGCCCTGCTGCTGCCGGTGCTGGGGAGCCCGCGCCCGCCCCCGGGCGAGGTGTGGCTGACGCTGATGGATGTCGGCCAGGGCCTGGCCGTGCATCTGCGCACCCAGCGCCACGATCTGCTCTACGACGCCGGTCCGGCCTACGAGGAGGGCTTCGATGCCGGCGAGAGCGTGGTGCTGCCGATGCTGCTGGCCAGCGGCACCCGCCGCCTGGACCGGGTGCTGCTCTCGCATGGCGATCATGACCATGCCGGCGGGCTGCCGGCGGTGCGCGCCCGTCTGCCGGTAGGGGAGGTGATCGGTACGCCGGCCGGGCGGCCCTGTCGCGCCGGCGAGCAGTGGACCTGGGATGGCGTGCGGTTCCAGATCCTGCATCCCGCCGACCCTGCCGGCTGGGGCGACAACGATGCCTCCTGCGTGCTCAAGGTCGAGGGCCAGGGGCATCGCCTGCTGCTGGCGGGGGACATCGAGCGCCGCGCCGAGGCGGCGCTGGTGGCCCTTGACCCCGACGCGCTCGCCGCCGATCTGCTGGTGGCGCCACACCACGGCAGCCGCACCTCATCCACCCCTGCCTTGGTGGCGGCGGTGGCACCGGCGCGGGTGCTCTACGGCGCCGGCTGGCGTCACCACTACGGCCATCCGCGGCCGGAGGTGCTGGCGCGCTGGGAGGCGGCCGGGGCACGCAACCATGTCAGTGGCTGGAGCGGGGCGCTGGACTGGCGACCGGGTGCCGATCGCGCCGGCACGCTCAGCGCCAGCCGCGAACAGAGCCGCCGCTGGTGGCAGGCGCCGCCCGGCCCCTAGCCGGGGCAACCGCGACTGCGCTCAGAGAATGGTCGGATTGGGCGCGTCGCCGTAGACCTTCTTCGGATCGAAGGCCTTCTCGCTTTCCTCGAACTTGAGCACCCGCTGGAAATCGCCTTGCCCGACCGGGACCGAGCGGTAGAAGCAGGAGCGGTAGCCGACATGGCAGGAGGCATCGCCGGGAATCTCCACGCGCAGCCAGACCGCGTCCTGGTCGTCGTCGATGCGCAGTTCCACCACCTTCTGCACCAGGCCCGAGGTGGCGCCCTTGTGCCAGAGCACCCGCCGCGAGCGGCTGTAGTAGTGCGCCTCGCCGGTGAGGATGGTCTTCTTCAGCGCCTCGGCGTTCATGTACCCGAGCATCAGCACCTCGCCGCTGCCGGCGGCGGTGGTCACGCAGGGAATCAGGCCGTGCTCGTCGAACTTCGGCGCCAGGTCATGGCCTTCCTCGACCTGTTCAATGGTCTGGCGGGCGACAAAGGCAACATCGGATGCGGTCATGACAGGCTCGGGCAGCGGGGCGGGGCCCCCAAAACGGCGCATAGGATAGCCCCCGGATGCAAAACCGGCGGCCTGCGGCCACACTGAGGGCTGGTTTGCCGGCCGCAAGACCCATGGCCCTCGCCCCCAGAACTCCGACCGCGGATCTGCCCGCCCGCCTGGCGGCGGCGGAGGCCCTGTGCCGGGCGCGCGGCGCCCGTCTCACCGAGATGCGCCGCGAGGTCTACGCCATGCTGCTGGACAACGCCGCACCGCTGGCCGCCTACGATCTGATGGCGCGGCTCGACCGCAAGCTCGACCGCCGCCTGGCCCCGCCGACGGTCTACCGGGCACTGGAGTTCCTGCTCGCCCACGGCCTGATCCATCGCCTGGAGAGCACCAACGCCTACATGCCCTGCGTGCACCCGGGCGAGGCGCACGAGAGCGTCTACTTCCTCTGCAGCCGCTGCGGCAGCACCGCCGAGGTGGCGGATACCCGCATCGGTGGGCTGATCCACCGCGGCGCCCAGGATCTGCACTTCAAGCCCACCCGCCAGGTGGTGGAGGTACAGGGGCTGTGCGAGGACTGCGACGAGCCCGCACCGGCCCGGCGGCGCGCCTGAGCAGCGGCGGGCCCGCGGCGTCCGGCGCCGGTCAGTCCGGCGAAGGGGCCGCGCGCCGAGGCGGTTGCGGTGGCGACCCCCGTCGCAGGAGGCGGCGCGACTCCAGCAGATTCTTCAGCGGCAGGACCAGCCCGGATTCCAGCGGCGTCAGGAGCAGGGTGCAGACGATGATCGATCCCCAGCCGGCGGTTCGCGCCAGCGGGTCGATGGCGCGGCAGGCCCGGTGCACGCTGGCCGTGCAGACCAGCACCGGCGGCACCGTCAGCAGCGTCAGCCACAGCGAGGCCTCCAGACCCAGGGTCTGCCCATCGGTGGCGGCAAACGCACAGGTGGAGGCGAGCCAGCCGACATGCAGCAGATAGGCCTTGAGCAGCAGGGCCCGCTGCCGGCGCAGCCGCTCCAGCAGCGATCTCACCGGGCGTCGTCCCGGGCAATCGCTCCCTTCATCACCCCCTCGTAGGCGCGGATCTCGAGCCGGCCCGCGGCGAGCTGCGGCCGCCAGCGCCGGTGGAGCTCCTCGGCGATGCACTCCACGGTGCTGTCGCCGTCCAGCCAGTCGAGGCGGCTCGCCGGCAGGCTCAGCTCGTAGCGGCCCTCGGGTGCGTCATAGCCCAGATGCACCTGACCGCCGGACTCGCCGAGGCGATCGTCGCGGCTGGCCAGATAGACGTCGCGCCAGGCGGCGGCCTGCTGCTGCTCGGCCTCGGGCTGGCGGTGGCCGTCGAGGCGGATCTCCAGCCGCGAGCGATGGCCATGGGCGATGCGCTGGCAGGCGCCGCGGTGCTTCTTCAGTCCGTGGACATAGTGGTAGCTGGGGCCGTCGATCGACTCCGGCCGCAGGTGCAGGCGCAGCTCGCGGACGCTGGCCGGCAGCTCGGTCTGCAGGCGCGGCTGCAGATAGCCGATCACCGCGTCGGGGGCGACGGCCTCGGCGTCGATCAGCGCCACCGCGCAGTCCGGCGAGGCGTGGCGATAGGTGCCGGTCTCGGCCTCGAAGTGCAGGACCCGCAGCCCGGCCTGCGACTCGATCCGCAGGCGCGGCGAGCGCCGCGGCGCCAGCAGGCAGTGGTCGACGCTGTGGTCGATGGCCCGCTTCAGGCGCTTCTTGACCTCGCCGAAGTCCAGCACCATCGACTGTTCGTCGAGCGCGCCCTCCAGCTCCAGATCGACGATCCAGCTCTCACCCACCAGCCCGCGCCGGGCATCGAGCACGGCGCAGTCGATGACGGTGAGCTGATCGACGAAGAGGATGGACATGGCGCGGTCGGGAATCGGGGATCGGGAGTTGGGAGTTGGGAGCTGGGAATCGGGGTTGAGGCGGGGGACTGGGGGCTCGGCAGGCGACCGGCAGGGCGGCTGGGGAGGCCGCGGCGGCCGTGCCCGCCGGCTCGGCGCCGCCCCTAGTCTAAAATGCGACAGCCTGTGCCGGTTCTGGATTCGCGGCTGCGGGCCCTCGGCCGCCACCCTGCTGACGGGCCCGAGGCCGCCTCGACTCCGCCCCCTGGCTCTGCTTCCCTCTCCCGGCCCACCGCCATGACCGTCACCCGCTTCGCGCCCAGTCCCACCGGCTTCCTGCACATCGGCGGCGCCCGCACCGCGCTGTTTTCCTACCTCTACGCCAAGGGTCGCGGCGGGCAGTTCCTGCTGCGCATTGAGGACACCGACCGGGAGCGCAGCACCCAGGCGGCGGTGGACGCCATCTTCGAGGGCATGGCCTGGCTCGGGCTCAAGAGCGATTTTCCGGAGATCTACCAGACCCGCCGCTTCGATCGCTATGCCGAGGTGATCGAGCAGATGCTGGCGGCCGGCACGGCCTATCGCTGCTACTGCACCAGGGAGGAGCTGGACGCGATGCGCGCCGAGCAACAGGCGCGCAAGGAGCGCCCCCGCTACGACGGCCGCTGGCGTCCGGAGCCGGGCAAGACCCTGCCGCCGGTCCCCGCCGGGGTGCCGCCGGTGGTGCGCTTCCGCAATCCCGCCGAGGGGCAGGTGCTGCTGCGCGATCTGATCAAGGGCGAGATCGTCTTCGACAACCGCGAGCTGGACGATCTGATCATCGCCCGCGCCGACGGGGTGCCCACCTACAACTTCTGCGTGGTGGTGGACGACATGGATATGGGCATCACCCATGTGATCCGCGGCGATGACCATGTCAACAACACCCCGCGCCAGATCAACATCCTCAAGGCCCTCGGCGCCACCCCGCCGCAGTACGCGCATGTCTCGATGATTCTCGGCGGCGACGGCCAGAAGCTGTCCAAGCGCCACGGCGCCCTCGGGGTGATGGAGTACCGGACCATGGGCTTCATGCCCGAGGCCCTGCTCAACTATCTGGTGCGGCTGGGCTGGAGCCATGGCGACCAGGAGCTGTTCACCCGCGAGGAGATGATGGCGAAGTTCGACTTCGACCATGTCTCGGCCAGCCCCGCGCGCTTCGACATGGAAAAGGCCTGGTGGGTCAACCACCAGTACCTCAAGGCGACCGATCCCGCCGTGATCGCCCCGGAGTTCGAGTGGCATCTGCGCCGGATCGGCATCGACCCCGCCCAGGGACCGGCGCTGACCGCGGTGATCGAGCAGCAGCGCGAACGCTGCCGCTCCCTGGTGGAGATGGCCGAGAAGTCGCGCTTCTTCTTCGAGGAACTCAGCGGCTACAACGAGAAGGATGCCGCCAAGCACCTCTCCGCCAAGGCGGCGCCGGTGCTCAGCGCCCTGCTCGAGGCGCTGGCCGGCCCGGACTGGCAGCCCGAGGCCCTGCACGCGGCGGTGCATGGCGTGGCCGAACGGCTGGGCCTGAAGCTCGGCGATGTGGCCCAGCCGCTGCGCGTGGCCCTGGCCGGGATGGCGGTCAGCCCGCCGATTGACCAGACCCTGTTCCTGCTCGGCCGCCGCCGCAGCCTGGACCGGCTGCAGGCCGCCCTCGTCCGCGCCACCGGCTGAGCGCCGGCGGCTTGCGCCACAATGCGGCTGGCCACGGCCGCGGTTCTTCTGAGACGCCCAGCTTCCCCATGTCCATCCAGATCACCTTCCCCGACGGCGCCGTCAAGCGCTTCGACGCCCCGGTCACCGGGCTTGCCATCGCCCAGGGCATCTCGCCCGGACTCGCCAAGAAGGCCGCGCTGGTGCGGGTCGACGAGGAGCTGTGGGACCTGACCCGGCCGATCGACCGCGATGCCCGGATCCAGCTGATCACCCGCGATCAGCCGGAGGCGCTGGAGACCCTCCGCCACGACGCCGCCCATGTGCTGGCGCAGGCGGTCCAGGAGCTGTTCCCGGGTACCCAGATCACCTTTGGTCCGGCCACCGAGGTCGGCTTCTACTACGACTTCGCCCGTGACGAACCCTTCACCGAGGCGGATCTGGAGACGATCGAGGCGCGCATGCGCGAGATCGTCAAGCGCGATCTGCCGATCGTGCGCGAGGTCTGGTCCCACGAGCAGGCGGTGGCCCATTTCGAGGCCAGCGGCGAGCGCTTCAAGGCCGAGTGGATCCGCGAGGGACTGCGCGACCAGACCCTCACCATCTACCGCCAGGGTCCGCAGTGGCTGGATCTGTGCCTGGGCCCGCATCTGCCCTCCACCGGCAAGGTGGGCACCGCCTTCAAGCTGACCAAGCTCTCCGGCGCCTACTGGCGCGGCGATGCCCGCAATGCCCAGCTGCAGCGCATCTATGGCGTCGCCTTCGCCAGCGAGGACGAGCTCAAGAGCTGGCTGCGTCAGCAGGAGGAGGCGGAGAAGCGCGACCACCGCAAGCTCGGCCGCCAGCTCGACCTGTTCCATTTCCAGGAAGAGGCCATCGGCCAGGTGTTCTGGCACCCCAAGGGCTGGACCCTCTACCGCCAGCTCGAGCGCTACATCCGCAGCCGGCTGGACGCCAGCGGCTATGTCGAGGTGAAGACCCCGATGCTGGTCGACCGCCTGCTCTGGGAGCAGTCCGGCCACTGGGAGAACTACCGCAAGAACATGTTCATCGCCGAGGTCGACGAAGGCGGGGGCAGCCGCTCGGTGCTGGCGGTGAAACCGATGAACTGCCCCTGCCATGTGCAGATCTTCCGCCAGGGCCTGCGCTCCTACCGCGAGCTGCCGCTGCGCATGGCCGAGTTCGGCGCCTGCCATCGCTACGAGCCCAGCGGCGCCCTGCACGGCCTGATGCGGGTGCGTGGCTTCGTCCAGGACGATGCCCACATCTTCTGCACCGAGGCGCAGATCAACAGCGAGACGGTCGCCTTCTGCGGCCTGCTCACCCAGGTCTACCGCGCCTTCGGCTTCACCGAGGTGCGGGTGAAGTTCTCCGATCGTCCTGAAAAGCGCGGCGGCGACGATGCGCTCTGGGATCGCGCCGAGGGCGCCCTGCGCGAGGCGATCGAGGCGGCGGGCCTGCCCTACACCATGAACCCGGGCGAAGGCGCCTTCTACGGCCCCAAGCTGGAGTTCGTGCTGCGCGATGCCATCGGCCGCGACTGGCAGTGCGGCACCCTGCAGGTGGACTTCCTGCTGCCCGAGCGGCTCGGCGCCGAGTATGTGGCGGAGGATGGATCGCGCCAGCGGCCGGTGATGCTGCATCGGGCCATCCTCGGGTCGCTCGAGCGCTTCACCGGCATCCTCATCGAGCAGCACGCCGGAGCCCTGCCGATGTGGCTGGCGCCGGTTCAGGCGGTGGTGGCGCCGATCGTCTCCGACGCCGACCCCTACGCCGAACAGGTCTGCGCCGCGCTCAAGGCCGCCGGGCTGCGCGCCGAGAGCGATCTGCGCAACGAGAAGATCAACTACAAGATCCGCGAGCACGCCACCCACAAGATTCCGGTGATCGTGGTGGTGGGCCGCAAGGAAGCCGAGGAGCAGACGGTGACCCTGCGTCTGCGGGGCGAGGAGCGTCAGGAAACCCTGCCGCTCGCCGAGGCCGTGCAACGCCTGGCGGGGCTGGCCGCCGATCCGGTCTGACGACCGGGACCTGAGGAGAGCGTGATGCGTGTGCTGACCCTGTTGGGTGCGCTGTGGCTGGCCGGCTGTGCGGGGCTGCAAAGCCCGGGACCGGCGTTCTCGAGCTTCGAGGCCACCGCGCCGCAGCCGCCGCTGGCGGTGCAGAAGCCGCATACGGTCGCCTCGCCGCATGGCGATCGCGAGGATCCCTGGTACTGGCTGCGGGATGACGCGCGCCAGAACCCGGAGATGCTCGCCTATCTCGAGGCGGAGAACCGCTATGCCGAGGCGATGACCGCCGGCATCGCGCCGCTGTCCGAACAGCTGTTCCAGGAACTGCGCGGCCGCATCCAGGAGGACGACGCCAGCGTCCCCTATCTGGACAACGGCTACTGGTACTACCAGCGCTACGAGAAGGGGCAGGAGCGGCCGATCCACGCCCGCCGCAAGGGCAGCCTGGAGGCGCCCGAGGAGATCCTGCTCGACGCCAACCAGCTGGCCGGGGACAGCAGCTACTACCAGCTCGCCTACTATGTGGTGAGTCCGGACAACCGCTGGATCGCCTGGACCGAGGACCGGGTCGGCCGCCGCCAGTTCACGCTGCGGATCAAGAACCTGGAGACCGGCGAGGTGCTGCCGGATCAGCTCCATCCGGTGCAGGGCGATATCGCCTGGCTCAATGACAACCGCAGCCTGCTCTACATCGAGACCGATCCGGTGACCCTGCTCGGCTATCGCGTGCGCGCCCACCAGCGCGGGCAGGCGATGGCGGACAACAGCATCGTCTACACCGAGACCGACAAGAGCTACTACCTCGGCCTCAACCGCTCGAAGTCCGACCGCCATGTCTACATCTACTGCTCGAGCACGCTCACCTCGGAGCAGCTCTACGCCAGCGCCGATGGGCTGCCGCTGACCCTGCGCTCGATTGCCGGCCGCAGCCCCGGCCACCTCTACGACGCCCAGCATCTGCCGGGCCGTGGCGCCGGCGAGTTCGTCATCCGCAGCAACGAGAACGCGCCCAACTACCGGCTGGTGCGGGCGCCGGTGAAGAACAGCGGCGAGCGCCGTCGCTGGAAGGATCTGGTGGCGCATCGCGAGGATGCCTTCATCCAGGGCTACGAGCTGTTCAGGACCCATCTGGCGATCAACGAGCGCAGCGAGGGTCTGCTCAAGATCCGTCTCAAGCCCTGGAAGACCGGTGCGGCGGAGTCGCGCATCGAGGCCGCCGAACCCGCCTATGTGATGAGCCTGGTCGGCAGCGCGGATTTCGACAGTCCCAGCCTGCGCTATGTCTACGAGTCGATGACCACGCCGGACACCACCATCGACTATGACCTGGCCAGCGGCGAGAAGACGGTGCGCAAGGTCGAGCCGGTGCTCGGCGATTTCGATCCGGCCCGTTATGTCACCGAGTACCGCCACGCCACGGCCCGCGATGGCACGCGGGTGCCGGTGTCCCTGGTCTACCGCAAGGACCTGCCGCGCGATGGGCGCGCGCCGCTGTATCAGTACGCCTACGGCTCCTACGGCTATCCGATGGATCCCGGCTTCAGCGCCAACCGCCTGAGCCTGCTCGACCGTGGCTTCGTCTACGCCATCGCCCATGTGCGCGGCGGCCAGGAGCTGGGCCGGCGCTGGTATGAGGACGGCAAGCTGCTGAAGAAGATGAACACCTTCACCGACTTCATCGATGTCACCGATTTCCTGGTGGCCGAGGGCTATGCGGCGCGCGACCGGGTGTTCGCCCAGGGCGGCAGCGCCGGTGGACTGCTGATGGGTGCCATCGCCAATCTGGCGCCGGAGAAGTACCGGATGATCGCCGCCCATGTGCCGTTCGTGGATGTGGTGACCACCATGCTCGACGAGTCGATCCCGCTCACCACCAACGAGTTCGACGAGTGGGGCAACCCCAAGGAGAAGGTCTACTACGACTATCTGCTGAGCTACTCGCCTTACGACAATGTGGCGCCGCGCGACTACCCGGCGCTCTATGTCACCACCGGCCTGTGGGACAGCCAGGTGCAGTACTTCGAACCGGCCAAGTGGGTCGCCAAGCTGCGCCGCGCCGATACCTCGGCGCAGACCCCGATCCTGTTCCGCGTGCAGATGCAGGCCGGGCACGGCGGCAAGTCGGGCCGCTTCGAGCGCCTGCGCGAGATCGCCGATGAGTACGCGCTGGTGCTCAAGCAGGCGGGCCTGGCACCGTGAGAAGACTGGCCCTGCTGCTGATCCTCGGCACTAGCCTGGCCCAGGCCAGCGAGCCGCGTCTGCGCGGCAGCTGGCAGCAGGGCGGGGTGATCATCGGCGAGGTGGCACCGGGCAGTGCGGTCTCCTTCAATGGCCGTGCGCTGGCGGTCAGCCGCGAGGGCGCCTTCGTGCTCGGTCTGGCGGTGGACGAGGCGCCCGCCGCCGAGCTCACCGTGCAGGCACCGGGCCAGCCGCCGCAGCGCTACGAGTATCCGGTGCAGGCCCGCGCCTATGACGAGCAGCGCATCAGCGGGCTGCCGGAGAAGATGGTGAGCCCGCCGGCCGCCGCCCAGCGGCAGATCGCGCTCGACAATCAGCGGGTGGGCGCCGCCCGCAATCGCGAGACCGCCGCCGCCTGGTTCCGCGAGGGCTTCCGCTGGCCGGTACCGGCCACGGTGAGCGGGGTCTACGGCAGCAAGCGCGTGCTCAATGGCACGCCCAAGCAGCCGCATTTCGGCATCGACCTCGCCGCCCCGCAGGGCACGCCGGTGCTGGCCAGCGGTGCCGGCCAGGTGAGCCTCGCGCGCGATGACCTCTACTACACCGGTGGCACCGTGATTCTCGATCACGGCCAGGGCCTGTCCACCACCTATTTGCACCTCTCGCGCCTGCTGGTGAAGGAGGGCGAGACGGTGGCGGCAGGCCAGGTGATCGGCGAGGTCGGGGCCACCGGCCGCGCCACCGGCCCCCATCTGTGCTGGCGGGCCAACTGGTACCAGACCCGCCTCGATGCCTCATTGCTGGTGCAGGATGCACCGGCCCGGAAAGGACAGTCCACCCGATGAAACGCGCCCTGCGCTGGTTCTCCTTCCTCGCTCTGGCGGTCCTGGCACTGGCCCTCTGGGCCACCTTCACCACCCCCGGTCATCTCTACCGCAGCAGCGGGGTGTTCGCCGGCTGCCCGGCGCGGCCGAGCTGTGTCTCCTCGATGGCCAGCGATGACATCCACCAGGTGCCGGCGCTGCGCTACGCCGGGGATGCCCACGCGGCGTTCGTGCTGCTGCGCGAGGTGGTCGAGCGCATCGGCGGTCGCATCGAGCACGAGCAGCCCGGCTATCTGCACGCGGTGTTCGTCACCCCGCGCATGCGCTATCGCGACGATCTGGAGCTGCTGGTGCAGCCGGACGGCCGCATCGAGGTGCGCTCCCTCTCGCGCTTCGGCTATCGCGATTTCGGCGTCAACCGCCGTCGGGTCGAGGAGCTGCGCCGTCAGTTCGAGGCCCAGCCGTGAGCGGACGCCGCCTCGCGCTCGGCCTGCTGCTCGCCAGTCTCGGCAGCCCGCTGCAGGCCGAGGCTCCGCTCGAGCAGCTGCAGCGCCAGATCGCCGCTGACAACCGTGCGTATCAATGGGTGGCCTCGCTCACCACCGAGGTCGGGCCGCGGCTGGCCGGTACGCCCGGGGATGCCAAGGCGGTGGCCTGGGCCCAGCGCCTGCTGCGCGAGCAGGGCTTTGCCGAGGTCCGTGCCGAGCCGGTGCAGGTGCCGCGCTGGAATCGCCGCGAGGTGCGGGTGAGCCTGGCCGGGGATGCCGAACCGCTGGCGGCGGTGGCTCTGGGCGGCAGCGAGGGCGGGCAGGTGCAGGCGCCGGTGCTGCGGGTGGAGAGCGTGGCGGACCTGCAGGCGCGGCCGCTCGAGCAGGTGCGCGGACGGATCGTCTTCTTCGACCGTCGCATGGAGCGCACCCGCGATGGCAGCGGCTACGGCCCCGCCGTGGATGTGCGGGTGCGCGGCGCGGCCGAGGCGGCCCGGCGCGGCGCGGTGGGCGCGGTGATCCGCTCCATCGGCACCTCCAGCGAGCGGGTCGCCCACACCGGCACCCTGCGCTATGACAGCAGCGCCGCCCGCATTCCGGCGGTGGCGCTGGCCAACCGCGACGCCGACCGCCTCGCCGCGCAACTGGCCCAGGGGGCGGTGACGCTCTCGCTGAGCGTGGGCGCGCGCTATCTCAAGGATGCGATGTCCGCCAATGTGATCGGCGAGATCCCGGGCGAGACCGATGAGATCGTGCTGCTGGGCGCGCATCTGGATTCCTGGGATGTCGGCACCGGCGCCAATGACGACGGCGCGGGGGTGGCCATCGTGATCGAGGCGGCGCGGCAGATCGCCCGGCTCGGGATCAAGCCGCGCCGTACCCTGCGGGTGGTGCTGTTCGCCAACGAGGAGTTCGGCCTGTCCGGCGCCAAGGCGTATGCGCGCGCGCACGCCGCGAGCCTGGATCGCCATGTGCTGGCGATGGAGGCGGATTTCGGCAGCGGCGCGGTGTTCCGCCTCGATGCCGGGGTGGACCCGGCGCAGTGGCCGGCGATCGAGGCCATGGCCCGCGCCCTCGCTCCCTTCGGGGTGGCGCTGGGCCGCAACGGTGCGCGGGGCGGGGCCGACCTCACCCCGCTGCGCGAGCGGGGGGTGCCGGTGCTCGATCCGCGCCAGGACGGCAGCCGCTACTTCGATCTCCACCACACCGCGGCCGACACCCTGGAGAGCATTGACCGCGCCGGGCTGGAGCAAAATGTGGCGGTCTACGCCATCGCCGCCTGGCTGGCGGCCCAGCATCCGGCCGGGTTCGGTCGCCTGCCACGCCTGCCGGAATGAGCGGGGCGCTCTACCGCGGCTTCACCAGCGCGGCGGAGATCGACCAGCAGTACGACCAGTCGCGCGTGGTCGGCTACAAGCAGGCCTACATCGAGGCCTACCGGCGCCGCTCGGCCGCGGCGCGCGCCCGCCGGGCGCACACCCGCCTGCGCTATGGCCCGGCGGCCGAGGAGGGCGCCGATGTGTTTGCCGGGTCCGATCCGCGCCGGCCGCTGCTGCTGTTCATCCACGGCGGCTACTGGGTGGCGCTGCGGGCGGCCGATTTCCACCATGTGGCGCTGGGCTTTCCCGAGTACACCGTGGTGGTGGCCGACTACGGCCTGTGTCCAGGCAACAGCCTGCCGGGCATCGCCGCACAGATGCGCCGGCTGCTGGCCACCCTGCAGCAGCGGCGGCTGGTGGGGGCGGCGGGTCTGGTGGCCATCGGTCACTCGGCCGGCGGGCAGCAGGTGGGGCTGCTGGCCGATGCCGGTCTGCGCGGCCTGGTCAGCCTCAGCGGTCTGTTTGATCTGGCGCCGCTGCGCCACAGCTGGCTGCAGCCGCTGATCCGGCTGACCCCGGAGACGGTCGCCAGCGAAAGCCCGCTGCGGCGCCTGCCGGATCGCGCCCCGCCGCTGCTGACCCTGGTCGGGGCCCAGGAGTCGGCCGAGTTCCAGCGTCAGAGCCGCGACTATCTCGGTGCCTGGCGCAGGCGCGGCCTGCGCGGCGAAGGTGGGCTGATCGCGGCGCGCAACCACTTCACCCTGGTCACCGAGCTCGACGATCCGCAGGCGCCGACCACCCGGCGCCTGCGGCGGTTTCTCGAGCGGCTCTGACTCAGGCGGCGGCCGCCACCGCCTCGGCCCGGCGGAACAGCAGCCGGCCGTCGGCGAGACCCACCTCGATGGTGTCGCCGGTGGCGAACTGGCCATCGAGCAGGGCGCGCGCCAGCGGGTTCTCGATCAGGGTCTGCACCGCGCGCTTGAGCGGCCGCGCGCCATAGACCGGGTCGTAGCCGGCCTGGGCCAGATGATCGAGCGCCGCCTCGCTCAGCCGCAGGGCGATGCCGCGCTCGGCCAGGCGCTGGGCCAGCAGGGTGGTCTGCAGCCCGGCGATGGCGCGGATGGCACGGGTCCCGAGCGGATGGAACACCACCGCCTCATCGATGCGGTTGATGAACTCCGGACGGAAGTGGCTGGCCACCACCGTCATCACGCCTTCCTTGATCGCGGCGTAGGTCTGCGCGGCCGCCGTGCCGTCGGCCTCGCGGCTCATCATCTCCTGGATCAGCTGCGAGCCAAGGTTGGAGGTCATCACGATCACCGTGTTGCGGAAATCCACCGTGCGGCCCTGACCGTCGGTAAGGCGCCCGTCATCGAGCACCTGCAGCAGCACATTGAAGACCTCCGGGTGGGCCTTCTCCACCTCGTCGAGCAGCACCACCGAGTAGGGCCGCCGCCGCACCACCTCGGTGAGCTGACCGCCTTCCTCATAGCCCACATAGCCCGGGGGGGCGCCGATCAGCCGCGCCACGCTGTGGCGCTCGCCGTACTCGCTCATGTCGATGCGCGCCATCGCCTCCGGGCTGTCGAACAGGAAGCCGGCCAGCGCCTTGCAGAGCTCGGTCTTGCCCACGCCGGTCGGGCCGAGGAAGAGGAAGGAGCCGATCGGCCGCTGCGGATCGGACAGCCCGGCCCGCGAGCGGCGGATGGCGTTGGCCACCGCCACCACGGCTTCGTCCTGGCCGACCACCCGCTCGTGCAGCGCGGCCTCCATGCGCAGCAGCTTGTCGCGCTCGCCCTCCAGCAGCTTGGACACGGGAATGCCGGTCCAGCGCGCCACCACCTCGGCGATCTCATCCTCGGTGACGCTGGTGCGCAGCAGCCGGGAGGTGTTGGGCGCCAGCGGGGCGGCGTCGGTGGGTGCCGCGGCGAGCCGGCGCTCCAGCTCCGGGATGGTGCCGTACTGCAGTTCGGCCATGCGCGCCAGATCACCGGCGCGGCGGGCGGCGTCGAGATCGATGCGGGCCTTCTCCAGTTCCTCCTTGACGCTGGCCGAGCCGGAGACGCTGGCCTTCTCGGCCTTCCATTGCTCGTCGAGATCGCTGACCTCGCGCTCCAGGCGGGCGATCTCGCTCTCCAGCGCGGCGAGCGATTTGCGGGCGCCCTCGTCGCTCTCCTTGCGCAGCGCCATCTGCTCGATCTTGAGCTGGATCAGCCGGCGATCGAGCCGATCCAGGGCCTCGGGCTTGGAGTCGATCTCGATGCGGATGCGGCTGGCCGCCTCGTCGACCAGATCGATGGCCTTGTCCGGCAGATTGCGGTCGGTGATGTAGCGGTGGCTGAGCTTGGCGGCGGCGATCAGGGCGCCATCGCTGATGTCGACGCCGTGGTGGACCTCGTAGCGCTCCTTCAGGCCACGCAGGATGGCGATGGAGTCCTCCACGCTGGGCTCGCCCACCAGCACCTTCTGGAAGCGCCGCTCCAGCGCCGCGTCCTTCTCGATGTACTTGCGGTACTCATCCAGCGTGGTGGCGCCGATGCAGCGCAGCTCGCCGCGCGCCAGCGCCGGCTTGAGCATGTTGCCGGCGTCCATCGCGCCGTCGGCCTTGCCGGCGCCCACCAGGGTGTGGATCTCGTCGATGAACAGGATCACCCGTCCGTCCTCGCGGGCGAGATCGGCGAGCACGCTCTTCAGGCGCTCCTCGAACTCGCCGCGGAACTTGGCACCGGCGATCAACGCGCCGAGATCGAGGCTCAGCAGGCGCTTGTCCTTGAGGCTTTCCGGCACCTCGCCGTTGACGATGCGGCTGGCCAGGCCCTCGACGATCGCGGTCTTGCCCACCCCGGGCTCGCCGATCAGGGCCGGATTGTTCTTGGTGCGGCGCGACAGCACCTGGATCAGGCGGCGGATCTCCTCATCGCGGCCGATCACCGG